>DATAOP010000056.1:0-15573 GCA_036265675.1 Solirubrobacterales bacterium
GGCCTCGGGCAGACCACCTCGCTGGGGACGATCTCGCTCGTCCCGCCGACGGTCGAGATCGGGGAGACCGGCCGCGAGGAGATCGTCGACGGGGTCCGGCTCGTCTTCCAGCTGACTCCCGAAGCCGAGGCGCCGGCGGCAATGAACTTCCACCTGCCCGACCGCCGCGCCCTCTGCGTCGCCGACAACGCGGTCTGCTCGATGCACAACATCCTCACCCTCCGGGGCGCCCTGGTCCGCGACCCACGGATCTGGGCGCGCCACCTCGACGAGACGATCGAGACCTTCGGCGCCTCCTCCGAGGTGATGTTCGCCGGACACAACTGGCCGTGCTGGGGCGGCGCCGAGATCGTCGAGCTCCTGACCAGGCAGCGCGAGCTCTACTCCTACCTTCACGATCAGACCCTGCGCCTCCTCAACCGTGGCCTGACCGGCGCCGAGATCGCGGAGCAGATCGCCCTCCCGCCAAGCCTCGCAGGCGATTGGCGCTGCCGCGAGTTCTACGGCTCGGTCAGCCACAACGTCAAGGCGATCTACCAGCGCTACATGGGCTGGTTCGACGGTAACCCGGCCCACCTCTGGGAGCACCCGCCAGTCGAGCGCGCGCGGCGCTACGTCGAGGCGATCGGCGGGGCGGAGGCCGCGCTGGCGCGGGCGCGGGAGGCCTTCGCCTCAGGCGACTACCGCTGGGTCGCCGAGCTCCTCAACCACGTCGTCTTCGCCGACCCCGACGACGCCGAGGCGCGCGCGCTCCAGGCCGACGCCCTGGAGCAGCTCGGCTATGGGGCGGAGAATGCGACCTGGCGGAACTTCTTCCTGATGGGCGCCCGGGAGCTTCGCAAGGGCGTCTCCGGCACCCCGACCTCGGCCGCGCCGCCCGACTTCATCGCCCGCCTGACCGTCCCCCAGCTGCTCGACGCGATGGCGATCCGGCTCGACGCACCGCGCGCCTGGGATGCCGAGCTGACGATCGAGTGGGTCGTCACCGATCCCGACGAGACGCACGCGATCACCGTCCGCAACGGAGTCCTCAGCCACCGTCCGGGCCGCCAGGACGGGGGCGCCGACGCCACTCTGGTGGTCAAGCGCGAGGCGCTGAACCAGCTGCTGCTGAAATCCGCCGGCCTGCCGGACCTTGTCGCCGCCGGGCGGCTGCGGGTCGAAGGGAACGGCGCGAAACTTGGTGCCCTGCTCGGACTTCTGGATGAGCCGGATCCCGGATTTCCCATCGTCACGCCACCAACTGATCTAACGTAGGCGACCAATGCGGGTAACGCGTTGGATCTCGTCTGCATTGCTCGCGTTCGCGTTCCTCTGGGTCGCGGCGCAGTCGGCCTGGGCCGCCGACCAGATCTACTGGGGCAACGAAGGCGCCGAAAGCATCTCCCACTCGAACATCGCGGGAGGCGGTGGGGCCGAGATTCCGATCACCGGGGTCGACGTCAACCACCCGGAAGGACTGGCGATCGACTCCGCCGCGGGCAGGATTTACTGGGCGAACCGGAACGGCGCCGAATACTCGATCCGGTTCGCGAACCTCGACGGCTCCGGCGGCGGCATCCTCAACACCTCTCCCGCCCCTGTCTTCGAACCGCACGGCCTTGCGATCTACCCTGCCGCCGGCCGCATCTACTGGGCCAACTGGGCCGACCCCAAGATCTACTTCGCAAAGCTCGACGGATCCGGCGGCGGCGAACTCGACGTCACCGGGGGCCTCGTCGAACAGCCCCTCGGAGTCGCCGTGTACCCCGCCCAGAACCGCGTCTACTGGGCGAACTTCGACGGCGGCGAACACGACGTCGACTTCGCGAGCCTCGACGGGACCGGCGGCGGCGGCACGCTCGACCTCACCGGGGCGAACGTCGACATGCCGAGGTCGATCGCCATCGATGGCTCGACCAACCGCGTCCACTGGGCGAACTCCGGCGACCCGGCGCTCAGCTTCGCCAGCGCGAACGGCGGCGGAGGCGGTGACGTATTCACCGACGGCCTCCCGACCGGCAGCATTGCGGGGATCGCGATCGACCCGTTCAGGAGAACGATCTACTGGGCCGCGCGGGGCCCCGACGCACTCGGCTTCGCCGGGCTGACCGGAGGCGGCACGCTCGGGCTGCTGGACACGACCGGAGCGACCGTCGACGAACCCAGCTGGCCGGTCCTGCTCCAGGACCCGCGCAACACCGCAGCACCTGTGATCAGCACCTCGCCCGCAGCTCCCAGCGGTCCGATGAAGACGCAGCCGAAGGGAACACCGAAGGTCGAGGGCCAGGCCCGCAGCCTCAGTTGCTCACCGGGATCGTGGGCACCTGACGTGCTCGAGTCCTTCCTCTACAGGACACCGAAATCCATCTCCTACCAGTGGCTGCGAAACGAAAGGCCGATCCCGGGCGCGACCGCGAGCTCCTTTGCCGCGACCGAAGTCGGCGACTACGCCTGCCGGGTGACCGCAAGCAACGCCGCCGGCCCGACGGCAACCGAAACCGCCGCGATCAACATCCAAGCGACCTTCGCCCTCGGCAGGCCGATCCTGAACAGGAAGAAGGGCACCGCCAGGCTGCCGGTCGCGACCTCGGGCTCCGGGGTCGTGCTTCTCGGCGGCAGGACCCTGAAGAGGAGGATGCTGAGGTCGGCGGCCGGGAGCGCGGCGCCGCTAACCGGACGTCCTGTCCTCAAGGCGAAGGGCAAGGCGCTGAGGAAGCTGAGGAAAAAAGGCAAGGTGAAGGTGAAGGCGCTGCTCGAATTCACGCCGACCAACGGCAGCCCGCTGACGGCGAGGAAATCCATCACCCTGCGTCTGGCGGGGCGCTGACCCTGAACAGGACCTGGTCGACGTAGCACCAGCTCCAGTCCTCGCCGGGCTGGGCCGAGCGGACGATCGGGTGCCCGGACTCCATGCTGTGGGCGGTGGCGTGCTTGCCGGGCGAGTTGTCGCAGCAGCCGATGTGGCCGCAGGTCTGGCACATCCGCAGGTGAACCCAGCTCATCCCCTGCGCGAGGCACTCCTCGCAGCCGGCGATCTCCTCGGGCAGGTCGTAGATCTCGATCTCCCGGTAGTGAGTGCAGCCGGCCACCCCCCGACCTTAGCCGGGGATCTGCAAAGGTGACGCCATGGCAGACGCTGAGGCGATCACCGGCGAGGGCATCGCCGCGCTCGAGAAGGAAATCGAGGAGCTCGAAGGGCCGGCGCGGACCGCGCTCGCGGCGCGGATCAAGGCGGCGCGCGAGCTCGGCGACCTGAGCGAGAACGCCGAGTACCACATCGCCAAGGAGGATCAGGCCCACCTCGAGACGCGGATCAAGCGGCTGCGGGAACGGCTCAAGAACGCGGTCGTGGTCGAGGTCGATGGCTCCACCGACACCTTCGCCTTCGGCCTCACCGCCGAGGTCCTCGACGAGAGCAGCGGCGCTGTCAACACCTGGACCCTGGTCGGGTCGACCGAGGCGGACCTCGCCGCCGGCCGGCTCTCGGCCGAGTCGCCGATCGGCCGCGCCCTCCGCAACGCCGAGCTCGGCCGCCGGGTCGAGGTCGAGACGCCGAATGGCGTCCGGACCTTCGTCGTCCAGAAGCTGGTCTAGGCGCCCGGAGTCGGCGCGATCTCGGTCGGCTCGCCGCCGCGCTGCCAGTGGGCCTCAGGCGAGGGAGGCGTGTCGCGCAGGTACCACTCGGCGTCGAGCGCGCCCATGCAGCCGGTTCCGGCGGCGGTGACCGCCTGGCGGTAGATGCGGTCGACGACGTCGCCGACGGCGAAGACGCCGTTGAGGTTGGTCCGGGTGGAGCGCCCCTCGGTGAGGATGTAGCCGTCCTCGTCGGTGTCGACCTGGCCGGCGACGATCTCCGATTTCGGGATGTGGCCGATCGCGACGAACGCGCCCTCGGCCTCGAAGTCCTCGACCTCGCCGGTCTCGGTGTCGCGCAGCCTGACCTTGGTCAGTTTGCCCTCGTCTCCGCCGACGAACTCCTCGGCGACGAAGGGGGTCTTGAACCTGATATTCGGCCGCTCCTCGGCGCGTCCTTTCATGATCTTCGAGGCGCGGAACTCGTTGCGGCGGTTGACCAGCGTCAGCTCGGAGGCGAACTTGGAGACGAAGATCGCGTCCTCCATCGCCGAGTCGCCGCCGCCGATGACCATCACCTTCTTGTCCTTGAAGAAGGCGCCGTCGCAGACGCCGCAGGTCGAGACGCCGCAGCCCGAGAGCTCGAGCTCGCCGGGGACGCCGAGCCGTCGCGGCTCCGCCCCCATCGCGAGGATCACGCTTTTCGCCAGGTACTCCTCGTCACCGACGTGGACCCGCTGGACGCCGCCGTCGGAGAGCTCGACCCGGTCGACGTCGTCGGTGACCAGGCGCGCGCCGAAGCGCTCGGCCTGGGCCCGGAACTCGTTCATCATCTCCGGCCCCATGATCCCCTCGGGATAGCCGGGATAGTTCTCGACGTCGGTCGTGTTCTGGAGCTGCCCGCCCCACCGGAACCCCTCGAAGACAAGCGGCTCGAGGTTGGCGCGGGCGGTGTAGAGGGCGGCGGTGTAGCCGGCCGGGCCGCCGCCGACGATGATCACGTTCTCGGTCTTCTTCTCGTCGCTCATTTCCTGCCGTCGCAGTCTAATACTTTACTTTTTATAGTAACGCCCCGGACTGGGATCATCAAGCTTCCCGCTCGACCCTACGCTCGGCCCCGGCGGTTGCCGGCTCGAGGGCCGTGGGGGCAGCATGGCGATCGATCGGCAGCCCCACTTCTTCCCAGCGCTGGACCGTCGCCCGCAACTGGAAGAAGGCGATGATCCCGGGCGGGATCGGGAGCCAGAAGGCGACCAACCGGTAGATCAGGATCGCCGGGAAGACCGTCTCCTCGGGGATGCCGAAGAGGACGAACGCACCGATCATCCCGGCGTCGACGGCTCCGACCCCCGCCGGGGCGAGTGGGAAGAGATTCGCGACCATCCCGAGGAAGAACCCTTGGACCACGACCGCGATCGGGACCTGAATGCCGAACGCCCGGAACGAGGCCCAGAGGATCCCGATGTTCGCCGCCCAGAACCCGGCGGCGCCGATGACGGCAAGGCCCCCCTGCCGAGGATGGACGAAGAGCCTGAGGGCGAACCTCAGCCCCTCCCCCACCGTCGCCGGGACTTTCGCGATCGAATCGACGATCGCGTGGGTGCGCTCGCCGTGAAAGTGGCGGCCGACGCGCTGGCCGACGTCGGGCGGGATCAGCGCAACGAGGGCGCCCCCCAGCAGCATGAAGCCGGCGACCGCGGCGGGGACGATCGTCAGCTCGACCGAGTGCTTTCCCGGCAGCACCCCGGTTCGCAGCAGGACCCCGAAGCCGATCAGCGCGATCGGATAGAAGACGTAGTGGAGGGAGAGGAAGGCGATCATCCTGCGGCCGACGTCGCGCCGCTCCATTCCCGCTTTGCGCAGGGCCCAGTAGGTGAGCGCGATGCCGCCGGCGCCGCCGGCCGAGAAGAGCAACGTCGCGGCGACGCCGGCCATGTTGATCTCGTAGGTCTCACCCCAGGTCAGCCGCAGAACGTTGCCGCCGACGACCGCTTTGAAGAGCGCGATGTAGGTCGCGATCGCGACCACGTTGAACCCGATCCCGACCACCACCCAGACGAGGTCGGCGTCGCTGAGCTTGCTCAGCGAGTCGCCGAGACCGACCAGCTTCGGGAACAGGAAGTAGATCGCGACGAGCAGGACGACGACGAGCAGCGTCGTCTGTGCAGCGCGCCGCGGAGTGAACAGCGGCAGTCCGGCGGCGCCATTCCCGTTCGCCGAGTCCTGCGGAGACACCCTTAAGACGCTAGATGATCGGTGTGTTGGGACGCTAGATGATCGGTGTGTTGGCGATCCGCTCCAGGCGCCGCAGGCCGGAGTTGATGCCGGCGACTGCGGGTTCTGCGAGCGGCTCGCCGCCCCGGACGACCGCGACCAGAGCGCCTCCGGCGGCGAGGTCGGTGACGTAGTGCTCGCCGAGATAGATCAGGGCGAATCCGAGTGCCAACGCGTACGCCCAGCCGACCGCGCCAGGCCCGCGGCCCGCTTCGGAGAGAGCGATCGCGGCCATCGCCGAAGTCGCGAAGTGGAGCGACGGCATCGCCGCCCACGGATTGCTCCCGAGCGCTCCGTACATCGTCGGCCAGGCGTCGCCCCAGGTCTCCTCGCCGACCTCGACCATGATCCTCCGCACCTCCTCGCCGGTGATCCCCTGTTCGGAGGCCCACCAGGGCGGGGAGGTCGGCAGGACGAAATAGCCGACGCAACCGAGATCGAAGACGGCGGCGAGCTGGCGGGCGGCCCGGGGGAAGCGCAGCGGATGGCGAACGAGGATGTAGACCAGAGCGGCGTAGGGCTCGATGAACCAGAGCCAGTGGATCCAGGTCAGGACGACGTTGAGCACGCGGATCCCGGGCATCCGGGCAAGGCCGCGCTGAAGGCGGGCGTTCGGCAGCCGGCCGAGCCCGATCACGCGGTCTGTGGCGATCGGGTAGCGGCTCCTGAGCCGGCGCCGGAGCCGGGCCGGGTCGTCATATGGAAGCTCGTGGACCATCGTGAATGCCCACATCTGCAGGGCGTAGAGAGCGACGTCGCGCTTGTGCGAGCGCGGGTAGAGCACCGCCAGGGCCAGCGGGCCCGAAGCGCAGGCGGCGATCGTCACCGGCGCCGGGATCCGGAGCCGGCGGCGCAGCAGGGGAACGGTGACGGCGGCCGCAATCGCCCCGGCCGCTCCGGCCCGAACCGCCACGCGCAGCGCCGGAGATCGACGGGATCGCCTCGCCCTCACCAGGTCTCGCGCTTCGCTCGCGGCGCGAGAAGACAGAGTTGGACGCTGGCTCGCTCCGCGCTCATTGAACTGCGCGAGTATAGGAGCCACCGAGAGACGTCGCCCGCGTGATTAGAATGGCCGCGCCTTGTCGCCCAATTCTCCTGGCACCGACCAGATTGACACGCTGCTTTGGATCGGCTTCGTCGCCGCGATCATCCTCGTGGTCGCGATCAACGTCGCCCTGATCTACGCCCTCGGCCGCTACCGCGCCGGGCGCAGAACCGAGCCGCGCCAGACGACCGGGGCGCGCAGGATTCAGCTGCGGGTGGGCGGAGCCCTCGCCGCGTTCGCGGTGATCCTCTTCGTCCTCGGCGCGATCTTCACGACGAAGGCGCGCGAGGCGCCGGCCACCGGCCCGGAAGGGCTGCAGTCGAAGGAAGGCGGCGGCGAAACGCTGGAAGTCCTGGCGACCGGGCAGCAGTGGCTGTGGCGCTACGACTACCCGAACGAAGCATTCAGCTACTACAAGCTGGTCGTTCCGGTCGACACCGCGGTCGACCTCGACCTTGTCTCGACCGACGTGATCCACACCTGGGACGTGCCTGCGCTTGCCGGCAAGGCCGACGCGGTCCCCGGCAAGCACCACCACGTCACCTTCATCGCCGACGAAGAAGGGACCTTCCGCGGCCAGTCGGCGACCCTCTCCGGCCAGGCCTACGCCCCGATGCGAACCGAAGTCGAAGTGGTCTCGCCGGAGGAATACGAAGCCTTCATCAAGCAGACCAAATCCGACATCCAGTCGGCCCAGGACAGAGTCGTCGCCGAGCTGAAGAAGGGATCATGAGCGCCTCGCGAAAGCCGCCCGAGCTGGTCGTCGACGGATTCCCGAGGCGCCGCGCGCGCTGGGTCGAGATTGCTACCAGCGCCGACCACAAGGACGTCGGCCGGATGATGATCGTCGCCGCGCTCGGATTCCTCTCGCTCGCGGTGCTCGAGTTCCTGCTGATGCGGCTGCAGCTGGCGATTCCCGAGAACACGTTCCTCACCCCCGTCACCTTCAACCGGATGCTCTCCCTCTACGGCGCCACCGCGCTGTTCCTGTTCGCGCTGCCGCTCACGATCGGCTTCTTCTACTACCTGACGCCGCTTCAGATCGGCGCCCGTGGCACCGCGCTGCCACGCATCGGCCAGCTGGGGGCCTGGCTCTACCTCGCCGGCGCCGCGGTCCTGTACTCCGGTCTCCTCTTCACCCCGTCCGAGGGCGGCGTCAACCCGCTCGCCCCGCTGAGCGAACTCGCCTTCCTCGAAAACAACGGGATCGACGCCTGGGCCGCGGCGACCGGCCTTGTGACCCTCGGCTTCGTCCTGATCTCGGTCGACCTGATCGCGACCCTGCGCCGCTGCCGGGCACCGGGGATGGCGTGGCGGCGACTGCCGATCTTCGCCTGGGCGGCGGCGATCGGCTCCTGGCTGATGCTGGTGATCGGCGCCGTGTTCCTGGCGGCGGTGACGATGCTGCTGATCGATCGCAACTTCGGCGGGGTCTTCTTCGCCGGCGACGCCGGTGGAGCGCCGCTTCTCTGGCAGCACCTGAGCTGGATCTTCTACACCGGCTCCTACATGCTGATCCTGATCATGGCGCTGGCCGCGATCGCCGAAATCGTCCCCGCATTCGCCGGCAAGCCGCTCTTCAACCGGCCGGCGACGATCGCGTCGCTGGCGGCGATCGCGGTGATCGGGACCCTCGACTGGCTCCAGAACATGCTCACCGCGCCGATCGGGGTCGGCTGGATGTACTACTCGATGGTTTTGTCGCTGGCACTGATCGTGCCCTTCGGGCTGGTCTTCCTCAACCTGATCGCGACCCTGGCCGGCGGCGCCGCTCGGATGCGGGCGCCGCTGCTGTTCGCGGCCGGAGCGCTGTCGTCGATCTCAATCGGGCTCAGCGCCGAGATCTGCCACTCGCTGATCGCCTCCGCCTGGCGCATCCAGCACACGACCGACAGCACCGCGGCAACCCACTTCGCGCTGATCGGCGGCGCTGTCTTCGGCGGCTTCGCGGCCCTTCACTGGTGGTTCCCGAAGCTGACCGGGCGGACGCTGGGCGAGAACATGGCGCGGATCTCGTTCTGGACGATTGCGGTCGGCACCCTGGTCACCTTCATCCCGATGTTCCTCGCCGGCTCGACCGAGGGCCAGGTCGCCGACGCCTACAAGTTCTTCGACAACACCGGCGTCAACGGCTACAACATTGTCGCGACGATCGGCGCCTTCGTGCTCGCGTTCGGGATCCTCCTGACCCTGATCAACGCGATCCTCAGCCGCTCCGCCGGAGTCGAGGCCGGTCACGATCCCTGGGGTGCCGATTCGCTCGAGTGGTTCGCGCTCTCGCCGCCGGACCCGCACAACTTCGACGTCCTACCCGACGTGCGGAGCGCGCAGCCGATGCGCGACATCCGCGAGGCGATCTCGCACCGCACAGGGCGCCCCGAGGAGCCCGCTCGAGAGGCGCAGCCGGTAGCCTGACCGGGTGAGCTACGACGCGAGCGCAGCTGCGGTCTCGCGGCGCCCGGCAGCGGCGACCGCGCTCCTTCGCGACTACCTGACGCTCACCAAGCCGAAGGTCCAGTCGTTGCTGCTGCTGACGACGGTGACGACGATGTACGTCGCCGGCGACCCCTCGATCGGCCTCGTCCTCCTCACCTGCCTCGGCGGCGCCCTCTCGGCCGGCGGCGCCGGCGCGATCAACCACGCGATCGACCGCGACATCGACCGCAAGATGGCGCGCACCGCGAGCCGCCCGGTCGCAAGCGGCCGCATCTCCGCCACCGCGGCGATCGCCTTCGGAGCCTCGCTCGGCCTCGCCTCCTTCACCCTGCTGGCGCTGACCGTCAACCCGCTTGCCGCGGCGCTCTCGATCTCCGGCCTGTTCGGCTACGTCTTCGTCTACACGCTCTGGCTGAAGCGGGCGACTCCGCAGAACATCGTCATCGGCGGCGCCGCCGGAGCCGTGCCGCCGCTCGTCGCCTGGGCCGCCGTCACCGGCGACCTCAGCGGCACCGCCTTCTACCTCTTCGCGATCGTCTTCTTCTGGACGCCGCCGCACTTCTGGGCACTCTCGCTTCTGATGAAGAACGACTATGCGAAGGCCGGCGTCCCGATGATGCCCGTGGTCCGCGGCGAGGACGAGACCAGGCGCCAGATCCTCCTCTACACGATCCTCCTCTACGCCGTGACCCAGCTCCCGTTCTGCGCCGGCGCCTTCGACGTCGAGTACCTGGTCGTCTCGATGGCGCTCGGCGGCGCCTTCATCTATTGCGCGGTCCGGCTCCTGCGCAGCGCCGACCGGCGCTGGGCGCTCCGCACCTACCTCTACTCCCTCGCCTACCTGGCATTGCTGTTCGTCTCGATGCCGATCGACCGCGCTCTCTAGTAAAAATTCAGCTCGTGGACCGCCGGACAGCGAAAGGCAACATGGCCGCGGGGCTCGTCGCGGGCGGCATCGCCGCCGCGATCTTCGCCCTCAGCTTCGTCGTCGCGGTCCTCTACATCGCCTCATGAGCCCTGAGCGCCAGATACCCGAGCCGGGTGAGCTCGTCTACGCGACGCGGCCGTCCTGGGCGCCGGCGTTCTTCGCGCTCGGCGCCGCGCTCGCTGTCTGCGGCATCTTCGCCGGCGGCTTCATGGTCCCGCCCTGGGTCTTCTCGATCATCGGCGGGATCATCATCCTCGCCGCCCTCCGCAGCATGATCTCCGGCGCCCGCGGAGACTTCTACCGGCTGCCGCGCAGGCAGCGCGTCCGCGGCGCCGTCCTCCCGGTCGAGACGATCAGCCCGCCCAAGGGCTGAACGACCACCGGCTAGCTCGCCGGCATCTCCGAGGTCGCGCCGTCCGAGGTCCAGACCCGCACTATGTCCCGCATCGAGAGCATCCCGACGAGATTGCCGTCATCGACGACGACGAGGTGGCGGATCCCCCGCCGCGACATCTCAGCGGCCGCGTGCTCGAGGCTCCAATCCGGCGAGGCGGTGCAGACCGCGTCGGCCATGTGCGCCGAGACCAGCTCGGAGTCGGGGTCCTCGCCGCGCCCGATCGAGTTGAGGATGTCGCGCTCGGTGATGATGCTCGAGCCCGGGATCTCCTCGTCGAGGACGAGCGCGGCGCCGGTCCCCTTCTCGACCATCATCCCCGCGGCCTCGCGCAGAGAGTGGGTCGGGCCCACAGTCAGAACAACCT
Source organism: Solirubrobacterales bacterium (assembly GCA_036265675.1). Taxonomy (GTDB): domain Bacteria; phylum Actinomycetota; class Thermoleophilia; order Solirubrobacterales; family 70-9; genus VRUE01. The sequence continues at coordinate 11,000 of DATAOP010000056.1, forward strand.
CGGACATCCCATCCCGTACCTGCATCAGGCCTCCATCACTCGGGTCCGAGAGATCGTGTTGATCGGCTCAAGCGTACCTCAGAACGCGGCCGCTCGAACCACTTTCTCGGCGGGCCGACATATAGACTCCGGCGCGCCTCGCGCCGTAAGAAATGCCTCGATCACGTAATCCAATCCGCGCCGCCGCCCTGCTCACCCTGGGGGCACTGCTGATCGCCGCATCCGGCTGCGGGACCTCGAGCGGCGATACGGAGAGAGGCCGCGCCCTCTTCGTCCAGAAATGCGGGACCTGCCACACGCTGGCCCAGGCCGGCACCTCGGGCACGCAGGGTCCCAACCTCGACGACGCATTCGCCGCAGCCCGCGCAGCCGGCGAGCCCGGCTCGACGATCGAGGGCATCGTCAAGGGCCAGGTCCTGTACCCGCGCCCGGTCAACGACAACCCCGCGATCTCGATGCCGCCCAAGATCGTCACCGGCCAGGATCTCGACGACGTTGCGGCCTACGTCGGCGAGTGGGCCGGGGTCCCCGGCGCGGCGCCGCCGGAAGTCCCGGGCGGCCCGGGCGCGCAGGTCTTCGCTGCCAACGGCTGCGCCGGCTGCCACACCCTCGCCGCCGCGGAAGCGGGCGGCACCGTCGGGCCCAATCTCGACGAAGTGCTTCCCGGCCAGACCGCCGCCGAGATCGAAAAATCGATCGTCGATCCGGATGCGAAAATCGAGAAGGGCTACAAACCGGGCATCATGCCGACGACCTTCAAAACGTCGATCAGCTCGCAGGAAATGGAACAGCTGGTCGAATACCTGGTCACGTCGACCTCGGAAAAAGGTGGCGGCGGGAAGTAGCCGTCGCGGCAAACTCAGCCGGTGGCGGCGGTTGGGCATGATCTGGAGTCGATGCGTGAGCGTCTGAACATCTCGCCGCAGCTCTACGCCAGGGTGACGGTCGTGGCGCTGGTGGCCCTGGCGCTGATCGTCCTGACCGGGGCGGCGGTGCGGCTTACCGGCTCCGGCCTCGGCTGCCCCGATTGGCCGCGATGCTACGGCGGCACCGTCCCGCCGCTCAACACCCACGCGGTGATCGAGTACGGCAACCGGATCCTGACCGCATTCGTCGGCCTGGCGGTGATCGCCGCCAGCGTCCTCGCCTGGTTCCGCCGTCCGTTCCGCTCCCACCTCGCCCTGTTCGGGGCGATGCTGCCGGTCGGCGTGATCGGGCAGGCGATCCTCGGCGGCCTGGTCGTCCGGTATGACCTGGCGCCGGGGCTCGTGATGAGCCATTTCATCCTCTCGATGCTGCTGCTCGACGCCTCCTTTGCGCTGGCCTGGTGCTCACGCTACGAGCCCGGCGAGCGGCGGGCATCGAGAGACCGGCTCGGCGTCTGGGCGGTTCGGGCGCTGATCCCGTTCGGGCAGCTGACGATCCTCGCCGGGACGATCGCGACCGGGTCCGGCCCACACGCCGGCGCCCACGAAGGACAGCTCGTCCACCGCTTCGACTTCGAGGGGTCGGGAACCCTGGAATGGATGGTTCAGCGCCACTCGGCGATCGCCGCCGTGTTCGGGCTGGCGACGATCGCGGTCTGGCTCCTCCTGCGTCGCCGAGGAGGCGACGACAGGGCCGCACGGCCGCTGCTGGTGGTCATCGGCCTCCTCGCCCTCCAGGGAGTCATCGGCGGCATCCAGTGGGCTCTGGAACTGCCTGCGGAGCTGGTCTGGCTCCACGTCGCGGTCGCGACGATCACCTGGCTGGCGATGCTCTGGACGGTCGCCACCGCGGGTCGCCTCGAGCCGCGTCTCTCGCCGGAGGCGGAGAGCCAGGCGCGCGAGGGAGCGCAGACCCCCGCCCTCACCGGCAGCTGAGCGGGCTAGCGGACGCTGGGTTCGGCCGCGAGGTCGACGACGACGTGGGTGACCGGGAGATCGATTTCGTCCCGCGCCCGCTCGACAACGCCGCGCTCGAGCCAGTGTGAGCGCTCCGGCGGGTGGGTCGAGATCACTATCTCGTCGGCCTGGAACACGCGCAGCGCGTCCTCGATCGCCGTGTTGGGATCGGAGTCGCCGATCTGACCCCGGGCCCTCAGCCCCAGCCGCTCGATCTCCATCACCGAGAGCTCCATCCGCTGCCTCGCGTGTTCGGTCGCGCCGTCGGTGTCCGAGGCCCAGTGCTGGGCGCGTGAGCCCGGCAGTGCCGGGGTGACGACGAGGATCTCGCTGTTGTGGCCGCGGGCCCGGTTCTGCATCTCCTGCAGCAATGCCTCGCCGCCGACGGTCTCGTTGGCGACGACGAGGATCCGGTGCCGGCCGTCCCGGCCCCTGGTCACCTCGACGCCGTTTCGCATCGAGCCGCGCGAGTTGCGCCAGGCCACCCCGCAGCCGAACCCGATCAGCGCCGCGCCGAGGACGACGCCGAAGACCGGGCGGGTCAGCAACGTCAGGGCGATCACGGCCACCGCCCCCACTCCGATCACGACGACCCAACGAAAGGCGTCAGCCTCGGATCTGAGGGGATTGTGCATACGCAAGTTGTACTACCCCCGCGGCCGGCGGGTTCAATCCGCGATCCGTGCGAAAACCGCTGCTCGGAGGGATCTGGTCAGTGGTGTCGGGCCGCCTAGATGGCGGTCCTCCGGGCCTGAAGGCCTCGGGCGATCATCGCCACTCCGAGAGCGATCCCGACCGCTCCGAGGAAGATGCCGCCAAGGATGGTCACCCTGACGATCCCGAGAACGATGAACAGGGCGCCGACAACGAACAAGACGCGCACCGTTCTCTCAGTCAGGGGGGCTCTCCCGGCCGAACTAGAGGATGTAGACCGTCGTGTAGACGATGATCCACATGACGTCGACGAAGTGCCAGTAGATGCCAGGCACCTCGACGCCGAGGTGATCCTTCTCCTCGGGCCCGAAGTGGCCGCGGAAGGCGCGGATCGTCGCGAAGCTGAGCAGGCACAGGCCGACGAAGACGTGGGCGCCGTGCAGCCCGGTCAGGCCGTAGAAGATCGACCCGAAGGCGAGGTCGCGGGCGCTGAACCCGATGTGCGCGTACTCGTTGATCTGGATGAAGAGGAAGGTCGCGCCGAGCAGCCAGGTCAGGAGGAGGCCGAGTTTGAGGCCGGTGCGGTTTCCGCGGCGAATCGACTCCAGCGCGTAGTGGATCGTGAAGCTCGAGGAGATCAGGATCGCGGTGTTGACGCCGGCGACAGCGACCGGGAGTTCGAACGGTTCCGGCGGCCATGTCGACGGATTGACCACGACCCGGAGGAAGAAGTAGGAGGCGAAGAACGCCCCGAACAGCATGATCTCGGAGACGATGAAGAGCAGGATCCCGAGCGTCTGGCGGTCGATCCGCGAGCTCTGATTGGCCTCCGGCGGCCCATGATGCTCCTCGGCGTGCCCGAGCGCTACCGATGCGCTCTCCATCAGGACTCCTCCCCCTCGGCGACGGCGGCGACGACGGCCCCGCCTGCGCGGCCGACCTCGAGGTGCTCGACCGGCTTGTCGGTGACTTCCCGAACGCGGCCGATCAGGTCCTCCTCGAGCCAGCGCGACTGCTCGCCGCTGAAGGTCGAGATCAGGACCTCGTCGACGCGGTAGTGCTTGATCCCGTTCTCGACCGCGAGGAAGGGGTCGGGGCTCATCGGCTGGCCGGTCGCGTCGATGTCGGCGCGGTAGAGCTCGGCCAGTGTCGAGGCGAGGTCGCGGGCAACGGTCGCGTAGGGGACGCCCTCGGCCCGCGGGCAGATGATCGTGTAGCGGTGCGGCCGGGCCGCGGCGCGCTCCTTCAACCTCGCGACGAGGTCGGGCGCGGCAACGGTCTGGGTCGCGACGACGAGCGTGTGGCTGACGTCCCAGCGGATCGAGTCGTCCTGGATCCGGACCGGGATGTGGGTCACGGTGACCTCAGGCTCGAACCGATTGCGCGCCCACTCGACCAGGTCCTTGCGGGTGAACCCGAACCGGGTCTCCTCGAGGCAGGAGAGCAGCAGCTCGCCCGGGTCGTGGGCACGGACGGCATCGTCGAGGGCCAGCGACGGGTCGGGGTCCATCACCTCGCCGACCGAGTCGATCCCGTACTCCGACAGGACCGACATCGTCACCTCGACCCGCGCGCGGGCAGCGTCGCGGAGGTGGGCCGTGTCGATGATCTGGCCCGCGGCAGGATGGTTCTGGGGCGCCGCGACGACGACCGAGGAGGCCTGCTTGGCGCGCTCCTCGACGGTCTTGATCAGCTTGCGGCCGCCGGCGACCTCGTTGAGGAAGATCAGCAGCGGGCGAGCCTCGCTCGCCTCGGTCATGTCCGTCATGTCGCCCCCGCTTTCGCGGGCTCCGGCTGCGCCACCTCGGCGCCCTCGCCGCCCATGATCGCGTGGCGGGCGCCGGGCACGCCGTACTCGTAGGGCCCGCCGACGACCCGCGGGATCTCATCGAAGTTGAAGATCGGCGGCGGCGAGGAGACCTGCCACTCGATCGTCTTCGCCCGCCACGGGTTGGACTCGGCGCGCGGCCCGTAGCGCCAGCTGACGATCATGTTGTAGAGGAAGACCAGCTGGCAGGCGCCGAGCAGGAACGCGAA
>DATAOP010000057.1:0-68965 GCA_036265675.1 Solirubrobacterales bacterium
AGCAGCGTGAGGCGCGCGCCCTTCGCCTCGACGAGCTTCGCCGAGCGCGGGGCGACGATGACCATGCACACCGCCGCCGGGATGATCGCGGTCCCCGCCTCCAGCGTCGAGTAGCCGAGCACGTTCTGGAGGAACTGCTGGCCGATGAACATCGCCCCCATCAGCGTGCCGAACACGACCATGCCGGCCACCGCCGCGACCCAGAACGTGCGCCGCCCGGCGACGTCGAGGTCGTAGAGCGGGTTGGCCGCGCGCCGCTGGCTGAAGACGAATGCCGCGGCGGCGAGGACTGCGGCGAGGCCGAACCAGATCACGAGGCTGTGGTCGCCTTCGACCGGGGCGAAGTTGACCGCCATCACCAGTGAGCCGACGAAGACGATCGAGAGCAGGCCGCCGAGGTTGTCGACCGGGTCGGTCGTCTCGTTGACGTGGGCCGGGACGTAGCGCCAGGCGAGGAGGAACGCGAGAGCCGCGAGCGGGATCGTTACGTAGAAGACCCATCCCCACTCGAATCCTTCGAGGATCGCGCCCGAGGCGAGCGGGCCGAGGGCGGCGATTGCGCCCCCGATCGCCGACCAGAGCGCGATCGCCCTGGTTCTCGCGGGGCCCGACCAGAGCGCGGTGATCAGCGCCAGCGTCGTCGGAAAAGCCATACCCGCGGCGATCCCGCCTGCGACACGGGCGAGAAAGAGGAAGTTGGCCGATGGCGCCAGCCCGGCGAGCAGGGAGATCGGGACCGAGAGCCCCATCCCGAGCAGGACCATGGTCTTGCGGCCGTACCGGTCGCCGAGAGCGCCGAGGTAGAGCACCGAGCCGGCGAGGCCGAGCGAGTAGCCGACGGCGATCAGGTTGAGCTGGGTCTGGCCGGCGCTGAACGCTTCGCCGATGTCGGGCAGGGCGACGTTGGCGACGGCGAGGTTGAGGTTGGCGACGGCGGCGACGAGGATCAGCGCCGCCAGCACCACCGGGGCTCGTCTCGGGCTTTCGGCAGCCATGTCCGGCGTCGCGCTCATGGCGGCCTAACCTATCCGAGCCTGAGAGGATTGGATCGATGAGCGCGGAGGCGGCCGAGCGTCCATATCTGCTTCTTCGCGAGGGAGCGAAGCGCGAAAGGATGTTTTGAGCGGGAGGCGGCCGGAGGCGCCGCGAACGGAGAGGATGCTGCCCGGGGTCTGGCGCCTGCGCCTGCCGCTTCCCTGGCCCGGTGTCCCGCACGGCAACGTCTGGGCCGTCGCCGCCGACGGCGGCGTCGTCCTCTTCGACACCGGGATCGGCGGCAGGGGGAGGCTGCGCCAGTTCGACCTCGCGCTGGCCCAGGCCGGCTTCGGGCTCGAGGACGTGAAGCTGCTCGTCTGCACCCACTCCCACACCGACCACTACGGGCTGGCGGCGCCGATCGTCGAGGAGGCGGGCTGCGAGCTCTGGATGCATCCGCGCTGGGGCCACATCCGGCTGCTCGCCGACGACCCCGCCGCCGCGCTCGAGCAGCGGATCGAGGTCGCGCGCCAGAGCGGCGTCCCGCCGGCGGCGCTTGAGCGCTACCGCGAGTCGCGCGAAGGCGACCAGGAGACCGGGGTCGAGGCGATCGCCGAGCCCGACCGCGAGCTGGTGCCGGGAGTCGAGGTCGAGACCGACCTCGGCACCTGGCAGGTGCACGAGACGCCCGGCCACGCGCCCTCGCACGTCGTCCTCCACCAGCCCGAGCGGAGGCTGATGATCAGCGGCGACCACCTGCTGGGGCGGACCGTCCTCTTCTTCGACCACGGCCACAGCCCCGACCCGGTGGGCGAATTCCTCGCCAGCCTCGACGAGATCGAGCCGCTCCCGGTCGACCTCTGCCTGCCCGGGCACGGCCGGCCGTTCCGCCAGCCGGAGACGAAGATCGCCGAGGCGCGCGCCCAGGTCGAGCAGCTGCTCGGGAAGGTGCGCTCTGCGCTCGGCGAGGGCGAGCGGCAGCCGTTCGAGGTCGTCGCCGAGCTCGTCGGCCCCGACAACGTCAACTCGCCGGCCAGCGCCTGGGCTCTCCAGATCGTCCTCTCCTGCCTCGACCACATGCGGATCGGCGACGAGGCCGAGCCGGTCGAGGGGACCGACCCCCAGCGCTGGAAGCTCATCTCGGCTCGGTAGCCTGCGCCGATGGCGAGCTTCACATTCGTCCGCGAGATCCGGGCTCCGCGCGAGGTCGTCTTCGACCTCCTCACCGACCACTGCGGCTACGCCGACCTGACGCTGCTGCGGCGGGTCGACCTCGAGCGCGAGGGAGATCCGGCGCCGAACGGCCTCGGCGCGATCCGGGTTCTCCACGCGGTCGGCCCGCCGCTGCGCGAGGAAGTCATCGCCTACCGGCCTCCGAGCCGCTTCTCCTACAAGGTCCTGTCCGGGCTGCCCGTGCGCGGCCACGTCGGGACGATCGAGCTGACGGAGCAGGGGGAGGGCACCCAGGTCGTCTACGCGGTCCGGATGGAGCCGACCATCCCGGTCGTCGGCGGGGCCGTGGTCGCCGGCGTCCGCCAGGGGGTCAAGCAGCTCCTGAAGGGGGTCGCCAGCGAGGCCGAGCGGCGCGCCGCCGCCGCGTCCTGAGCGCTCGGGATGGGCACGCGCCTCGATCAGGGAGAGCTGCGTCGGCGGGCGATCGCGGGTGTCCGCGAGGAGGTCGTGGCATTCGGGAGCGGCGGTGAGGGCTCGCGACTGATCCGCCGTGACGGCCTGCTCGCCGCGGTGACGCCGGCGACGCCGCAGCGCTCGCTCTTCAACTCCGTCCACTACACCGACCCCGCGGTGCTGGCCGCCGAGCTCGACGCCCTCGCCGAGGCCTACGAATCGGCGGGGGTGCGGGCCTGGACGGTCTGGGTTCCGGACTTCGACCGCGAGACGGCGGCGTTGCTCGAGTCGCGCGACCACGTCCTCGACGCTGCGCCGCGGGCGATGGCGCTGGAGCTCGTCGACCTCGGCCCGGAGCCGCCCCGGCCTGAGGGGATCGAGCAGCGCCCGGGCGACGCGGCCACCGCGGCGCTGCTCAACGATCTCGCCTACGGCTACGGCCCCGATGGCTTCCGCGCAGGTCTGGGTGCCGCCGATACCTCGATCCGCTGGCACGCGGCGTTCGAGGGAGAGGAGCAGGTCTCCTGCGTCGGCGAGATCCGGGTCGGCGACGACTGCCTGGTCACCGGCGTCGCGACGCCGCCCGAGCACCGGCGACGGGGGATCGCCGGATGGCTGGTCTGGAAGGTCCTCGACGATGCCCGGGCGGCGGGTCTGAGCAGCGGCTCGCTTCAGGCGACGAAGGCGGGCGCTCCGCTGTATGAGCGGATGGGCTTCGCCGACCACGGCTTCATCGAGATGTGGGAGCTGCGGCGGTGAAAAAGGCGGTCAAACGCCTTTGGAGCCGGGTCGCGAAGACCTGGAAGGAGCACCGCCGGGCCTCGATCGCCGCGATCGTCGCCGTGGTCCTGGTGTTCGCCGGCGGAATCCTGCTCGCCTACGAGCTGCTCAAGCGCCCGGCCGACATCCACAACACGAGCGTTCCCTTCCATGCGCAGAAGCCGCCGAAGCCGGAGGCGAAAACGGTCAACTGGCCGTTCTTCGGGCTGAACCGGGCCCGGACCCGGTACCTGCCGGCGAAGCGGGTGAAGCCGCCCTTCCGCAAACTCTGGCGCTACACCGGGAGGCCGCTGCTCGAGTTCCCGCCGATCTACGTCCACGGCCGCCTCTATTTCGTCGACAACAGCGGCTGGGCCCGCGCTCTCGACTCTGATACCGGCAAGCTGATCTGGAAACGCCGGATCGGCCGTCTCAACGCCTCCTCGCCGGCCTACGCCCGGCACCGGCTCTACATCGTCAACCTGGTCCCGGGCCACATCGTCAAGCTCAACGCCGGCAACGGGAAGATCCTCTGGAAACGGCCGCTGCCGGGACGGGCGGAGTCCTCACCCGTCGTCGTCGGCCGCACCGTCTACTTCGGCTGCGAAAACGGCGAACTATTCGCGCTCGCGACCGGGAACGGGAACGTGCGCTGGTCGACGCCGCTCGGCGGCGCGATCAAGTCGGCGCCGGCCTACAACCACGGGACGCTCTACGTAGGCGACTACGGCGGCTACATGAACGCGGTCGATGCCAAGACCGGCGAACTGGAGTGGCAGAGCGGCTCGCTCGGGCCGGGGTTCGGGGCCTCCGGCGCCTTCTACTCGACCCCCGCCGTCGCCTTCGGCCGCGTCTACGCCGGCAACAACGACGACCGCGTCTACAGCTTCGACCGCCATGACGGCACCGTCGCCTGGAGCTACTCGACCGGCGGCTACGCCTACTCGGGCCCCGCCGTCGCGACCACGAAGCACAGCCCGCCGACCGTCTACATCGGCTCCTTCGACGGCAACGTCTACGCGCTCGACGCAAAGGACGGGTCGGTGCGCTGGAGCCAATCGGCCGGCGGCCAGATCGTCGGCTCGCTCTCGGCTGTCGGCGAAATCGTCTACGCGGCCGAGTTCAGCGGCGAGACGACCACCGGCTACATGATGCACAGCGGCCGCCGGGTCTTCAGCTACCCACGTGGGACCTACACGCCGATCATTTCCGACGGCCACCGCCTCTACCTGACCGGCTACTCGAGCATCACCGCCCTCGTTCCGTACAGGTACAGGGCCGCCGTCGCCTCGCGGGTCGTCGCCCCGAAACCGAAGAAACAGCCGCCGAAAAAGAAAAAGAAGGCGCCGAAGCCCAAGCAGCACCACCATCACAAGAAGAAGGCGCACAAGCAGCAGCACCACCACCGCAAGAACGGTTAGCGCTTCTTGGGCGTCGTCGGCAGGCCGCCGGGCGGCGGTGGCGGCGGGGTCGGGTGGCCGGCGACGAAGTGGGGGATGCGCGGGTGGTGGAGCCAGTTGTCGAGGACGGCGAGGCTGGCGGGGTAGTTCTGGATTCGGTAGGCGCTGGACGAGCCGAAGTCCTGGTAGTAGATCGCCATCTTGCAGCGGCGGTGGCGGTCGACCCAGGTCAGGAGGCGGCCGATGAAGGTCGGGTCGTCGCTGCCGACGACGCCGAACTCGGGCAGCGCGAACGGCTTCCTGTCGTAGCGGCGGTAGAGGCCGGAGAGGCCCTTCCAGTCGGGGTTGTCCGAGTACATGTCGGTCCCGACCCAGTCGACGTACGCGTCGCCGGGGTAGAAGAAGCGCGGGCGGTTCTGGGGCACGGTGGGCGAGCCCGCCGGCAGCGTGCTCCAGATGATCGCGACCGGCGCCCGCGGTAGTCCGCCGACGCTGCTTCGCAGCCGCGGCAGGCCGGCCTCGTGGAGGCGCCGGTTGATGACGCTCCGCTTGCCGCCGCCGTGGACGATCACGTAGATGCGGCGGAAGGCGCGGATGTACTGGCGCGGGCTGTGGGCGGCGTCGCGCCTGTGTCCGGCGCAGTCGTAGGCGGCCCAGACGTTGAGGCAGCGATTGGGCTCGCCGAGCGGGCGGATATAGGAGCGCATGTGCTTCGCCCAGAACAGCCTGTTGAGCCGGATCAGGTACTCGTCGCCTTCGCCACGGGCGATCGCGCGCGGCGAGATCAGCTCGTGGCCGTCGCGCTTGTCGGCGGTCGAGATGTGCATCACCGGCCGCGCCCGCGCGTCCTGCCAGCGTTCGATCGAGTCCGGGAAGTCGGTCCCCCAGGTGCGGAAGGTCTCGATCAGCGCCGGATGCTTGTTGGTCAGCTTGCTGAAGGCGCCGAAGTCGGCCGGATCGCCGGTGTCGGAGATCCCGAAGAAGAGCTTCTTGCCCCGCGGGGCGAGGTTTCCGGCGCCGGCCGCGGCGGGCAGGGCAGCGCAGAGCAGCGCCACGGCAAGGGCAGCGGCAAGTGCCGCGACTGTCGCTTTGGACCTCGAGGGGGGCACTCCGAAGGACAACACGCTACGGAACCGATCGTCTCTGCCGCGGGCGTAGAGTTGCAGGGGTGAGCGCGGAGCGAGTAAGCGTCCATCTCTGTTTCTCCGCGCCGCGAGCAAAGCGCGAGGATTTGTTTACTTGATCGATCCACTCGACCGCTGGCGCGAGCACGGGGAGAAGCCGGACTTCGCCGGCCTGCTCACCTTCGCCGGGCTCCCCTACACCGAGGACCCGGCGGAGCTCGAGGGCGTCGATGTCGCGATCGTCGGCGCGCCCACCGACGACCTCGTCTCCGATCGGCCCGGCGCGCGGTTCGGCCCGCGCGCGATCCGCGCCGCCGGCTGCCCTCCGGGGCCCCACCTCGAGGCCGGGGTCGACGCCGTCCAGGCGCTGCGGATCATCGACTACGGTGACGCGCCGGTTCTACCCGCCGACCCGGTCGCGAGCCACGAGGCAATCGAGCGGACGGTCGGCGAGGTCGTCGACGCCGGTGCGATCCCGGTCGTCCTCGGCGGCGATCACAGCATCGCCGAGCCCGACATCCGCGCCTGCGCCGCCCATATCGGCGCCCCGGTCGGCCTCGTCCACTTCGACACCCACACCGACACCGGCTCGATCGTCTTCGGGGTCAAGGTCTCCCACGGCACTCCGATGCGGAGGCTGGTCGAAGCCGGCCAGGTCGATCCCGCGCGCTACGTCCAGATCGGCCTTCGCGGCTACTGGCCGGGCGAGGAGGAGTTCTCCTGGCAGCGCGACCAGGGGATCGAGAGCATCTTCATGCACGAGCTTCGCGATGCCGGCATCGAGGCGGCGGTCGAGCGGGCGGCCGAGGCGGTTGGCGACGGGCCGGTGTTCCTCTCGGTCGACATCGACGTCCTCGACCCGGCCTTCGCCCCCGGCACCGGCACCCCCGAGCCGGGCGGGATGACGACCGCCGAGCTGATGCGGGCGTGCCGCGAGCTCGCCGCCCGACTCGACCTCGTCGGGGCCGAGCTCGTCGAGGTGATCCCCACCGCGGTCGGCTCGGCCGACGTCACGGCCCTGGCCGGGGATCGGATCGTGCGCGAGATCCTGACCGGGATCGCGCTCCGTCGCAGCCGCTAGACCGGCAGTTTGGAGCTGCTCGAATTCGGGGACAGGGAGACCTCAGCAACCGAAGGAGCAGAGATGTCCACGATTGCGATCATCGCCATCATCGTCGGCGCGATCATCGTCCTCGCGATCCTGATCTCGACGGCGCGCAAAACCGGTAAGCGACGCCAGCTCGGGCACGAGCAGGAGCGGGCGCAGCACGACGACGCGCGACACCACCGTGAGCGGGCCCAGGAGAGCCGCACCGAGGCCGCGATCGCCGAGGAGCGGGCCGAGCGCGCCAAGGTCGAAGCGGACCTCGACGAGGAGCGGGCGAGCCGGCGCGAGCAGGAGCTGGGCAGCGAACGCTAGGGCAGCCAGGGACCTCGCCACTGGCAGATCCCGCGGGTGAGCTTGTCGGCCTGTTTCGGGCCCCAGGTGCCGGGCTCGTACTGGTAGGCCCGACCGGGTTTCTCGAGCAGCGGCTCGACGATCCGCCAGGTCTCCTCGACAGCGTCCTCGCGGGTGAACAGTTCGGTCCGCCCGGCGAGGGCGTCGCCGAGCAGCCGCTCGTAGGGCTCGGGGTCGCCGCCGGGTTCCTTTTCGAACAGGACCTCGAGGTCGGCCGGCTCGAACGCCTCCTCGCCGGCTTCCTTGGCGAAGAGCCGGATCCGTGAGCCCGGGTCCGGCTCGATCCGGACCGTCAGCTGGTTCGGTTCGGGCAGCTTGCCGCCGCCGACGCCCAGCCGTGGCGGCCGGTCGAAGACGACGTTCACCTCGCTCGCCTTGGTCGGCATGCACTTGCCGGCCCGGATGAAGAACGGGACGCCGCTCCAGCGCCAGTTGTCGATCTCGAGCTCGACCGCCGCGAAGGTCTCGGTGGTCGAGTCAGGCGCGACGTCCTTGACGTCGTGGTAGCCGACGTACTGGCCGCGGACGTACTGCTTCGGGTCGGCGGCCCGGACCGCCTTGAACAGCTCGAGCTTCTTGTCGCGCACCGAGTCGGGCTGGTTTCCCGAGGGCGGCTCCATCGCGATCAGCGAGAGGACCTGGAGCGCGTGGTTCTGGACCACGTCCCGCAGCGCCCCGACCGAGTCGTAGAAGCGGCCGCGGTCATCGACGCCGAAGTCCTCGGCGATCGTCATCTGCACGTGCGAGACGTACTGGCGTTTCCAGACCGGCTCGAGGATCGCGTTGGCGAACCGGAGGTAGGTGATGTCCATCACCGGCTCCTTGCCGAGGTAGTGGTCGATCCGCAGGATCTGGTCCTCGCTCAGCACCTGCTGCAGCTCGGCGTTGAGCTCCCTCGCCGAGTCGAGGTCGTGACCGAACGGCTTCTCGATCACGACCCTCGCGTCGTCGACGACGAGATCGGCGCTGCCGAGGCCCTCGACCACGGTCGCGAACAGCGACGGCGGCACCTCGAGGTAGAACACCGGCCGCTTCGGCTTCCCGAGCTCCTTCGCGACGCGCTTGAAGGTGTCGGCGTCGGCGTAGTCGCCCTGGACGTAGGAGATCCGCTCGGCGAAACGCTTGAAGACGTCCTCGTCCGGGTCCTTGACGGTCTCGGCAATCGACTCGCGGGCATGCTCGCGCAGCTGCTCGACGCTCCAGTCGTCGATTGCGACGCCGACGATCCGGCAGGCGAGCTTTTCGCGGGCCTCGAGGTGGTAGAGGGCGCGGAAGGTCATTTTCCGCGCCAGGTCGCCGGTGATCCCGAAGATCGCCAGCACGTCGGCGCCCCCGTCCTTCCGGCTCTTCGCGGCCTGGCTCGCCATCGGCTCGCAGGCTACCCCAGTGACATAGGGTTCAGAACATGGAGATCGGGATCGTCGGACTCGGTCGGATGGGCGCGAACATGGCGCGGCGGCTGATGGGAGACGACCACCGCTGCGTCGTCTACGACGTCAACGCCGACGCTGTCTCGACCCTCGCCGGCGACGGCGCCGACGGAGCCGGCTCGCTCCAGAAGCTGGCCTCGATGCTCTCCGCTCCGCGGGCTGTCTGGGTGATGGTCCCGTCCGGTGAGATCACCGAGAAGACGGTCGGCGACGTCGCCGCAGTCCTCGAGCCGGGCGACGCGATCATCGACGGCGGCAACTCCTACTACCGCGACGACATCCGCCGAGCCGAGATGCTGAGCGAAAAGGGGATCGACTTCGTCGATTGCGGCACTAGCGGCGGCGTCTTCGGCCTCGAGCGCGGCTACTGCCTGATGATCGGCGGCCCTGACGGGGCGGTGCAGCGCCTCGACCCGATCTTCGCCAGCCTCGCCCCAGGGGTCGAGGCGGCGGAGCGCACAGCGGGCCGCGACGGCGACCCCTCGCCGTCGGAGAACGGCTATCTGCACTGCGGCCCGAACGGGGCCGGGCACTTCGTGAAGATGGTCCACAACGGGATCGAGTACGGGATGATGGCCGCCTACGCCGAGGGCCTCAACATCCTCAAGAACGCCAACGCCGGCAAGGTCGAGCGCGAGGCCGACGCCGAGACCGCGCCGCTCGAGCAGCCCGAGTACTACCAGTACGACATCGACATCCCCGAGGTGGCCGAGGTCTGGCGGCGGGGCAGCGTCGTCGGGTCCTGGCTGCTCGACCTGACCGCGGCGTCATTGCAGGAATCGCCCGACCTCTCCGACTTCGCCGGCCGCGTCTCCGATTCCGGCGAGGGGCGCTGGACCTCGATCGCCGCGATCGACGAGGGCGTCCCGTCCCCGGTCCTGACCGCGGCGCTCTTCGAGCGCTTCTACTCGCGCGGCCTCGGCGATTTCGGCGACCGGGTGCTGTCGGCGATGCGCAAGCAGTTCGGCGGGCACGTAGAGAAGAAGGACTGAAGCCGGTGGGCTTGGAGCTCGAGGTCGTCGCCGATGATCGGGCGGCCGCGCGGCGCGGCGCCGAGCTGATCGCCGCCGCCGGCAGCTCGGCGGTCGCAGAGCGGGGGATCTTCGAGCTGGCGGTGAGCGGCGGCCGGACGCCTTGGGCGATGCTCGCGATCCTCGGCGACCTCGATGAGATGCCCTGGGCGGAGACCGAGCTGTTCCAGGTCGACGAGCGGGTCGCGGCGCCGGGCAGCGAGGACCGCAACCTGACCCACCTCGTCCTCGGGCTCTCGCTCGATCACCAGTCGGCGCTGCGGCCGATGCCGGTCACCCAGCGCGACCTCGACGCCGCCGCGCACGAGTACGAATCCTCGCTGCCGGATCCGCTCGACCTCGTCCACCTCGGCCTCGGGCCCGACGGCCACACCGCCTCGCTCGTCCCCGGCGACGCCGTCCTCGACGTCAGCGGCCGCCGCGTCGCGGTCACCGACGGCGATTACCAGGGACACCGCAGGATGACGATCACGTACCCGGCGATCGCCGCCGCCCGCCGCGTTCTCTGGCTCGTCACCGGCGAGGAGAAGCGCGAGCCGCTGGCCAAGCTCCTCGCCGGCGACGACGCGATCCCCGCCGGCCGTGTCGCCAACGACGACATGGTCGTCGTCGCCGACGAGGCCGCCGCCGGGCGCGCGGCCTAACGTCAGCCGGTCAGCTCCAGCGCGTGGTTGGCGATCACGCGGCGGTTCGGGTCCCACCTCTCCTTGACCTCGCGCAGACGCTCGCAGACATCGGCCGGGAGGATGTTGTCGACGTGCTTCGGCCGGTCACTGAAGTTGAAGTAGGCGCCGTCGGCGCCCCAGGGTGCCATCGTCTCCTCGATCCGGTTGATGTGGGCGGGGATCGCCTCGCCGAGCTCGGGCGTCATCGGCATCCCGACGCTGTACAACACGAACTGGGCGTCGAGCTTCGAGAGCGCGCCGCCGTTCTCGTCCTCGCGGCCGAGCGCGCCGCCGACGTGGCGCAGCTCGCTCAGCAGCAGCGGCGAGCCGGAGTCGATCCCGGCGACTCCGACCCAGGCGTCGATCGCCTCGTCCGGGAGCCCGCGCAGCGTCATCCCGTCGCCGATTCCGGGAACCGGGTTCTCGGGGTCCATGTGGATGAAGCTGAGGCCCGCGGTCGGCATCAAGTCGAAGCTGTCCATGATCGGCTCGCCGATCGCGCGCAGCGGCGCCAGCAGGGCGTCGCCATCCTCCTTCGACCCGATGAAGGCGCCGTCGATCGTCAGCAGCGGCTTCCCGCGCAGCGGCTCCGGCACATCCGGAATCGGCGGCGGGGTGACGAAGCGGACGACGGACGTGAACTCCTCCGGCGCCTCGGCCGCCCAGTCGCGGTAGGCGCGGACCGCGTCGGCGCCGACCTCGGCGGGGAAGATCAGGATCCCGCCGTAGGCCTCGGCCAGCGGCAGGAGCCTGACGTGCAGGGCGGTGACGAGGGCGTAGCTGCCGCCGCCTCCGCGCAGCGCCCAGAACAGGTCCGGGTCGTTCTCGGCGTCGACCGTGCGGGCCTCGCCCTCGGCGGTGACCAGCTCGATCGCGATGACCCGGTTGCAGGCGAACCCGTGCCGGCGCCCGAACCAGCTCAGCCCGCCGCCGAGCGTGAACCCGGTCACCCCGACGTCGGGCGACGAGCCCGGCATGTAGACGAGCCCGTGCTCGTTGGCTGCTTTGCCGAGCTCGGCCGAGAGGACGCCGGCCTCCACCCGCGCCGTCTCGGTCTCGGGCTCGATCTCGATCCCGCGGAGCTTCTGGGTCTTGACCAGGATCGCGCCGTCGAGCGCGTCGGCCAGCGGGCCGGCGCCGTGCCCGGTTCCCTGTCCGGCGATGTTGAGGCCGTTCTCGGCCGCGAAGCGCGCGACCGTGGCGACGTCGCCGGCGCTCTCGACGATCGCGACGGCGGCCGGGCGCTGGTCGGCGTCGAGATTCCAGGCCGCGCGCGCCTCGTCCCAGTCGGCGTCGCCGGGCGTGGCGATCCTGCCGTCGATCGCGAGCGCATCGAAGTCAGTCAATTCAGCTCCTTTCCCTGAGTTTCGAGTGATCCACCGAGCCTCCCCTGCCGATCACTAGGTCGGTGACCATATCCGCCGGGAAGAGGCCGTGGGCAGCGACCCCGGGATCGGCCTCGAGGCGGGCGGCGAGGGCCGCCGGATCCCCCAGATTGGCGCCTCGGTAGTCGGCGATGACACCGTCGTCCGGGCTGCGCGGGGCGTCGCGGAGCTCGACCTCGGGCCCGAGCCGGGCGAGAGTCGAGGGCAGGCCGAACGCGAACAGCTCGAGCGGGACCGGCGCGCTCAACGAGTCGACCGGCTTGCTCGAGTCGGCGATGACGACGAAGCGGCGCGCCGCCGCGGCGACGATCTTCTCGCGCAGGTGGGCGCCGCCGCCGCCCTTGATCAGCCACCCGTCGGGAGTGACCTGGTCGGTCCCATCGATCCCGATGTCGAGGCTCTCGAGCGAGCCGAACTCCTCGACCGGGATCCCGAGGCCGCGCGCCTGCTCCTCGGTCGCGACCGAGGTGGCCACGCAGCGGATCCGAGTGAGCTGCCGGCGGGCCAGCGCCGGCAACAGGTGGGCGACGGTCGAGCCGGTGCCGAGTCCGACGGCCATCCCGTCCTCGACCAGCTCGGCGGCGGCCTCGGCGGCGAGTCGCTTCTCGTCGTCGGCTGACACCGCCCCGGACTCTATTCTCGTTTTTCGATGGAGGCACGGATCTGGCTCATCGGGGAGGGCGGGGAGCCGCGCTCGATTCCGCTGCCCGAGGGCCGGACCGTGATCGGCCGCGACCCCGATGCCGACCTCTCGATCGAGGACGAGGCGGTCTCCTGGAACCACCTCGAGATCGAGAATCGCGGCGGGGTCCTGATGGCGACCGACCTCGACAGCCGCAACGGGACCGCGCTCAACGGTGAGCCGCTCGACCGCCCGCGCCGGCTGCGGGACGGCGACGCGCTGATGATCGGCAACCGGCGCCTCGAAGTCTCCGACCCAGTGCCGGGGCGGGCCGGGCAGACGGTGGCCGCGGCGGCTCCGGCGGTGGCCCTGAGCGAGGAGGAGCGCGCGACTGCCGCTGCGCTCGTCGCTCCGTACCGGAGCGAGGGGGCGTTTGCCGGGCGCCCGGCGACCAGGGCGGAGATCGCGGAGGCGCTCCACGTCAGCGAGCGGACCGCACAGCGGCGGCTCGACGCGCTCGCGGCGAAGCTCGACGTCTCGGGCGAGGCCGGCCGCGACCGGCCGCGCCAAATCGCCGCCCGCGTCATCGAGCTCGGGCTCGATCGCGCTCGGTAGAGCTCGGCCTCGATCGGGCTCGCCGGCACTCATGGCCCGGACCGGGTCAAACGCGGCCCGGTTGGTGGCGCCGCTGTCGTTGGCGCGCACGCTCGCGCGGCCGACCATCGGCGGGCAGATGCAAATCACTTCGAAAGGGACACCGATGCTCAAGCGCACAGCACTTCTCATCCTTGCCGCGATCTCCGCCCTGGCTCTGCCGGCCGCCGCCGAGGCGGCGGCCGGCTCCGGCGGCGCCGTCGTCTTCTCGCGGGTCGTCACCACCCCCGCGGCCGAAGCCGGCGAATCCGCGGCCGAAGGCGGCGAATCCGCGGCCGAAGCGAAAGCGACGCCGACGGTCGAAGGCGGCCTGTTCGCGGCTCGCCACGGTCGCCTCAACCAGCTGACCGAAAACGCCGGTGACAGCCAGCCGGACTTCTCGTCCGACGGGCGGCTGATCGCGTTCGTCCGCGACGGCGACGTCTACGCGATGCGCGCCGACGGCAGCGGCCAGCACCCGCTGACGAGCGGTCCCGAGGTTGACGCCAGGCCTCAGTTCGCGCCGAACGGCCACTACGTGGTCTTCGAGCGCCGGTCCGAAGCGGGCGCTCCGCGCGACCTCTACACGGTCGACATCGCCGGCGAGGGCCTCCACGCCCTCACCTCGTCCCTGGCGGACGAGCACGAAGCCACGTTCTCGCCCGACGGCCGCGTGATCGCGTTCGTCTCCGGCGTCGCGCTCAGCGGCGGCGGGGTCGCCGACGACATCTACTCGGTCCGGCCCTCCGGCGCAGGCTTCGCTCGGCTAACCCACACCGGCCGGGTCGACGAGTTCTCGCCGCGCTACTTCGCCGGCGGGATCGCGTACAGCCGCGGCCAGAGCGGAACCGGACCGGGCGCCTACGCCGACGTCTACACGATGCGGCGCAACGGCTCCCGGGTCAGGCCCGCGATCCGCGGCGTCGGATCGGCCGCGATCGAGGACGTCTCGCCCAACGGCCACACGCTCCTGTTCCGCCGCGACCAGGGCCTCTGGGTGAAGCGGCTCGGCGGGGGCCGGGCGCGGAAGCTGACCGAGGTCGCCGACAATTCCACGACGAACGCGGTCTTCTCCTCCGACGGCCTCCGGGTCGCCGCCTTCGTCGCCACCAAGGAAGCGGAGAGCCTCTCGGCGATCCGGGTCAAGGACGGCCGCAGCAGCCAGCTCGCAGCCGGCTTCGGACTCGAAAGCGGCTCGACCGCGGCGACCATCGGCCCGGTGATCGCCTGGCAGCCAGTCCGGTAGGCGTGCCCGACAGCCACCCGGCGGGTATAACCGCCGGGTGGCTGGACAGGGAGGCACAGGCGAGCCCGCGATCGGCTCGACGCTTGCGGGCTACCGGCTCGACGCGCTGATCGCGCGCGGCGGGATGGGGGTCGTCTATCGCGCCACCCATCTCGCCCTCGACCGCCCAGTGGCGCTGAAGGTGATCGCACGCCACCTCGGCAGCGACGAGAGCTTCCGCGACCGCTTCCTGCGCGAGTCGCGGCTCGCGGCCCGCCTCGAGCACCCGAACGTCGTCCCCATCTACGACGCCCGCGAGGAGGACGGCGAGCTGATCGTCGCGATGCGGCTGGTCGGCGGCGGCGACCTGAAGCGGCGGATCGCCGCCGGCACCCTCGAGCCGGAGGAGGCGATCGACCTCCTGGCCCAGGTCGCCGAGGCCCTCGACTCGGCCCATGCGGCCGGAATCGTCCACCGCGACGTCAAGCCGCACAACATCCTGCTCGAAGGCGACCACGCCTACCTCACCGACTTCGGCCTCGCCAAGGCGCTCGGCGACAGCGGTGTCATCAGCGGTGCCTCGATCGTCGGCACGGTCGAGTACATGTCACCGGAGCAGTGGCGCGGGCAGGACGTCGGGCCGGCCGCCGACGTCTACTCGCTCGGCTGCGTCCTCTACGAGTCGCTGACCGGGATCGTCCCCTTCGGCCGCCGCGCCGGCGACGTCGAACCCGAGATGCCGGCGGGCCTCGACGCCGTGATCGAGCGCTCGGTCGCCAGGGACCCGAGCGAGCGCTACCCCAGCGCCGGGGCGCTGATCGAGGCGGCGCGCGAGCGCCAGGGGGCGACCCCCACCGCGACCCGCGTCCTCAGCGACGGCCCGGAGGCTCCGACCCGCGCCCTGGCGCCGGCGGAGCCCAGGGGCCTGCGGCGGCGGATCCGCTCGCTCTCGTGGGGATGGCTGGTGACGCCCGCGGTATTGGCAGCGCTGATCGCCGCCCTCTTCCTGCTGCTCGGCGGCAGCGACGTCTCGGTCTCCTCGCCGGTTGCGGTGGGAACGCCGCCGCTCCGGGTGGCCGCCGGTGAGGGGGCGGTCTGGGTGACCAGCTCCGCCGACGGCACCCTGACCAGGATCGACCCGCGAACCCGGAAGATCGACGGCCGCCCGCTCGAGCTCGGCCGGGGCATCTCCGCGGTCGCCGTCGGCCGCAAATCGGTCTGGGTCTCGAGCCCGCGGACCCGGAGCGTCCTCCGGATCGACCCGACGACCAACCTCGTGACCGGCAGGATCAGGGTCGGCGGCCGGCCGGGGGCGTTGATCGTCGCCGGGGGACGCGTGTGGGTCGCCGACCAGGGTGGCGCCGGCGTCACCGCGATCAATCCCCAGGGCGAACGGGTGTATCGACGGGCGATCCTTCCTCACGCGGCGCCGCTACGGCTCGCCGCCGGAGCCGGAGGGGTCTGGGTCAGCAGCGCCTCGACCGGCTCGGTCCGGCGGATAGACCAGAGCACCGCGAGGGCGGCCGGAGCTCCGATCCGGGCCGGCCGCGGCCCGGCCGGGATCACGGTCGGCGGCGGCCTCGTCTGGGTCGCCGACAGCCGCTCGGACACGGTGACCAGGGTCGATCCGTCGATCCAGGGAGTCCTCGGAGACCCGATTCCGGTCGGCGGCCGGCCCGGCGGTATCGACGCCGGGACAAACCTGGTCTGGGTCGCGAGCGCCGGCGACGACACCGTCAGCCGGATCGACATCGAAAGCGGGGACGTCGTCGGTGACCCGATCGACGTCGGTCCCGAACCGGGGGCGATCACGATTGGCGAGGAAGCCGTATGGGTAGCCAACAACGGCGACGGAACGGTGACGCGTATCGAGCCCTGACCAATAGGATCGGCTGCAATCGCATGGCTGACGGTGACATCGACCAGCTCTGCATCAACACCATCCGGACGCTTTCGATCGATGCGATCCAGAAGGCGAACTCCGGCCACCCGGGGACTCCGATGTCGATGGCCCCTGTCGCCTACACGCTCTGGCAGCGCTTCCTCCGCTTCGACCCGGCCGACCCCGTCTGGCCGAACCGGGACCGCTTCGTGCTCTCCGCCGGCCACGCCTCGATGCTGCTCTATTCGCTGCTCTTCCTCGCTGAGGTCCAGGCGGTCGACCCCGATTACGAGGTCGTCGGCAAGCCGTCGGTCTCGATCGAGGACATCGAAAGCTTCCGCCAGCTCGACTCGCGGGCGCCTGGCCATCCCGAGTACCGCTGGACCTCCGGAGTCGAGTCCACCACCGGGCCGCTCGGCCAGGGGATCGCGACATCGGTCGGGATGGCGATTGCCTCGAAATGGCTGGCGGCGCGCTATGGCGAGGATGTCTTCGACTTCGACGTCTACTCGCTGGCCGGCGACGGCTGCCTGATGGAGGGGGTCTCCGGCGAAGCGGGCTCGATCGCCGGCCACCTCTCCCTCGACAACCTCTGCTGGATCTACGACAACAACCACATCACGATCGACGGCAAGACCGATCTGGCCTACGAAGACGACGTCGCCGCGCGATTCATGGGCTACGGCTGGAACGTGACCAGGGTCGGCGACGCCAACGACACCGGCCTGATCGCCGACGCGTTCGAGGAGTTCCGCGGCGAGGAGGGCCGGCCGACGCTGATCATCGTCGACAGCCACATCGGCTGGGGCTCGCCGCACAAGCACGACACCGCAGCCGTGCACGGCGAGCCGCTCGGCGAGGAGGAGGTGCGCGAGACCAAGCGCGCCTACGACTGGCCAGAGAACGCGCAGTTCCTCGTCCCGGACGGGGTCAAGGAGCACTTCGCGGCCGGGATCGGCAACCGCGGAGCCGAGCTCCGCGCCGTCTGGGAGCAGCGGCTCGGCGAGCTCGACGACGAGGTCGCGGCGGAGATCGACGCCGTCCAGCGGCGGCAGCTGCCCGAGGGTTGGGATGCTGCCATCCCCTCCTTTGACGTCGACGAGAAGGGGATCGCGACCCGCAAGGCCTCGAACCAGGTCGAGAATGCGGTCGCCGAGCGGATCCCCTGGCTGCTGGCCGGCTCGGCCGACCTGACCGACTCGACCTCGGTCCGGCTCGACGTCGACGGCGCCGGCGACCTCGAGCCCGGCTCCTACCGCGGCCGCCAGCTCCACTACGGGATCCGCGAGCACGAGGCGGCGGCGATCTCGAATGGCCTCTCGCTCTCGAAGCTGCGTCCGCTGTGGTCGACCTACCTCACCTTCTCCGACTACGCGCGGCCGGCGATCAGGCTCTCGGCGCTGATGGAGCTGCCGGTGATCCACCTCTTCACCCATGACTCGATCGGCCTCGGCGAGGACGGCCCGACCCACCAGCCGGTCGAGCAGCTGGCCTCGCTGCGCGCAGTGCCCGGACTCGACGTGATCAGGCCGGCCGACGCGAACGAGGTCGCCGAGGCGTGGCGGGTGGCGCTCGATCGCACCCACCAGCCGGTCGCCCTCGTCCTCACCCGCCAGAACGTCCCCGTGATCGACCGCTCGAAATACGCGCCTGCCGCCGGGTTGAGGCGCGGTGGCTATGTGCTTGCCGACGCGGGCGGCGGCGACCCCGACCTGATCCTGATCGCGACCGGCAGCGAGGTCGCCCTGGCTCTCGCCGCGCACGAGGAGCTCAGCGCCGACGGGGTCCGCTCCCGTGTCATCAGCCTTCCCTGCTGGGAGCTGTTCGAGCGCCAGGACGAGGCCTACCGCGACGAGGTGCTGCCGCCGGCGGTCACCGCGCGCGTCTCGGTCGAGGAGGCATCGACGATGGGGTGGGACCAGTACGTCGGCCCCGAGGGCGAGCGGATCGGGATGCACACGTTCGGCAGCTCCGCGCCGCTGAAGGACGTGCAGACGAAGTTCGGCTTCACGCCCGACAGGGTGGCGGAGGCGGGGCGCGAGGTTCTGCGACGGGCAAACGGCAACGACGGAGGCGGAGCGTGAAAGCGACACAGGAACTGCACGAGATGGGTCAGAGCCTCTGGCTCGACAACATCACGAGGACGATGGTCGGCGACGGGACGCTGCAGGGCTACGTCGACGAGCTTTCGATCACCGGGCTGACCTCGAACCCGACGATCTTCGACAAGTCGATCTCCGGCGGGGACGCCTACGACGAGCAGATTGCGGCCGCCGGCCCCGACGCGGAGTCGACGGAGGAGCTGTTCTTCGAGCTCGCCCTGACCGATCTCCGCGACGCGACCGATATCTTCGCCCCGATCCACGACCGCACCGACGGCCTCGACGGCTGGGCCTCGCTCGAGGTCTCGCCGCTGCTCGCCGACGACGCGGCGGCGACGATCGAGCAGGCCGCCCGCCTGCACGAGAAGGGCGGCCGCGACAACCTCTACATCAAGATCCCGGGGACGGAGGCCGGGCGGACGGCGATCGAGGAGTCGATCTTCTCCGGGGTCCCGATCAACGTCACCCTGCTCTTCTCGCGCGAGCAGTATCTCGGCTCGGCCGAGGCATACATGCGGGGCCTCGAACGACGGGTCGAGGCGGGGCTCGACCCGGCGGTCCCCTCGGTCGCCTCGATCTTCATCAGCCGCTGGGACGTCGCGGTCCAGGACAGCGCGCCGGCCGGGCTCCGCAACCAGCTCGGAATCGCGGTCGCGAAGCGCGCCTACCGCGCCTATCGCGAACTGCTCGACTCCGAGCGCTGGCAGGGCCTCGCCAACGAGGGCGCGCGGCCGCAGCGGCTGCTGTTCGCCAGCACCGGGACCAAGGATCCCGAGGCCTCCGACACGCTCTACGTCGAGGCGCTGGCGGCGCCGTTCACGATCAACACGATGCCGGAGAACACCCTCAAGGCGCTCGCCGACCACGGTGAGATCGGCGACCCGCTGGCCGAGGACGGCGGCGACGCCGAGCAGGTCCTTTCCCAGTTCGCCGAGGCCGGGGTCGAGATCGAGTCGCTCGCCGCCCGCCTCCAGGAGGAGGGCAAGGTCGCCTTCGACAAGTCCTGGCGCGAACTGCTCAGCACGATCGAGGAACAGCAATGAGCGCGGAACGAGTAAGCGTCACGATCTGTCTCTTCGCGCAGCGAGTGAAGCGCGAAATTTATTCATGAGCAATCTCAAAGTCACGGGGGCCTGGCAGGCGCTCGAGCACCATCACGCCGAGATTGCCGACCGCCACCTCCGCGACCTATTCGCCGCCGACCCGGAGCGCGGCGAGCGGCTCGTCGCCGACGGCGCCGGGCTCCACCTCGACTTCTCGAAGAACCGGATCGTCGACGAGACGCTGCTGCTGTTCGGCGACCTCCTCGCCGAGCGCGGCGTCCACGAACGCCGCGAAGCGATGTTCGCCGGCGAGCACATCAACGTCTCCGAGGACCGCGCCGTGCTCCATGTGGCGCTGCGGATGCCTCGCGGGCGCTCGCTGATCGTCGACGGCGTCGACGTGGTCAGGGAGGTTCACGAGACCCTCGACCGGATGGCCGCCTTCTCGGAGCGGGTCCGCGGCGGTGAGTGGACCGGGCACACCGGCAGGCCGATCCGCAACGTCGTCAACATCGGGATCGGCGGCTCCGACCTCGGCCCGGTGATGGCCTACGAGGCGCTGCGCCACTTCAGCCGCCGCGAGATGCGCTTCCGCTTCGTCTCCAACGTCGACGGCACCGACTTCGTCGAGTCGACCCGCGACCTCGACCCCGAGGAGACGCTGTTCATCGTCTCCTCGAAGACCTTCACGACGTTGGAGACGATGACCAACGCCCGCACCGCTCGCGAGTGGACGCTGGCTGGGCTCGGCGGCGACGAGGCCGCGGTCGCGAAGCACTTCGTCGCGGTCTCGACCAATGCCGAGGAGGTCGCCGCCTTCGGGATCGACACCGACAACATGTTCGGCTTCTGGGAGTGGGTCGGCGGCCGCTACTCGATGGACTCGGCGATCGGCCTCTCGACCATGCTGGCGATCGGCCCCGCCCGCTTCGCCGAGATGCTGGCCGGCTTCCACGCGATGGACGAGCACTTCCGCGAGGCGCCGCTCGCCGACAACCTGCCGATGCTGATGGGCGTGCTCTCGGTCTGGTACGGGGGCTTCTTCGGCTCCGAAACCTGCGCCGTCCTCCCCTACGACCAGTATCTGCACCGCTTCCCGGCCTACCTCCAGCAGCTGACGATGGAGTCGAACGGCAAGCACGTCACCCTCGACGGCGCCCGCGTCGACTACGACACCGGGGCGATCTTCTGGGGCGAGCCGGGAACCAACGGCCAGCACTCCTTCTACCAGCTGATCCACCAGGGGACGCGCCTGATCCCCTGCGACTTCATCGGCTTCATGCATTCGAACAACCCGCTCGGCGACCACCAGGACCTGCTGATCTCGAACGTGTTCGCCCAGGGCGAGGCGCTCGCGTTCGGCAAAACGCCGGAGCAGGTGCGGGAGGAGGGGACGCCGGAGAATGTCGTCCCGCACCGGGTGATGGAGGGGAACCGGCCCTCGAATGCGATCCTCGCCGAGCGGCTCGACCCGCACACGCTGGGGACGCTGGTCGCCCTCTACGAGCACAGCGTCTTCACCCAGGGCGCGGTCTGGGGGATCGACTCCTTCGACCAGTGGGGCGTCGAGCTCGGCAAGGCCCTGGCGAAGGCGATCATCCCCGAGCTCCAGGCCGAGGCCGAGCCCGAGCTCCGCCACGACAGCTCGACCAACGCGCTGATCCGCCGTTACCGGCAGGCCAGGGGCGGATGAACGACCTGCTAGCCGCGCGCGAGCTGATGGCGTTCACGCTCGGGTTCCACATCGTCTTCGCCTGCCTCGGAGTGGCATTCCCGGCGATCATCCTGATCGCCAACTGGATCGCACTGAAACGCGACGACGCCGACGCGATGCGGCTGGCGCGGCGCTGGACCAAGGCGATGGCGGTCACCTTCGCCGTCGGGGCGGTCACCGGCACCGTGCTGAGCTTCGAGTTCGGCCTGCTCTGGCCGCGATTCATGGAGCGCTATGCGGACGCCTTCGGGGTCTCGTTCGCGATCGAGGGGATCTTCTTCTTCACCGAGGCGATCTTCATCGCGGTCTACATCTACGGCTGGAAGCGCCTCGGCGGCTGGGCGCACTTCTGGTCCGGAATACCGATGGTCATCACGGGCATCGGCGGCGCCTTCTCGGTTGTCACCGCCAACGCCTGGATGAACCAGCCGCAGGGGTTCACCCAGGACGCCGCCGGGCGGGTGATCGACGCCGAACCTCTGAACGTCATCTTCAACCCCGCCTGGAGCTATCAGGTCCCGCACATGATCCTCGCCGCCTACATGGTCACCGGGTTCCTGGTCGCCTCGATCTACGCGGTCGGGATGCTGCGCGGCCGGCGCGACCGGCTGCACAGGCTCGGGCTGCTGATCCCGCTGACCGTGGCCCTGATCGCGACCCCGATCCAGCTCTTCGTCGGCGACACCGCGGCGCGGGCGGTCGCCGACCATCAGCCGGCGAAGTTCGCCGGCTTCGAGTGCATCCAGGAAACCGGCCCGAACCAGACCGAGTACATCGGCGGGATCTGCACCGACGACGGGGTGAAGGGGGCGATCGGGATCCCCGGCCTCGACTCCTTCCTGGTCGGGTTCCACAGGGACACCGTCGTCACCGGCCTCAACGACATTCCCGAAGACGAACGGCCGCCGGCGAACACGCTTCTCCACCTCTCCTTCGACGCGATGGTCGGGATCGGATCAGCGCTGCTGGCGCTCGGTGTCTGGCTCGCGATCGTCTGGTGGCGGCGGCGCGAGATGCCGGCGACCCCGTGGTTCCTGCGCGCGGTCGCTGTCTCCGGCGCGGCGGCGATCGCGGCACTCTGGGCGGGCTGGATCGTGACCGAGGTCGGGCGCCAGCCGTGGATCGTCTGGCACGAGATGCGGACCGCGGCAGCGGTCACCGACGCCCAGGGGATCTGGTTCGCCTTCGTGGGAGTCATCCTTCTCTACGCGGGGCTCGGGACCGGCGCCGTACTCGTCCTGCGGGCGATGTCGCGGCGCTGGCGGGCCGAGGGCGACGCCGACTACACCGAGACGCCCTACGGGCCGACGGTGACCGAGGAAGTGGAGGCATGACCAAGGCCGACGTCGCGGCGGTGATCCTCCTGATCGGCGCAACCCTCTACGCGCTGTTCGGCGGCGCCGACTTCGGCGGCGGCCTCTGGGACCTGATCGCCGGCGACGCCGAGAGGGGGGAGCGGCCGAGGGAGAGGATCCAGCGCTCGCTGACCCCGGTCTGGGAGGCGAACCACGTCTGGCTGATCTTCATCCTCGTCGTCCTCTGGACCTCGTTCCCGGAGGCGTTCGGGGCAATCATGTCGACCCTCTACGTGCCGCTGGCGCTGGCGGCGCTGGGGATCGTCCTCCGCGGCGCCGGCTTCGCCTTCCGCAAGTCGATCCGGCGGCTCGAGCTGCGCCGGGCGATGGGGGCGACCTTCGCGATCTCCTCGGTCCTGACCCCGTTCTTCATGGGCACTGTGGTCGGCGCGATCGCGGCCGGCAACGTCCCGGCCGGCGGCAACGGCGATGCCTTCTCGAGCTGGATCCAACCGCTGCCGATCCTGACCGGGGCGCTCTTCGTCGCGACCGGCGCCTACCTCGCGGCCGTCTTCCTCGTCGCCGACTCGCGCGGCGCCGGCGACTCCGAGATGGAGGACTACTTCGCGCGGCGGGCGCTCGCCGCCGGGCTCGGGTCGGGCGCGCTGGCGGCCGCCGGCCTCGTCCTCCTCCATTCCGAAGCCCACTACGCCTACGAACGCCTCACCGCGGAGGGGCTGCCGCTCGTGATCGTCTCCGGCCTCTGCGGTCTCGCGGCGCTGGTGCTGCTGGCGACCGGCAATCGCCGCGGCATCCGGCCGCTCGCGGTCGGGGCGGTGGTCGCCGTGATCTGGGGCTGGGGCGTCTCCCAGTTCCCCTACCTGCTGCCGACCTCGCTGAAGATTAGCCAGTCGGCGGCGCCGGACCCCACCCTCGTCGCCATCATCATCGTCTTCATCGTCGCCGTGGTCGTCGTCCTGCCCTCGCTCGGGCTCCTCTTCTGGCTCTCCCAGAAGGAACTGCTCGATGAGTGACGCCCGGGCCATCCTCTTCGACATCGACGGCACCCTGCTGGTGACCGGCGGCGCCGGCGGGGTCGC
The DNA here is from genome assembly GCA_036265675.1 of Solirubrobacterales bacterium. Taxonomy (GTDB): domain Bacteria; phylum Actinomycetota; class Thermoleophilia; order Solirubrobacterales; family 70-9; genus VRUE01. The sequence goes on from DATAOP010000057.1 coordinate 23,471, forward strand.
CTGGCAGCGGGCGTTCAGCGAGCTGCACGGGATCGAAGCGAACGTCGCCGAGCGCACCGATGCCGGCATGACCGACCCCGAGATCGCCGCGATCATCTTCCGCGAGGTGATCGGGCGCGAGGGTGACCAGGCCGAACGCGCGAGGGTGATGGGTGCCTACCTCCGCCACCTGCCCGACGCCATCGCCGAGTCCGACGGCTACCGGCTGATGCCGGGGGTCGAGCCGGTGCTCGACCGGCTGATCGACGCCGGGATGCTGCTCGGGCTCGTCACCGGCAACGTCGAGGCGGCCGCCCACATCAAGCTCGCCCGCGCCAACCTCAACCGCTTCTTCAGCTTCGGCGGCTACGGGTCGGACTCCGCCGACCGGACCGAGCTAACGAGGGCGGCTCTGCGCCGCGGCGAGCTGGTCTCCGGCGGCACCCTCGGCGGAGGCGGCTGCTTCTCGGTCGGCGACACGCCGCGCGACGTCAGGGCCGGCCACGGCGCCGAAATCAAGGTCGTCGGGGTCGCCACCGGCAAATACTCGGTCGACGAGCTGCGCGAGTCCGGCGCCGACTGGGCGATCGAAACGTTGGAGAGCGGTTTCCCCGATTAGCGATGCAGCTCGCAGCGGGCCTGGTAGATCGAGGTGAAGCCCGACTCGAACCCATTGCGGGCGGCCCGCAGGTAGAGGCGCCAGACCCGGACCCGTTCGGGGCCGGCGAGACGGACGGCCTCGTCGATGTTCTCGTCGAGGCGGCGCGCCCAGTGACGCAGGGTCTCGGCGTAGTCGGGGGCGAAGTCCTCGACGTGGTGGGTGACGAACCCGGCCCGTTCGAGCGCCAGCAGGTTGCGCGATAGGTGAAGGGGGGCGGCGTCGGGGAAGACGTAGCGCTCGGAGAACGCGCCGGCCTCGGAGTCGGTGTGGCGGAGGCGGGTGATCCCGTGGTTCAACAGGCGCCCGCCCGGCTCGAGCAGTCCCGCGAGGGTGCGGGCGTAGACATCGATCTGCGCCGCGCCGACGTGCTCGACCATCCCGATGCTGGCGATCGCGTCGAATTTCTCGCCGCGTAGGTCGCGGTAATCCATGACCCTGATCTCGACCCGGTCGGCAACCCCGGCCTCCTCCGCCCGCTGCCTCGCCCGCTCCGCCTGGGGCGGGGAGAGGGTGATGCCGACGACGCTGACGCCGTGCCTGGTCGCGGCCCAGAGCGGGAAGCTTCCCCAGCCACAGCCGACGTCGAGCACCCGCTCGCCCTCGCGCAGGGCCAGCTTGCGGCAGACCGTCTCGAGCTTCTCCTCCTGCGCCTCCTCGAGCGTCTTTGCCCCGCGCGAGAAGATCGCGCAGGAGTAGGTCATCGAGTCGTCGAGGAAGAGCGAGAAGAACTCGTTCGAGACGTCGTAGTGGTGGCGGACCGCCCGCTCGTCGCGCTCCTTGCTGTGGCGGCGGCCGCTCGGGCGCAGCTCCGCCGCCGGCCGCCGCGGAGGGCGGGTGAGCCCGGTCGCCCGCACGGCGCCGAGCAGCAGCGCCCGCTTGTCGGCACCCTCGAGCGGCGGCGGCTGCCAGCTGTTCAGCAGCTCGATCACGGCATCCATGTCGTCGACCTCGATCTCGCCGCTGACGTAGGCGCGGCCGAGGCCGAGCTGCCCTGGCGCCATCAGCGCGTGGGCTGCCGCGCGGGGGGAGCGGACGAAGAAGGTCGGCCCCGACCCGTTGCTCGCCGGGACCCGGGTGCCGTCCCAGAACTCGACCGTGAACGGCCGCTCCGGAATCCGCGCCTCGATCTCGCGGCGCAGCCTGGCTGTATCGGCAAAGGGCATCGCTTGCCCCGAGACTATCCGTCCCTTGCCTGTTGACGGCTCAGCGGCCTATGATCGCGCGCACAATGTCAGGCGACGGCCCCCGCCCATCCGACATACAGCCGGTAGAGAACGAGACCCGCGACCGGATCATCACCGGCCTCGTCACCCTCGTCCCGTTCGTCGCGATCGGGCTCGCCGGGTGGCAGGTCTGGGGCGAGGCATTGCACTGGAGTGATGTGTTCCTGTTCGTCGGGATGTACCTGCTGACCGGTCTCGGGATAACGGTCGGCTTCCACCGCCACCTCACCCATCGCAGCTTCAAGGCGAAAACCTGGCTGCATGGCCTGCTGGCGATCCTCGGCTCCGCTGCGATCGAGGGGCCGGTGATCTCCTGGGTCGCCGACCACCGCAAGCACCACACCTTCTCCGACGAAGAGGGCGACCCGCACAGTCCCCACGTCGACCACGGCCACGGGTTCAGGGGCGCGATGCGCGGCCTGTTCCACGCCCACATGGGCTGGCTCTTCATCCACACCCAGCGCGGCAACAGGGAGCGTTTCGCGCCCGATCTGCTCAAGGACCCCGTGATCAATTACGTCGACCGAACCTTCCTGCTCTGGGCGATCCTCGGTCTCTTCATCCCATTTGCGCTGGGCTGGGTCATCGGCGGCACCCTGTTTGCGGCGGTTACCGGCCTGCTCTGGGGCGGACTGGTCAGGGTCTTCGTCCTCCACCACTTCACCTACAGCATCAACTCGCTCTGCCACGTCTTCGGCAAGCAGGAGTACGAGACGACGGACGAGTCGCGCAACCTTGCCCTGATCGCGATCCCGACTCTCGGCGAGGCATTCCACAACAGCCACCACGCTTTCCCGACCTCCGCCACCCACGGACTCGGTCGCTGGCAGCTGGACGTTTCGGCCCTCGTGATCGACGGCCTCGAGAGGGCCGGGTTGGTTTGGGACGTCGTCCGCGTCTCGCCCGAGCGGATGGCCGCCAAGGCCGCCCCCCTGACGCGGTCCCCCTAAGGGATTTCGGGAGCTTCGTACCAGTCGATCCAGCGGTCGCAGGCCGCGCTCAACGGCACCGTGCGCTTCTTCCCCGCGCGGACCGCAACGATGTTGGCGACGTGGGCGCTGCCGTCGTAGCCGCTGAGCTTCTGGAGAGTGCTCGGTTCGGCGGCGGTGACGGTGAACCGGACCGGGCCGCCGTCGCTGTCGATTTCCCCGGCGGGCCAGAACTGGCCGTCGTTGGCGAGGCTGATCGTGTTCGGCCGCTGGCCGTCGAGGGCCGGCTCGAGCGTCCGGCGGAAGCCGGGTGCGCTCAGGGTCAGCTCGAACGGCGAGAAGTACTGGAGTGAGAGCCGCCAGCGGCCGGGTCCGAGACTCAGCGTCTGCGCGGTGCTCTCGCCGGTCCGCAGGACGTCGCCGGTGCTCCAGTGGGTCTTGGCCCCGAAGACGCTGTCGGGGAAGACCGCGGCCCGGCCCCGGCTGGCGAGCAGGATCCGGATCTCGGGCGCGTCGCAGCCCGCGATCGAGCCGGCGTTGGTCCCCTCGAGCAGAACCCGCCGCCGGGCCGGCGCGTCGCCGACCCGTTCCCAGAGGATGAAGGACCGGGTCGCCGCGATCCGGCGGAAGCTCGGCGGCGCCTGGCTGTTCCAGGCCGCCCGGCCGGTGATCAAATAGGGAAAGCGGTCGAGGGTGCCCTTGGTGAACGAGTCGAAGTCGATCGGGCTGTAGGCGTCGCCGGTGTCGAACGGCTTTTCCGGATTCGGCGAGATCGCCGGGTCGGGGAACTCGACCAGCGGCACGTGGGTGTCGGCGCCCAGCAGCTCGTAGGCCGCGTAGCGGTCCTGCCCGGCGTAGAGGACCGGCTTGCCGTGCAGGATCGGGAGGAATGACTGCAGCTCGGAGCCGTGCCCCGGCGGTCCGACCGGGCCATCGCGGAGGACCATGAAGCTCGAGTAGGCGGCGCCGCCGATGAAGACGACCGCGAGCGCGGTCCAGGCGATCCGGGCGGCGCCGACGGGCGCATCGGTGATCTCCGAGAGCAGCGGGCGGGCGGCGATCAGCATCGCCAGCGGCGCCGCGATCATCAGCGCCTTGGCCTGTGAGTAGTCGCCGGTGAACGGGAGCGAGACGAGGTAGAGGAGGGCGCAGGCGGCGAACGCGATCGGGACCGCGAGGTCGCGCCGGCGCAGCCACCAGATCGCGCCGGCAGCGACCGCGGCGCCGCCGATCGCCCCCGCCAGCCAGGTCAGGTCGGCCTCGCCGGGAGCGTCGAGACGGTAGTTGGGCGACCACCAGACCCCCAGCGCCTCGATCGGCGAGACCGGGCCATAGGTGTTGCTCCCCGCGACCCGGTTGAAGCCGGCGCCGAAGCCGAGCGGGCCGACGAGGGTGAGGACGGCGAGGGCGGCGAGCACGACCAACCCGATCAGGGTCGCCGGGCGCAGCAGGAAGCGGATCACCGATCGCGGCGCCAGCGCCCGCCGCGTCGCCGGCAGCGCGAGGCTCCAGAGGGCGACGACGGCGATCGGCCAGGCGAGGCCGGCGAAGCTGTAGGCGAACAGGACGCCGCCCGCGATCGCCAGCCAGGGGAGGCAGTAGCCAAGCCGCGCCACCGCACCGCGCGGGATCGGCGCCGGGTCGCGCAGCGCCAGCGCGACCGCGAGGACGAAGAGGGCCTCGGCGGTCTCCTTGAAGGCGCCCTGGGCGTAGTAGGACGCGGCGAGGTAGGAGACGGCGACGAGGACCGCGCCGAGCACGCGGCGCGCCGGCCCCAGCCTCGGCAGCGCCGCCAGAGCGGTCAGCGCGGTCAGGATCCCGATCGCGAGGATCTCGCCGACGAACGCCTGCCCGAGCCCGATCCCCGGGACCGCGGCGGCGGTGTCGGCGATCGCGTGCGGACCCAGCGGGTAGCCGGATTCCGGCGGCGGCCCGAACCCGCTCCGCAGCCACTCCGCCCAGGCGAGGTGGAGGCCGAGGTCGTTGTTGAACCCGACCCCGAGCAGCCCCCACCTGCCGCTGATCGCGAACGGGATCGAGAGCACGGCGGCGGCGGCGATCGCGACCAGCAGCCCCCAGAGGACGACGTCGCGCTCGCCCTCGACCAGCCTGCGCCGTTCCCCAGGGTCGGCATCGTCGGGCGTCGTGGCGCGCGCCGGGAAGAGGACGAGAACCACCGCCGCGGCGGCGATCAGCAGGACCAGCGCCAGCGCCGAGGTGGTGGCGTGGCCGGGACCGCGGGCCGGCAGGCCGGCGGCCGCGACCAGCGCCGCGAAGCCGACCGCGGGCTCGAGCCAGGTCCAGCGCGGCTGTCCGGCGAGCGAGAGCAGGGCGCGGCCGACGAGGAGCGAGGCGGCGCAGATCAGTGCCGCCGAGACGTAGGTCGCGAGCATGGGAGGCGAGAACCTACCGCCTCGCGCGGGGCCTCAGAACTTCTCGGCCGCCGCTTCGAGCTTCTCGCGCAGGTTCTCGCCGCGGAGCGGGTCGCCGTGGCCGGTGGCGACGACCGCCGGCTCGAGCGCCGCCAGCTTGCGGACCGATTCCTTCGCCTTGGCGTGGTCCCACGCCCAGGCGGGGTGCGGGACGCTGACCTCCCCCTCGGGCAGCGGTTTGAGCCGGGTTGAGTCGACCAGGTAGACGGTGTCGCTGACGAGCGCCACGCGGTCGCTCTCGCGCCAGAGCCCGATCAGCCCCGGGGCATGGCCGGGGAAGTGGACAACTCTGAACCCGGCGACGTCGTCCCCCTCGGAGACCGTGTCGTCGATCCTCACCGCGCCGCCGTCCCAGCGCCGCAGCAGGAAGGGGTAGATCCAGCGCACCGGCGCCACCGGCAGCTGCGAGAGGTCGAAGTAGGGGGGGATCGCCGCGTCACTTTCGGCGTCGGCGACCTCGTCGGGGTGACAGTGAACCGGGACTCCCATCGACGGCGCGGTGCCGCGGTGGTCGGCGTGGGCATGGGAGAGCACGACTCGGCGCAGGCCGCCGAGCCTCTCGGCCTCGGCGCGGGCGGCCCTCGCCATCGTCTTCGTCCCCGCCTCGTACTGGACGAAGCCGTCCCCGTCCTCGAGGAAGTAGATGTTCATCAGCCGGCGCTGATCGCCCTTCAGCAGCCAGACGCCGTCGGCGACTTTCTCCACGGCCTCAGCCTATCCTGCGGTCGTGCCGACGCTGTGGAAGATCGGGCTGCTGGTGCTCATCGTTTGTCTCGTCGCCTCGATGGTGATTGGGATCATCCGGCTGGCGACGACGCCGACCGAGATCCTCGGTGACGGATTTCACGGTCTTCCCGCCCGCCATGGTGGACGTTAGTATCACCGCGTCCAGCGACCAGAGACGGAGGCCGCCTTGTTCAAACGCATCGTTGTTGGGACCGATGGATCTGACACCGCGTCCCAGGCCGTGGCGAAGGCCTCCGAACTGGCGAAGCTCGTCGGCGCCGAGCTCAACATCGTCAGCGCCTTCGAGCCCGTCTCGAAGAACCGGCTGGCGGCCGAGCGAAGCGACGCGCCGGCCGACGTCCAGTACGAGATCAGCCCCAGCGAGGACGTCAACCTCACCCTCGAAGCTGCGGCGGCACCGGCCCGCAAGGAAGGGGTCGACGTCCACATTCATCCGGTTCAGGGCGATCCCTCCGACGCGATCATCAACACCGCCGAAAAAGTCGACGCCGACCTCGTCATCGTCGGCAACAAGGGGATGACGGGAGCGCGCCGCTTCATCCTCGGCAGCGTCCCGAACAACATCTCTCATCACGCGCCCTGCAGCGTGATGATCGTCCACACGACCTAGGCGCGCGCCGGATCGCGGTCAGCCGGCCGGTTCGGTGGCGCGGCCGGCGTCGATCAGCCCGGCCCCCTGCTGGACCCGGGGAAGGCCGATGCTGCGCGCGGTCCCGCCGAGGCGGGCGGCGACGGCGGTGGCGAGCTTTGCCCCCTTCAGCTTTGGCGGCAGAACGCCGGAGGCGAGGATCATCGCCGCGACTCCGGAGACGTGGGCGGCCGCCATCGAGGTGCCGACGTAGTCGCCGGGCTCGGCGAACACCCGCGGGTTGCCGGACTTGAGCGTGACCTGGTAGATCGGACCGGTCAGGACCGAGGGGCAGCCGGCCGCCGGAGTGCCGCCACCGGGGGCGACGACGTCGACCCCCTTCCCGGTCAGCGAGTAGGCGCCGAGGCAGCCGCCCTGGGTGGTGCCGCCGACGCCGATCACGCCGGGCCCGGTCGCCGGTGGCGCGACGCAGGTCTCGGCGCCGAGGTTGCCGATCGAGGCCACGGTCACCACTCCCATGTGATGGGCGCGGCGCAGTTCTTCGTTGATCACCGGCACCCGCTTGCGGCAGCCGAAGTTGAAGCTCATGTTGATCACGTCGGCGCCGTGGTCGACCGCGAAGCGGATCCCGCGGGCGATGTCGTCGGCCTGGCCGCTCCCGAAGCGGTCGAGGACCCTGACCGGCATCAGCCCGGCGCGGTAGGCGAGCCCGGTCAGCGCGATGCCGTTGTTGGTCTTCTCGCCGATCGTCCCGGCGACGTGGGTGCCGTGGCCGTTTTCGTCCAGCGGCAGGCGGTCGTTGGCGACGAAGTCATAGCCCTTCACGAACTGGCCCGAGGCGAAGTCGGGGCTGCGGAGGAACTGCTTCCCGTTGTTGCGATAGGCGATCCCGGTGTCGAGCACCGCCACCTTCGTCCCCTGCGCGCCGGGGCGGCCGGCTTCCGCCAGTTGGCGCCAGGCGTCGATCGCATCGATGCCGCCGCTCGAGGTCGGGGACTGGGGGGTGCTCTGCCCCTCCCAGGGCAGGAAGTTCCACTGCTTGCTGACCCAGCCCCCGGCGGCGCTGCTGGGGAAGGCGTCGAGCACCCCGGGGTCGTTGGGGATGCTCTGGAACGGCGGCTCGGAGGCGGTGGCGATGTAGTTCGGCTCGGCGTAGTCGACCCGCGGGTTGTCGCGCAGGGCGCCGGCGGCCTCCCGGACTCCGAGCCCACGCGGAAGGGCGACGGTCCGGCCGTGGGCTTCGCCCTCGAACTTGACGACGACCTGGCGTGGGGCGAAGCCGTGGGCCTGCGAGAGCCCTGTCGCGGCGACGGCCGGCGTCGCAGACGCGGCGCAGAGCAGGCCGAGGAGGGCTGTGAGGATGACGATGCGGCTACTCATTGCTGCGATCTCTGGTTGCGGTTCCCCTGCAATTGACGAGCTTGCCACAAAACACCGCGCGGCCAAAGAAGTTGTCGGTCGCAGATACTCCGGGGCATGCCCGAGGAGAGGTTCATGCGACTGGCGATCGAGCGCGCCCGCGAGGCCGAGGGGCACGGCGACGTTCCGATCGGCGCCGTCGTCGTCCGCGCCGGCGAGCCGCTCGCGGCCGCCGGCAACGAGCGCGAGCTGCGCCGCGACCCGACCGCGCACGCCGAGCTGCTCGCGATCCGCGCCGCGGCCGAGGCGCTGGGCGGCTGGCGGCTGCCGGATACCACGCTTTACGTGACGCTCGAGCCGTGCGCGATGTGCGCCGGGGCGATCGTCCTCGCCCGGATCCCCGAGGTCGTCTTCGGCGCACCCGACCCGAAGGCGGGGGCGGCGGGGAGCGTGATGGACGTGCTCGCGGACCCGGCCCTCAACCATCGCCCGCGGGTCCGCGCCGGGATGCTCGAGGCCGAGTGCGCGGCGCTGTTGCGCGAGTTCTTCGAGTCCCGGCGCTGAGGCGGAGGCGGATACCCTTGAGTGGCCCTGGAGAGGTGTCCGAGTGGCTTAAGGAGCGCGACTGGAAATCGCGTGGGCGGGGTTAACCCGCCTCGTGGGTTCGAATCCCACCCTCTCCGCTTTCCGCGGCCGCCGCTCGCGCGAATCCGAGGACGAGGGCGGCGGTGCGGGCCGGCCGCTCGACGTTCGGCGAGTGCCCGGCCCCGGCGACCATGACGGTGCGCGCGCCCGGCACCTTCGCGTATGCGGCCAGCGCTCCCCGTGCGTCGTAGATCTGGTCCTCGGCGCCGAAGATCGCCAGCAGCGGTATCCGCATCCGCGCGATCCGGCGATTGAGCGGATCCTCGTCCATGTACTCGCCCTCCTCGCCGTCCGAGTCATAGGAGGTGTAGGTCATCCGCCTGAATTCGTCGACGAATTCATCGGGGACGTCGTATCCCGGCGCGAACGCGACCCCGAGCCCTTCCTTGATCGCGAAGTCCGGGGTCACCCGCCACAGTGCCGGCCCGATCACCGGCGTCGTGCTCACCTTGGCGGTGAAGCCGAGGCCCTTCGAGAAGCGTTCTTCGGGCGCCTGGTCGATGATCACCAGCCGCTCCACGTAGCCACCCGGGACTTCGCCGAGCGCGGTCGCGACCGTGCCTCCAAGTGATTGCCCGACGACGGTCGCGCCCCGCACCCCGAGCCGTTTCAGCCCCTCCGCCACGAAGCTCGCCTGGTCTTCGATCGAGTAGCCGGAGCCCGGTTTTTCGGATCCGCCAAACCCCCGCAGGTCGATCGCGACGACGCGGTGATCGCGGTCGAGCAGCGGGATCACCCGCTGCCACCAGGCGATCGAGCACGTGTAGCAGTGGATCAGCACGATCGGCGAGGCACCGCGCGGCCCCCGTTCGAGCACCTGCATGTCGCCGTCGGGCAGATGCAGGATCCGGCCGCCGGGAATGGTCACGGTTGCGGGCTTCGTTTCGCCCTCGACGATCAGCGTGTTGATCGCCAGCAGCGCGGCGATCAGACAAACGACACCGATCAGGATCTTCCATCCTTTCCGCATCCGGCCGCCAGCCTAGCCCGCCTTAGGCCTAGAGTCTTTCCACTCCGTGGACCCATCCGCGATCGAAGACGTGGCGGCCTCGTTCGAGGGTGACCTCGTGCTGCCGGCGAGCCGAGATTTCGACCGGCATCGGGCCGTCTGGAACGGATCGATCGATCGCCGTCCGGCGCTGATCGCTCGCTGTGCTGGTGCAGGCGACGTCATTGCGGTGGTTCGTTCCGCGAGGAGTACGGGCCTTCCGCTCGCGGTCCGCGGCGGAGGCCACAGCTTTCCCGGCGCATCGGTCTGCGACGCCGGCATCGTCGCGGACCTGGGGTTGATGAAGGGAATCTCGGTCGACCCCGAGTCCCGGACAGTGAGGGCCGAGGCCGGGGTGCTGCTCGGGGAGCTCGACCGAGCGACACAGGCGGCGGGGCTCGTGGTACCGGCAGGGATCGTCACCCACACCGGGCTTGCCGGCCTCACCCTCGGGGGCGGGATCGGCTGGCTTCAGCGCAAGTATGGGTTGACGGTCGACCAGCTTGTCTCAGCAACTCTCGTCACCGCCGACGGCGACCTCGTGAGGGTGAGCGAGGCGGAGCACCCGGACCTCTTCTGGGGCATCCGCGGCGGTGGCGGGAACTTCGGCGTCGTCACCGAGTTCGAGTTCCGGCTCAACCCGCTCGGTCCGACGGTCCTCGCCGGGCCGGTCTTCTGGCCGATGGAGGACTCGCCCGAGCTGCTGCGGTTCTATCGGGAGTGGATCGCGGCGGCTCCTGACGATCTGATGACGATCGTCATCCATCGCATGGCCCCGGCGCTACCGGCGATCCCGCCCGAGCTTCACGGCAAGCCGGTGGTCGCGGTCGCCTGCTGCTGGGCGGGCTCGATCGAGGCCGGCGAGGAGGTGATCGCGCCGCTGCGGGCCTTCGGATCGCCGATCCTCGATCTGTGCGCGCCGAAGCCGTTTCTCGAGCACCAGGAAATGTTCGATCCATCCTTCCCCCCCGGCGACTGGTACTACATGCGCTCCTCCGACGTGGAGGAGCTGAGCGACGAGGTGATCGACATCACCGTCGAGCACGCGAACCGGATTCGCTCGCCGCTGACCAGCTTTCCGATCTGGCAGATGGGCGGGGCGCTCTCGCGGGTCGGCGAGTCCGAGACCGCCTTCAACGGACGCGATACAGGCCACACCTTCAACATCACGGCCAGGACGACCGGGCCGGCCGGCTTCGACGAGGAGCGCCGTTGGGTGCGCGACTTCTGGACGGCGCTGGAGCCCCACCACTCGGGAACCGTCTATTCGAACTTCCTCATGGACGAGGGCGAGGATCGGATCCGGGCCGCCTATGGGGAGCGAAAGTTCGAGCGGCTCAGGGAGCTGAAGCGCAGCCACGATCCCGACAACCTGTTCCGCCTGAACCCGAACATCGCCCCCGGGTAGTCGAGCGCTACGTACAATCGGGCGCTCGTCTGTCCCGGAGGGGTGCCGGAGTGGTTGAACGGGGCGGTCTCGAAAACCGTTGGCCGTCGTAAGGCGGCTCGTGGGTTCGAATCCCACCCCCTCCGCTTCTCGAACCGCCGGCGCCTCGGCGCGCTACGCCACGGGCGATCGTTTCGCAGCGGGCGCCGCGACGGCGCCGTAGGCGCGCACTTCGTCCTCGCTCATCAGCGCGTGCACCGCGCCGGGAACGCCGTACTCGTAGGGCCCGCCGACGACGCGGGGGATGCGGTCGAAGTTGAAGCGCGGCGGCGGCGAGGAGACCTGCCACTCGATCGATTTCGCCCGCCACGGATTGGCTTCGGCGCGCGGCCCGTAGCGCCAGCTGACGACCATGTTGTAGAGGAAGATGAGCTGGGCGGCTCCGAGCAGGAAGCCGAAGCAGCTGATCAGCAGGTTCCAGTCGCCGAACTGCGCCGCATAGTCGACCACCCGTCGCGGCATCCCGTCCATCCCGATCCAGTGCATCGGCAGGAAGGTGCCCCAGGTGCCGATGAGCGTCAGCCAGAAGTGCACCCGGCCGAGCCGCTCGTCGTACATCCGCCCGGTGATCTTCGGGAACCAGTGATAGATGCCGGAGAAGATCGTGAAGACCGAGCCGGCGAAGAGGACGAAGTGAATGTGGGCGACGATGAAGTAGGTGTCGGTGACGTGGATGTCGATCGGCACCATCGCGACCATCACGCCGCTGATCCCGCCGATGATGAAGCTGCAGATGAACCCGAGCGAGAACAGCATCGCGGTCGAGCGGAGGTGGATCCTGCCGAAGAAGAGCGTCCCCAGCCAGGAGAAGATCTTGATCCCGGTCGGGACCGCGATCAGCACCGAGGTGACCATCATCGGCACCCGCAGCCAGCTGAACATCCCGGCGACGAACATGTGGTGGGCCCAGACCGAGTAGCTGAGGACGATGATCAGCATCAGCGAGAGCGCCATCAGCCGGTAGCCGAAGATCGGTTTGCGGGCGTTGGTCGAGATCACCTCACTGACGATCCCGAACCCCGGCAGCATCATGATGTAGACGGCGGGGTGTGAGTAGAACCAGAAGATGTGCTGGTAGCTGACGACGTCGCCCCCGGCCGCCGCCTGGAAGAAGTTGGTGTGGAGGATGCGGTCAAAGAGGACCATGAACTGGACCCCGGCGATGAACGGCGTCGCGGCTATCACCAGCAGTGAGGTGGCGAGGTTGGCCCAGACCAGCAGCGGCATCCGCCAAAAGGTCATCCCCGGCGCCCGCATGGTGATGATCGTGACCAGGAAGTTGAGGGCGGCGAGGATCGAGGAGAAGCCCGCGAACTGGACGCCGATGTTGAAGAACGACTGGCCGAGCGGCGCCCCGGTCGAGAGTGGGGCGTAGCCGGTCCAGCCGGCGTCGAAGGCGCCGCCGGGCACGAGGAAGCTGCCGACGAACATCAGCCCGGCCAGCGGCAGAAGCCAGAAGCTGAGCGCGTTGAGGCGGGGGAACGCCATGTCCGGCGCCCCGAGCATCAGCGGCAGCACGTAGTTCGCGATCCCGGCGAAGACCGGGATCACGAAGAGGAAGATCATGATCGCCGCATGGGCCGAGAAGAGGCTGTTGTAGGTCGAGGCGTCGACGATCTGCGTGCCCGGCTGCGCCAGCTCGGCGCGCACCAGCATTGCCAGCAGCCCCCCGATGAAGAAGAAGACGAAGGTGGTGACGATGTACTGGACACCGATCACCTTGTGATCGGTGTTGAAGCTGAAGTAGTCGCGCCATGTGGCCGCGCCGTGGTCGTGGTGGTCCTCCGGCTCGGTCGGCATCCCGAGCGCCCACCGCACCCAGTAGGTGATCGCGCCGAAGCCGACGAGGAAGCCGAGCGCGCCCGTCACCACGGGGACGACGACGTGGGGGTAACCCGTCTGCTCGGTCTGCCAGATCGGCAGGCCGGAGACCGCACGAAGGCCGACCACGAGGCCGAAGCCGACGGCGGCCCCGATCAGAACGCCCATTCCCCCCCGGACCCAGCGCCAGGCGAGCTCGTTGCCCGAGATACCGAAATCAGTCTCTCTGACCGCGTCCTGCTGGAGCGCGTTGCTAGCCACCGGCCCTCCGTGGATAGTTTTCACATCAGGCTGTGAAAATAGCAGCGCGGCCTAAATTTCACAGGGTCGATGTGCAAAAATCGCGAGGTTGGATCTACCATCGAGCAATGACGATGTCCTCGCCCAGCGGACGCGGGCGCGGATCTTCTCCTGGCTGGTCGACCGGAGGGCGCCGGCGAGTACCGAGGCGCTCGCCTCGGCACTCGAGCTGCACCCGAACGGGGTGAGGCGACACCTCGAGCGGATGCTCGAGGCGGGGCTGGTGGAGCGCAGCCGCAGCAAGGGGCGGCGGGGACGGCCGGGCGACCTCTGGACCGTTGCCGCCGAAGCCGACCCCGGCGGTCAGCGCCCGACCGCCTATGCCGATCTCTCCCGCTGGCTGGCCCGGGCCATCGCCCCCGGACCCGGCCGGCTGCGTGAGGTCGAGCGGGCGGGGCGGGAGATCGGTGCCGAACTCGCGCCGAGCGCGCCCTCGAAAGACCCCGTCGGAGACTTCAAACACGTCATGTCCTCGCTCGGGTTTCGCCCCGAGGTGGCAATGAGTGGCGGCGACGGCTTCGTCTGCAAGCTCGAAAACTGCCCCTACCGGGAGTCGGTGAAGGAGAACCAGGACGTCGTCTGCGCCCTGCACAAAGGGATGACCGCGGGCGTGCTCGCTCAGCTCCTGCCGGAGACCAGGCTGACCCGGTTCGAGCCGCACGATCCTGAGGACGCCGGCTGCGTCGTCGGAGTCACCGGGTCGATCGACGGTGGCGATTGAGTCGGAGCGCCGCTGCCGGCGCCCCCCGACCACCCGCCGCGAGGGGGATCTGCGGCCGACCGACGTCGTCAGCTCGTTCTTCGTCTGCGCCATCGCGTTCCTGTTCGCCGCCGCCGTCGCCGCCCTGATCCAGGCCGTCGCGCCCTGGGCCTGGGGCCGATGGCTCGCCCTCCACCTGGCCTTCGTCGGCGGCGTCTCCCAGCTGGTCCTCGGGGCCAGTCAGTTCTTCGCCGGGGCCTTCCTCGCAAGCGACCCCCCGCCGCGCCGCCTCGTCCGCGCCGAGCTCGCGGCGTGGAACCTCGGAGCGGTCATCCTCGCGATCGCCGTCCCGCGGTCGGCGGGGACCGGCGTCTGGGTCGCCGTCGCCCTGCTCGCGGTCGCGCTCGGTCTGTGGGGGGTCGCAGTCGGAACGATGTGGAGGCGCTCGCTGCGGCGGTCGCCCTGGGCCGTCGCCTGGTACTGCGGCGGCACGCTCTTCCTCGGCCTCGGCGTGATCGCCGGGTCCCTGCTCGCCCACGGCGTCGAGTGGAGGCACGGCAACCTCCTCGGCGCCCACATGGCGCTCAACCTCGCGGGCTGGTTCGGGGCCGCGATCGTCGGCACCCTGCACACCTTCTATCCCTCGCTGACCCAGACCCAGCTGCGTTATCCACGGCTGCAGGGGGTCGCCTTCGGCTGCTGGACCGGGGGCGTTGCGGCGCTCGCGGCCGGTTACGCCTGGGCGCTCGACCCGCTCGCGGACGCAGGTTGGCTCGCGCTCTGCCTCGGCGCCCTCGCCCTGCTGGTCAACGTCGCCGCCTCCCTGCGCCGAGCGGCCCGACCGCTGTCGCTGGCCGCCCGCATCGTCGGCGCCGCACAGCCGTTCCTGCTCGCGGCGCTGGTCGTCGCCGGCGCGGCGGCGCTCGATCGCGGCCCGACCGAGGCGCTGACCGGCTCGACTCGAGCCGTGGTCGGGACCCTTCTCGTCGCCGGATGGATCGGCCTCACCGTGCTCGGCTCGCTGCTCCATCTGCTGGCGGTCGTGGTGCGGGTACGCGGTGGCTTCACCGCACGTATGCCCGCCGCCCGGCCGCGCCTAGACAGCATCATCGCTGCATCGGCGATGATTGCGGTCGTGGCGCTGGCACTTGCCCAGGGGGCGGAGCTGGATGGCCTGCACGGCCCGGCGCGAGTGCTGCTGCTCGCCGTCTACGCGGTCCTGGGGGCGCGGGTGGCGCAGCTCGCGGGCCGCGTCCTCGCCCACGCCCGTCCGAGCATCTAGCGTCCTTCCGCAACCTGACTTGATATTTTCTACACTCCCAATGTGTAAAGAGTTCGAGATCCGGAGGACCGTGAGATGGCGTATGTGATCACCGAGCCGTGCATCGGCACCAAGGACAACTCGTGCGTCGAGGTCTGCCCGGTCGACTGCATCCACCCGACCCCGGACGAGGCCGACTACGAGCAGCAGGAGATGCTCTACATCGATCCCGACGAGTGCATCGACTGCGACGCCTGCGTCGAGGCGTGCCCTGTCGACGCGATCTACCCGGAGGACTCGGTGCCCTCGGAGTGGGCCAACTACATCGAGCGCAACGCCGCCTACTACCGCCGGGACTAGCGATGCTCCCGCTCGGCGCGTCGGTGGTGCTCGTCGTCGTCCACGCCGTCTCGGCCGCGATCTGGATCGGCGGTCTGGTCGCGATCTTCGTCGTCGCCCGGGCCGCCTCGGCGACCCTCGACCGGGCGCAGCGGATCGCCTTCTTCCGGGCGCTCGGTCGGGCCTACGGGATCGTCGGCGGGGCCGCCCTCGTCGTTGCGCTCCTCAGCGGCTCGATCCTGCTCGATGATCACCCGTGGGACGGCCTGCTGACCGCGAGCGCGATCGTCGCCGTGGCGCTGCTGGTCGCGACCGCGGCCGGCGTCGCTCAGGCGCGGGCGATGACGCGGCTGCGGCGCAGCGCCCTCGCCTCGGCGGAGTCGGCGGAGAGGGTTCACCGCGGTGCGATCATGGCGGCGGCGCTGCGCGGAGTGATCGCGATCCTCACGTTCACCCTCGTCGTTCTCGGCGCCGCCCTGGTCGCGTAGGCACTCTGTGAGAGCCTTTAGGCGTGGATTGGTCGATCCTTCACACCCTCAACGACTTCCTCTACCACCACGACGACATCGAGGATCCGCTCCTCTTCTACGTCAACGTCTCCGAGGCGCTTTTCGTCGCGACCCTCGCGGTGATCTTCCTGCTCGCGAATGGCATCAGGCACATCGCCTGGCGCCGGGCCGCGGTCGCGGCGGTGATCAGCGCCGGCGCCGCCCTGGCGATCGGCAAGGTGATCTCCGAGATCGTCGACCGCTCGCGGCCATTCGTCGTCGACGCGCACGGCGTTCATCTCTTCGCTCCGCATGCGGCCGACCCCGGATTTCCGAGCGACCACGCCACCGGCGCGTTTGCGGTCGCGACGGCGATCTTCCTCCGCCACCGCGGCTGGGGAGTGGTCGCCCTCGTCGCCGCGGCGGTCCTCTCGGTCGGTCGGGTCGCGCTCGGCGTCCACTTCCCGAGCGACGTCCTCGCCGGCGCCGCTTTGGGCGCAGCCGTCGCGTTCCTGCTCTGGAAGGTGCAGCCCCTCCGGCGCCGCATCGACGCCCTCTCCGACTGGCTCGGTGGCCACTGGGACCGGTTGCTTGCCCGCGGCGCGGAGCTGGCCGGGCTGTCCTGGCGGCCGTAGTGGCCGAGGAGGGCGCAACCCGGATCGCCATCCCCCTGTATGAGGGCTTCACGGCGCTCGACGCGATCGGGCCGTTCGAGGTCCTCTCGCGGGTGCGGGGAGCGGAGGTGACGTTCGTCGGCGAGCGCCAGGGACCGGTCAGGACCGAGAACGGCCATGCCGCGCTCCATGTCGATGTCGAGGTCGAGGAGCTGACCGAGCCCGAGATCGTCTGCGTCCCGGGTGGGTTCGGCAGTCGTGCCCTCCTCGACGACGAGCGGCTGCTCGGTTGGATCCGCCACGCGCATCAGCACTCCGAGTGGACCACCTCGGTCTGCACCGGGTCGCTGCTGCTCGCCGCGGCCGGAGTCCTCGACGGCATCCCGGCGACGACCCACTGGCTCGCGATGGACCTGCTCGAGACGCTCGGCGCGCGGCCGGTCGAGGAGCGAATCGTCGAGCAGGGAAAGCTGATTACCGCCGCGGGCGTCTCGGCCGGGATCGACATGGCGCTGACGCTGGTCGCGAGAATCGCCGGCGAGAAGGCCGCCCAGGCGGTGCAGCTCAGCATCGAGTACGACCCGCAGCCCCCGTTCGACTCCGGCTCGCCGCGAACGGCCCCGGCTGAGCTTGTCGACCGAATGCGCGCCCGCGCCGCCGAGAGATCGGCCCGCTGACCGGGCATCACCCGGCCGATCCTTCACAATTTCGGGCCAGGTGCAGGGTCGGAGGTCAAGAGGAGCATTGCGGGCAGGGCTCGCGGGGATTCTCGCGGCGGCGATCTGCGCTGCGCTAGCGCTCGCCGGCTGCGGCGGCAGCTCGACTGCGGTCGTCGAAGCGCCGGCCAACCCCACGCCGAGGAGCCGGATCGCCCAAGAGCAGCCGCCGCATCCCGATCACCTCGACGTCGCGACGGCCGCCCAGGAGGCGGCTGCGAAGCGCGAAGCGGCCGAAGCAAAGGCGAGGAAGCTGCAGGCCCGGGAACCGGCACCCGAACCGATCCCGGAACCCAGCGAACCTCCGCCGCCGGGATCACTGCCGCCGGCGTCCGCGGGCACGAACGGGTCCTACACGCCGCCGCCACCATCGCAGCGGAAAAAGATCACCCCGCGGGTGATCGAACGCCTCGAGCAGGAAGAAGCGGAGGGGAGGGCGGTCCTCCTCAGCGGCATCGCCCTGGCCCCGCCGAGCGCCCCCGCGCGGATCAAGGCCGCGATCAGCGCCGCGAACATGATCGTCGGCCGTCCCTATATATGGGGCGGCGGGCACGCCTCCTGGTACTCGCGCGGCTATGACTGCTCGGGGGCGGTCAGCTTCGCGCTCGGCGGCGGTGGCTTCCTCGAAGCACCGCTCGCCTCGACCGCGCTCGAGTCCTGGGGCGCTCCCGGTCCGGGGAAGTGGATCACCGTCTACGCCAACGCCGGCCACGCATACGCGGTGATCGCCGGGCTGCGCTGGGACACGGTCGGCGACGAAAACGGGACCGGCCCCCGCTGGCACGCCGCCCTGGCCTACCCCGAAGGCTTCGTCGCCCGTCACCCGCCCGGCTTCTGAGGGGTAGGCTGGCCCGACCGGCCCGGATTCACCGATCGGAGGAACGCATGAGCGCCACCGGCCAGGACCAGACCCCGCTCGACGAGGTGCTGGTCACCGACCGCGACAACTTCGAGGACGGTCCCCCGCACGAGCTGTTCCGCCGCCTTCGCAGCGAGTGCCCCGTCCACTGGACCTCGCGGATCACCGAGTATCCGGACGAGGAAGGCTTCTGGTCGGTGACGACGGCCGACGACGTCCACGAGGTCAGCCGCGACTGGCAGACCTACTCATCCGAACGGGGCGGCTTCACCGCGCTGAAGAACTCGATCCTCCCGCTCGAGCTCCAGCAGGCCATGTTCATAGGCATGGACCCGCCCAAGCACGACCGGATCAAGGCACTGTTCCAGCAGGGCTTCACGCCGAGGCGGATCGCCGAGCACGAGGACGCGATCCGCGCGATCGCGATCGATGTCCTCGAGCGGGCCGAGGGGCGGGGCAATCAGTGCGATCTCGTCAACGACGTCGCCCAGCCGACCGTCGCGCGGGTGATCGGGACCTTCATGGGCCTCCCACCCGAGGACGACGAGATCTGGGCGCGGCTGATGAACACCCTGCTGCAGGCGGGCGACCCCGATGTGACCCCGGAGGGTGTGCAGACGGTGATGGAACGTGACGTGCCGGAGGTCTTCGAGCGCTGCGGCAAGCTGATCGCCGAACGACGCGAGAGCCCGACCGATGATCTCACCAGCGTCCTCGTCCACGCCGAGATCGAGGGTGAGCGGCTCGAGGACCACGAGATCGTCATGGGTTTCGTGCTGCTGATGGCGGCCGGCAACGACAGCACCAAGGCCACCTACTGCAGCGGGATGCGGGCGCTGATGGAAGACGACGAGCAGCGGGCGAAGGTCCTTGCCGACCCCTCGCTGGTGCCCTCGGTGGTCGAGGAGGCGCTGCGGATGTTTCCCGCGTTCGCCCACTTCGCCCGCACCGCGACCCGGGACACCGAGCTGCACGGACAGGAGATCAAGGAGGGGGAGAAGCTGGTCATGTGGTACCCGTCCTCGAATCGGGACGAGACGCGCTACGAGGATCCCGACCGCTTCGACGTCGAGCGCAATCCCGAGCACCAGGCGTTCGGCGCCGGCGGTCGCCACTTCTGCCTCGGCACCGCCCTCGCCCGCCTCGAGCTGCGGATCATGATCGAGGAGACGCTGGCGAGGTTCCCCGAGATCGCGATCGCCGAGACGCCCAGCTACGTCCTCTCACCGTTCGCGAACCAGCTCAAAGACCTGCCCGTCCGCCTGCGGCCGGCAGGATCCTGAACCGAAGGCGCCGCGGCTGCGAGGCGTTGCCGGCGGCGTCGGTGGCGATCAGCGTCGCGCGGTAGCGGCCAGGCTTCAGCCTCCTCTTCCCGATGCGGCCGGAAAAGCGCCTGCGGTTCGGCCCGGCGATCGCCGCGGCGGCGAAGGCCCCGGCCCTGACGAACCTCTTCGCACGCTTCCCCTTTCGCTTCTGCCGTTCGATCCTGATCGTCACCCTGGCCGGCTCCGAGAGCGTGTAGAGGAAGCTCGTTCCACGCTTCGCCCTGCTCGCGACCGGGGCCTCGGCGCGACCGCGCGGCTTCACTGCCCAGGCGCGCGGAGAGATCCGCGCGTTCGTGATCACCGGCGCGGTCGTATCGGCGGCGCCAAGGGTTGCGAGGCCGACGTATCGGGCGGCGGAGAGGTCGGCGGTTTCGAACACCCCGAGCTCGCCGCCGACCAGGATCCGGTTCCGGCTGTCGGTGGCGACGTCAGTCCAGATTCCGTCTTGCTGCGGCGGCAGGACCAGCCCGCCGCTGCCGAATTCGGGGTCGACCTCCAGCGCCGAGGAGCTGCCGCCGACGCGGCGCATCGCCGCCAGCAACGCGCCCCCGCCTTCTCCCACCGGCGTCTTTCCGGTGCCGACCATCACGAATCGCTCGGCGGCGGGGTCGCCGGCCCCGCCGACCCGTTGCAGCCCTGCGGCGAAGAGGTTCTGGGTCCCGGGGAGGTCGAGTCGGGCGGTGGTGCCGGCGATCCGGGTGCCGGTCGTCGCGTCGAGCGCGGTGACCGCGAAGTCGCGTTCTGTTTTCGCGCCCGGTTCGGTGTCGAGGCTGCCGAAGACGTACAGCGTGTTGCCGTCCAGGACCTGGCCTCCGCCGATGTCGCCGCCGTTTCCGAAGCCGATCGTGACGGCGCCGTCGCCGTGGAACTCGCCATCGCGGGCGCCGGTCGGCGTGTAGCGGACCACCAGCCACAGCGCTTCGCTCGCGCTGGAGGCGACGCCGACCGCCCGCACCGCCCCCGAGGGTTCGACGTCGACGTCGCGGAGATCGTCGAAGGTGCCGGCGATGTGGTCGGTGAAGAGCCCGTTTCCGGTGCCACCGGGCCCGTCGAAGGCCGGGTCCGGGTTCCCGTCGGAGTCCCAGCGGCCGACGGCCGCGTCGAGCCCGGATTGGCCGACCGCGGTGATCGAGCCGTCGGGGCCGACGGCCATGTCCTCGAGGTCGGCGCCGGATGAGGTGAATTCGGCGGTGACGAAGCCGGTGTCAGCCGGGCCGAAGCTGGTGTCGAGCCTGCCGTCGGTGTTGTAGCGGGCGATCGTGAACAGCGACCTGTGGGCCGGGTTGACGGTCATGCCGCCGGCGATGATCCTGCCGGTCCCCGGTTCGATCGCCAGCGCCCCGATCTCCTGCCCGAATTCGGCCAGGCCGGGGCCGAACAGCCCGGGAGCGTCTTTTGAGACGCCGCCCTGGCCGAAGGTCGGGTCCGGACTGCCGTCGCTGAGAAACCGGGCGAGGACCCAGCCGCCGTTCGGTTCGGTCGGTTCCTTGGCGAGGACGCCGCCGCCGACGAGGACGCGGTCCTGCGAGTCGACCACCATCGCCCGGCCCGACTCGCGCGCTTCCGGGACCGAGGCGCTGATGCTCGCCACACCACCGCTCCCGAAGGTCTGATCCGGGACGCCGCCGACAGCGGCCGGTGCGGCCGGTGGAATCGCCATCAGCGCCGATATCGCCACCGGCAGGGCCGCTCTCCTCGCACCCGATGCCAGGATCGAGGACGGACGAGACATGGGGCCAAACTACCACCCGGTCCTGGCGCCGCCGAAGAGAGCCAGCTCGAGCCACTTCCAGTGGCAGTCCACCGACTCGAAGCCGGCCTCCCGCAGCCAATCGATCTGGTCGTCGAGCGGGGCGAGCTGATCGGACGGGTCCTGTTGGCGGATGTCGAAGCCGAATGCCCGCTGGCTCATCTCGTGGAGGTCCGGCGAGGGCGACGCGACGCAGTCGAGGTTGTAGAAGGCTCCGCCCGGGGTGAGGAGCTCGAAGACCTCGCGGTTGAGCGAGCGCTTTCGCCGGTCGGGGAGGTGATGGATCGCGAGCGCGGAGACGACCAGGTCGAAGCCGCCGAGGTCATCGGGGAGCGGCTCCATCAGGTCGTGCTCGCGGAACTCGACGCCCTCGTCCTCGGCGAAGCGCCGGCTCGCGGCGGCGATCATCGCCGGCGACAGGTCGAGGCCGACCGCCTCGACGCCGGCCCGCTCGGCGACGATCGCGTCGAGCAGATGCCCCTCGCCGGTGCCGAGGTCGAGCACCCGCCTCACCCGCTCGGGGACGAGGTGATCGAGGAGGAGCCGTTCGGCCTCGCTCGCGTGCGGGAGCCGCTCCCGCCGGGCAGGCCACTCCTCGGCCCGCTCGCTCTCCAGCCACTCGCGCCCGGTCATCCGACCAGGCGCGCGAAGTGGTGCGCCGAGATCACCATCCCGGCGTTGAGATAGAGCCGGTGCGCATCGGCGCGCTCGAGGCCGACGCCGGAGTCGAGGTGGAGCTGGTCGCAGCCCTGCCTCGCCGCCTCCTCGAGAAGCCAGTCGAGCAACGCCCGCCCGTGGCCCCGCCGCCGTGCCTCCGGCCGCGTCGAGAGGTCATCGACGTAGAGGAAGTGGCCCCAGGCGATGTTGTGCCCGAGGCGGAAGCCGGCGACGGCAGCCGCCCGCTCCTCGCCCTCGTCGAAGGCCGCCGCGAGCCGGTAGCCCTCGGGCCGCTGGACCTCATCGACCCGGCGCACGAACGCGTTCTCGTCGGGGAGGTCGGTGCGCAGCGCCCGCATCGCCTCGAAGGCGAGGCCGGTCTCGGGCGGGAACAGCTCGCGGACCACGGTCGCGGATCCTAGACGCGGATGGGGAGCCCTGACGCGAAATAGACTCCCGGCGTCGATGCCGGACGTACTGACCCATGTCAGCGCCTTCCGCACCGCCGCCGAGCGCCGCGACCTCGAGGGTCTCCTCGCTTGCTTCACCGACGACGCCGTCATCCGCTCGCCGGTCAGCGCCCGGCTGCGCTTCGAAGGCAGGAAGCAGCTGCGCGAGATCTTCGGCATCGTCCTCGAGCGGCTCGAGGTCATCGACTACTACGAGGAGCTCGGCGACGACAGCTCCCGGGTTCTCTTCTACCGCGGCCGCCTGGCCGGCGCCGATGTCGAAGAGACCCAGCTGATCCGGCTCGCCGACGACGGGCGGATCCGCGAAATCGTCTTCTTCATCCGGCCGTTTGACGGCCTCGCAGGCGTCGCCGCCGGGCTGGCACCGGAGCTGGCGAGGGCGCGCGGCTTCGGCCCGGCGCGGATCGCGGTGATGGCGGTGTTCGGAGCGGCGCTGCGGGGCGCGATCTCGCTCGCCGACCGGATCGGCGCCCGCCTGATGGCCTAGTGGCGCCGCTCCAGACGCCGCCGAGCTAGTTGAACTCGATCACGCTGCGGATCCCGTCCTGGGCCTCCATCAGCTCGAACCCGCGGTTGACCTCGTCCAGCGAGATCCGGTGGGAGAGGAACGGCGCGACGTCGATCTCGCCGGCCAGGTAGCGGTCGATCAGCTGCGGCACCTGGTCCCGCCCCTTGACGCCGCCGAACGAGGAGCCGGCGACCCGGCGGCCGGTGATCAGGAAGCGGGGGACGATGTCGAGTGTCTCGCCCCTGCCCGCAACGCCGGCGACCGTGCAGAGCCCCCAGGCCATCCGCGCCGCCTCGACGGCCTGGCGCATCACGGCGACGTTGCCGGTCGCCTCGAAGGTGTAGTCGGCCCCGAAGCCGTCGGTCATCTCGAGGATCCGCTCGACGGTGCCCTCGCCGCCGACGATCGCCTCGGTCGCGCCCTGGCCGCGCGCCAGCTCGAGCCGGTCCTCGGAGAGGTCGACGCAGACGATCCGCTCGGCGCCCTGCAGCCGGCAGCCGGCGACGGCGCCGAGGCCGACCATGCCGGCGCCGAAGACGACGCAGGTGCTCCCCTCCTGCACCTTGGCGGTGTTGATCGCCGCCCCGAGTCCGGTCGAGAGGCCGCAGGCGAACAGGCAGGCGTGCTCGAACGGAGCCTCGGGGTTGACCTTCGCGAGGGCGATCTCCGGCATCACAGTGCACTCGGCGAACGTCGAGCAGCCCATGAAATGACGGATGTCCTCGTCGTCGCGCGAGATCCTCGTCGTCCCGTCCGGCAGGTGGCCCTTGTTCTGCTCCTCGCGGATCGCGAGGCAGAGGTTCGTCCGCGGGTCGACGCAGTGGATGCACTCCCGGCACTGCGGCGAGAAGAGGGTGACGACGTGGTCGCCGACCGCGAGGGAAGAGACATCGGCGCCGACCTGCTCGACGACCCCGGCGCCCTCGTGGCCGAGGACAGTCGGCGCATATCCGGAGGGGTCCGCGCCCGACGCCGTGTAGAGGTCGGTGTGGCAGACGCCGCATGCCGCGAGCCGGACCAGGACCTCGCCGGCCTTCGGCGCAGCCAGCTCGACCTCCTGCACCGCGAGCGGCTCTCCGAACTCCTCCAGCACCGCCGCTCGCATCCTCATGTCCCCGATCATCTCGCAGGCTCAGAGCGAACGTCAAGGACCGGCTAGGCTTCCGGCTGCATTCCTGTGAAGCTCGTCCGCTTCCTCGCACTCGTCGTCGTCTTTGCCTGCGCCTTCCCCGCCGGGGCCGCGGCGCTGGAACTGGAAGTCGACACGCCGCCGACGAAGGCCCGGGCAACTGCTCCGAGGCCTGCACACTGCGCGACGCGATCGTCGAAGCGGACGCGAGCGAGGAATCCGACCGGATCACCTTCGGCGTCGCGGGGACGATCTCGCCCGAATTCCCGCTTCCCGAACTCGAAGGCTCGATCACGGTCGACGCGACGACGGCGCCGGGCTGGGACGGGTCGCCGGTGGTCTATCTGGACGGCAGCGGAGCCTTCTTCGAGGGCGGCACCTGGGGGATGCGGGTGAGGAGCGGCGGCACGGCCTCGATCAACGGCCTCGCGATCGGCGAATTCGACCTCGGAATCTGGTTCGAACCCGGCTCATCAGGCGAAGCCTGCGGCAACTACCTCGGCACCGACCTCAGCGGCACCCAGCCGCGGCCGAACTTCGACGGGATCTGGGTCGACCAGGGCTCCGAAGGGGTGCAGGTCGGGCGCGCCTGCGGCAATGTCGGCGGCAACCTCATCTCCGGCAACGAAGAGTGGGGGGTGGTCGCCGCCGGCGAAGAGGCGGAGGTCGACCAGAACCTGGTCGGGACCGACGCTGCGGGAAGCCCGCTGCCCAACGGCCCGCCGCCGGAAACGGTCGAGCCGTTCGGCGGCGGCATCTACGTGACCTCCGAAGCTGCGGAAGTGCTGATCGGCGGCACCGACGTCGGCGCGCTCCCGCACAACGTCGTCGCCTTCAACCGCGGGCCGGGGGTCCTGGTCGGAAACGGCGCCGACTTCACGACGATCCGCGAGAACTCGATCCACTCCAATGAAGGACTGGGGATCGAAAGCTTCGGCAGCACGGTGACGGCGGAGATCACGAGCGGGGGCGAAATCGTCAACGGGACGACGACCGTCACCGGGACGGTTCACGGGGCGCCGAACACCGAGTACGAACTCGAGTTCTTCTCCAACGAAGCCTGCGACCCGTCCGGATTCGGCGAGGGCCGCGACTTCGTCGCGAGCGACGGCGACGAAGTCACGACCGACGGCACGGGCGAGGCCGAGTTCTCGGCGACGTTGCTGGGGCTGGTCCTGCCGGCGGCCCACTTCCTCACGATGACCGCGACGGAAGCGGGGATGACCCAGACCTCCGAGTTCTCGAACTGCGTCTCCGCGCCGCGGGCGCCGGAGGCGGAAAACCCACCTCCGCCGCCTCCGCTGCCACCACCGCCACTGCCACCACCGCCGACCCCGGTCAACGGCAAGAGCGTCGTCATCGCCCCGAAATCGGGCCGGGTCCTGGTCAGGGTTCCCGGCTCGAAGCGGTTCGTCCCGCTCAGTGGGCTCACCTCGGTGCCGGTCGGCTCGATCATCGACACGATCCACGGCCGGGTGACGCTGACCTCGGTCGACGCCAACGGCGTGACCCAGACCGCGGACTTCTACGAAGGTCGCTTCCAGGTGCAGCAGAACGTGGGCGCCGTGCTGGTCACGCTGCAGCTCCGCGGCGGCGACTTCAGCTCCTGCTCGAAGGAGAATGGCTCGACCGCCGGCGCCTCGAAGAGGTCCGGCCGCAGACTCTGGGGCAACGGGAGCGGCCGCTTCCGCACCAAGGGCAACTTCGGCTCGGCCTCGGTGATGGGGACGATCTGGCTGACCGTCGACCAGTGCAAGGGGACCTTCTTCAAGGTCCGCAGAGGGGTCGTCAGGGTCGCCGACTTCGTCCTCGACCGAACCGTCACGCTCACCGCCGGCAAGTCCTACCTGGCGAAGAAACCGCAGAACTGACGAGCTGCCGTCCGGCCTCGCGTCCAGGATCGGGCCGAAACCTAAAGAGATTCGGCTCGATGCCGAAAACTCGGTAAGTATTCGAGCGTCCCGTCCGATGGCCATTCCTCAGTCGACAGCGAGCGCGAATAAACCGAAGAAGGGCCGGCACCGCAGGCGGCGCCGCCATGTCTGGAAGGACAAGCACTACCGCTGGGTCGAAACCCCGGACGGCGACTGGCGGATCGAAAGCTACATCGTCCGCCACAAGCACAAACCGCGTCGGCACCACTACCGCGGGCCGGGCCGGAAGCCGCCGCGGCGCATCACCAACGTCGCCGTCGCCGCTGTCAATCCCGACCCGCGCCCTCCCGGCGCCTACCAGGGCCCCTTCGGCCGCGACCAGGCGGTGCGCCTGCTCGGCCGCGCGGGGTTCGGCGCCGTCCCCGGCCAGGCCGACCAGCTCGCCTCGCTGGGCCTAGTCGGCGCGGTTCAGTCCCTGACCCGTCCGAGCGGCGCGGCGACGCTGACCGGGCCGGCTCCGGTCGACGACGAAGGCACGCCGATCGCCCCCGCCGACGCCTGGGGTCACGACCACCTCTGGTGGCTCGACCGGATGGTCCGGACCAATCAGCCGCTGGTCGAGCGGATGGCGCTGGTCCTCCACGACTGGTTCGCGACCTCGACCGCGAGCGTCTCGACCGCGCAGCAGATGATCGACCAGTCGAACCTCTTCCGGTCCGCCTGCTTCGGCTCGTTCCTCGACCTCTTCATGGCGGTCACCGTCGACCCGGCGATGCTCCAGTGGCTGAACGGCAACGAAAACCGCAAGCAGGCCCCGAACGAGAACTACGGCCGCGAGATGATGGAGCTGTTCTCGCTCGGCGCCGACCGCGGCGCCTACACCGAGAACGACATCCGCGAACAGGCGCGGGCGCTGACCGGCTGGCGGAACGACTGGTCGGCGGAGCTCGGCGCCTACAACTTCCGCTTCGATCCCAAACGCCACGACGAAGGGACGAAGACCGTCTTCGGGCGCAGTGGCAACTGGGAATGGCGTGATGCCTGCCGCCTCTGCGTCGAGCACCCGCTGCACCCGTCTTTCTTCGTCGAGAAGCTGTGGAGCTACTTCGTCCCGCAGCCGCCGTCGGATCAGGTGCGCGACAGCCTGATCAACACCTACCGCGGCTCCGGCTGGCAGATCCGGCCGGTGCTCGAGGAAATCCTGATGAGCCCCGACCTCTACCAGGGGCCGCCGATGGTGAAGCCTCCGGTCGTCCACCTCGCCGGGATGCTGCGCTCGCTCGGCCGCGGCATCGACACCGAGGCCTGGACCTGGCTCTGCGACGAGGCGGGGCAGCTTCTGTTCTGGCCGCCGAACGTGTCGGGCTGGGACGACACCCGCTGGCTCGACACGTCGCGGATGCGGGCGCGGTGGAACATCGTCCACTACGCCCTCGACGGCATCTCGGTCGACGCCTGGGGCGCCCCCTACAGCAAGACCGAGACTCCCGATGAGGCGCTGGCGAGGGCGCTGGGCTCGTGGGGCGGCCCGAGCCTCCGCCCCGAACACCGCGCCGAGCTACTCGACTTCGGCCGCCGCGCCGAGGCGCTTGCGGTGGCCGACTGGCAGCAGGGCCCCTACCGGGCGATGCGCCAGAACGCCCTCCTGCAGCTGATCGGCATCAGCCCCGACGTGATCCTCCAATGAGCGCAGGCTGAGAGATGCACAACTGCTGCAACAACTACACGCGCTCGAAGCTCCTGCGATCGGCCGCCGCCGAGGCGGGGAAGGGGCTGCCGGCGATCGAGCCGGGGATGCCGGCGCCGGCCGGGACCGGGCTCTCGCGCCGCAGCTTCCTCTCCTGGAGCGCCGGCCTCGCGCTCTCCGTCTACGGCGCCTCGAAGATCCCGCTGGCGGCCTTCGAAGAGGGGATCGCGCAGGCCGCCCAGAGCGACAGGATCCTCGTCTCCGTCTTCTTCGACGGAGGCATCGACTCGCTCAGCGTCCTCGCCCCCGTCGGCGACCCCCGCTACTCGCAGCTGCGGCCGAACCTGGCGCTCTCGCCGGAAGCCGGGATCGCCTTCACCGAGGACCCGGAGCTCCGCTGGCATCCGGCGGCGGAAGGGCTGGCGACCCTGCACGGCGAGGGAAAGGTCAGCGCCTTTCCGGCGATCGGCTACGAACACCCGGACCAGTCGCACTTCACCTCCCGTCACTACTACGAGATCGGCGAGCTCGAGATCGGGTTCCGCACCGGCTGGCTCGGTCGCTACCTCGACCTGGTCGGCACCGACGGCAACCCGCTCCAGGGGCTCTCGATGGACGGCCGCCTCTCGCCGATGATCGCGACCGCCGACAAGCCCGTCGCGGCGATCGACAGCGTCGACGGCTATGACCTCTGGGCCGCGGTCAGCCAACCGGTCTCCGACGAGATGTTCCGCAGCTTCGCGAAGTTCGGTTCGCTGCCGGTCGACTCACCCGGGCTCGGCCAGGTGCGGCGGGCGACGACCCAGACCGAGAAGCTGCGCCAGGACCTCGGCGGCGTCGGCGATTTCACCAGCCCGGTGACGTACCCGGAAACCAACTTCGCCCATAAGCTCGCCGGCCTCGCCGCCTACATCGCGCTCGGCCTGCCGCTCGAGGTGGTGACGATCA
The DNA here is from genome assembly GCA_036265675.1 of Solirubrobacterales bacterium. Lineage (GTDB taxonomy): Bacteria > Actinomycetota > Thermoleophilia > Solirubrobacterales > 70-9 > VRUE01. The sequence goes on from DATAOP010000057.1 coordinate 51,916, forward strand.
GCGCTCCCGGCGGCTACGACACCCACGCCGATCAGGCCGCCGACCTCGACCGCAACCTGCGCGAGACCTGCGAGGGCCTGCTCGCCTTCCAGCGCGACCTCGAGGCGCGCGGCCTCGCCGACCGCGTCATGGTCGAGATGTGGAGCGAGTTCGGTCGCCGGCCGGAGGAGAACGGCTCGGCGGGGACGGACCACGGCGCGGCCGGGTGCGCCTTCGTAATCGGCTCGCAGGCGAAGGGCGAGATGGTCGGCGAGTTCCCCGGCCTGGCGACCCTCGACCCGCAGGACAACCTGCGCTCGACGAGCGACTTCAGGGCGATGTACTGCTCGCTGCTCGAGCAGTGGCTCGGACAGGACGCGGGCCCGATCATCCCCGGCGCCTCCGGGTTCGCGCGGCCGGCGCTGGTGAAGGCGTGAGGAGGGCAGCGGCAGCGATCGGCGTGCTGGCGCTGGCGGCGCTGATCGTCGTCCCCGTCCCCGGCGCCGCCAGCCGCGACGGAGCCGCGACCTCAGCCGCCACCTGCACCTGGAAGCGCCACACGAAGCGAGTCGTCAAGCACGTTCGGCGTCACGGCAAGAAGCGCCGGGTGGTGAGGAAGCGGCACTGGTGGACCTGCGTTCGCACCGCCGCGGCCCCCGGCCTCGACACCGCCGCGCCGACCCTTCCGGCGACCGGCCAGCAGCCGAGTGAAGAAGTCCCGACGATCGGCCGCCTCAGCGTCAAAGCATCCGAGTTCAAATTTGTCCTCTCGCGGCCGAGCCTCGCCGCCGGGGAAGCGATCGTCGAGCTCGACAACCAGGGCGAAGACCCCCACAACCTCAACCTCCAGCTCGCCGACGGACAGGGGCCTGAATTTCACCTCGCTGAAGTCGGCTCGCTGAAACGAACCACCGGCCGCTTCACCCTGACGGACGGCACCTACCGCCTCTGGTGCAGCATTCCGGGCCACGAAGAACTCGGGATGAAGGCGACCCTCACCGTCACCCCCTGACGCCCGGCGACTGTGTCGTTGTTCCTGTTGCCGGTGGTGCAGATGTCGCGCCCGGAACCGCCGACGCAGCGGTTGCGGCGCGAGCCTTCGGAGTAACAGGTGTCGGGCTCGCCGTTGCCGATGAACTTTGTCCGAGCCGACTCCGAGATACGCGGTCCGTGAACCATGAGCCTCTTGCCGTGGCCCTTCACCTCGAGTTCGAGCGTCGAGCCGGAGTTGGCGCCGTGGATGACGATCTGGTCCTCCGGCACCGGGATCCCGGGCCGGCAGCGAGGGCCAGCGCGATTGCGGGTCGCCAGCACCATGGTGCTCGCCCGTGCGCGGCCTCCGGCCGCTTCCAAGCTTTAGGCGTGGATAGGCACGCTCCGGCGGGCCTTTGGGAAAGCGTCATTTCTTCTAGGCATGAGCGCTTGCCTTTCTTGACCTGATCGTCTAGTGTCGTCGCGCTCGCCGGGGAGGCGGGCAGGGGTTGCAACAGCCGGAATTCGCGGGCACGGTTTGCCGGTGTGGCTTGGGGAACTACGGGACGAGGAGGCGGTATCGGTGGGCAGCCGGGTGAGAGAATTGTTCGTTGGAGCGACCGGCGACGGGTCTACGCCGCTGAAGAAGAAGGCACCCCGCAGTTCGTGACGCTCGATGAACTCGGAAAAGTGAACCCCGAAGACAGCCGTGATGGATGTCTACGCGCTGGGCCCGACCATGAACCGGGTCCCGTTCGGCAAACAGCGGTGTTTCGGTCCCCCGCCTGTTCGGCGTTTCACGACTGCGTCCGAGAAGCGCTGCGCCAATTGCAGGTGGTTTTCCCATGAGGTTTCGCTTCGTAAACTACCCAGGTTGCATTTGTAGCCGGGATTCTCTACAGTGGTCGCGCTCGCCGGGGAGGCGGGTGGGGAAGGGAAGAGAAAGCAGGGAGCCGTTCCGGGCCGCCTGGGTGGCGCCCGGGGCTCACGGGGAGAAGGAGAGACCGACTTGAGACCCCACGCGAAGGCATCGTCCGCGGAATCGAGCCTGCGGGGGGATTCGTCCCTCGGCCGCATGCTACGTGGAATCTTCGCGACCGCTTATGGCTCTGACGTCGATGGCAGTGGTGCGCCCATCTCCGGACGGCTCCGACGCCGCTGCTTCCTCGCACTCCAGCTGACGGTGGTCGTCAGCGTGCTCGGAATGGGTGTGGGAGTCAGCGGCGCCTCAGCGGTCCAACCGCTCTCGACGATCGGGATCATCGGCAAATGCTGTCACGAAGGAGTGCTCGGCGAATACTATTACGCCAACTCGCTCGACATAAACAAGAAAACGGGCGACCTTTACCTCCTCGACCCGAACGACAGCCACGTTCTGGTCTTCGATTCGAACGGGAACTACAAATTCACCTTTGGCTCGGAAGGTACCGGCGCCGGGCAGCTGGGTAAGTACTCGAGCGTCGGCATCTCCGTCGACCAGACCTCCGGAGACGTGTATGTCAGCGAGAGCGGCGGCCCCCTCGCCAACAACCGGATTTCGAAATTCTCCGAAACTGGCGAATTCATCCTGACCTTCGGGCGCAGGGTTAACGAAACCACCCTGGGAGACGTCTGCACAAAAGCTTCGGGCGACGTCTGTCAGCCCGGCTCCAACGAAGGTGAACGCGCGATCGTCAATTCGATCGCTGCGGTGGATCCGGATACCGGAAATGTGTACATCCCCAGCAACGGGAAAACCTCGATCTACGCGCCGAACGGCAAATACATCGAAACGATCGAAACTCCGGGTGTCGTAAACCAGGTCGCGATCTTCAACGAAATCATCTACCAGCAGACCTCGTCCGGATTCAAGACCTACTCCAACACAGGAACCCCGCTCGGCGAAATCATCGTTCCGGCGTTCCAGGAATTCTCGCCGGTCGGGATGGTGCCGGCCCCAGGATCCGAACAACCTGGCGAAACCCATCTCTACGTGATGATGATCAACAACGCCACCGGGAAAACCGAGGTCGGCGAGTTCAACTCCTCCGGCAAGCTTCTGATCGAGCACGGGATCGGGATGCCGTACCCGACCCAGGGCTCGATCGCCGTCGATCCGTCCATCCCTCACATCTACGTTGGGACCTTCCCCAACGATCCGTTCGGCGGACCGGCGATCATCCTCGGGATACCGGAAACCGTCCCCGCGGTGGCCCTCAAACCGCCGACGGAAATCGCGGCGAGAAGCGTGACCCTGAATGGTTCCGTCAACCCGGAAGGCACGACGCTCAAAACGTTCTGGCACTTCGAATATCGCCGGGCCGGAACGATCCCCTGGACCGCGAGCCCGCAGCCGCCAATCGACATCGGCAACGGGACGACGGCCGTCGACGCGAGCCAGGGCATAACCGAACTGATTCCCAACACCTTCTACGAATACAGGCTGGTCGGGAGTCGCGAATTCGGAGGAGGGACGACCACCTCGGCGATCGCGAAAGTCAAAACCGGCTTCGAAGAACCGAAGATCTCGGTGGTGGCTCCGAGTCACATCACCGACACCGAAGCGACGATCCAGGGCATGGTCGATCCGGAGAACTCGCCCGCCACCTATTACTTCGAATGGGGAAAGACGACCGCCTACGGGGAAAGAGCTCCGGTTGAAGGCGAAGGCGACGCCGGCAGCCAGTACGGACCGGGCGGGGTCTTCGAGCACCTTCGCGAACTCGAACCGTCGACGACCTACCACTTCCGACTCGTGGCGACGAATCCAGCGGGGACCGTGACCGGCGGAGATCACGAATTCACCACCTATTCCACCGCCGATGAGGTATGGGCGCCACGGGACATCGAGTTGGTCAACAACCCCGATGACGGCAATCAGGAGACCCTCCCGATCCTCCAGGAAGAATCGGTGTCTCCCGACGGAAGCGAAGTCCTGTGGGCTACGCCCTCGGGCTCGCCCCAGAGCTACACGGGCTTCGGGCAGCTATATCTATCGAAGCGAGACACCACCACCCCGACCGGCTGGACGTCGCTTCCGTTCGGTGTTCCCGCCAGCCAGCAGGTCCACGGCGGAGATTCGTCCTACATAGCCTCGGCCGCCTCACGAGACTTCAGCACGGTCGTCTTCTACACCACCGACTGCTTCGAAATCGGCCTCGGCTTCTGCGACCACACGTTTGTTCGAGTCACGAAGTCTGGAGAACAGGAAATCCTGGCGGACCCCGGTGTCCCGAAACTCTCCGCGATCAGCGTTTCCGACGACGGCCAGTGGGTCAATTACTTCAACCCGCGGACGAAACAGTCCATCTCGCACCAGGCGGGAGGCCAGGACCACATCCTGCCGACTCCCGCGTGCGGTTACGAAGTCCCGCCGACGCGTTACAGCAACGTCTCTCTCGGGTCGCTGTCGCGGGTCTTCGTGCAGAGCAACGGCCTCAGCGAACCATGTGAAGAACCCGGCATCTACATGATCGACCGGGAAACCAGCAGCATCACCAAGATCTCGTCCGGGGGCAACTTCATCAGGACTAACGAGGACGGCACCCGGGTGATCTACCAGAGAGTTGATGGCGAATACCCAAACGAAGAACGCAACTTCTACGAATGGAAAGATGGCGCCGGCGCGACCTGTCTCACATGCGGCGAAATGCCTCCTGTCGTCGCGGGTTACGGGATCGAAAACGTGACCGTTTCGGAAGATCTCTCACACGTCTACTTCTTTGCACGCAAACCGTTCAGCGAAGGAGGCAGCTGCGCCGTCGGTCGGATGTTCGTGATCCATCACGAACAGGTCGATTTCGTGGCAGAGGACGGAGTGGGCGGCTGCGTCGGCGACTACAACTTCCAGACCACGCGAGACGGCAACAGCTTCGTCTTCCTCTCGAACCTGACGGGCACGACGGCCGATGACACCGGCCTGAGGCTGAAGCCATCCGGTGAAGCGGCCAACAACGCGATCCAGGTGTATCGCTATGACGATGAAACGGGATACACGGAATGCGTCTCGTGCCGGGGGACGACCGAACCTGCAACCGGTGGCGTCAGCAACGGATTTGGTGCGGCCACCTCTCTGTCGGATGACGGGTCGACCGTTGGATTCGCGACCGAAGCGGCCCTCGTACCGGAGGACATCAATGGGTCCACCGATGTCTACGAGTGGCACAATGGCGTCACCCGGCTCGTGACCAATGGCGAAGTCGAGTTCGAAGGATTTCTCGCTCAACCCGACCTGTGGGGTGCCAGTGAAGACGGCAAAACCCTCGTCTTCTCCGCCGCGACTGTTGCGCTCACCGGCCACGAGACTCACAAATACGGAAATGTCTATGCCGCCGTAGTCGGTGGCCCGGGATTCCCGCCGCCGAACCCTCCGGCACATTGCACCGAAGACGCCTGCCAGGGCCCGCTTCAGCCCTCGCCGCCACTGGACTTCCAGGGAAGCTCGGCCTTCCACGGCCCGGGAAGTCCAGCGCCGAAACGCGGCAAAGGCAAGAAGCATCGCCACAAGAAACATCATCACAAGAAGAAGAAGAAGAATCACAGGGGCAATTCGACCGGCCGGCAGGGCTGAGGGATGAGGACCAGGGAGAAGATGAAGATGTCGAAGAAGATCCTCATCGGCCTCATCGTGCTCGTCGCCGTGTCGCTAGCGCCGGCCGGCGCCGCATCCGCAAGCGTCCAGTGGGACGCAAAGTTCACTTGGGGCCCGACGCAGCTGCACCCCGGCGAAGACGCCCTCTTCACGGTCAGTGTGCGGAACCGAGGCACGACACCCAACACCGGCTCAATCAAAGTCGTCGATCACCTTCCCCTTGGAGTGACATATAAGGAACCGTTCTCCCTGGAAGGTTGGGCGTGCTCCTCGAGCGGCACCGCGACCACACTCACCTGCACCAGGAACATTCAGCTCACACCGTTCCGGGGGACCCCACGCCTTCAGTTCTTCGTGAAAGTCGATCCGCTCGCGAGCGGGACGCACGACAACACGGTGATCATGTCGGGGGCCGGAAGCGAAACGGTGACCGACGTCGACCCGGTTGAATTCGGTGACGACCCCCTCGGCTTCGGCTACATCCCCGAGAGCGTAAACGGCAACGCATATTCGGTCGATCGTCCGCGCCAGAACCTTCAGACCCAGGCGGGCGGCCACCCCTTCGAGCTCAGAACCGACTTCGATTTCAATGAGATGTTCGATATCCGCAAAGAAAGCTTCAATCCGGAAGAAGAAGCAGAAACGCCGTACACCAAGCCAATCAACCGGGTGCGAACCGTTACAGCGATCCTCCCACGCGGGCTGATCGGCAACCCGGAGGCCGTGCCGAAGTGCCGTGTCACAGACTTCCTCCGCGAAAGCAAGGAAGGCCTGCAGGCGGCCGGATGCGACCCCGCAACGCAGATCGGGGAACTCCGGGTGATGTTCTCGGACGGCTTTGGTGGAGGCGGCTGGGGCACCATTCAGGAACTGCCACAGGTCGCGCTCTACAACCTCACTCCGCCCAAAGGGGTCTCGGCCGACTTCGGGTTCAAAGCCGGCGGCCTCTTCATCGGTCACATCTACCAGACGCTCGATCCCGCGCACGACTACGCCGTGCGCTCGACCTCGCCGTACATCACGGACATCATTCCGGTCCGCGGCATCGAGCTGACCATCTGGGGAGTCCCCGGAGATCCGGTGCACGATTTCGCGAGGGCCTTCCCGACCAAAGAAAGAAACCCCCATCCCACCGAACAGGAAGAAAAAGAAGCCGAAGAAGAAGATGAAACGATCTTCGGAGCCCATGTCGCTCCGCCGTACCGCCCGCTGCTCAATCTGCCGATGGATTGCGGCGTCAACAATGGGCCGTTCATGTTCACCGCCGATTCTTGGGCCAACCCCGGCGACTTCACCACCCCGCTTCCGAGCGTCAGCGGTAACGTCAACGTTACGGGCTGTGACGATCAGAGGGTTCGCTTCAATCCCGCTATCAACCTGCAACCGACCGACCGGGCTGCCGGCTCCCCGACGGGGCTCGACGTCCACCTCGAAGTCGAACAGCGCGAACAGAGTGTCGAAAACCCGAAACTTCTCTATCCGGAAAACGGTCAGCTTCACGGCATCGATACCCCGCCGATGAAGAAAGTCGTCACGACGTTCCCGGAAGGAATGACGATCTCGACATCCGCAGCACAGGGCCTCGGCGTCTGCACATCGGCCGAGCTCGCACTGGGCACCAACAAACCGGTCTCCTGTCCCGACAACTCACAATACGGGACGCTGACGCTGCATACGCCGATCCTGCCGCGCGACGAACCCATGCGCGGGTTCATCTACATCGCGAAGAAGGGTGACAACCCGTACCACAACTTCCTCTCGATGTATTTCGTGATTCAGGAACCGGAACGCGATCTGCTGATCAAGATCCCGGGCAAGATTGATCTCGATCCCGTCACCGGCCAGATCAAGGTGACGTTCGACGACCTGCCGCAGTTCCCCCTCTCGGACATGCAGCTCACCTTCAAGGGCGGCGTGCGCTCGGCGCTGGCGAATCCGCGTACCTGCGGCAAAAAGGTCATCACGGCGGACTTCTACTCCTGGGCCGCCCCGAACACGCCGCGCCGCGTCACCAGCTCCTATGACATCACGAAAAAGCCGGACGGCTCGCCGTGTCCGCAGTCATTGGGGAACCGCCCGTTCGACGTACAGATGTCCGCGGGAACGGTCAATCCGAATGCGGGCAGCTACACACCGTTCATCTTCCGGATGCAGCGCGGTGATGATGACCAGGAGCTGAGCCAGATCACGACGCAGCTGCCGCCGGGCCTCACCGCCCGGATTGCCGGCAAGACGATCTGCTCCGACGAAGCCATCGAAGCGGCGGCAGACCAGCGGCGAACCGGCACCGAAGAGAGAGAACACCCCTCATGTCCCGCCTCGAGTCAGGTCGGGACGACCGAAGTGGGATCCGGCGTCGGCGTGCCGCTCACATATATCGGCGGCAAGATCTACCTGGCTGGCCCGTACAAAGGAGCTCCGTTGTCGATCGTCGTGATCAGCCCGATCCTGCCTGGCCCCTATGACCTGGGCAACATCGTCGTGCGCTCGGCCGTCCATGTCGACCGCGCGACCACCGCGGTGACGGTGGCCACCGACCCATTCCCGCAGATATACCAGGGCATTCCGGTCCGGATCCGCGACATCCGTCTGAAAATCGACAGCCAGGACACCATCCTCAACCCGACGAATTGCGATCCGAAGACGATCGGAGCGCACCTGACCGGGGCCGGTGCCGACGTCAACACGACTGCGGACGACACCGCCTCGGATCTGACCGAGTCGTTCCAGGTGGCCAACTGCTTGGCGCTTCCGTTCCGGCCGAGGCTCAGCTTCAGGCTGCGAGGCGGCACATCTCGCGGCGACCACCCGGCGCTGTCGACGACGCTCGTGAGTAAGTCCGGCGACGCGAACCTGCGCAAAGTCCAGGTCACCCTGCCACGCTTCACCTTCATCGACCAGGGCCATATCCGAACGATCTGTACGCGCGTGCAGTACGCCTTGGATGAATGTCCGCAGGGATCGATCTACGGTTACGCCAAAGCCTGGACGCCGCTGCTCGACCAGCCCGTCGAAGGCCCGGTGATCCTGCGGAGCTCAAACCACCTGCTGCCAGACCTCGTAATGGACCTCAAAGGACAGGTCGACGTCAACGTGGTCGGTCGGATCGACTCGATCAACGGACGCACTCGAACGACGTTCGAAAACATCCCGGACCAGCCGGTGAGCAAATTCCAATTGACGCTCCAGGGAGGCGGCAAAGGCCTGCTCGTCAACGCCAAAGGCCTCTGCGGGTTCAGGCCGCGGGCAACCGTTCTCATGGACGGCCAGAACGGCCTGACCGCCGACCAGTCCCCGCTGATGAAGAACAGTTGCGGGAAAGCATCACGTAAGAAACACCGGCATCATCGCCGTGGGCATCGGCACGGCAAGCGGCCGGGTAGGGCGGGCTGATCGATGCGAGATAACGCCCAGGCCAGCATCTCAAGGACGAGTCCGATCGGTTCGCGTTTCACCTGGGTCGTGCTCGGGTTGGCACTGTTCTCCTGCCTCGCTGCGTCGAGCGCACAGGCGTCGACCAGCGTCTATGAGCAGAGCGAAATGATCCTGCCGAAGAATTTCTTCGGCCCGGCCGGACTCGCCGTGGATCAGGAAACCGGGGATGTCTATGCGGCCGGGTTTTTCTTCGGCTCCGGCCACATCCATCGTTTTGCTGCGGGGACCGAAAAAGAGGACGTGTTCGGCGAAGGGGACTATCAGTCGGTGGCGATCGATCCGACCACTCACAACATCTACGCGCTGACCAGGGAACCCACTCCGCTCCGGGTCGAGATCTACAACCAGGAACTCGAAACGGCGCGCAAACCGATCCCGACGGCAGCGGGGCAGGGCATAATCGGTGCCGATTCACGCGGCAACGTCTTCGTCCCCGATATCGGCCCGATAAACGAGCAGCAGAGGTACACGGCCTCCGGCACGGGCGGAACCTACGAACTCGTCTTCAACGGCGAAAAAACGGCTCCGATCGCCTGGAATGCAGGTGAAGGGGAAGTCGCCGAAGCCCTGGAAAACCTGAGCAGCGTCGGGGCGGGCGACATATCCGTCACTCGTTCCGGACAGACCTATATCGTCACATTCGGGGGCTCGTTGCAGTACTCGAATGTGCCGGAGATCACCGCAGACAGCAGTGGGCTCACAGGCGGGACTGTCACCCATATCGAAACGATCAACGACGGGACCAATGCTCCACCGTCGGTGAAAGAGTACGCACCGACCGGGATCCTGCTTCAGACCATCACCTGTTCCGCCTGTCCCGGGGGGGCGCTCACCACGGCTCCGATCGGTGTGGCTCTCGATGCGAATGACAACCTGTTCGTGGGGGATGCCACCGGCGAACGGGTGATCGAGTTCCATGCCACCCCGGCCAGCCCTGCGACCGATTACACGTCAATCGCCCCGACTGAGCTCGCAAGCGGAAACATGCGCTCATTCACGGTCAACCCCGCTACCGATGATGTGTGGGTCCTGGGCGACGACGGCGAAGGCACTCATGTGAAGGGTTTCGAAGTGAACGGGACTGAATTCACCGAAGTCGGTAAGACTGTCTTCACCGCCCCGTTCTTCACCTTCTGGCACACGCAGAAAATGGCCGTCAATGGTGCGACGGGTACCGTCTACGTCGGCGATCTCATCTTCACCGCTGTAGGGAAAAACGGGTCCGGGGAACCCCTGGAAGAAGCGCATGCGGCGATCGTCGGGTTCAGTCCAGCGCCTCCGCCGATCATCGAGGCGGATCCCGCCATCGTCGAAGCGTCGCGTCACGCGACGATGAAGACGATTGTCAATCCCAACGGCACGCTGGTGCTCAGCTGCACGTTCGAATACGGCCTCACGGAAGCGTACGGGACGAAAGTCCCCTGCAATGACCCGGGTTTCGGCAAAGAACCGGTCAGTGTCGGGGCGGAGGCGGTCGGGCTCGCTCCGGACACGACCTACCACTATCGGGTCACAGCCACCAACGAAGGCGGGACGACCGTTGGACCGGATCAGACGTTCAAAACCCTGATCGACAAAGCGGTTCCCGCCACCGGCGGCGCCAGCGCCCTACAGACGACGGCGACGCTGGAAGGCACCGTCAACCCGCTCGGCAACCCGATGACCGCCTGTTATTTCGAATATGGCTCCGGCCCCGGGTATGGCGCCCAGGCGCCCTGCGCCTCGTTGCCGGGTGCGAGCGCCTCGCCGGTACCGGTCAGCGGCCCTGTCGGTGGCCTGACGCCCAACAGCAGCTACCACTATCGCCTGGTCGCGGTGAACGCCGGCGGGACCGAATACGGCGGTGACCGGCAATTCGCGACCCTGCCGAAAGCGCCGGTGATGACGACCGGCGCAGCGACCCTGGTGGGCGCCGATCGGGCGCGCATCTCGGGAACGGTGAATCCGGAAGGGTCCCTCGTTCGCTATCAGTTCGATTACGGCCCGACCACCGCCTACGGCAAGGCCACGCCGAGCGCGACGGCGGTCGGTTCCGAAGTGATCAAAGTCGCGGAAAACATCACCGGTCTGCAACCGGCCACCACCTACCACTACCGATTCAGCGCCACCAGCGTCGGCGGCACGACCCATGGGCCGGATCTGACCTTCACCACCGGGCCGCGCCCGATCGGGCGGGTATTCCTGCCGGCGAAAGCGCCGCTCAAACGGCGCAACGCCTCGATCGAAGTCCAATGCCGGGGCGTCGCGATCGCCGAGTGCAAGGGCACGCTCGTGCTGCGCGCGCGGATCAAACGGGGGATTCGCTTCATCCTGGTCAAGGTCGGCGAAACTCCCTTTGACTTCTTCGGCGGCCAGAAGAGGGTGCTCGTCGTGCACCTCAACAAGGCCGGCCGAAAAGTCATCGCCCAGAGCGAAGGCAAACCGATCTCTGCCGTGGCCAGCGCCGCCAACAAGAACCGCGTCATCCGACTCTCTCACGGCAGGCACTAGGCGCCACGAGGAACACAGAGAAGTGACGCGCACAACCAGGTGGAAGTCCAAGGCACTGCTATTGGTGGCGGCTCTGGCCCTGACGGCCCTGGCGGTCACCATTGCCCAGGCCGAGGTCAGTCAGAAGGGGGTCCTGCGCCTCACCTTCGACGGCCAGATCAAACCGAAGGCCCTTCCCCGCAGCCATGAGGCCCCCGTCACCGTCTCGGTCTCGACCCACATCTCGACGATCGGAGGAAAGGAACCGCCGGAACTGCTGCGGATCTCCTTGGCGATAAACCGCAACGGGCATATCGACTATCAGGGTCTGCCGCAGTGCCACCTGAACCAGATACAGCCGTCGACCAACGCCGAGGCGCTGCATGCCTGCAAATCCTCCATGGTGGGGACGGGCTACTTCAGGGCAAACGTGATCCTGCCCGAACAGTCGCCCTTCCCATCTGAAGGCAAGATCTACGCCTTCAACGGCTACGTGCTCGGGCACCCGGTGATCTTCGCCCACATCTATGGCGAGAAGCCGCTGCCGACGTCTTTCGTGCTTCCGTTCGTCGTCCGGCACTCCAACGGCAGATACGCGACGACCCTGGTCGCCTACCTTCCCAAAGTGAAGGCGAACTGGGGCTCGATCACCGGCATCAGGCTGAAGCTCAATCGCACCTTCCGGTACAAGGGTCAGACGCACCATTACCTGACCGCGTCCTGCCCGGCGCCCAAGGGCTTCCCGGGCGCGACCTTCGCCTTCGCCAAAGCCGAATTCGTGTTCGCCGGGACAACCGTCGAATCGACCCTGAACCGGAGCTGCCGGGCGAAGGGCTGAAATGGAGCGCCTGCGACACCGCCGCGTTCAGGTTGCGGCGCTCTCGTTCCTTGTGTTGGGGTGTTCCGCCGCCGTCGCCACCGGCTGCGGTGGCGGCTCCAACTCGAGCTCCACCACCGCGACTGGACCGCCGCCGGCCGAATCGACAGCAGCCGCGAGTGGTCCTACGAAGCAGCCTGGACAATCTACGACTAAGAGCTCCGGCGGCAAGCAACACTCGCCGCCGGCCCATCACTTCAAGGGAGGCGAATCGGAAGTCGAAGAATTCGGGTCGGAAGCCGGCGGCTCCGAATCAGCCGCCGTGCTGGCCGCCGAGCAGGGGTATCTCTCCGCCATCGCCCACCGGAACTACGACAAGGCGTGCTCACTTGTTTCGAGCTCACTGGAGCAACAGTTCGATGCACTGGTAGCGACGGGAAGCGGAGGTCATCACCCGACCTGCCAGGAACTCCTCCCACATATTCTCGCCGCCAACGCCTCCCATGTGGCTGCGCTCCAGCTATCTGGAAAGGTCCTCAAGGTTCGGGTGAACGGCGACCACGGATTCGTCGTGTTCCACGCTCCGGGTGCGCGCTCCTTCGTCTATCCGATGGCAAAGGAAGGAGGCGGCTGGCGAGTCGAATCGATCACGAGCTCGGTCCTCGCGCCCTCGGCCGCCACCCTCGGCGAAGGATAGGAACGAAGGCTTGGGTCGAATCACGAACGCCCGAACGGTCCGGACGCAGCTGCTGTTGGCACTCACGCTGGCAGCCCTGTCCATCCCGGGGACGGCCTTCGCGAAGGGCCGGGTGATCGTCCAATGGGAACCGGGAACTTCTCACGGGGAGCGCGGGGCCGTGCGCCGTCGCGCCGGCGTCCGCTTCGAGGCCGACCTCGGCAACCGTCGCTTCCAGCTGGTCGAAACGGCCCCGGGAGCGACGACCAGCACCGTCGCCCACGATCTCGCATCAGAGCCCGGCGTCGCCCTCGCCGAACCCGACAGCGTCAACGACACGGCCTCGATCCCCAACGACCCACTGTTCGGACAGCTCTGGGGACTGCTGAACACGGGGGCGGGAGTTCACTGGCAGACGGCCACTCCCGGAGCCGACATTACCGCGCCGGGCGCCTGGCTGCGCACCGTCGGGGACCCTTCGGTCGTCGTCGCAGACCTTGACAGCGGCTACCGGTTCGAACACCCGGACTTGGCGCCCGTGACTTGGACGAACCCTGCTGAGATCCCCGGGAACGGCATCGACGACGACCATGATGGCGTCGTCGACGACGTCCACGGGGCCGACTTCATCGGTTCCAATGGCCAGGTCCCCAGCATCGACGGGGACCCGACCGACGACGACCTGATCACCGGCGGCCACGGCGTTCACACCGCTGGCACGATCGGCGCCGCCGGCAACAACGGAATCGGCGTCACCGGCGTCGCCCAGAACGCGAGGCTGATGCCGCTCCGCGTCTGCTCACGGTTCCCGGGCAGCGAAGACAACCGTTGTCTCACCTCCGCCGAGGTCGCCGCCGTCAACTACGCCGCGGCCAAGGGGGTCCGCATCGTAAACATGTCGTTCAGCGGCACCGGCGCGAGCCAGGCCTTGGTCAACGCGATGGCGGCCGCCACCAACACGCTGTTCGTGACCGCGGCAGGCAACGACCGCAACGACAACGACAGCGGCCTCGGCCCGACGATCGGGGAACCGAACCGCGGGGCCCACTATCCCTGCGATTTCACGCCTCAGAGCCAGGCGTCTCCGCCCGTTCCGGCCGCGATCGACAACGTCATCTGCGTCGCGGCCACCGACCAGAACGATGCTCTGGCCCCGTTCTCGGACTGGGGCAGGGAATCGGTCGACCTCGGCGCGCCTGGTACCGACATCCTCAGCACCTATCCGTTTCCCGCCCGGTTCGAAGACGGCTTCGGGCCCGGCTTCGCGTCGAGCTGGGTCGCGACCGGCCCGAGCGGAGGCTTCGAACTGATGAACGCAGCGCCGTTCGCCTCCTACGGCATCACAGACAGGATCGGCTCACCGTCGCCCAATACGACCCGCGAGAGCACCTCTCCGGCGTTCTCGATCCCGCCCAACGCCGGCTGCAAGTTCAACCAATACGGGCGGGTGGATCTGTCCTCGGGCGACTCCTACCAGGTCGAATTCCTATTCGACGGCGCCCCCCTCGAAACGATAAAACCGACCTATACCGTTGAACCGGGCTTGGAGCACCGGTCGTTCGTCCTCTCGAGTGCATTGGAGACGGGCGGGAGTGTCCAGTTCCGCCTTCGTTTCACGACAGGGGGATCCCCTCTGCCCTCAAGCGGCGTCCTGCTCGATGAAGTGTCCGTTACCTGCGCCGAGCCGCTTGGCCAGAGCTCGGGCTACGGTTTTCTCGAGGGGACCTCGAGTGCGGCGGCCTACGTCAGCGGTGCCGCGGCGCTGCTCCTCTCGATGCAGCCCTCCGCATCGGTGACCCAGGTTCGCGAAGCCCTCCTCAGCAGCGTCGATCGTAACTACGAACTCGACCAGAGGACGACGACCGGCGGCCGTCTCGACGTCTCGAAGGCAGTGGATGTCTTCGACCACATGCCGCCCATCGCCCCGTCGCTGACGGGCACGACCCCGCCCTCACGTTCCAACTACAACCATCCGCGGATTTTGGGAAGCGCGGAGGAATCTTCCACCGTCGAGATCTTCGGCACGGCCTCGTGCTCTGGACAGGCGGCCGGCGTGGGCTCCGCCGCCGAATTGTCTTCGTCCGGCATCGAGATGACGGTTCCCGACGACTCCACGAGCCACTTCTCGGCGAGTGCTATCGACACCGCCGGCAACGTCTCCGCCTGCTCGAACTCGCTCGAATACGTCGAGCGGACCCACGTCTGCCGGGTCCCCAGGCTGCGTGGCAGGCCATTCCGCCGCGCCAGGAGGGCCCTCAGGGACGCGGACTGCAAACTGGGAAAGGTGCGGCGGCCGAAGCGGAAGAAGACCCCCCGGAGCCGGCTGGTCGTCGGCTCGACGAAGCCCCGGGTCGGCTCGCATCCGCCGGACGACACCGTCGCCCTGCGCCTTGTCTGGAAGCGGGCGACCTACCGCCGGCATTGACCTCCCTCCACCTGACCGCAGCGAGGGCCTCGATTGGTCAGCCTCGATCCTCGATAGGGCGGCCCTGAATTTCCCGAGCAGGTGACCGGAGCCAGAGTTGGCGGCTGCACCGGGTTCTTCTCGGCCAACGTGCAGCCTCGACGGCGGCCGGATAGCGACCATGGAAACGCACTGTGGTTCCGACGATTTACGTCAATTTGCAGGAAGTTCGGACAGTGACTCCGCTATCGGGAAATACCAGCTTGCATTTGGAGACTCGATCCTCTAGGCTACCGCCGCTCGCCGGGGAGGTGGGCAGGGAGTTCAACAGGGATCTCGGCATGGGGTGACTCCGGCCGGGGTGAACGAAACACCGGGAGAGGAGATCGAGTGAAGCGCGCGACGCGGTCCGCGGCCATTCTTCGGGTCGTTCGCTGTCTCCCGATCGCCCTCCTCGCAACTGTCGTCCTCTCGCTCGTCGGGGCTTCCACCTCGGCCCTGGCAATACCGGTCGGTCACACCTACGACCGCTCGTTCGGGGAATACGGCACCGCCGGCGGACAATTCCGAGTCGAATACTCCGGGATGGGGATGGACGTCGACCAGTCCAACGGCGACATATACATCGCCGACACATCGAACTTTCGAGTTCAGAAATTCGACGAAGACGGAAATTTCATCCTGACGTGGGGCTATGGCGTCAAGAACGGCGCCGATGAATTCCAGGTCTGCAAGGCGCCTGAAACCTGCCAGGAAGGATTGTTCGGGAACGCCCCCGGACAGTTCCAGAACCCGATGTCGGTCGCAGTCGACAGTTCCGGCGGCCCCAATGACGGCGACGTGTACGTGGTCGACGCGAACTC
Organism: Solirubrobacterales bacterium; assembly: GCA_036265675.1. Classification (GTDB taxonomy): domain Bacteria; phylum Actinomycetota; class Thermoleophilia; order Solirubrobacterales; family 70-9; genus VRUE01. The sequence goes on from DATAOP010000057.1 coordinate 68,101, forward strand.
TCCTTGCTGCGCGCCGGGCGGGGGACGCCAGGTGATCCTGAAGTTCAGCGAAGAAGGTCAGTACCTCAGCACGATCACCGGCGAAGGATCGCCGAGCGGGCACTTCTACAACCTTCCGTGGCGCCGAGGCGTATCCGTCGACAATCAGGGCTTCGTCTGGGTTCTCGACGGCATCGACTTCGGGGTTACACCACGGGTCCTGAAGTTCTCGAATCAGGCCAGCAATGCCTATGTCGGCGGCTCAGAGTGGATCCCGACGATCTCCCCGCGCGGAAACCCGGAAACCGGATTCACCTGGGAGTTCGCGGTCGCGCCCGATGGCTCGCACGTCTATCTCATGGGGATGTCCGAAGAATGCGAATGGGTGTACAGGTTCGTCGCCAATGGCTCGGCGTCGCGGCGCGTGCTACGGATTCCAGCGTGCTTTGGATTCAGCTCCGACGTTGCGATCAGCCCGGCCAACGAACACGTCTTCTTCAACAGGGGAAACCAGATCCAGGAGTACATCGACAACCCGTTGGGGCCGGAAACGGTGGGGCCTGAATTCGGCCCCGAACAGCTGAATGAAGTCCAGGGCCTGGTTGTGAACGGCGACACGGGCGAGGTATACGCAGGCGACCCGAGTCAGGCAAAAGTTTTCGTCTTCCACGCACGCCGCGTTCCGGAAGTCATCACTGGAGAAGCCACCGGGGTCCTGCACACGATGGCGACGATCAACGGCCATACCGCTCCGGACCCTGTCGACGGAGGGCCGGTGAATGCATGCCATTTCGAATGGGGCCTGACCACCACCTACGAACACGTCACCGAATGTGAACAGAGTCCGCCGTTCGCGGGCCCCACCGACGTCCACCTTGACCTTACC
>DATAOP010000058.1:0-56129 GCA_036265675.1 Solirubrobacterales bacterium
TTCTCGTCGATCCGGTAGATCATCACCAGGCCGAACGCGGTCAGCAGCGCCGCGAGCGGGAACAGGTAGGGATCGGAGTCGGGCAGCCGCAGCCGCAGGTAGATGTGGGCCGCGAGGCAGACGGCGAAGAAGTAGGCACCGTAGATCAGGCTGAGGTCGCCGAGTTTCGAGTTCTCCTGGGCGAAGACGGCCGCGAAGCCGGCGGTGAGCAGGAGGGCGACGGGGACGAGGGCGAGGAGCTCCCGGTTTCGAGCCGAGATCACTTAGCGGGTTTTTCCTTTTCGGGTTTCGCCTGCGGTGCGGCGATCTGCTTCGGCCATTGCGAGGCTTCGATGTCTTCGATCAGGGAGACGGCGTCTTCGCGCGAGCGGAGGTCATGCGCGGTGACCGATTCGCGGCGGCGCTTCGGCAGCGAGTCGGTCTGGATCGGCGTCGAGTACTTCTCGCCGTAGAGCCTGACCCCGAAGGGCAGTTCGTAGGGGAGGCCGCGGTAGAGGGCGACGCGTCCGCCGGAGTCGGTGCCGAGGAACCAGACCTGGCGCAACCCGTACCAGGCGCCGAAGGCGACCGCGCCGACGACGACGATCACCGCCAGCGCCTTCGCGGCGCCCCGCAGCCGCCGCCGGCGGCCGGATCGCGCCCCGAGCTTCTCGCGGCGCTCGCGGGCGGCGGCCGCGGCGGCGCGGCGGCGCACCTCGGTCGCGGTCAGCCCGGCCGCCTCGGCGCTCGGGCCGACCAGGGTCGCGCCCTCGGGCCGGCGCTGCGGCGCCTCCGAGTCCTCGAGCCGGAAGGCGAGCGCGGTGATGTTGTCGCGGCCGCCGGCGCGGTTGGCGTCGTCGACCAGGGTGGCGACGGCCTCCCGCATCGAGGAGGCGTCGGCGAGGACGCGACCGATCCGCTCCTCGTCGACCATCGTCGTCAGCCCGTCGGAGCAGAGGAGGAAGACGTCACCGGGCGCGGCGGGGACGGTCTGGACGTCGACGTCGACGTCGGCCTCCGGCCCCAGTGCGCGGGTGATGATCGAGCGTTGGGGGTGGTCCTCGGCCTGGGCCTCGGTGATCTGTCCCTTGCGCCGCATCTCCTCGACCAGCGAGTGGTCGCGGGTCAGGCGTTCGACCTTGCCGCCGCGCAGCCGGTAGGCGCGGCTGTCGCCGACGTGGCCGACGACCACCTCCTCGTTGGCGGCGTCGACGACCGCCGCGGTGATCGTCGTCCCCATCCCGGCCAGCGACGGGTCGTCGTGCGCCAGGCGGTGGATCTCGCGATTCGCCGACTCGATCGTCTCGCGCAGGAATTGCTCGGGCGGGGCGTCGGGCAGGTCGCGGTCGAAGGCGTCGGCCGCGGCCCTCGAAGCGACCTCCCCCGCCTGGGCGCCGCCCATCCCGTCGGCGACGACGAAGATCGGCGCGCGGACGAAGAACGAGTCCTCGTTGGCGCTCCGCTGGCGGCCGGTATCGGTCCGGAAGGCGTGGTCGTCGACCCGGAGCACGGCGTCATCCCCCCTCGAACCGGAACGAGGTGTCGCCGATCCTGACCACGTCGCCGTCGATCAGCTCGGCCTCGCCCCTGAGGCTGGCGTCGTTGAGCAGCGTCCCGTTGGTCGAGTTCATGTCTTCGATGTAGGTGTGGCCGTCACGGGTGAAGATCCTGGCGTGGACGCCGGAGGCATAGCGGTCGTCGATCGTCACGTCGGCTTCGCCCGAGCGCCCGATCGAGAGCCCGCCGAACAGGTCGAACCTCTCGCCTGCCTGGAGGCCGCCGCCGCGCTCCGCGACCAACCACGCCTCGGAGCCCTGCGGCGCGCCTTCGAACGCAGGCGCCGGATGAAACCCGGTCGCGTCCGGTGCCGGCGAGACGGTTCGGCGCAGATCCTTCAGCGCGCTGCGCGCGATCCAGAGCAGGAACAGGTAGAGGACGGCCAGGAAGCCGAACTTGAGGGCGACGGAGATCGGTTCGTAATCCACGCTGCTCTGGTCACTGCTCGATATCGAAGCGGAAGGACGTCGTTCCCAGGGTCACCTCGTCGCCGGGCCCGAGCCGGGCCGTGCTGACGCGCCTGCCGTTCACCTTGACCCCATTGGTGGAGCCGAGGTCGGCGATCATCCAGTCGCCGTTGGGGGAGCGCCGGAGCTCGGCATGGCGGCGAGAGACGTTCGGGTCGCGGAGCACGCACTCGGCGTCCTTCGAGCGGCCAATCGTCGCCCGCGGGCCCTCGAGGACATAGCGACGGTCGCCGAGGGCGACGACCGCCCGCGTCGCGACGGTCGCGACCTGGGCGTCGCCGGGCTCCGGCGCCGTGCCGGACCGGACCGCGGAGTAGACCATCGTGTGCCCCTCCTCGCCCTGGGTCGCCGGTGCGCCCTCGCGGGCCGGCGGCTTGACGAGCCGGGCCTGGATTCCGAACTCGCCGAGGCGCAGCCGCTCGTCGGTCTTGAACTCGACCTCGGGTCGGGTCAGCAGGTCGTAGTTGCGGCGGCGGGCGTGCTCGAGGAGATAGCCGGACAGCTCCTGCTCGAGCGAGCGCTCGTATCCCTCGAGTCTGTCGCGGTCGCGGGTCGAGAGAAAGACGGCGTACTCGTTCGGGACGTAGACCCGGGCCACCCCCGCGGTCTTGTGGGAGTCCATTTCCTTCGCCAGCCGCCGCGCGAGCTCGACCGGCTGGACCTCGGAACTGAACGCGCGGCTGAACACGCCCTCGACAAGGCCTTCGATCCGACTCTCGAGGTTGCGTAAGACGCTGATCGGGGAGCTCCCTTCGCAGACGCGGGCCGGTTCTCCGAGACGGAGCAACCGGCTGAAATCCTACGGTAGAGCGACGCCATGACCGACCGCGAGCCAGGCCCCGAGCACCGCGGCGGCGGCGGCGACTCCGGCCCGGAGGAATACCGGCGGTGCCCGGCGCGGCGGGTCATCGGCGAGCAGGTCGAGCGAGTTCTCGATCGACGTTCCCAGTTCCTCCAGCGTCGGCCGGGACCTGCGGCGCGCCTGCAGCGCGGCGTCGATCGTCATCGCCAGCTCACGCGGCAGGTCGGGCCGGACGCGGCGCAGAGAGCGCGCCCGGGCGCCGATCGCCCGCGCCGTGGCGGCCGGGTTGGATCGCCGGTTCGGGTTGACCCCGCCCCAGCACTCGTACAGGGTCAGGGCCAGCGCGTAGACGTCTGCCTCGGGCCCGGCGCCGCGGCCTTCGGCCTGCTCGGGAGCCATGTAGGCGAGCGTTCCGACGACGTCGCCGGGCGCCGTGAGACCGGCGGCGCCGGCGACCCTGGCGACCCCGAAGTCCATCAGCTTGGCGTGCAGGTCGCCCGCTTCGGTGACGACCACGTTCTCCGGCTTGACGTCGCGGTGGACGACGCCGCGGCTGTGGGCGTGGTCGAGCGCCTCGCAGAGATCGGCGCCGATCTCCCCGATCTCGCGGTCGCTGAGGGATCCGTCGCGCGACCTGCGCGCGAGGGTGTCGCCGTCGACGAGCTCGGTGACCAAGAGCGCGTTGCCGTCTTCTTCGCCGATCTCGTAGAGGGTCACGATCCCCGAGTGGTTGAGTCGGGCAGCGGCCTGCGCCTCGCGCATCGCCCTCCCCTCCTCCGCGCCCCCGGTGTCGATCGCCTTGACCGCGACCGGCCGCTCCAGCCGTCCGTCCCAGGCCTCGTAGACGACGCCGAATCCGCCACTGCCGATCCGGCGCTCGATCAGGAAGCGGTTGAGAACCAGGGAGCCGACCACAGCACCTCCGACCTTCGCCGGGCAGGGTCGCTCTCCTTCCCCGCCGCCGCGCCTTGTCGTGGTGATACGACCGCACCAGCGTGGATACTCTGCGCCCAGTCAACCTGCGTGGGAGAGCCGCTTCTTGGAGGACTCGCCTGTATCCGGGCCGCGACGCAATAGATCCCGGCCGAGCCGTCGTCCCGAACGCCAGCAGATCATGCTGCGGCGGGGTCTGGCGCTGGGCGCTGGGCTGATCGTCTTGATTTTGATCGTGCTCGGGGTCCGTGGCTGCCTCAACGCCCGCCAGCACCGCGCCCTCTCCGACTACGCCAACAACGTCACCCAGATCGTCGAAGAGACCGAACAGACGAGCGAAGGGTTCTTCGGCAAGCTCTCGGAACCGGGCAGCCTCTCGGTGACGGAGTTCGTCGGCGAGGTCAACGCCGATCGCAGCGCTGTGGACAGCTACACCTCGCGAGTCGACGGCCTCGACGCGCCGGGTGACATGGGCAACGCGCAGAGCACCCTCGAGCTGGTCTACGCGCTCCGCAGCCACGCGATGGGCGAAATCGCCGACAACATGAGCACCGCCCTCGGCGACGTCGGCGCCGAGAAGGCGACCAAAACGATCGCCAAGCAGATGCGGATCCTGCTCGCCGCCGACGTCCTCTACTCCGAAGTGGCGCGACCGGAGATCAACAACGTCCTCGCCGACAACGGGATCGAAGGCGACGACGTGCCGAAGAGCGAATTCCTCCCGGGCGGCACCGAATGGCTCGACGAAACCACGGTCAGCACCGCCCTGGGGACGGTCAGCGGCTCGACCAACACCGAAACCTCGGGCGTCCACGGGCTCGGTCTGCTCTCGACCAGTATCAGCGGCACGGAACTAGTTGCCGAATCGACCGCCACGGTGGAAGCCGAAGGAACCCCCGAAGTCGAAGTCGAAGTCCAGAACCAGGGCGAATCGACGGAGAACGGCGTCACCGTCTCGATCAGCGCCGGCGGGACGACTCTGCAGGAAAGCATCGCCAGCATCGGCGCCGGCGAAACGTCCACGGTCACGATCCCGCTGACGCCCGCTCCGAAGGGCGCGGTCACGCTCGAAGTCAAGGTCGAGCCGGTGCCGGGCGAGCAGGTGACCGAAAACAACGAAGCCAGCTACACCGTCGAATTCGGATAAAAGGGTGGCGATGAAGGTCGCCTACCTCGGCCCCGCCGGGACGTTCACCGAAGACGCGCTGCAGGAAGCCGCCGCCCAGGGGGAGATCGAGTCGCTGCGGACGGCGACCGTCCACGACGCGATCCTCGCAGTCGAGCGCGGTGAGGCGGAGCGGGCCTTCGTCCCGTTCGAGAACTCGATCGAGGGCTCGGTGCGGAGCACGCTCGACACCCTCGCCTTCGACACCCGGGCGGTGACGATCGTCGGCGAGCACGACTTCGCGGTGCGCGCGCATCTGATCGCCCGCGCAGAGATCGCGCTCGAGCGGATCGAGGCCGTCCTCTCTCATCCCCAACCGCTCGCCCAGTGCGCCCGCTTCCTGCGCGAGAGCCTGCCCGGAGTCGAACGGCGGAGCGTCAGCAGCACCGCCGCCGCGGTGCGGATGGTGAGCGAGTCGGAGCGCCCCTGGGCGGCGATCGGGGCCCTGTCCGCGGCTGAGCTCTACGGCTGCGTCGTCCTCCGTGAGGGGATCGAGGACGAGGCCGACAACGTGACCCGCTTCGTCTGGATCGCTCCGGCCGGGACCGCGATCGAGCGCGGCGGCCCACGCAAGACGTCGCTCGTCTTCTCCGAGCTCGGCGATGATCACCCCGGCGCCCTCGTCGACGCCCTGCGGGAGTTCTCGAGCCGCGAGGTCAACCTGACGCGGATCGAGTCGCGTCCCCTGCGCCGTGGCCTCGGCCGCTACATGTTCTTCTGCGACCTCGAGGGCAGCGAGGACGAGGAGTCTGTCGCGGCGGCGATCGACGCGCTGCGGACCAAGGCCGAGTCGGTGCGGATCCTCGGCTCCTATCCCTTGGCCTGAGCGGACCCCATCACGTTTTCCACCTGGGGGATGAAAAACCTGACGGGATTTCGGGTCCCGCGGGGGGCGTGCGTAGAATTCCGGCCACCATGGCACGGGTACTGGTGCTCAACGCGACGTATGAGCCGATCAACGTCTGCACCCTGCGCCGCGCCGCCGTGCTGCTGCTGAAGGAAAAGGCCGAGTTGCTCGAGCGCCGTGAGGGCGCGATCCACTCCGAGCACATGGCGCTCGACCGGCCCGACGTGATCCGGCTCGTCAGCTACGTCCGCGTCCCGCGGGAGGCGCATCGGCGCAAGATCACCCGCCGCGCGGTCCTGGCTCGCGACGCCTGGACCTGCCAGTACTGCGGCTCGCGCAAGTCGGGATTGACCGTCGACCACGTCATCCCCCGCAGCCGGGGCGGCGAATCGGTCTGGGAGAACATCGTCGCCGCCTGTGCCAGCTGCAATCGCCGCAAGGGCAACCGGCTTCCGCGCGAGATCCAGATGCATCCGCGCAAGCGCCCGAAGGCGCCGGGGCCGACCGTCTTCATCCGGGTTGCCTCGCCGAGCATCCCGCCCGCCTGGCAGCAATATCTGCCGGCGGCGGCCTGACGCCGTGCTCGGGTCTCGGGCATTGATCGTCACCGCGGCGATCGCCGTCGCCCTTGTCGCCGGGCCTGCTGCGGCAAAGGGCACCCGAGCGCCGACCGTCGTCAGCGCCAACTGTCACGGACACAACTTCAAGCCGGGACGGATCATCCTCGCCTGTGCCGACGCCGGCCTGCTCGTCGAACACCTGAGCTGGAAGCACTGGGGACGAGGCGAAGCGAACGGCGTCGGGACCGGGGTCGGAAAGACATGCCGACCGAACTGCGCCGCCGGCGGGACGAGAAGCGCGAGCATGGAAGTCCGCCTCTTCAGGCCCCAGCGCTGCGCCCAGGATCAGTGGGTCCACTTCACCCGGATCAGGTACCGCTGGACCCACGGCTCCCCGATCGCGGGCCAGCCCGATCAGGGCGTCGTCCGCTCCCCCTGCAGCGCCGTCTAGGCCGGCTCTTCCGCCGGGAGCTCGTCCTGAGCCGTGGCGGCCTGCGGTGAGTCGTCGGACTCGACCACGAGGGCGACGGCACTGACGACGTCGTCCTCCTTCATGTTCATCACTTTGACCCCCTGCGTCGGCCGGCCCATCTGGGAGATCCCGCCGGCGCGGGTGCGCTGGACCATCCCGTTCTGGGAGATGAACAGCAGGTCCTGGTGCTCGCGGACGATCAGCGCGCCGGCGAGGCCACCCTTCTTCTCGGTCAGTTTCGCGGTCAGCACCCCTTTGGTCCCGCGCCCCTTCACCGGATATTCGGAGACCGCCGTCCGCTTTCCGTAGCCGTTCTCGGTGACGACGAACAGCTCGGTGTCGTCGCGGGCGACGTCCATCGCCAGGACCCGGTTTCCCTTGGCGGAGACGTTCATCCCTTTGACGCCGCTGGTGTCGCGTCCCATCGCCCGCACCGCCGTCTCCGAGAACCGCGCCGCGTGGCCGGACTTCGAGACGAGGAGGATGTCGTCTTCGCCGGAGGTGAGGCGGACCTGGACGAGCTCGTCGTTGTCGCGGATCTTGATCGCGATGATCCCGTCGGCGCGGATCGGCGTGTTATAGGCCTTGAACTCGGTTTTCTTCACCAGGCCGGCTGCGGTCGCGAAGACGAGGTACCTGTTCTCGGTGAAGTCCCTGGTCGGGATCACCGCTGTCACCTTCTCGCCGTCGCGGAGAGGGAGGACGTTGACGAGCGCCCGGCCTTTCGAGGTCCGCGCTCCCTCCGGCAGCTCGTAGACCTTCAGCCTGTAGACCTTGCCGCGGTTGGTGAAGAACAGCAGGAAGTCGTGGGTCGAGCAGATGTGCAGGTGCTCGATGTAGTCGTCCTCTTTGAGGTCCATGCCCATCACCCCGCGACCGCCCCGGTTCTGCTGGCGGTAGGTCGCTAGCGGCAGTCGCTTGGCGTAGCCCGAGTGGGTGATCGAAATCACCATCTGCTGGTCGGCGATCATGTCCTCGATGTTCATGTCGCCCTCGAAGTGCGTGACTTCGGTGCGACGCTCGTCGCCGTAGCGGGCCATCACTTCGTCGAGCTCCTCGACGAAGATCGCGTCGATCTTCGCGGGGTCGCCGAGGATCTCTCGCAGTTCCCCGATTCTCTCCATCAGGTCCTTGTGCTCGTCGCGGACTTTGTCCGACTCGAGCGCCGTCAGACGGGCGAGGCGCATGTCGAGGATCGCCTGCGCCTGGAGCTCGGTCAGCTCGAATTTCTCGATCAGCCCGCTGCGCGCCGCGTCGGTGTCGCTCGAGCTTCGGATCAGCTCGATCACCGCGTCGAGGTTGTCGAGGGCGATCAGGAGGCCCTCGAGGATGTGGGCGCGGGCCTCTGCGCGCCGCAGCTCGTACTGGGTCCGGCGGGTCAGCACCTCGCGCTGGTGGGCCACGTAGTGCTCGACCAGCTCCTTGAGGCTGAGCGTGCGCGGCACCCCGTCGACGAGGGCGACCATGTTGACGCCGAACGTCGTCTGCATCGGCGTCCGTTTGTAGAGCTGGTTGAGGACCACCTCCGGCGGGTCGCCGCCGCGCTTTGTCTCGATCACGAGCCGCATCCCCGAGCGATCCGTCTCGTCGCGGAGGTCGGAGATCCCGCTGATCTTTTTCTCGCGGACGAGGTCGGCGATCTTCGTGATCAGGCCGCCGTCGCCGCCCTTCTTGACCATGAACGGAAGCTCGGTGACGACGATCGCGTCGCGGCCGCCCTTGAGCGGCTCGACGTGGGCGCGCGCCCGAACGCGGACCGAGGCACGGCCCGAGGCGTAGGCGTCGCGGATCCCTTCGGCGCTCATCATCCCGCCGCCGGGGAAGTCCGGACCCTTGACGTGCTCCATCAGGCCCGCCAGGTCGATCTCGGGGTTCTCGAGGTAGGCCTTGACCGCGCCGACCGTCTCGCGCAGGTTGTGGGGCGGGATGTTCGTCGCCATCCCGACGGCGATCCCCGATGCGCCGTTGACGAGCAGGTTTGGGAAGCGGGCCGGCAGGACCAGCGGTTCCCGCTGTCTCTCGTCGAAGTTGGGGCCGAACTCGACCGTGTCGGCATCGATGTCGCGCAGCAGCTCGGTCGCCAGCGCCGCGAGCCGGGCCTCGGTGTAGCGCATCGCCGCCGGCGGGTCGTCGTCGATCGAGCCGAAGTTCCCCTGGCCGTCGACGAGCGGGTAGCGCAGCGAGAAGTCCTGCGCCATCCGAGCCAGCGTGTCGTAGATCGCCGAGTCGCCGTGGGGGTGGTATTTCCCCATCACCTCGCCGACGATCGTGGCCGACTTGCGGTAGGGCCGGTTTGGCTGCAGGCCGAGGTCGTGCATCCCATAGAGGACTCGGCGATGCACCGGCTTGAGGCCGTCGCGGACGTCGGGCAGCGCCCGCCCGACGATCACGCTCATCGCGTAGTCGAGGTAGGAGGAGCGCATCTCGTTGGTGAGATCGCGCTCCTCGATCCGGCCGGTCAGTGCCTCGAGGCTTCCACCCTCCATCTAAACTTCACCCCTAGACATCAAGGAATTTCACTTCCTTGGCGTGCTTTTCGATGAAGTTCTTGCGCGGCTCGACCTTGTCGCCCATCAGGTCGGTGAAGATGCGCTCGGCGAGGGCGGCGTCGTCGACCCTGACCCGCTCCAACATCCGGCTCGCCGGGTCCATCGTCGTTTCCCGCAGCTGCTCGGCATTCATCTCGCCGAGCCCCTTGAAGCGCTGCAGGGTGATCCCGCGACGGGCAAGCTCGAGGATCGCCGAGCGCAGCCCGGAGAAGGAGTCCGCTTCGAGCTTTTTGTCCTCGAGGGAGACGCTGAACGGCGGCGGGCCGACCTGTTTGAGCAGCTCGGTGTGCGACTCGGCCAGGCGCCGATAGTCGTTGGACCTGAACATCGCGTCATCGAGGCGGATCGTGCGGGCGAGCCCGTCACGGCGGTGGACGGCGCGGACCGTGAGCGCGTCGTCCGTCTCCTCGACGACCTCGGTGTCGAAGACGTCGCCCTCCGCCCCCTTGCCGCTGAGCAGTTTCCTGGCGCCGGCCAGCGTCGCCGCGCCCGAGTCGAGAACCTGGGAATCGGTCAGGAACTGCACCAGCTCATGCCCGAACTCGGCCTGGAGCGAGTCGGACCAGCCCTCGTGCTCCTTCAGCCTGCGATTGAAGCGCTGCCAGCGGGCGGCTGTCAGCTTGTGGTTCTTCGCCTCGCCGTCCCGGAGCTCCAGCTGCTCGATCTTGTCGCGCAGCAGCAACTCTTCGAGTTCGGACTCGCGCTCGATGTAGATCTCGTTTTTGCCGTTTTTCAGCTTGTAGAGCGGCGGCTTCGCGATGTACACGTAGCCGGCCTCGATCAGCTGCGGCATCTCGCGGTAGAGGAACGTCAGCACCAGGGTCCGGATGTGGGCGCCGTCGACGTCGGCGTCCGTCATCAGGACCACTTTGTGGTACCGCGCCTCGCCGATGTCGAACTCCTCGCGGACGCCCGTCCCGACGGCGGTGATCAACGCCTGGATCTCCTGGTTTGAGAGGACTTTGTCGATCCTCGCCTTCTCGACGTTGATGATCTTGCCGCGAAGCGGCAGGACGGCCTGGGTGTTGCGATCGCGGCCCTGCTTCGCCGAGCCGCCGGCGGAATCGCCCTCGACGATGAAGAGCTCGGCCAGCGCCGGGTCGCGGACCGTGCAGTCGGCGAGCTTGCCGGGGAGAGTCGAGTTCTCGAGCGCCGACTTGCGCCGCGTGAGGTCGCGCGCTTTCCGCGCCGCCTGCCTCGCGCGGGCAGCGTCGACCGCCTTGCCGACGATCCGGCGGGCCTCGCTCGGGTTCTCCTCGAAGAACTCCCCGAGCTTGCGGTTGACTGCCTCTTTGACCAGGCCCTCGACCGGAGGGTTGCCGAGTTTGGTCTTCGTCTGCCCCTCGAACTGAGGGTCCTGGAGCTTGACCGAGATCACCGCCGTCAGCCCCTCGCGGACGTCGTCGCCCGTCAGGTTCTCGTCTTTCTCTTTGAGCAGGCCTTTGCCGCGCGCGTAGGCGTTGAGGGTGCGGGTCAGGGCTGAGCGGAAGCCGGATAGGTGAGAGCCGCCCTCGTGGGTGTTGATGTTGTTGGCGAAGCTGAAGACCGATTCCTGGTAGGAGGAGTTCCACTGCATCGCGACCTCGACCTGGCCGTCCTCGCTCTCGCTCTCGAAGTAGACGGTCTTGCGATGAAGCGCGTCCTTGTTCTCGTTGAGGTGGGCGACGAAGTCGATCAGCCCTCCCTCGTAGTGGAAGGTGTCCTGCTGGCCCGCGCCGCGCTCGTCGATGAGCTCGATCTTCAGGCCCCTGGTGAGGAACGCGGTCTCACGCAGGCGCTCGGCGAGGGTCGCGTAGTCGAACTCGAGCTCGTCGAAGATCTCGCTGTCGGGCTGGAAGGTGATCGTCGTCCCGGTCGCCTTCGTCGCCTTGCCCTTCTCCAGCGAGCCCTGCGGGCGGCCACGCTCGTAGTCCTGGCTCCAGACATGGCCGTCGCGGCCGATCTCGAGGTGGAGGGTCTCCGAGAGAGCGTTGACGACCGAGACGCCGACGCCGTGGAGGCCGCCGGAGACTTTGTAGCCGCCGCCATCGCCGAACTTGCCGCCGGCGTGGAGGGTGGTGAGAACGACCTCGGCCGCCGGACGTTTCTCTTTCTTCAGTTCTTCGACCGGGATCCCACGTCCATCGTCGCGAACCGTGCAGCTGTCGTCGGGGTGCAGGACGACGCTGACTTCGCTGCAGTAGCCGGCCAGGGCCTCGTCGACGGAGTTGTCGACGACCTCGTAGACGAGGTGATGCAGACCGCGTGGGCCGGTCGATCCGATGTACATCCCGGGCCGCTTGCGAACGGCCTCAAGCCCCTCGAGGACGGTGATGTCCTTGGCCCCGTAGGAGTCCGAGGAGCCCTTCTTGGATTTAGGCAAGTGATCCTTTCTGATTCAGAAAAAACCCCGACTGCCGACGTTCTTGCCGTGCTCGGTCGGGGCGCAATGCAAGTTGACATAAGGATACCAGTTCGGGTCCCCCGAAGACCTGCGCTCAGAGAGGAAAATCCCTGCAAAAGACGGATAAAATGTGACTAAGGCTGCGTGCGATCCGCACGAAACCGCAAGCGGCGAGGAGCCCGCTCGCCGAGACGCTCCCGGAGGCTCCCGAGAAGCCGCTCCTGCATCAGGTCCAGCTCCTCCGCCCAGACCGGGTCGCTGCAGCTGACGACCACCGTCCCGTCCTTCTCGGAGAGGGGTTCCGCGACGGCCGCGATGCGCTCGCCGACCGCCGCCTCCCACGCCGCCTGAACGGCGGCGAGCGGAGTCTTCGGGGCGGCACCGTCGAGTGCCACACGCAGGGCCTCTGCGGCCGGCCGTGGCGCCCGGCGCCGGGTCATGCCGCTTCGGCGGCGCGTTCCGCCGGCGCCGCCATCGGCATCCTGATCGCATCGGTCAGCAGGGCCGCCGGAACCGACTCCTCGGTCGCCGCCGTGATCACCACCTGGCCTGGGCCTGCAAGGAGCTCGACCAAGCGCTCGCGGCGCTCGGGGTCGAGCTCGCTCATCACGTCGTCGAGCAGCAGCAGCGGCGTCACCCTCCGGGCCTCGGCCAGTGCCGCGCGCTCGGCGAACAGGAGGGCGAGGAGCGCGGTGCGCTGCTGCCCCTGGGACCCGAAGCGGCGGAGGGCGCGACCGGCGCAGGAGAGCTTGACCTCGTCCAGATGGGGTCCCCACGACGTGCGGCCGAGACGCAGGTCGGCCTCGCGCCGCTCGCGCAGTCCCTCGCAGAGCTCCTCGGCCGTGCCGGGCGACCTCGGCGCGTACTCGAGCCGCGCATCCCCCTCGAGGCCGAGCTCGGCGGCCGCAACGGCGAATCGCGGCGCCAGGTCCTCGACCGCCTCGGCCCGGGCTGCGGCGAGCGCCGCCGCCGCCTCGGCGAAGGTCAGGTCCCAGACGTCGAGGTCGTGGGCGCCCCCCGGGCCGCGCGCCAGGAGCGCGTTGCGCTGCGCAAGCGCCTGGCCGAACCTGACCCGGAGCTCTGACCGGGACGGCCAGCGGGCGGCGACATAGCGGTCGACGTGCGCCCGCCTCTCCGCCGGCGGGCCCTTGACCAGCGCCAGCCGGTCCGGCGAGAAGACCGCCACCGGAGGACGGTGCCGGGCCGCGGTCGCGGCGTCGACCGGGTTGCCGTCGAGGAGGTGACGCCTCCCCTCGGCGCGGCTGACCGAAGCCAGCAGCCGATGCTCGGCGCCGTCGGCATCGGGAACCACGGCTTCCACGCGGGCGAGCCGGCCGTCGAACGGAATCAGGTCGCGGCGGTCGGAGGTACGGAACGAGCGCCCGGTCAGGGCGAAGTAGAGCGCCTCGAGCAGATTCGTCTTGCCGGCGCCGTTGGGGCCGATCAGGCTCACCACCCCGGGCCGCAGCTGCACCCGGACGCCGCTCAGACTTCGCGACGGGTCGGCGTCGACGACGGTGACCAGCACCGGATGGCCTAGACGTTGAGCCGGATCGGCATCACCAGGTAGCGGAAGTCCTCGTTGTCGACCGGTTGCAGAAGGCCGGGCCGCAGCGGTGAGATCAGCCGCAGCATCACCTCGTCGCCGGTGACGCTCTCGATCCCGTCCTTGAGGAAGTCCGGGTTGAACCCGATCTCGAGCGGCTCGCCGTCGAAGGCGGCCGGGATCGTCTCCTCGGCGTCGCCGACGTCGGGAGTCGACGCGGAGACCTTCAGCTCCCCCTGGCTGAAGGAAAGGCGGAGTGGCGCGTTGCGCTGCGCCAACTGGCTGACCCGCCGCGCGACCTCGAGGAAGTCGGTCCGGCTCAGCCTCACGTCGTGCTCATAGGACTCCGGCAGGAGTTGTCGAAAGTTTGGGAATTGCCCGTCGATCAGCCTCGTGTTGAGGAGGACCGCCCCTGCCCGGAAGATGGCCTGGTTGGGGAGCAGGCTGACCTTGACCTCCTCGACGCCGTCGGCGGCGACGATGCGGCCCAGCTCGCGCAGCGCGCGGGCCGGAATGTTGGCCTCGAGCTCGCCGCCGATCCCGCCCTCGAGCGGCGTCCGCTTGACCGCGAGCCGGTAGGAGTCGGTCGCGACCATCGTCATCTCCTCGCCGGCGGCGCTGACGAGGACCCCGGTCAGGACCGGGCGCATGTCGTCCTGGGAAGCTGCCGGCGCGACCAGCTCGACCGTCTCGGCCAGCTCCCTGCCGGGAATCGTCAGCGGCTCGCCGTCGGCGCTCGGCACTTTCGGGAAGTCCTCGGCGGGGAGGGTGCGGACATGGAAGCGGGAGCCTCCACAGCGGATCTCGACGTCGCGCTCGGCCTCGCGCAGCTCGATCTCGACCCTGTCGTCGGCGAGCGAGCGAACCAGGTCGGCGAGAAGCCGGCCTGGCAGGAGCACCGTGCCGGCGCTCTCGACCGAGGCGTCGAGATCGGTCCGCAGCCCGATCTCCCCGTCGGTCGCGCTCAGCTCGACCGCGCTGTCGGAGGCCGCGACCAGGATCCCGGACAGCGCCTGGGTCGCAGCCCGGGTCGAGACCGCTCGAGAGACGGTTGCGAGCTTTGAGGCGAGCTCTTCTCGTTGAGTCGTCAGCTTCAAAGGACAGTCTTCCTATCAGGTTGATTTAGAGCCTGTGGAAATCGGGCAGAGAGGATCCATTCCCCGCTGCGGTGCGGCTTCCAGGCTGTGGACGTGATTGTGGGAAGGCATGGATTCTTACAGTGGCGTCGGCCGTCAGCCCGTCGGATCCGCAGGGCTGTGGATCGACATGCGGAGGCTGTTGACGCGTGCCAGGAGCTTGTCGTCGTCTCCGATCGCCGCCTCGGCTCGCCGCAGTGAATTGAGAACGGTCGAGTGATCGCGTCCTCCGAACCGCTGTCCGATCTCGGGCAGGGAGAGGGCGGTGTGCTCGCGGGTGAGGAGGATCGCGACGTGGCGGGCCCGGACCGGACCCGCAGCGCGCGACGGTCCGATCAGGTCGGCGGTCGAGATCCCGAACGAGGAGGAGACCAGCGTCTGGATCTCCTCGACGGGGTCGGCACCGCCGGCCCTCCTCATCCTCGGGACGACTTCGGCGACGAGCTCCGGGCTGAGCGGCTCCTCCGTGATCGAGGAGTGGGCGATGACCTTGGTCAGCGCCCCGCGAAGGCGGCGAACGTTGGTGTCGATCCGGCCGGCGAGCTCGGCCAGCGCCTCGCGGCTCGCCGCCTCGAGCCCGGCTTCGCGCGCCAGGCGGCGCAGGACCGTGAGCCGGGTCGCCAGGTCGGGGTGATCGACGGGCACCGTCAGCCCCCACTCGAAGCGATCGCGCAGCCGCTCGGCGAGCGTCGACAGTTCGCTCGGCAGGCGGTCGGCGGAGAGGACGAGCTGGCTGCCGCTCTCGTAAAGCGCATTGAAGGTGTGGAAGAACTCCTCCTCGGTCGCGTGCTTGCCCTCGAGGAACTGGACGTCGTCGACGAGCAGGACGTCGAGGTCGCGGTGGCGCTCCTTGAAGCGCTCGGAGCCGCTGCAGCGCAGAGCCGTGACGAACTCGTTCGTGAAGCGCTCGGCGGTGGTGTAGCGGACCTCGAGCTCGGGCGCGTGGATCCGCAGGTAGTTGGCGATCGCGACCAGCAGGTGGGTCTTGCCGAGTCCCGGCGGCCCATGCAGGAAGAGCGGGTTGTAGGCCTCCGACGGCGCCTCCGCCACCGCCAACGCCGCCGCGTGGGCGAGCCGGTTGCCCTCGCCGATCACGAAGCGGTCGAAGCTGTAGTGGGGGTTGAGCTGCGTGTCCTCGTCGCGCTCGTCCCCATCTCCCTCGATAGCACCAAAGCTGATCTCGTCGAAGTCGGCGCCGGCGCCGGCGAGCCCCTCCCGGATCAGGGACGAGTAGCGGCGCTCGACCCAGGCCCGGATTCCATCGGGAGCGCGGATGTGGAGGGTCCTGCCCCGCGCCCCGGTGACCCGCAGCGGCTCGAGCCAGAGGCGGTAGGTGGACTCGGGCACCGACGCGCGCAGTCGCGATCGGACGTCTTGCCAGAGCGGCTCGAGTTCCTGTCGGTGGTCATCATCGTGCACCCCGAGGCGACCTTAGCGACGGGTTCAGGCCACGATTTCCGCCGCCTCGCAAATGCCGGGAAATCGTTCCGCGGGGTCAGCGGCCTCGTCCGTATACTGCGACGCCCGAGATGAAGCGGACCTATCAGCCGAAGAAGCGCAAGCGGGCGAAGACCCACGGTTTCCGGGCGCGGATGAGCACCCGGGGGGGTCGGGCGATCCTCAAGCGACGCCGCCGCAAGGGCCGGAAGCGCCTGACTCCGTAGCGATGCCGAAGCGACGCCGCCTCTCGCGCAGCGGCGAGTTCGACCGCGTCTACCGCGACGGCTCATCTCACGCCACCCGCTACCTGGTGCTCTACAGCTTTCCCCGCCGCGACGGCGACGAGGCCGGCGCCGAAGTCCGGCTCGGGGTTTCCGCCAGCCGCAAGGTCGGGGGCGCCGCGGAGCGGAACCGGGTCAAGCGGGTTCTGCGCGAAGCCTTTTGGGAGGCGGCGGACCGGCTTCCCGAGGGTCACGATTTCGTCCTCGTAGCCCGTCCCGAAATCGGCGAGCTGATCGAGAAGGACGGCCTCGCGGGAGCCCGAGTGAGCCTCGACGAGGCGTTGAGCGAGGCGGGCATCCCCTCGGAGCGTTCCACGTGAAACGGTTGCCGCTGGCGCTGATCGGCGCCTATCGCCGCTGGGTCTCGCCGGCGCTGCCGCGCCGCTGCAAGTACGAGCCGACCTGCTCGGCCTATGCCGCTGAGTCGATCCGCCGCTTCGGCGCCATCCGCGGGCTCGTGCTCGCCGGCTGGCGGCTGCTCCGCTGCAACCCCTTCAGCCATGGGGGCTTCGATCCGGTCCCACGCCACTTCACGCTCAGGGTCGGGCCGGTCGACCCCGCCAGCTACCACGGTGAGGTGCGACCGTGATCCCGATCGCCGACATCCTGCAACCGCTCGAGGACGCCGCCGAATCGGTCCTCAACTTCTTCCACGACAACGTCGGGCTCAGCTGGGGGACATCGATCATCGCCCTCACCGTCTGCGTCCGCGCGGTCCTGATCCCGCTGACCTACAAACAGATCAAGGGCATGCGCGCGCTCCAGGCGCTCCAGCCCCAGATCAAAACAATCCAGGAGAAATACAAGAACGATCGCCAGCGCCAGCAGCAGGAGATGATGCGCTTCTACCAGGAGAACAAAATCAACCCGCTGGCCTCGTGCCTGCCCCTCCTCCTGCAGCTGCCGATCTTCTTCGCGCTCTTTCGCACCCTCCGCGGGCACAATTTCGAGCAGGATGTCGAAGCGGCCGGCGGCGCCGGCTGGTTCTTCATCAACAGCGTGATCGAAAAGCCCCATGGGGCGGAGCTGATCGTCCTGATGGTCCTCTTCGCCGGCTCGATGGCGCTCTCGACCTTCATCACGATGCGCTCCTCGCCGACCGCGGCCGGGTCCCAGCAGTACGTGATGCTCGGGGCCTTCGCGCTCGTCGGGCTGTTCTTCGTTCCGGCGGTGCCGGCCGGCCTCAGCCTCTACTGGATCACGACCAACTTCTGGACTGTCGGCCAGTCCTACGCCGCGGCGAAGCTGATCCCGCCGCCGGCCGTAGCAACACCAGAGGAGGTGGCGGCCGCGAAGCCGCCCCCACCGCCGCCCAAGAGGAAGAAGCGGCGGCGGTGAGAGGGGCGGGGTTGGTGACCCTCGTCCCGACAAGTGCCCTGCTAATCAGCTCGGCACTTTGAGTATCCGCCGGTTCGAGGGCCACCAACTCCGCCCCTCAGCCGTTGCGGGACTCTCGTTTCTCGGCGACTCAGTGGCAGGCTGGATAGGGTGCGCGGGGTGAGTGATTCGGGGGACCAGAGGGAGTGGCCAGAGGAGCCGGCGGAGCGGGTGCGTGAGCTCGTCGAGGGAGTGCTGGACGAGCTCGACCTCGAGGGCGAGGTCGAGATCAACGAGGACGACGAGGCGATCGAAGCCGCGGTGGTCGGGGAAGACGACTACGGGCTGCTGATCGGCCGCCGCGGGCAGACGATCGACGCCCTGCAGCTGCTCTGCCACCAGGCCGCCTTCCGCGGCATTCGCGAGCGCAAGCGCGTCCTCCTCGACGCCGCCGGCTACCGCGACCGTCGCCGCGAGGTCCTCACGGCCCGGGCCGCCCGCGCCGCCGAGCAGGCGCTGAGCGCCAACCACGTCGTCGAAATGGACCCGATGAGCGCCCAGGAGCGCCGGGTCGTCCACGAGTTCCTCCGGGACCGCGCCGGGGTCGAGACCTACAGCGAAGGCGACGAGCCGCATCGCTGCGTGGTCGTCGCCCCGCTCGTCTCAGAGTGAGCGAGCCTGAGCACGACCCGACGGCTTCGCTCGGCGCGGCCGGCCGCGCCGCGATGCAGACGGTCCTCGAGCTGCTCGCCGCCGAGCGCTCCTCCGTCAGCTCCGTCCTCCAACCCGACCAGGGCTGGAAGGTGCACGTCGCCGACAGCCTCAGCGGCCTCGAGGTGCGCGATCTGCGCGAGGCCGGCCGGATCGCAGACGTCGGCGCCGGCGCCGGATTCCCCGGCCTCCCGCTCGCGGTCGCGCTGCCGTCGGCGCGGGTCGACCTGATCGAGTCGGTCGGCCGCAAGTGCGGGTTCATCGAGCGCGCGGTCGCGGCGGCCCAGATCGCGAATGCGCGGGTGCTCAACGCCCGCTCGGAGGAGTGGGCCGCGCCGGTCGCCGAGGGCCGCGAGGCATACGACGCGGTGACGGCCCGCGCCGTCGGCCGGCTCTCGACCCTCGCCGAGCTGGCATCGCCGCTGCTTCGGGACGGTGGTGTGCTGGTCGCCTGGAAGGGGAGACGCGACACCGATGAGGAGCGCCAGGTCGAGCGAGCCGCCGAGGCCCTCGCGATGCGGCCGGAGGCCATCCTGGACGTCGGCCCCTACGCCGGCAGCCGCAACCGCCACATTCACGTCCTCCGCAAGACGGGGGCGACCCCAAACGATCTTCCGCGACGTCCGGGAATCGCGAAGAAGCGCCCCCGCGGCTGACCCTCGTCGCTAACTAGTCTGCCCACCGTGACCGCCGAGCGGGAGATATCTGGCTGATGGGCCTGGTCCACGCGGTCGCGAATCAGAAGGGCGGGGTCGGGAAGACGACCACCGCCGTCAATCTCGCGGCCTGCATCGCGAAGGGCGGCGCCCAGACCCTGCTGGTCGACCTCGACCCTCAGTGCAACGCGACCACCGCGCTGGGCGGCGACCGCGAGCTCCATCCATCTGCCTACGACTGCCTCGTCGGCGACGTCTCGGTCGCCGAGGCGGCCCGGCCCGCGGGCCCCGACAACCTCTGGCTCGTCCCCGCCAGCCGCGATCTCGCCGGCGCCTCGGTCGAGCTGCCGCGGCTCGAGGGCTCGGAGACACGGCTGCGGGAACGGCTGGGCCCGGTTCGCGAGCGATTCGCCTTCACGATGCTCGATTGCCCTCCGTCGCTCGGCCCGGTCAGCGTCAACGCGCTCGTCGCCGCCGACCGGGTGATCGTTCCCGTTCAGGCCGAGTACCTGGCGCTCGAGGGCCTGGTCCAGTTCCTTGACACGGTGGGGATGATCCGGCGTGAGTTGAACCCGTCACTGAATGTGTCGGGTCTGTTGATCACCATGCACGATGAGCGCACGCGTCTCGCCCACGACGTCGAGCGGGAGCTGCGCGACCACTTTCCGGAAATGGTCTTTGAAACGGTCATACCGCGCAGCGTCCGCCTCGCCGAGGCGCCGAGCTACGGCCTGCCGGTGACCGAGCACGCCCCCGCCTCGCGGGGGTCGGAGGCCTACCGCGCCCTGGCCGAGGAGCTGTCCGCGCGTGGCTAGCCCCGGCATCGGCCGCGGCCTCGCCGCGATCCTGCCCGCCAGCCCGGCGGGTGAGGAGATCGGCGATCTCTGCGAGCTGCGAACCGACCTGATCAAGCCCAACCCGAACCAGCCGCGCAAGCGCTTCGATGCCGAGTCGCTGAGCGGACTGGCCTCCTCGATCGAAGCGAGCGGCGTCGTCCAGCCGCTGCTGGTGCGGCCGCTGGCCGACGGCAGCTACGAGCTGATCGCCGGCGAGCGGCGCTGGCGGGCGGCCCGGCAGGCGGGCCTCGAGAAGGTCCCGGCGATCGTCCGCGAGTCCGAGCGGGCCGAGCGGCTCCAGGTGGCGCTGATCGAGAACGTCGTCCGCGAGGACCTGAATCCGATCGACGAGGCCCGGGCCTGCTCGGCGCTGGTCGACGACCTCGGCCTCTCGAAAGAGGAGCTGGCGAAGCGGATCGGGCGCAGCCGCCCGGCCGTGTCGAACCTGATCCGTCTGCTTGAGCTTCCCGACGATGCGCTCGCCCTGCTCGAGTCGGGTGAGCTGACCGAGGGGCATGGCCGAGCCCTGCTCGGGATCCGCGGCAACGACGCCCGCCGGCGGCTGGCGCGGGAAGCGGCGAAGGGCGGCTGGTCGGTCCGGGAGACCGAGAACAGGGTTAGGCTGGCCAGCCAGCCAAACCGTAGGCCAAGGCCCGCCCCGGTCGATGCCGAGCGCCAGGCGGCGCTGCGCGAGGTCGGCGATGAGCTCGAGTCGAAGCTCGGTCACGAGGTCCGGGTGCGGCCTCGGGGCGAGGAGATCGTCGTCGAGATCCATCTCGCCGATCTCTCCGAGACGCTCGAGCTGGCAGGCCGCCTCGGCCCGCGGCGGGGCTGAGCCGCCCCCGGCGGCGAGCCGCTATCGGCCGCTATCATCGCCCTGTTCTCGCGGGCGATTAGCTCAGTCGGTTAGAGCGCGTCTCTGATAAGGACGAGGTCCCTGGTTCGAATCCAGGATCGCCCACTGCCTTTTACGGCCCCGGCCCCGGTTGTCGGCCATCGAGGCCGACCTATAATGGGCGGCCAGCCAGCGTGGGAGCGAGCTTGTGCAGCAGATGCAAATCTACGGCGTCAGCTTCGACATGGTCGGCAAGCAGCCGATCGTGTTGCTGAAGACCGTCGACGGGAACAGGTTCCTGCCGATCTGGATCGGGCACCCCGAGGCGGCGGCGATCCTGATGAAGCTGCAGGGGGCGTCGACGCCGCGGCCGATGACCCACGATCTGCTCTCCGACGTCCTCGAGCAGCTCGACGCCAAGTGCGAGCGGGTCTCGGTGACGGAATTGCGCGACAACACCTTCTATGCCTCGATCACGGTCTCGATCGACGGCACCGAGCTGGAGATCGACTCGCGCCCCTCCGACGCGCTCGCCCTCGCCGTCCGCGTATCGGCTCCGATCTTCGCCGCCGAGGATGTGATCGAGGAGTCGGCGATCGAGTTCGAGCACGAGGTCGAGGACACCGAGGAGGTCGTCGACAAGTTCAAGGAGTTCCTCGACGAGGTGACTCCCGACGACTTCGCCCAGGGGAATTCTTAAACGCCGCGTCCTCTGCTCTCGCGAGGGCCAGAAGAAACAGATATGGACTGGCCCTCGCTCCCGCGTCCGGGCGCGGCTTAGGTGTTCAACGGTTTGGGAAAGGCGGCGTGAAGGTCAGGTCCTCGCCACCTCGGAGGTGGCCAGGTCGAGGAGCTGGTCGACCAGCTCCTCGAAGGGGATCCCGGCCGCCTCGGCCGCCTGCGGCAGCAGGCTGGTGTCGGTCAGCCCGGGGATCGCGTTGACCTCGAGAACCTGCGGACGGCCGTCCTCGAGGATCAGGTCGACCCGGGAGAAGCCGGAGCATCCGAGCGCCTCGTAGGCGGCGAGGGCGGCGGCGTTGACGGCCTCCTCCTCCGCGTCGGTCAGCTCGGCGGGGCAGATGAAGCTGGTGCGGCCGATCTCATAGCGGGCCTCGAAGTCGTAGCGGTCGCCCGCCGTCGGGATCGCCTCGACGATCGGCAGTGGCTCGTCGCCGAGGATGCTGACCGCGAGCTCGCGGCCGTCGACGAAGCGCTCGAGCAGGACGCGGTCGTCGTAGCTGAAGGCCGACACCAGCGCCGCCGGAACCTCCTCCGGACCGGCCGCGAACTTCACCCCGAGCGCCGAGCCGCCACGGCTCGGCTTGACGACGAGCGGAAAGCCGAGACGCGCCTCGAGACCGTCGAGCGCCTTCGCTGCGCCCAGCTCGCGGAACGCCGTTTCGTTGAAGGCGAGCCAGTCGGGGGTAGGAACTCCCGCCGCCCGCAGCTCGTGCTTTGCGAGGGCCTTGTCGATGCAGCGGATGCAGGCGGCGACCCCCGGCCCGGTGAATGGGATGCCGAGGATCTCGAGCAGCTCCTGGACGGTGCCGTCCTCACCGCCGGGCCCGTGCATCGCGACGAACGCCACCTCGGGCGCGTGTCCGGCCAGGTCCTCGACGAGCTCGGGGCCGGCGTCGATCGAGACGACCTCGTGCCCGAGCCGGGCCAGCGCCTCCTCGACCCTCGCTCCGGACCGCAGCGAGACGACCCGCTCGAGCGACCGGCCCCCCTTGAGGACAGCGACCTTCATGCCGACTCCTCCTTCCGAAACGGGAGCACATCGCCACCGGGCTCCGGCTCTCCACCCGCCACCCCCGGACGCGGGAGCCCAGCCGCGTCCATATCTGATTCCCGCGGCTGGGCGGGAGCGGAGGAGGTGGCGGAATGTGTGAGCGTGCTGTAGAGCTCGACCTGCTCGCGGATCACCTTGCCGATCCGGCGCACGCCCTCTTCGATCTCGCCCTCGTCCGAGCCGGAGAAGTTGAGCCGCATCGAGTTGCGGCCGCGCTCGTCGACGTAGGCGGCCTGGCCGGGGACGAAGGCGACGTCCTCCCGCAGCGCCCGCGCCAGCAGGTCGCCGGTGTCGATGAACTCCGGCAGCGTCGCCCAGATGAAGAGGCCGCCCTCGGGATGCGTCCAGGTCGCCTCCGGCGGGAAGTGCTCGCGCAGCGCCGCCAGCATCGTGTCGCGGCGGCCGCGGTAGATCTCGACCAGGCTCTCTATGTACTCGCGCCAGCGCCCTTCGGCGAAGTACTCACGGACGAAGTACTGGGTCAGGGTCGAGGTGCAGAGGTCGGCCGCCTGCTTGCCGAGGACGATCTTCTCCATCACCGGCGGCGGCGCGACGGCCCAGCCGAGCCGGATGCCGGGGGAGAGGATCTTCGAGAGGGTCCCGATGTAGACGACGTAGTCGCCGCCGTCGAGCTGGTAGAGCGGCGGCAGTGGCTCGCCGCCGAAGCGAAGCAGCCCGTAGGGGTTGTCCTCGACGACGAGCATCTCGCGGATGCGCGCGAGCTCGACCAGCCGCTGTCGACGCTGCATCGACATCGTCACCCCGGCGGGGTTCTGGAAGCTCGGCACCGAGTAGATGAATTTCGGACGCCTCCCCTCGCCGTCGAGCCGCTCGAGAACAGCTTCGAGCTCCTCGATCCGCATCCCGTCGTCGTCGCACTCGACCTGGATGACGTCGGCCTCGTAGCTGCAGAAGACAGGGATCGCCCCCGGGTAGGACGGGGCCTCGCAGATGACGACGTCGCCGGGATCGAGCAGGACCTTGGAGACGAGGTCGATCGCCTGTTGGCCGCCGGTCGTGACGATCACGTCGTCGTGGTCGGGGAGCATCCCCTCGGCCCCCATAACCTGGATGATGCAGTCGACGGTCTCGTCGAAGCCCTCGGTCGGCCCGTACTGGAGTGCTTCGGCGGCCGAGGTCTGCGCGATCCGGGTCATGTCGGCGGCGAACGTCGCCGGCGGGAAGGTCGAGGTGTCGGGCAGGCCGCCGGCGAGCGAGATCACCTCGGGCCGCGCCGTAATCGCCATCAGGTCCCGCATCGCCGAGGAACGCATCACGCTGGTCCGGCCGGCGAAGAGGTCGGCGTAGCGCTCGAGGTCCCGCGTGAGCGTGTGTGCTCGCCGCCGCTGGGGAGGTTCGGGCATCCACGAAGTGTAGGTTTTTCGCATGAGCTTTCTTGAGGGAATCGGCTTCGAGCTGGGGATCGGCATCGCGATCGGGATGCTGGCCGGGACGACCGGCACCCACGGCTCGGCCCGCGGGCGGATGACGCTGCTCGCCGCGGTGATCGGCTTCGTCGTCGGCTATCTGCTCTCGGGACACGCCGACCTCGACGCCCTCCTCGGCGCGGTCATCTGTCTCGCCGGCGCCATCTTCGGCTGCATCGTCGTCAGCGACGTCGTCTTCGGCGCTGGCAAACGCGAGGGGGGCGGCAGCGGCGCGATCGGGTTCCTGGTCTCGCTGGTCGCGGTGATCGTCGCGGTCGCGGCCCTGCTGCTGCCGGCACTCACCCTGATCGTCATCATCGCCCTCGCCTGGCTCGGCATCGCCCGCCACCGCCGCGCCCAGCGCAAACACGAGGGCCTCCGCATCCTGAGATAGCCGCCCCCTCGTTCCTTCATCATTCGCCCCGATGATCGATGGGCGATAAGAGACTGGTCCTCACCTACGTCGACTCGTTGCGGACCGACATGCTGGAGCGGACGATCGAGGAAGGCAACGCGCCGACCTTCGAGGCGCTGCTCGAGCGCGGCCACCTGGTCCCGGACTGCGTCTCCAGCTTCCCGTCCGTGACCCCGGTCGCCTGCGCCGAGATGGTGACCGGCGTCGCCGCCGACCGCCATTGGATCAGCGGCATGAACTGGTACCACCGGCTCGAGCGCCGATACGTCGAGTACGGCTCATCGCTCGAGGCGACCAGAGCGGTCGGTGTCTTCCGGGCGCTCTACGACCTCGTCTACAACATGAACCTGGCCCACCTCAGTCCCGAGGCCCCGACCCTGTTCGAGCGCCTCGACGACGCCGGCGCCCGCACGGCCTGCACGCCGTTCCTGATCTACCGCGGCCGCCACCGTCACCAGGTCTCGCTCGAGGGGCTGATGAGGCGGGCGGTCGTCGACGCCGGCCGGCTCAAATTCCGCCACCACACCTGGGGACCCGCCGACCTCTTCTACGGCGATCTCTACGCGAGCCGCGAGGTGCCCTGCAAGTCGACCTCGATCCCGGGCAATCGCGACGGCTACGCGGCCTGCTGTGCCGCCGAGCTCGCCAGGAACGGCGGCTTCGACTTCCTCCTCCTCTCGCTCCCCGACAACGACAACCACTCCCACCGCCACGGCCCGGACGCCAGCGTCGAGTCGATCGCCAGGGCCGACGAGTGTTTTGCGACGCTGGTCGAGGCGTCGGGCGGGCTCGACCGCTTTCTCGAGGACCACGCCGTGATCCTGGTCGCCGATCACGCCCATTCGGAGGTCGATCGCGGTCTGCCGCTGGTCGATCTGCTGAGCCGGGAGTGGTCGGTGCTGCAACCCTCCGAGGACCGGCCCGAGCAGGCCCAGCTCGCGGTCAGCCCGACCGGTCGTGCCGCCCACATCTATCTCCTGCCGGCGAACGGAAGCACGGCCGACCACGACGAGGTCGCGGAGTCACTGGCGAGCACCGAAGGGATCGACCTCGTCTGCCGGCTCGAGCTGGCGGACGGCTCGCCGCTGGCGCGAATCGAAGCCGGTGCTCCGGCGGGCGAGGATGTCTGGGCGGTGGTGGAGCGCGGCGGCAGGCGGCTGCGCTTCCGGCCCGGCGCCGCGATCGCCGACCTGCGTGGCGGCCGCTGGGAGGTCGAGGGGGACCATGACGCGCTGGCCGCCGAGGTGGTCGAGGGGAGGCTGCGGAGCGAGCTCTACCCGGATCCGCTGGCGCGCGTCTACGCGGCCCTTACCGCGCCCCACGCCGGCGACATGATCGTCTCCCTCGCCCCGGGCTACGAGGCCGTCGACTGGGGGGGAGCCAGCCACGCCGGAGGCGGCAGCCACGGCTCCCTCCATCGCGACGACTCGCTCGGCCCGCTCCTCTTCTGCGGCTGCGGCCCCGACGATCCCGCCGATCGCGATCAGTGGACCCTGCGCGACGTGGCGCCGGCGGTACTCGCGCACTTCGGGCTGTGAAACGGGCCCTCGCCCTCGGCGTCCTGCTGTTCCTCCTCCTCCCCGCCCATGCGCTCGCCTCCTCGCCGCGGGTGACCGTGGCCGAAGCGACCGCCGCCGCCGGCCGCGACCCGAAGGTCGTCGCCGAGCGTCACGAGCACCCCGGCATGTCCTCGAGCGCCTCGAAGAACGACGACGGCGACTGGGAAGTCAGCTACTTCGCCGAAGACAAGCGGGTGGCGGTGGCCATCGTCGACCCGGTGGCGGGCGAGGTGACCGAGTCGTGGGCCGGCTACCAGGTCGGGTGGAAGATGGCCCGCGGCTACTCGGGCGCCTTCGGCCACAGGCTCAACGCCCCGTACGTGATCGTGCCCCTGTTCCTGCTGTTCGCAGTCGGCCTGCTGGACTGGCGCCGGCCGTGGCGGATCGCCAGCCTCGACATCGTCGTCCTGCTCGGCTTCGGCGTCTCTCACTTCTTCTTCAACCGGGCCGACATCGGCGTATCGGTTCCTCTCCAGTACCCGGTGCTGCTGTATCTCCTCGGAAGGGCGCTCTGGGTCGGCGTCCGGGGGAGGGGGGATGGCATCCGGCCGGTCTGGCCGACGGCCTGGCTCGTCGTCGTCGCCCTGTTCCTGATCGGAATCCGGGTCGGCCTCAACCTCGCCGATGCCGGGACGATCGACGTCGGCTATGCGAGCGTCGTCGGCGCCGACCGGATCGAGCACGGCGAACAGCTCTACGACAATTTCCCCGACGACGTTTCCAGCGGCGACACCTACGGCCCGGTCAACTACCTCGCCTACGTCCCCTTCGAGGCGATCTTGCCGTGGCACGGGACCTGGGACGACCTGCCGTCGTCGCACGCCGCGGCGGTGGTCTTCGACCTGGCGACGATCGCGCTGCTGGTCCTGCTCGCGCTCCGGATCCGGCCCGGCCCTCCCGGCGGACGGCTCGCCGCGATCCTCGCCTTCGCCTGGGCCGCCTATCCCTACACCGCGCTGCCGCTGGAGACGAACTCCAACGACACCCTGGTCGCGCTGCTGCTCGTCGCAACCCTTCTCGTCCTCGCCCGACCCGCGGCCCGCGGGGCGCTGACGGCCCTCACCGGCCTCGCCAAGTTCGCCCCGCTGGTGCTGGTGCCGATGCTGGCCACCTATCGGCCCGCCGGCCGCAGCCGCGCCGCGACCTTTCTGGCAGGGTTCGGCGCCACCGCGTTCCTGCTGATGCTCTGGCCGGCGATCGATCCCGGGCTCGCGACGTTCTGGGACCGCACCCTCGGCTACCAGGCCGGCCGCGACTCGCCGTTCAGCATCTGGGGCCAGGTCCCCGGGCTCGAGCCGCTGCGCGTCGCACTGCTCATCGCCCTCGCGGCACTCTCGATCGGCCTCGCCGTCCGCCCTCGCCGCAAGTCCCTGGTCCAGGTCGCGGCCCTCGGCGCGGCGCTGATCATCGCCCTGCAGCTGACCGCGACGCACTGGTTCTACCTCTACATCGTCTGGTTCTACCCCCTGCTGGTCGTCGCCCTCACCACGATCGAGGTGGGGACGGAGGCCGAGGTCGCGACTACACCTCGGAGGGAGCCGGCATCAGAACCTGCTCGATCGAGTCAGCCTGTCCACTCTGGTTGATCTCGACCGCGGCGCCCATCACCCAGACGTCGTCCTCGGCGGTTTCGAAGCGGACCGGCATCTGCGTGATCAGCGACTCGAGCGCCTGCTCCGGCTTCACCCCGAGGACGCTGGTGCGGGAGCCGGTCATCCCGACGTCGGTTATCACCGCCGTGCCGCCGGGCAGGACCCGCGCGTCGGCGGTCGGGACATGGGTGTGGGTGCCGAAGAGGGCGGCGACGCGTCCGTCGAGGTGCCAACCCATCGCGACCTTCTCGCTCGTCACCTCGGCATGGAAGTCGACGACCACGCAATCGGCCTCGATCCGCTCGAGGATGCTGTCGACCTCGTGGAACGGTGAGCGGGCGACCGAGAGCCCGACGCCGCCGCTGATGTTGACGACCCCGACCCGCATCCCGCCGGCCTCGGTGACGAGGAACCCCCGGCCCGGATTCGCGTGGGGATAGTTGGCGGGGCGGATCACGCGGTCGGTCCGGTCGAGGAACTCGTAGGCCTCGCGGTGCCGGTAGACGTGGTTGCCGGTGGTGAGGATGTCGGCGCCGGCGTCGAACAGCCCGTCCGCCGTCTTCTCGGTGATCCCGATCCCGCCGGCCGAGTTCTCGCCGTTGACGATGACGAGATCGGGGCTGTGCCGATCGCGCAGCACCGGCATCGCCGCCTTCAGGCCCCGCCTGCCCGGACCGCCGACGACGTCCCCGATGAAGAGCACCCGCATGTAGGGGGACCCTATCCGCGATTCCTGGCGACCGAGGGGCACTTACGCCGTCCCCCTAGAATCGGGATCGATGGCCTTTCCTGCGACACGCATGCGGCGCCTGCGCCGCACGGAGACTCTGCGCGGCCTCGTCCGCGAGACCGATCTGTCCCCGCGGCACCTGATCCAGCCGGCCTTCGTGGTCGCCGGCGAGGGGGTGCGCGAGGAGGTCGAGTCGATGCCGGGCATCGAGCGCTTCTCGATCTCCGAGCTCGTCGCCGAGGCGACCGATATCGCCACCGCCGGGATCGGGGCGATGCTGCTGTTCGGCCTGCCGGCGGCCAAGGACGAGACCGGGTCGGGCGCCTACGACGAGGAGGGCGTCGTCCAGATGGCGGTCCGGGCGCTGAAGGAGGCCCACCCTGACCTCGTCGTCATCACCGACGTCTGCCTCTGCGAGTACACGTCGCACGGGCACTGCGGGTTCCTCCGCGACGGCGAGGTCGACAACGACCTGACTCTCGAGCTGCTGGCGAAAACCGCGATCTCCCACGCCGAGGCCGGTGCCGATGCCGTCGCCCCGAGCGACATGATGGACGGCAGGGTCGGCACGATCCGCCACCAGCTCGACGAGGAGGGCCACTCCCGCGTCCCGATCATCGCCTACAGCGCCAAGTACGCCTCGGCCTTCTACGGCCCGTTCCGCGAGGCCGCCGACTCGACCCCCGCGTCCGGAGACCGCCGCGGGTACCAGCTCGACCCCGCCAACGCCGAAGAGGCGGTGCGCGAGGCGAAGCTCGACCTCGAGGAGGGCGCCGACATGGTGATGGTGAAGCCGGCCACTCCCTACCTCGACGTCGTCCGCCGGGTCAAGGAGGCGACGGGCGCCCCGGTCGCCGCCTACCACGTCTCGGGCGAGTACTCGATGCTGAAGGCAGCCGCCGAGAACGGCTGGATCGACGAGCGCTCCGCGGTGCTTGAGGCGCTGACCGCGATCCGCCGGGCCGGCGCCGACACGATCGTGACCTACTACGCGAAGGAGGCAGCGGCGTGGCTTCAATAGGAGCGAGGGTCCCGCAGTCGAAGGCGCGCTCGCGCAAGGACGGCGCGGCGGTTCCGCTGGACGAGACCGACAAGCGGGTGATGAACCTGCTCCAGTCGAGCTTCCCGCTCGACCCCGAGCCCTACCGCCTGATCGCCGCCGAGGCGGGCGTCGAGACGGACGAGGTCCTTGCCAGAACCGCGCGCCTTCTCGACGAGCGGATCATCCGCGAGATCACGCCGATCTTCGACACCCGCGCCCTCGGCTACGAGTCGATGCTGGTCGCCGCCAAAGTCGACGCCGAGAACCCGCAGCGGGCGGCGGCGATCGTCAACTCGCACCCCGGCGTCTCCCACAACTATCTGCGGACCCACGACTTCAACCTCTGGTTCACGATCGCGACGCCGCCCGACTCCGAGCTCGGCCTGGCCGGCACGCTCGACGTGTTGATGCGGGAGACCGGCGCCGAGTCGATGCGGCAGCTGCCGACCCTGACGCTGTTCAAGATCAACATGAACCTGGAGATGGAGAAGGGGACCGAGACGCTGGCGAGCACCGTCGACGCCTCGCCCCCCCGCGAGCTCGAGGCGCAGCCCTACGACGAGCGCGACGTCGCCGTGATCCGCGCCCTCCAGGGTCCGATGGACCCCGTCGATCGACCCTATGACGCCGCCGCCCGCGAGCTCGGGATCGAGACCGATGAGCTGCTCGACCATCTCGGTGGGATGGTCGAGCGCAAGCTGCTGCGCCGGGTCGCGGCGATCCTCTTCCACCGCCGCGCCGGGTTCTCGGCCAACGGGATGGGGGTCTGGAAGGTCCCTGAGGAGGAGATCATGGAGACCGGGAGCCGGATGGCCTCGTTCCGTGGGATCTCCCACTGCTATCAGCGCCCGACCTACGAGGACTGGCCGTACAGCATCTTCACGATGGCCCACGGCCGCTCGAAGGAGGAGTGCGACGCGATCCTCGACTCGATCGCCGTCGAGTGCGGGATCGGCCCCGATGACCGCGCCACCCTCTACTCCTCGACCGAGTACAAGAAGATCCGCCTCCACTATTTCACTGACGAGTACTCCCGCTGGGAGCGGGAGCACTCGCCCTAAGTGGCGACGCGGCCCCCGCTCGCGGAAATCAGAGATGGACGCTCGCTCTCTTGACTCGAATCGGTCAACCTCGGTCGGGTAGACGCCCGCCATCCCCGGACGCGGGAGCGAGGCGCGAGGACTCCGGTGGCGATGAGCGCGCCCGAGCGGGAGCGGAGGAGATGGCGGAATTGATGAAGATCCAGACCACCAACAGCGCCGAGCTATATGACCGCGCCTTAAGCGTCCTGCCTGGCGGCGTCAACTCGCCGGTGCGGGCGATGCGGCAGATCGGGCGTGACCCGATCTTCGTCGAGCGCGGCGAGCGCTGCGAGCTGATCGACGTCGACGGCAACCGCTACGTGGATTGGGTCTGCTCCTGGGGCCCGCTGATCCTCGGCCACGCCCATCCCGCGGTCGTCGCCGCCGTCACCGACGCCGCCGCGCGCGGCACCAGCTTCGGAGCCGCGACCGAGGCGGAGGTGGAGCTCGCCGAGGAGGTCGCGGCCCGGATTCCCTCGGTCGAGATGCTGAGGATGACGAGTTCGGGGACCGAGGCGGCGATGGGGGCGGTCCGCCTCGCGCGTGCGATCACCGAGCGCGAGACCGTCGTCAAGTTCGCCGGCGCCTACCACGGGCACTCGGACGGGCTGCTTGCCGACGCCGGCTCGGGGCTGGCGACGCTCGGGGTGCCGGCCACCCCCGGAGTCACCGCCGCCCAGGCGGCGGGCACCGTCGTCATCCCCTGGAACGACCGCGAAGCGGTCACCCGCGCCCTCGACTCGCACCCGGTCGCTGCGCTCCTGGCCGAGCCGATCGCCGCCAACATGGGGGTGGTCCCGCCCGAGGACGGATTCCTCGAGTTCCTCCGGGAGGCGACACGCGGGGCGGGCACATTGCTGGTCCTCGACGAGGTGATCACGGGCTTCCGCGTCGGCCGCGGCGGAGCGCAGGAGCGTTTCGGGGTCGAGCCCGACCTGACGATCCTCGGCAAGGTCCTCGGCGGCGGTCTCCCGGCCGCCGCCTTCGCCGGCCCGCGCGCAGCGATGGAGCGGGTGGCGCCCGCGGGGGACGTCTACCAGGCGGGCACGCTTTCCGGAAACCCGCTCGCGACCGCCGCTGGCCTGGCGACGCTGCGGGCGCTCGACGAGGACGCCTACACACGGCTCGCCGCCCTCACCGACCGCCTCGCCTCCGGCCTCGGCGAGCTGATCGGCGAGCGGCCGCTGCGGATCGCCTCCGCGCCTGGCCTCCTCACCCTCTTCTTCAGCGCCGAGCCGGTCGCCGACTTCGCCGCCGCGTCCTCGTGCGACCTCGACGCCCACGCCCGCTTCTGCCGGTCGATGCTGGCGCGGGGGATATGGGCGCCGCCGTCGCAGTTCGAGGCCTGGTTCGTATCTCTCGCCCACGACGAGGAGGCGATCGACCGCACCGTCGCCGCCGCCGGCGAGGCGATCGCGGAGGCCCTTCCGTGAGCGATCAGGCCGCGGTCGGCACCCTCCACGCCCTTGCCGGGCTGCTTCGCGACGGAGAGACGCCGATCTCCGGGCACGTCGTCGAGCCGTCGCAGGAGCCGGAGCTCGGCCTGGTCGCCGCTGCCGGCCCGCGCGCGGCGGCGGCCCCCGCCGAGTATGCGCTGGTGGTCGAGGCCGTCCGCGAGGGCTATCTCCTCCACTACGGCGAGGCGCGGTTGCTGGCCGGGCACGACCCCGACCTCGGCCTGCTCGCGGGCGACTATCTCTATGCGCTCGGGATCGAGCGGCTGGCGGCGCTGGGCGACTCCGAGGCGATTCTCGTCCTCTCCGACCTGATCAGCGGCTGCGCCCGCAACCACGCGGAGGGCAGCGCCGACCAGGTGCCGGAGCTGTGGCGGCGGTCGGTCGAGGCGATCGCCGGTTGAGCCGACGCAGCCGTCCGACGCCCCAGTCAATAAACTTCGACGTCCTCGATTCGGATCACATTGGCTGACGAAGCGGACAAGCAAAACGGGGCCGAGGCCGCCCCACGGGAGCGCGAGAAGCCCCTGCCGGTCGGCTACTTCGAGGGCGAGTCGATGACCCGGCGGCACGCCTTCACGATCGCGGTCCAGGGCCTCGGCGGAATCGCGGGAGCGGCGATCGTCCTCCCCGCCGTCGGCTTCGCGGTCGCGCCGATCTTCCACCGCGGCAAGGAGCGCTGGGAGTCGGTGGGCCCGACCGGCGACTTCAACGCCGACACCTACAGCCAGGTCGTCTTCACCGAAACCGAGGGGATCGGGGACGCCGGCAAGGCGACCGCCTACGTCCGCAAAGGGTCGAAGGAACTCGGCGAGGACCCGAACGAATTCATCGCCGTTTCCAACCGCTGCGCGCACCTCGGCTGCCCGGTCCGGTTCGTCCAGGCCGCCGGCAACTTCATCTGCCCCTGCCACGGCGGCGTCTACGACTTCGAAGGAAAAGTCATCGGCGGCCCACCCGTTCGTCCGCTCGACCGCTTCCAGACCAGGGTCCAGGGCGGGCAGGTCGAACTCGGCCCCCGCTACAGCGTCACCTCTCAGCTCGAGCCGGTCCGCGCCCGCGACCCCGGCGAGTTCACCGGCGGCATCTGGGAATATCTGTATCCACCCCGTCCGTCCACCTTCCCGCCTCCATCGTCATGAGAGGTAGATGATGAAACTCGACTCGCTCATCCCCGCGCCGCTGCGGAAACCGGCGAAGCCGGGCACGGGCAATGGCGCCAAGGGACCGGCCCCGGCCGACCTCAAGACCTCGCCCCCCGAGCGCCCGTCGGACGCGCGGCGGCTCGGCGAGAAGGCGAAAGAGGCCCCGGTCGACGTCCTTGCCTGGGTCGATCAGCGGACCGCCGCCAGCGGCTTCCTCACCGGGATGCTCTTCCGCAAGGTCCCGAAGGGGACGAACTGGTTCTACACGCTCGGCTCGGCGACGCTGTTCGCGTTCATCGTCCAGGCCGTGACCGGGGTCTTCCTGGCGATGTTCTACACGCCGTCGGCGACCCAGGCCTACGGCTCGATCTCCCACATCAACAACGACGTCCCGCTCGGCCAGCTGGTCCACGGGATGCACAAGTGGGGCGCCAGCGTGATGGTGATCCTGATCTTCCTCCACATGGGGAGGGTCTTCTTCTTCGGCGCCTACAAGTACCCGCGCGAGCTCAACTGGGTGATCGGCGTCGTGCTCCTGATCCTGACGATGACGATGGCCTTCACCGGCTACCTGCTGCCGTTCGACCAGCGCTCCTTCTGGGCGTCGGTGGTCGGCATCAACATCAACGGAACCGGCCCGATCATCGGCCCCTACCTGAGCGACTTCCTCCGCGCCGGGCCCGAGCTCGGGGCGACGACGCTGGCGCGTTTCTACGCGATCCACATGCTGCTGTTGCCGGGCGCGATCATCGCCCTGATCGGGGCGCACCTCTACCTCGTCGTCAAGCTCGGCACCACCGCCCCGCCCTGGGTGCACACCGGGAAGCCGAAAATCGCCGAGCCGCTGGCTCAGCTCGACGCGGGGGCCAACGGCGCCGGCAACGGGGCGGTCCGGACCCGATGAGGCCCTCCGAGAAGCAGGCCTACCTCCAGGAGTACGAGCTCCTCAAGAAGAAGGGCAAGCCGTTCTTCCCGTATGCCGTCCTCAAGGACTCGGTGATGGCGGTGGTCGTCGTCGTCGTGATCATCGCGATGGCGATCATCCTCGGCGCCGAACAGGGACCGAAGGCCGATCCGACGACGACCACCTACGTGCCCAGGCCCGAGTGGTACTTCTACTTCCTCTTCGAGCTCCTGCGGGTGATCAAACCGCCGGAGTTGGTCCCGATCGCGACGATCGGGATCCCGACCGTCTGCATGGTGCTGCTGATCCTGCTCCCCTTCTACGACCGCGGCCCGCAGCGCAATCCGACCCGCCGGCCGATCGCGACCACCGCCGGCCTGATGACGATCATCGCGATTGCGTACCTGACCTACCTCGGGGCGACCGCCGGCTCCCCGACCGAGGTCGACATGAAGGTGGCGCCTCAATACGAAGCCGGCAAGGAGGTCGTCGCCGCGTCCGGCTGCCTGGCCTGCCACAAGCTCGGCGAGAACGGCAACCACGGGCCCGGCCCCGAGCTGACCCACATCGCCTCGAGGATTCCCCGCGCGGCGATCATCCGCTCGTTGGAAATCGGCCCCGGGGTCATGCCCTCGTTCCGTGAACTGCCGCCGAAAAAGCTCAACGAGCTCGCCGACTTCCTCGCCTCGCTCGACTGAGCGGCCGGCGCGCGGGGCGCTTGCGACGCGGTGGCCGACTCAGTGACCGGGACGACGAAGCCCTCGCGCGACTCGGCCCAGTTCGCGGGTCAGGTCAACCGGATGTTCGACCGGATCGCATCCCGCTACGACCTGCTCAACTCGGTGATGAGCGCCGGCCTCCACCACCGCTGGCGCGCGCGGGCGGCGGACCGGGCCGAGCTCGAGCCCGGCGGCTCGGCGCTCGACGTCTGCTGCGGCACCGGCGACCTCACCCTGGAGTTGGCCTCGCGGGTGATGCCGGGCGGCAGCGTCATCGGCTGCGACTTCTCCGAGCCGATGCTCGATCTCGCCCGCGAAAAGGCCGCCGCGGCCGGTGTCGGCGGGATCCGGTTCGAGTGGGCCGACGCGCTCCAGCTCCCCTATGACTCCGGCCGCTTCGACGCGGTCACGGTCGGGTTCGGGGTCCGGAACTTCTCCGATCGCGACCGCGGGCTGGCGGAGATGGCACGGGTCCTGCGGCCCGGCGGCCGCCTCGTCGTCCTCGAGTTCACCGAGCCGCGGCGGCCGCCGTTCTCGACCTTCTACTCGGTCTGGTTCGACCGGATCGTCCCCGTCCTCGGCCGGCTGACGAAGGACCCGGCCGCCTACGCCTACCTGGCGGAGTCGGTCCACAGCTTCCCCGATCCGCCCGGATTGGCGGCGAAGATGGACGCCGCCGGACTCGGCGGGATCAGGTACACGATCCTCGCCGGCGGGATCGTCACGATCCACAGCGGCATCCGCGGGTGACGCGGCCGTCGGCAGTGCCGCCGCCGGTCACGGCGGTGCTCGACGCCTCGAGCCGCTGGCTTCCGGTCAGGCTCGGCGAGGTCGAGGACATCCTGCGCGGCCAGGCGGTCGACGACGGGCCGCTCGGAGCCGACGCCGAGGCGACCCTCGACGCCGGCGGCAAGCGGCTGCGGCCGATGCTGACCCTGCTCTGCGCGGGCGAGGCCGGCGGGGACGCGGAGGTCCGCGGCGCGGCCGCGATCGAGCTCGTCCACATGGCGACCCTCGTCCATGACGACGTTCTCGACGACGCAGCCCTGCGGCGCGGCCGGCCGACCGTCTACGCCGAGTCGGGTCGCGGCCGGGCGACAGCGGTCGGCGACCTGCTCTTCTCGCGCGCCTTCGCGCTCCTCGCCGAGCCGCGCGACTCGCGGGCGATCGAGCTCCTGGCGGCCGCCTCGGTCTCGCTCGCGAGAGGCGAGCTGATCCAGCGCCAGGACGCCTACGACACCTCGATCTCGGAGGACCGCTACCTCGAGCGTTGCCGGCTGAAGACCGGGGCGCTGTTCGAGTGCGCCTGCAGGATCGGCCGGGACGAGGACGCGCTCGGCTCGTTCGGCGCCGAGGTCGGGCTCGCCTTCCAGCTGCTCGACGACGTCCTCGACGTCTCGGGACCGGCGTCTCGCACCGGCAAGGCGCGGGGCACCGATCTGCTCGACGGGACGGTGACGCTTCCCCTCATCGACGCCGCCGCGACCGACCCGGAGATCCGCTCGGTCGACCTCCGCAGCCTCGATGCCACCGGCGCCGAGCGTCTCTGCGACCGGATCGTCGCCACCGGCGCGCTGCAGCGGGTCCGGGCGCGAGCACTGGAGATGGTCGCGACCGCCAAGCGCCGGCTCCAGCGGACGGAGTTCGACCCCGAGCAGCGCCGTCTCCTCGACCTCCTCGCCGACGGCGTCGTCGAGCGCTACAGCTAGAGCCGACCCGCATTCGGCCGGAGCACGTGGGCGGAACTTATGAGAAGTCGTCCGCGGTGATCAAATCCGCGGCGAGCGCGGTGGCGAAGGTGTCGGCGACCCTCTCCATGTTCTCGCGGACGACCGTCCGCAGATCCTCGGTGAGGATCTCGGTGCCGCGGTCGAGCGCGGCGTCGAAGAGGTCGATCTCGCACTCGCTGTGGATGGCGTCGCTGCGCCACTCGCACTCGGGGCAACGCCGCCAGAGGTGCCAGTGCCCGCGCTCATCGGCCTGCTCCCAGCGGGTGGGCTGAACCATCTCCGATCGGCACTCCGGACACACGTGGAGCCCGGTTGCCACCTCCGTCCCTGTCCGACTCGCGTTGGCCATGTCCTATTTATCGAACACACGCCGAGAAAAGACCATCCGCACTATTGGACAAAACAGCCAGAAAACACAACTATCGGGTACCCAGGCATCCTCAGCAGTGATGGCTCGGCAGCCCGCTACCATGGGAATCGATGCTTGGCAACATCGGACCGCTTGAGATCGCGATCGTCCTGATCATCGCCCTGATCGTGTTCGGGCCGAAGCGCCTGCCCGAACTGGGGCGCTCGCTCGGCAAGGGCATCCGTGAGTTCCGCGGGTCGCTCAGCGGCGACGACGATGACGACGACGAGAAGTCCTCGCCGCAGGAGATCGACGCCGGCGAGCGCGAGCCGGTCGCCCACAAACGTCCCTAGGCCGGGCCCGGATGCCCCGCCGAGTAAGGCCCGTCTCCCACGAGGATCAGCTGACCCTCGTCGAGCACCTCGACGAGCTCCGCCACCGGCTGATCGTCTCGCTCGTCGTCTTCGCCGTCGCCCTCGCCCTCTGCTTCTGGCAGAGCTCGACCCTGCTCGACATCGCCTCCGCCCCGCTGCCGTCCCAGCACGAACGGCTGCTGACCTTCGGCGTCACCGAGCCGTTCACGACGACGGTCACCGTCGCCGCCTACGGCGCGATCATCCTCTCGCTGCCGGTCCTGATCTACCAGCTCTACGCCTACATCCTGCCGGCCTTCAGCGACACCGAGCGGCGGACCCTGACGCCGATCCTGCTCCTCGCCCCGATCCTGTTCCTGGCCGGGGTCGCCTTCGCCTACTTCGTCGTGATGCCGCCGGCGGTCAATTTCCTCCTCGGGGTCAACGAAAGCCGGTTCGAGGTCCAGGTCCGAGCCCGCGACTACTACAGCTTCTTCTCGACGACGATGCTCGCCGGGGGCATCATCTTCGAGCTGCCGCTGGCGATCATCGCGGTCACCAGGCTCGGCATCATCACGGTCTCGCAGCTGACGGCGAACCGGCGCTACGCCTATCTGCTGATCGCGATCCTCGCCGCCGCCCTGCCTGGGGTCGACCCGATCTCGATGCTGCTCGAGATGGTCCCGCTCTTGATCCTGTTCGAGTTGAGTATCTTGCTTGCCCGGTTCTTTGAGAGGCGGGGGGCGCCGGAAGGAATCGTGAACCCATCTACGCAGGAGCGATGAACGGCTGATGGCAGGCGAAGAACGGCGAATGCTGTTCGACATAAGAGGACGACGCAAGAACGTGATCCGCGTCGTCTACGCCTGCCTCGCGCTGCTGATGGGCGCCAGCCTCTTCGTCGCGGTGGGCCCGTTCAACATCGCCGAATTCTTCGGCGGCGGCAGCACCACCAGTGCCGCCGAGATCTCCGAAGAACAGGCCGAACGGATCGAAAAGCGCCTCGTCCACCACCCCCAGGACGAACAGCAGCTGCTGCTGTCCCTGATCCGGGCCCGGATCGGCGCCGGCCGGGCCCAGGCCGAAGAAAACCCGGCGACCGGGACCCCGGAACTGACGCCGGAGTCGATCGAACAGTACGAAGCCGCCCACGACGCCTGGTTCCGCTACCTGAAGGCGGCCGGCGACGAAGCGAACCCGACGACGGCGTCGCTGGTCGCGAGCACGTTCTTCAGCGTCGCCGAAAAAGGCGAAACGCTGGGCGACATCGAAGAAAACATCAGCAGCGCGACCAAGGCGCAGAAGGTCGCGGCCGAAGCCAGCCCGAACCTGAACACCCTCAGCACGCTGGCGATCTTCCAGTACTTCAACGGCGAATTCGCCGCCGGCGACAAGAGCGCCGAAAAGGCCGCAAACGAATCGCCCTCGAAGTCGCAGGCCAAGACCGTCGAAAAACAGATGGCCACCTATCGCAAACGCGCGGAGAAGTGGGACACACAGCGGAAGAAACTCGCCAAACAGGTCTCGAAACAGGGCAAGGAAAAACTTGAAAACCCGTTCGGCGGCCTCTCCGGCGGCAGCTCGCCGCTGGCGCCGTAGCGCCGGTTTCGTCGTCCTCAGTCCGCCTCGCCGAGCCGGTAGAGCCGGATGCTGTAGAGCGGAAGCAACAGGATCGCCAGCAGCAGGGTGAACCGGACGACGACCGGGATCAGCAGGGTCACGGCCAGGATCAGGGCCGGGACCACGAGCGCTTGGGGCAGTATCCGCGAGCCCCGGATCGTGGCGACCGAGGTGGCGGCGATCAGCGCCGCGAGGCCGACGCCGGCGGCGTTGAAGCCGAGGATCTGGGAGATGTCGAAGTAGGCCTGGGCGGCGTCGGGGCCGATCCCACCGTCGCTTGCAGCGCGCAGCGCGCCCGCCATGTTGATCGTCTCGGCCCCGAGGCCGACGGTGAAGGCGAGGATCGCGCCGCCGAAGGCCGCGGTCGGCAGCGACGCCCCGCGCTCGCCGAGTTCGGCCTCGAGCCGGTCGCGCAGCAGCGCGCTGAACCAGACGAAGAGGACGATCGCGAGGATGCTGAGGCTGGCGCCGACGATGATCCGGGTCGAGCGGTCTTCATAGAGCGCGGCCAGCTCGGCACCGCCGGCGTCGGTCGCCGGGATGTCGATCGACCACAGCAGGTTGCCGATCGCGAAGAGGATGAAGACCGCGAGACCGGACAGCGGCGCGAAGCGCATGAAGCTGTCGCGGGGGGCGGCCGGGGTCATCGAGAGTGGGCCGTGTAGGGATCGAACCTACGACCTTGAG
The DNA here is from genome assembly GCA_036265675.1 of Solirubrobacterales bacterium. Taxonomy (GTDB): domain Bacteria; phylum Actinomycetota; class Thermoleophilia; order Solirubrobacterales; family 70-9; genus VRUE01. The sequence continues at coordinate 39,073 of DATAOP010000058.1, forward strand.
ATTAAGAGTCTCCTGCTCTACCAACTGAGCTAACGGCCCTGGGAGCGCAAGTATAGGAAGGAGGGGATGGCTACGAGATCGGGTTGCAGGCCTTGAAGACGCTGCCTTCGATCACGGTGTGTTCGGGGTCGCCGAATTCGAAGCGGCCCCGCGTCTCGAGGATGCTGTCGGTGCATTTGGCCGAGACATAGGACCGTTTGAGGCCGCCGGATCTGTAACGGCGCCCGACTTCGGCTTCGAGGTGGATCAGGGAGCCGGTGCCTTCGGCGAATTCGGGGATTTCGGCCGAGGCCCGGTAGGAGAAGGCCCCCTTCCTCAGTTTTTCGACCGTGATCACGACGACGTAGGTCTGCGGCGTCGGGACCAGCGCCCGCGCGTGGGCGATGACCGTCGCGTTGCCGTTGACGCGTGGGCCGTTGAAGAGGCTTAGGGGGGAGCGGAGCATCACGCCCTGGAGGCCGGGCTGATTCAGAGAGGCGGCGACCGTCCCGGAGCCGACCGTCGCCTTGCCGCAGATCCGGCGAGCGGTCTGGGTCGTCGTCCCGGCGATGCTGGCCGGCTGGCAGACCGGCAGGCCCTTGGTGGTGAGGCGCCCGTCCTTGTCGAATTCGAGTCTGAAGTTGCGCAGGGCCGGGACCGGCTGGGAATCGGTCGATTCGACGTTGGCGTGGCCCCGGAACGAGATCGGCGCGAACGAGTGCCGGGGCAGCGTCTGGGGCGTGAACCCCCCGTCGGCGCGCAGGACTATTCTTCCGACCCTCACCAGCGCTGCGTCGGCCATGGAGGCGCCCAGCAGCACCACCAGTGCGATCAGCGCGTAAGTCGAGAGGCGCAGTTTCACGGTATCCCGAGGATGGCAGACCGGCTTCCTTAACAGAAACTTCTGCATTTCTGTAGCCCCAGCCTTGTCCCTACAGCGAAAATACCAGGCGTGCGACTGAGGAGGAGCAGGGACCGGCGCCCCGCGCCGGCCGAGGACGGTGGTGCGCGCACGCCTGTGCTGATGAGGCACCCGCGTGGGGTCCTCGTCGGCTTTGCCGTGATCGTCGTCGTCCTCGCGACCCTCGGCTTGCAGGTCAACGACAAACTCAGCCCGACCTCGCTCGACATCTCCGGCACGCCGGCGTCGGAAGCGAACGAAATGCTGAAAAAGAACTTCGGCGACACCGCCCTGTTCGCGATCCTCCTCCAGGGCCCGCCCAAGCAAATCGACCGCCAGGGCCCGGACCTGGTCCGCTCGCTGCGGGCCGCCAACCCGCTGGTGACGACCCTCTCGCCCTGGGACCGGGGCTCGGTCGAGCAGCTGCGGCCGTCGCCGGACAAGGCGCTGGTGATCACCGACTTCCACACCGACATCGCGACCGCGGTCAAGCACAGCGTCGAGGAACTCGAAGAAATCCTCGAACGGCAGATCAAACCGCCGGTCAAAGCGACCCAGTCGGGCTTCCCGACGCTCTCGAAAGCACTCCAGGACGAGTCGATCGCCGCCAGCGAGCGCGCTGAGCTGATCGCCCTGCCGATCCTCCTGATCGTCCTCCTCCTCGTCTTCCGCTCTCCGATCGCGGCGGCGATCCCGCTCACCTTCGGCGCGATCACGGTCCTCATATCCAGCGGCGTCCTCACGATCGTCACCCGCTGGGTATCGGTCGACGCCTTCGCGCTGACCGTCTGCACGATGATGGGCTTAGCGTTAGGCGTCGACTACGCGCTGTTGCTGGTATCGCGCTTCCGTGAGGAACTCGCCGACGGCGTGGACGCGAGGACGGCCGCGATCCAGACGCGCCATACCGCCGGCCGGACCACCGTCTTCGCCGGCAGCACCCTGATTGCGGCGATGCTCGTCGCCCTCTTCATCGTCCCCGGCGCCCTGCTCTCCTCGCTGGCGGCGACGGTGATCCTGGTCGTGATCCTCAGCGTCTCGGTCGCGAATATCGCCGGCCCCGCGGTCCTGACCCTGATCGGCCCGAACGTCAACCGCTGGCGGGTCGGGAAGCCGCAGACCTACGCCGACGAGAGCGCGGGCCTGATGGCGATCGTCGGGGCGGCACTGCGACGCCCGGCGCTGGTCTGCATCGTCGTCGGCGCCGTGGTCCTCGCCCTGGCGACCCCTGCGGTCGGCCTCAAGACGGGCCCACCGAGCGCCCAGCAGCTCTCCCACAACAACCAGGCCCGCAAGGACGCCGAACTGATCAACCGCACGATCGCCCCCGGCTTCGACGCGCCGTTCGTCGTCGTCGCCGAATCCGAAAAGGGCCCGATCACGACGCCGGACCGGCTCGACGCGCTGCGCCGCTGGCAGGACAGGGTTGCGGCGATCCCCGGCGTCCAGGTCGTGATCGGTCCCGAGCAGGTCTCGAAATCGGTCGCACCGCTGCGCGAAGCCGGCAACGGCCTGCTGGTGAAGAAACCGGGCGGCCCGATCGGCAACCTCGAACGCCTCGGGCGCAATCTGAAGCGGGCCGCGAAAGGCGTCTCCAGGCTGCGCGACGGGATCTCCGAAGCGACCCAGGGAGCCGGCCTCCTCGTCGAGGGAACGGACACGACCGAAGAGGGCGCGCTGCGGCTCGCCAGCGGCCTCGCGACCGCGACCGCGGGAACCGAAGAAGCGGTCGGAGCCCTGGACCAGTTCGCGAAAGGCGCGCAGGAACTCGAGAAGGGCGCCAAGCGAGTCACCGAAGGGCAGGAAAAAGCCCAGGAAGGCACCGAAATCCTGCACACGAACCTGGTCAACCTCGAGGGGAACCTGCGCAGGAACCAGCTTCGCCGCGCCCGCAAGCTGCAGAAAAGCCTGACCCACACTGCGCACGACACGCTCGACAGCGTCAAGGAACCTGCGACGGCTGCGGAACAGCAGTCGAAGACGGCGCTCCAGCTCCTCGAAGGGATGACGGTCGGGAAAACCGACCCGAACTACGCCGCCACGCTGAACGCCCTGCGGGCGGCGTCGAGTCAGTCCGCCGCCACCTTCGCCGGCCTCGACAAACTCCAGGCCCAGCTCATCAAAGAATCCGAACAGGCCCGCGAAGTGAGCTTCTGGGCGAAGACCGCGATCGATGAAATCGAACGCGAAGAGGGGACCGCCCAGGAACTCGTCGAAGGCGAGGAAAAACTGGTCAACGGGAACAAGGAACTCAGCGAAGGCAGCGGCGAACTCGCCGACGGTGCCGAGACGCTGGCGACCGAAACCCAGAAACTCAACGACGGGCTCGGACGGCTCGGGGCCGGCGCCGCCCGGCTCGCGACCGGGATCGCCGAACTCGGCGAAGGCGCGACCTCGCTCCAGGTCGGGCTCGGCGACGCGTTCAGCCGCTCACATCCGCTCCAGACCGGGCTCCGCCGGGGCGCGGTGAGGGTCACGGTCAACGCCAACCAGGCGCGTGAACAGACCGACCAGCTGCGGCACCAGTCGCCGGGGATCTTCGATTCGGGCTATTTCGTCCTCTCCGCCCTCGACGGGGCGAATTCGCGCCTCCGCCGCCAGGCCACCCAGGCGGTCGACCTCGACAAAGGGGGGCAGGGGGCGACCGTCACGATCTTCACCAAGTACACGTTCAACAGCCCCGGCTCGATCGCCCTCAACAAGACCCTGGAAGGCGAGGCCGCCGAACTGTCCGACGAAACCGGCCTCAACACCGGCGTCGCCGGCGGCGCCGCGACGCTGAACGAGTACAGCAAGGTGACCCGCGAGCGGATCCCGGTGATCATCGCCGCGATCACCGCCGCGACGTTCCTGATCCTGGTGCTGATTCTGCGGGCGATCCCGCTGGCGGCGATCGCCGTCGGACTCAACCTGGCGACCGTCGGCGTCGCCTTCGGCGTCCTGACCCTGCTCTTCAACGTCCCCGAGAATCTTCCGCTCGGCGGCCACACCTACGTCGACGCGGTCGGCGCGACGATGATCTTCGGGATCGTCTTCGGGTTATCGATCGACTACGCCGTCTTCCTGCTGGTCCGGATGCGAGAGCGCTACGAAGAGGACGGCGACAACGCCGCTGCGATCGAGTTCGGGCTGGAGAAAACAGCGCGGGTGATTACCGGCGCCGCGGTGATCATGATGGCGGTCTTCATCGCCTTCGCCGGGGCCCCGATCGCCAACGTGAGCCAGCTCGGAATCGGCCTCACCGTCGCGGTTTTCCTCGACGCGACGGTGGTCCGGATCGTCTTCCTGCCGGCGCTGATGCTGCTGCTCGGCGACAGGGTCTGGTGGTACCCCCGTTTCCTCGACCGGATCACCCCCCGCCTGAACGTCTGAGGACTACAAAACCAATCGCGTTGACATCCAGTTAAGTGAGTCCCAGAGCCATCTCCGTGCCTGATACCACCGATACGATCGGTGGCCGTTCCTCCGGGTCGGAGGCGGGGGAACCGGAAGCGACGACCCGTGGCTGCTAACCCGTTAGGCGAGGAGAGAGGCCGGGCTACGAGCCGGCGCACCACGCCTGCGCGGATCGCGGCGGTCGCGGGGCTGGCGATCGTCGTCATCGCCCTGTTGGTGATCCTTCTCAGCGGCGGCAGCTCGCACAAGTACAAGCTCGTCTTCCAGAACGCCAGCCAGCTCGTCAATGGCAACCAGGTGCTGATCGGCGGCCACCCGGTCGGCTCGGTCGAAGAAATCAGCCTCACCGACGACAACCTCGCCGAGATCGAAGTCAGCGTCGACCAGGAACTGCACGAAGGGACGACCGCCGCCGTCCGCGCGACCTCGCTCTCCGGGGTCGCCAACCACTACATCACCATCAGCCCGGGGCCCAACAGCAACCCGGGGCTCGAAGAAGGCGCGACGCTGGGCCTCGGCTCGACCACCTCCGCCGTCGACCTCGACCAGTTCATCAACTCGTTCCCGGGCTCGGTCCGCAAAGCGCTCGGCAAGTTCATCCGCGGCTTCGGCGAATGGTATTCCGGCATCGGGCCGGAGGCCAACGCCGCCTACAAGTACTTCGCGCCCGGCCTCAACCGCGCGGCGGCCTTCGCCCACGGGCTCAACGCCGACTCGCGCCTGCTGACGCAGTTCGTCGTCAACACGAGCAAGCTCTCGACCGCCGTCTCCGAGCGCGGCGAACAGCTGACCAGCGCGATCTCCAACGCCAACACAGCGTTCAACGCGATCGCCGACCAGACCCAGGCCTTCAACCAGATGCTGGAGCTGCTGCCGCCGGTCTTCCGCCAGAGCAACACGACGTTCGTCAACCTCCGCGCCGCCCTCGACGACCTCGACCCCCTGGTCGAAACCGCGAAGCCGGCGACCAAGAACCTCGCACCGTTCCTGGCCGATCTGCGGCCCGTCCTCGAGCGCTCGATCCCGGTCTTCCGCAACCTGCGTCTGACCGTCGCCCGACCCGGCTTCGCCAACGACACGCGTGAACTGCTCGCCGCCCTGCCGGCGGTGCAGCAGCGCGCCTCGAGGGCGTTCCCCCACGCCGAAGGGGCGATCGAATCCTTCCAGCCGAACCTCAACTTCCTCCGTGCCTACGTCCCGGACATCCTCAACGGCTTCGCCCGCGTCGGTCAGGTGACCGGCAACTACGACGGCAACGGCAACTACGCGCGGGTCTCGTTCTCCGACCTGAACCTGTTCAAACGGAACCCCTCCACCGGGCTGCTCGAACCGATCAAACCGAGCGAACAGTACGACGCGCTGGCTCCCCCGTCGCCGGTCCGGCGGCCCTGTCCCGGCGGGGCCTCGCAGCCGGCCCCCGACGGGTCGAGCCCGTTCGTCGAACCGCCGTTCGCGGGCGCCGGCGTCAACACCTCCGAATGCAATCCCAACGACGCTCCCCCCGGCCCATGAGGAGACGCTGGAAAAAACCCCTGATCGGCGCCGGCGTCATCGCCGTGATCGTTCTGCTGATCGTCCTGATCTCGGGCGGCAGGTCCGAAAACGGCTATCGCGTGCGGGCGATCTTCGACAACGGGTCGTTCCTGGTCCCGGGCGAGGAAGTTCGCGTCGCCGGGGCCAGCGTCGGCACGATCCAGTCGGTCGGCGTGACGATGCCCGGGGAAAAGGTCAGCTACGAAAACGGCCACTACAGCGAAGACCCGGGCAAGGCCGTCCTGGTGCTGAAGATCAACGACGCGGGCTTCCAGGATTTCCGCAAAGACGCATCCTGTGAAATCCGGCCGCAGTCGCTGATCGGCGAGAAGTACGTCGATTGCCGGACGACGCTGCCGCACGCGCCCGGCGCCGAAGACACGTCGCCGCCGCTGAGGGAAATCCCCGACGGCGAACCCGGCGCCGGCCAGCACCTGCTGCCGCTGCAGCAGAACACCACCAGCGTCGATCCCGACCTGGTCAATGACATCCAGCGACTGCCGTACGCGCAGCGGTTCCGCCTGATAATCAACGAACTCGGCGGCACCCTGGCCGGTCGCGGCGAAGACATTGAAGAGGCGGTCAAGCGCTCCAACCCGGTGCTCCGCGACGCCGACCGCCTGTTCCAGATCCTCTCCGACCAGCGGGACCAGCTCGCCCAGCTGTCGAGCAACTCGGAGGAGATCCTCGAACCGTTCGCCAAGCAGCGCGCCCACGTCGCCGGCTTCCTCTCCAACTCCGGCGCGACAGCGGAAGCCAGCGCCGAACGCGGACAGGAACTCGAAGCCTCGCTTAAGAAGCTGCCCGGCTTCATCAACGAGTTCGAGTCGACGCTGAAGAGCCTGCAGGGCTTCGCAAAGGCGGGGACCCCTGTGTTCGGCGACCTCAACCGCGCGACCCCGGCGCTGACCGAAGCGACGCGGGCGCTGACGCCGTTCAGCGCCGCGGCGACGGTCTCGCTGAAGTCGCTGGGAGCAGCCGGCGAAATCGCCGGGCCGAAGTTCGTCGAAGCCGACCCGATCGTCCGCAAGGCGCGGAATCTGGCGAAGAGCGGCGTCGTGCCGACATCCGAACTCGCCCGCTTCCTCGTCAGCACCAAGAAGTCGAAGGGATTCGACGCTCTGGTCGACCTGATCTACAACGGCGCTGCGGCGACAAGCGAATTCGACGAATACGGACATCTGCTGCGGACTCTGGTGACGATCGTCGACTGCGCCGAATACAGCCTTTCCGGCAAGAGCGGTTGCTCGGCCAACTTCACCGGGCCGTTCGCGGTCGAATCCTCGATTTCCTCGGTCAACGACCCGTCGGCGATCTTCCGCCACATCGAAGAAATGGAAGCGGAAAAGAGCGGAGGCACCGGTGCCGGTACCTCGTCCGTCGGCCCGCCGGCGCCGTCGCTGGCGCCATCGGCGCCGACCGGCCCGCAGCTCGGCGGCGGCGAAGAGCTCGGTCCGGCGATCTCGACCACGCCGTCCCCCGAAGAACTGATGAGGACGCTGGGACGATGAGGGGACGAAGCGGAATCCAGGGGGTCGCGACGAGCCCGGTCATCGTCGGCGCGGTCACCGTGCTGGTGGTCATCGTCGCCGTCTTCCTCGCGTATAACGCGAACAACGGCCTCCCGTTCGTCTCCACCTACAACATCAAGGCGAGGGTGCCGAACGCGGCTGCGCTGGTCAAAGGAAACGAGGTCCGGATCGGCGGCTCGCGGGTTGGGACGGTCAGCTCGGTGAAGCCGGTCCAGCTCCCGACCGGCGAAGCCGTGGCCGAACTGAACCTGAAGCTCGACAAGAGCGCCGAACCGCTCCCGGTCGACTCGACGATGATCATCCGCCCGAAGTCGCCGCTCGGCCTGAAGTTCCTGCAGATCACGCCGGGCAAATCCTCCGAAACGCTGGAAGCGGGGGACACGATCCCGCTCGCACAGGCGAGGCCGGAACCGGTCGACATCGATCAGTTCTTCGACATGTTCAACGAAGAAACCCGGACCAACATCCAGCGCAACCTGAGCGGGTTCGGCAACGCCTTCGCCGGCCGCGCGCCGCAGCTGAACGAAGCGTTCGGGACGCTGCGCAAATTGGCCGAAAGCAGCGGGCCCGTCCTGCGCGCCTTCGTCGCCCCCAGCACCAACTTCGACGGCTTCTGGCGCGCGCTCGAGGACCTCGCGGCGACGGTCGCGCCGGTGGCGCTGACCAACTCCGACCTCTTCGTCGCCCTCGACCGGACCTTCGGCGCCTTCGCCCGGGTCTCGCGCCCGTTCATCCAGGAAACGATCGAGAAAAGCCCACCGTTCCTCGATGCCGCCCAACGCGACCTGCCGGTGCTGCGGCCGTTCCTGCACGACTCGGCGCGCTTCTTCACCGCGTTCGGCCCCGGGGCGAAGGCGCTCGCCGACACCTCGCCGACGATCAACGCGGCGCTGCGCTCCGGCGTTCCGGCGCTCAACCAGTCCCCCCATCTCTTCGCCCAGCTCGAGCCGACCGCCGACGCACTGCTCGACTTCCAGGAAGCCTCGGGCGTGAAGCAGGGCCTCAACCTCCTGATCGACGCCAACGAACTGCTGAAGCCGCCGATCCGCTTCCTCGCCCCGGCGCAGACCGTCTGCAACTACCTGACGATCGCGTTCAGGAACCTGGCGAGCGTCTTCAGCGAAACCAATGGGGCCGCCAACTGGGCCGGCGCCCTCGGCAATGAGGGGCCATCGGGCCCGAACGGGGAGACGATGCCGGCCTCGGCGCCCGCGAACGGGCCAGAAAAAGAAAACCATCTCCACTCCAACCTCTACCCGAACACTGCCGCGCCCGGACAGACGCATGAGTGCGAGGCCGGCAATGTCAGGTACCAGAAGGGCGTCACGACGATCGGGAACATCCCCGGCAACCAGGGGACGCAGACCTCCGGCCAGATCGCCGGCCAGGGGGGTGAACGCTGATGGGTCGCATGCCGGAGCGCGACATGAGGGCGTCGGAAACGAAGAAGCGCCTGATCCCGTGGCGGCCGAGCAATGTCGTGATCGCGATCATCTTCCTCGTCATCTTCATCGTCGGGCCGTACCTGGCGTTCACCAAACACATCCCGTTCACCGGCTATGGCTACGAGCTCAACGCGACCTTCTCCAACTCGGCCAAGATCTCCAAAAACTCGCCGGTCCGGATCGCGGGGGTCGATGTCGGCAAAGTCATCACGACCGAAGCCGACGGCGACGCGACCAAGGTCACCTTCACCGTCGGCGGCGACGGCCGCCCGATCCACGACGACGCCTACGCGGTGATCAAACCGAGGATCTTCCTCGAGGGGAACTTCTTCATCGAACTCGACCCGGGCAGCCCGAGCGCGCCGGAAATGGACAGCGGCGGAACGATCCCGGTCAGCCGCACCTCGACCGCGGTCCAGATCGACGAAATCTTCAACTCGCTCCAGTCCCCGGTCCGGGCCAACTTCAGCCGCGCGCTGGAAGCTTTCGGCGGCGCCCTCGCGGATGTGCCGACCACGGCCGAAGACGCGACCCAGCTGCCCGAGGTCAAAGGCAAGACCGGCGCGGCTGGACTCAACGGGGCCCTGCGCTACGGCGGCCCGGCCGGCCGGTACGGCGCCCAGGTCGCCGACGCGCTGCTCGGCAACGGGCCGCAGGACCTGCCGCAGCTGGTCGCGGGGACCGGTAAGACCTTCGGCGCCTTCGTCGCCAACGAGGCCGACCTCCAGGGGCTGATCGACAACTTCAACACCTTCACCGGCGCGCTGGCGGCGCAGTCGAAAAACCTCTCGGAAACGATCCGGCGCTTCGCCCCGGCTCTCGTCACCAGCCGCGCCTCGCTCGCCAGCCTCAACAGGACTCTGCCGCCGCTGCGGGCCTGGGCGATCGAGATCAGACCGGCGATCGCCAAGCTCCCGGGCCTGATCGATGCCGGCGAGCCTTGGACCAAGCAGGCGTTCGCCGCGCTCTCCCAGCAGGAGGGCGGCGGCACCGCGAGGCTGCTGGCCGAAGCGACGCCGGGGCTCGCCGCCTCGGCCCAGGCCGGCAAGGCCAACGCGCTGCCACAGCTGAACCGGATCAGCCTCTGCACCTCGCAGGTCCTCTCGCCGACCTTCGACCAGACGATCAACGACCGGTTCAGCACCGGCGGGCCCGCCTACCGCGAGTTCATCTACTGGCTGACCCTCCTCGGCGGTCAGGGGCAGAACTTCGATGGCAACGGCTACTTCCTCCGCGTCCAGCCCGGCGGCGGCCAGCTGCTCCTCAAGGGCGCGAATCCGAACGGATCGCTGGGTACGGAGAAGGAATTCTTCGCCCACTCGGCGTTCGCCCCGCTCGGCCTCCAGCCGCAGCTCGGCGGCCGGCCGCCGAAGAAGCCCGAAGTCCGCTGCGACAAGAACCCCGCTCCTGACCTGAACGGGCCGCTCGGACAGCCGGGCGCACCCGTCCTGACCGTGACCAGCCCATGAGCCTGCCCGAGGAAAAGACCAGCCGCCTGAGGCATTTCCGCGCCGCCCTCGGCCGCCAGGCGCGAGGCCGGGGCAAAGACTCGATCGCGATCGCGGTCCTCGCCTTCATCGCGGTCGCGCTGACGCTCTGGATCTTCACCCAGCAGAAAGCCTCGCTGCCGTCGTGGGCGCCTTTCGTCGGCGAAGACTTCGCCCACCTCAGTGCAGACTTCACCAGCGCCCAGGCGGTCACGCCGGGCCAGGGCCAGGCAGTCGTGATCGCCGGGGTCAAGGTTGGAAAGATCAGCACCGTCTCGCTCGAAGACGGGCACGCGGTGGTCGGCCTCGACATCGAACCGAAGTATCTGAAGCTGATCCCCACCGACTCGACGTTGCTGCTGCGCCCGAAAACGAACCTCAACGACATGGCGATCGAGATCGCGCCCGGGAAGGCGCCCAAGCATGTCGAAGACGGCTACACCTTCCCGCTCTCGCAGACCGAACCGAACGTCAACCTCGACGCCTTCCTGGCGACGCTCGACAAAGACACCCAGCAGTATCTGCAGCTGCTGGTGGCGGGCGGCGCTCAGGGAATCGGCGGACGCGGCCATCAGCTCTCGGGCGCGTTCCGGCGACTGCAGCCCTTCGCGCATTTCATCGCCAAGCTGAATACGGTGCTTGCCCAGAGGCGGGTCGCGCTGAGGGGCGCGATCCACCACTTCAGCCAGCTGACGACCGAACTCGGGCGCCATGACCGCGAGGTCGAACGCTTCGTTTCCTCCTCGAAGGCGGCACTCGGGAATTTCGCCAACCAGCAGCAGGCGATCCAGCAGGCGCTGATCGAGTTCCCGCAGGCGCTGACGGTCCTCAAGTCTGCTCTCGCCAGCTCGAACGCTTTCTCGACCGCGGCGCGCCCGGCGCTGCTCGGCCTGATCCCCCAGGCGCAGGCGCTCGGCCCGGCATTCGCCGCCTCGGAGCGATTCTTCGAACAGACCACGGGCCCGATCCAGAATCAGATCCGCCCGTTCAGCCGCGAAGTGCGTCCGGTCCTCGTCCACACGAAGCAGGGCGCGGAGCCGCTCGCCAAGACCGTGAGGGGCTTCGGCAACTCGCTCAACGGCCTCAACAGCTTCTTCAACCTGCTCGCCTTCAAGCCGAAGGGGAAGGAGAGCTTCCTCTTCTACGCGCCCTGGGGGATCCACAACCTCAACACCGGATACCTCCAGGACGCCAACGGCCCGGTTCAGCGCGCGCTGGCGATGATCACCTGCAACGGGACCAATCTGGCGGTGGGGATCACGCAGAACTCGCCCTATCTGAAAACGATCATCGAAGCGGCCCGCGTTCCGAGGGCGAAAGAAATCCCACCGATCCCGCCTGACAAAAAATCCGGCACCCCGTACTTCTGCGGGCCGACCGCGGAACCCGAAAAATGAGCAAGAAAGCGCCAAGCACCACACAGCTGCTGGTCATCACCGGGTTCGCCTTCTCGTGCTTCGGGATCCTGCTCTTCATGTGGATCACGTTCGGCGGGCCGACCCCGTTCAAAGCGAAGCCCTACGAGATCAAGATCCCATTCAACGAGGCGACCCAGCTCGCCCAGCAGTCCGACGTCCGGATCTCCGGTGTCTCGATCGGCAAAGTCCAGGGGATCGACGTCTCGCCGAACGGCAAGCAGGCGCTGGCGACGGTCGACATCGACGACAAGTACGGGCCGATCCCGAAGAACTCGCGCGCGATCCTGCGGACCAAGACGCTGCTCGGCGAGACCTACATCGAACTGACCCCCGGGAGCAGCTCCGAACCGGCGCTCGAAGACGGCGGCACCCTGCCCGAGGCGAACATCGCCGAATCGGTCCAGCTCGACGAGATCTTCCGCACCTTCAACGCCCCGACCCGGGCCGCATTCCAGGAATGGATGCGGAACGCGGCGATCGCGATCGAGGGCCGAGGCCAGGACCTGTCCGCCGCATTCGGCCAGTTCGGTCCGACCCTGACCGAATTCGACAAACTCTTCCGCACCCTCGACAGCCAGGAGCTCGCGGTCCGGCAGCTGTTCCGCAACGGGGCGACCGCGCTACAGGCCTTCCGCGGCCGCGAAGGAGCGCTCGGCGACCTGATCCAGAGCTCGAATGCCGTCTTCCAGACGACCGCAACGCGTGAACAGGACATCGAGGCGCTGTTCCGCGCCTTCCCCACCTTCCTCGACGAGTTCCGGACCACGCTCGATCGCCTCCGCACCTTCTCGGTCAACACCGACCCGCTGATGCGCCAGCTCGTGCCGGCGGCCGAACAGCTCTCGCCGACGCTGATCGCGCTGGCCAGGTTCTCGCCCGAAGCGGAAGCCTTCTTCAAGGGGCTGCTGCCGGTTATCAAGGAGTCCTCGAGTGGATTCACCGCTTTCCGCAAGCTGTTCCGCGACCAGTTCCCGCCGCTGTTGCGGGCCGTCCAGCCGTTCGCCCGCAACCTCAACCCGCTCCTGACCGGTCTCGGCGAGTACAAGCGCGAGCTGGCGGCCTCGATGGCCAATGTCGCCGCCGCGACCAACGCCGTCCACATCGGGACGACCGAAAAACAGGTCCACTACCTGAGGGTGATGGGCCCATTCGCGCCTGAGTCTCTGGCGACGATGCCGGGGCGGCGGACGACCAACCGCACCAACGCCTACATCCAGCCGGGCTCGTCCGAGAGCCTGCGGACGGGACTGCTCAGCTTCGAGACCCGCCAATGCTCGGGCGGGATCTCGGCCTCGCTCGACGCCAACACCCCGAGCGAAAAAGCCTTCAACGAACGAACCGGGGGCAACATCGCCAAAGCGAACGAGTTCTTCCTCCGACTCCGCCAGTATGCCTTCGCCAACCAGGACAGCACGACGACCGTGCCGGCCCCCGGGTGCACCGCCCAGGCCCCGTTCGAGCCGATCTTCGGCAGCGGCCGCCCGGCGACCACCTACCAGCACACCTACGAACAGGGCGGTTAGCCGCGGCCCCCAATCGCTGTGGCCATGGCGCCGACCAGGCCGAGCCGCTGATTGGGACGAATCGCGAAGGCCCCTTCCGCAACCACCAGGGCACCCAGTGGTGCGGCAAGAAGGGACCCAAAGCCAAGGTAGCCGGCGAGTCTCGGCCGCCCAAAGACGATGCCCGCGATGAGAAAGAACTGGATCCACCCGAGGAGGCCGACGAGGAGAACGCTGTCCCGCCTTCGCCAACGGTCGATCGAGCGCCACACGGGCTGCCGGGACTGTGCGAGAAGGCCTTCCAGAAGCCACGCAAGCGGATCCGCCTTCGACATCACGCGCTCTGCTCCAGGTCGTGGTGCGCCTTCTCCCGTCGACGCCACACGAACCGTCGCGACGAAGGCAGCAGGAGCAGGAGCAGGATCAGCAGCCGGGCGGCGACTTCCCACCAGACCCCGTTGATCATCGTTCCGTATACGCCAATCGTCATCAGGATCACCGCAATCGCCCAGGCGACACGGCTGCCGATCAGTACAAACACGAATAGGGCGCCGACCAGCACGATCGAGCCGACGAACGGCCGGGCCGGGGCGTAGGCCGCCGCCGGGCCGAAGAGCACCGGCAGGGATCCGACCGCGGCCAGCTTCAGAGACCAGGGGCTTTCACGCACTCGCGCCATCGCGCCAGGTATCGGCAAGAGAAAGGGCGGCCCGTAGGCCGCCCTCTCGTGATGCTTCTCTCTTCAAGCGGCCGAGGCCGCCGTCCCGCTAGCCCTTGGGGGTGCAGGGCACGACAACCGAGCCTTTGAGCTTGTCGCCGTTGCTGAATGTGACTTCACCCTGCCCGAAGAGGCTGCCGGTCGGGCATTTGGCGAGGAAGTAGCTCTTCTTCTTGCCCTTGTAGGTGAAGATTTTCTTGTTCTTGATCTGGAAATTGGTCAGGGAGCCGGCACCGCCCGCGACCACCGGGATCTTCGATTCGAGGTGCAGGCCGAACTTGCCTTTGTGCTCTTTCTTCACGAAGACCTTGGTGATGAAGGCCGTCGGCGCCGGGACGTTGGCGTAGACGTGGACCAGGATCAGGGTTTTGCCGCCCCTGGTGCCGCCGTTGAACACGAGCAGCGGGCCTTTTGCGGTGAACGGCGCCTGTTCGGCGAATTCAACCTCGGCCGTGGCGGAACCCTGGCCGATAAGCGACTTCTTGCACGCCGCCTTGGCCTGAGCGGTCGGCCGCGCCTCGAGCTGGCCGGCCTTGCAGACCGGAAGGCCCTTGGTGTCGAGCGCGCCGTTCTTGTCGACGTCGCCCGAGAAGGTCTTCGCCGCCGGCGGGTGTTTGCCGTCCTTGGTCGAGATGTTCGCGCTCAGCTTGAACGTGATCGGCGCGAGCTTCTTCTTCGGAAGCTTTTTGGGGCTGATCGAGCTGTCGAATTTGAGTACCAGGTTGCCCAGGCTGACGACCACCGGTTTCGCCACCGAAACGCTGGCGAACGCGATCGCTGCCACGGCACCCAGAGCGAGTGTCCACATCAAGCGCTTGCGCATATACCTCTCAATCTCCTTTGTCAGTGCCGCAGCCAGCATCGGCCGGCCATTCGAGCCTTTGTCTCTACCCCCAACCGACCAAACCTAACAGGCTCAGATCCTCCCAGTAAACCCAGGTGGAGGGGGAAAAGAGCGCCTTTACCCGGTCGATCAGTGCTCGCTCATCGAGAGCCGCACCCGTTCGCGCTCCTGTTCGGCCCGCTGGGATCCAAGGAACGGGAGCGTCACCCAGAACACGAGGTCGGGGAGCCGGGTCGGCAGCCGTGAGGCAGCACCGTGGAGGATCTCGCTGTAAAGCAGCTCGTTGACCCCGCCGGCGAGCGAGAGCGAGGTGATCCCCGGCAGCTCGACCGAGGTCTCGGCGCGGCCCGCATCGAGGAAGCCGGTGAACTGGCGCAGTGCCGCGTCGCGGCGGGCGAGAGCCTTCGGCCCCGCGGCCAGCACCTCGACGATCGCGAACCGCGCCTCGTCGGGGTGCTCGGCGAGGTGGTCGAGGAGGGCGCCGAGCCCGGCGGCGACCCGCTCCGCCCACGGCGCTCCGGGCTTCGACTCGAAGCCGCGGGCGGTGTCGCCGAGGAGGTTGCCGAGAAGGACGTCGTAGGTGGCGAGGAAGCAGTCCTCCTTGCTCGTGAACAGTTCGTAGAAGGTCTTGCGCGAGACGCCGGCGACTTCGATCACGTCGACCACCCGCGTGTCCGGGTAGCCGCGCTCGGCGACGACCTCGATCATCGCCTGGAGGATGCGCTGCCGTTGGGATTCGGTCACCGCCTCCCGCGGTAGCCCGTGACGCCCCCGTGGCAGTCGCTCGCCCGTTCTGGCTGCGCGTCTACCGGAAGCCACCCTTAGAGGGTAGTTCAGGCGGCGCGGAGCTCGAGCTCGTCGCCGATCCAGATCACCTGATCGCGGTCGGGCCCGACGCCGACGAGGCGGATCGGGACGCCGACGAACTCGGCGATGTGGTCGAGGTAGGCGCGCGCCTGGGGCGGCAGGTCGGCCTCGCTGCGGCACTCGGTGAGGTCGGCATGGAACCCGGGCAGCTCCTCGTACTCGGCCTCGGCCGAGTGCAGGATCGACTGGTGATAGGGAAAGCGATCGAAGACCGCGCCCTCGCTCGAGCGGTAGCGGACCGCGACCCGCAACGGGTCGAGGCCGCTGAGGACGTCGAGCTTGGTGATCGTCAGCGCCGTCATCCGGTTCAGGCGGACCGCGTAGCGGAGTGCGACCAGGTCCATCCAGCCGCAACGTCGCTCACGACCCGTCGTCGTCCCGTACTCATGGCCGCGTTCGAGCATGTGGCGCCCGACCTCGTCCTCGAGCTCGGTCGGGAACGGGCCGGCGCCGACGCGCGTGGCGTAGGCCTTGGCCACACCCCAGACCTCGTCGATGTCGGCCGGGCCGACCCCGGCGCCGACGGTCGCCGCGCCTGCGATCGGGTTCGAGGAGGTGACGAAGGGATAGGTCCCGTGGTCGAGGTCGAGAAGCGTCGCCTGGGCTCCCTCGAAGAGAACCGTGCCACCGCCGTCGAGTGCGTCCCAGCAGAGGCGGGAGGTGTCGGCGATGTGGGGCTCGAGCCGGTGGCCGAAGCTGACGTGTTCCTCGGTCATCGTGTGCAGGTCGAGGCGCGGGTCCGGAGAGTCCTCGCCTTCCTCGCCGGCCTCGCGGCGGAGTTTGCGGCGCCGAACCGAGAGTTCGCGCAGCGCCTGCTGCTTGAAGGCGAGCGCGGCCCTGATCTTCGTCCGCAGGATCTTCTCGTCGAGCAGGTCCTGGACGCGGATCCCGATCCGCAGCGCCTTGTCGGCGTAGCAGGGCCCGATCCCGCGCCGGGTGGTCCCGATCGAGTACTTCCCGAGCTTGACCTCGCCGGCGGTGTCGAGCAGCACGTGGTAGGGCATGATCAGGTGGGCGTTGGCCGAGACCTTGAGGTTGCCGACGTCGATCCCGCGCCGCTTCAGCCCGTCGATCTCAGCGAGCAGGATGCGGGGGTCGAGCACGACCCCGTTGCCGATCACGCAGGTCTTCTCCGAGTAGAGGATCCCGGAGGGGATCAGGTGGAACTTGAACTCCTCGCCGTCGCGGACGATCGTGTGGCCGGCGTTGTTGCCGCCCTGGAAGCGCACGATCGCGCTTGCACGGTCGGCGAGCAGGTCGACGACCTTCCCCTTCCCCTCATCGCCCCACTGGGCGCCGACTATGACCACGCCCGGCACTAGGTGGATTCTGACGGGTAAGGGCAACCGGTGCGGTGCGGGATGCTCGGCGGGCGCGCCCGCCCTCGCTCAGGCGACGCGCGAGATCGTCCCGTAGCGGCGATCGTCGCCGAATA
>DATAOP010000059.1:0-56564 GCA_036265675.1 Solirubrobacterales bacterium
GGCGTTCGGCTGCACCCGGGCGGCGCCGATGTCGAAGTTCGGGTTGCCGAGCTTGGTCCACTGTTTCGCGACGTGGACGTCGTTGCGGTGGGCGACGAAGGCGCCGAACGGGGCGAGGCCGTCGGTGTAGGCGGGGACGAAGACGACCGTCCGCGACCACGTCGTGCGGCCGCGCAGTCCCCGCGGGCCGCTGTTGAGGCAGTGGGCGGCGGTCAGCACCAGCTGCCGGGTCGGGGAGTTGATCGCGGTCGCCGAGCAGAAGCCCTGCTCGGTCCCCTGGCGGACGAAGAGCCGGCCGTTGGCGGCGAAGGGGGGCACGCTCGGTTCCGGGACGGGGGCGAAGCTGGCGCTGGCAAGGTCTTCGATCGGGGTCGGCCCGTCGAGCGGTTGGGCTGCGCGCATCCGTTCCGGGGTCCAGTAGGCGAGCGCGCGGGCGACGTCGTTCGGGCCGGCGCCGCCCCTCGGGCTGACGCGGCCGGAGTCGGCGGTCGCCGCGGCCGGCGCGGCGAGCACGACCGCCGCGATCAGGGCGAGCGTCGCGAGCGGGCCCGCGACGCGCGACATGGCACTGGGCGGGCCCGATCGCATCGGGACCGAGAATAGAGACGCGGTCCGGCGGAGCACGAGGGGTGCGCGGGCGGGCGCGGGGGTCGGGGATCGCTGCGGCACGATGATCTACCTACCCCCGGTACGGGAAAACGGCCCGGATTGTTCGATCAGCTGACGAGCGGGATCACGCAGCGGTATTTGCGGGTGTTGGTCGAAAGGACAGAATCGACTTTTCCGTCAGTCGAAACGGTCGCAACGCCATACGTATCCGGTCCTGAAAAGATCGCGATGTCGCTCGACCACTCGCCGCCTTCGTCGAGGCTGACCCCTTCCTGGCCCGCGAACGCGGCGAGCTGCAGCGCCTCCGGCAGGGCGCCGCCGCGGGCCGCGCAATCGATCGCGGCGGCAGGTGCCGTCGCCGCGGTGCTCGGCGAGGCGTCCCAGCAGGCTCCGGCGAAGAGACGGCTCCCCGAGGCGCACCCGGCGCCGAATCCGTTGACCGTCTGGGCGTTGACGGCGTTGACGGCGTTGAGCGCGGTCTCGGCATCGATCGCGCTGCGGGCGGTGTCGGCGCTCTGGGCGTGGACGGCGCTGGGCACCGTCCCGAGGCTGCCCTCGTCGATGTCGGCGCCGGTCAGCGGCCCGGTGATCTGCCTTCCGAGCACCCCCGGCCGCAGCCGGTTGGCGGGGACCGAGCGCAGTCGCAGCCGGTTGCCGGGTATCGACCTCGCCCTGATCGTGCGCCCGTTGATCCGGTTCGCCGCGTAGACGGTCCCGCCGAGGGCGAGCAGGAGGGCGAGCAGGGAAATAAGCATCGCCGGTGACGGCCGCCAGGACTGCTGCTTCATCGGACCTCCGAGAAGTCGAGTTGCTGTCCTGGCCACCGAGCGTAGATCGGCGGCGCCGCGGATCAAGGACGGGTGGACGAACGTCCGGCGCCGTCGCGGGTAGACTGCGCCGCGATACGGCCGGTGGTCAAGGGAAGTCCGGTGAAAGACCGGCGCGGTCCCGCCACTGTGACCGGGCGAAGGAAGCCGCTGGCGCGAGGCGCCGGCCACTGAGGGCGACACAGATCCCTCGGGAAGGTGCGGCCGACCCAGCCCGGGAGCCAGGAGACCTGTCCCCGGCCAGCCATGACAACCCTCGAGGAAAGGGTGGCTTCAATGCCAAGAATCGCTCCAACCCGATTGGCCGCAGCGTGCGCGCTGGCCGCCGCGCTCCTGCTCTCCACCGCCGCGATCGCGGTGGCGAAGGGGGTGCGCGTCGATATCCGCGTCGTCGGAGCCGGCGGCAGGTCCCTCGCCGATGAGACCTTGAAGACGGGCACCACGAAGGTCCCGACCAGTCCGAAGGCGACGTGCCTCGGCAAGGGGTCGGGCGGCAGCGGCAGGAAGGTGACGGTGAAGGGCCCGACGGCGCTCGGTCTGCTGGCCCAGGCGGCGAGATCGAACGCGTCGCTGCGGCCGCTGCTGGTGACCGACGCATTCGAGTCCGAATTCGGCCTCGGCCTGTGTGGGATCGGCGGTGCCAAGGCGACCGCGAAGAAGTCCTGGTACCTGAAGGTGAACCACGAGAATCCCGAACTCGGGGGCGACTCGGTGAAGCTGAAGAAGGGCGACCAGGTCCTCTGGGCGCTGGAGCCGTTCCCCTACCCGAACGAGCTGGCGCTCGAAGCGCCGGCCGAAGCGGTTCCCGGCGTTCCGTTCGCGGTCCGGGTCTTCTCCTACAACGAAGCGGGCAAGCGCAAGCCGGCGGCGGGGGCGACCGTTCCCGGTGCGACCGCCCCGACCGGTTCCGACGGCAGGTCGACCGTGGTCCTGACCGGGCCGGCCGAGCTGGTCGCTCGCCACGGCAAGGACATCCCCTCGAACGGGGTGGCGGTCTGCGTGCTCGGGGCGTGCCCGCAGGGCTGATCCCGTGAGGCGTCGCAGCCCGGCGATCGCGATCGCGCTGCTATCGGCGGCGCTCACGGTTGCCGGCTGCGGCCTCGGCCCCGGCGACGACCTCGGCAGCGTCGGGCTGACCGTGACCCGTGACTACGGGGCCGGGCAGGTGATCGCCCCGGTCAGCGACGACGTCAACGAATCCGACACCGTGATGCGGGTCCTCGAACGGAATGCCGACATCACGACGCGCTACGGCGGCGGCTTCGTGCAGTCGATCGACGGGATCGAAGGGGACTACGGCGGCGGCAGGTCACTCGACTGGTTCTTCTACGTCGACGGTGTCGAGTCGACGGTCGGCGCCGCCGACTTCCAGCTCCATGGCGGCGAGGAGGTCTGGTGGGACTACCGCGACTGGTCGGCGACGCTTTCGGTCCCGGCCGTCGTCGGGTCCTGGCCGCATCCGTTTGCCGGCGGCTACGAGGGCCACGAGCATCCGACCGAGGTCGAATGCCGCGGCGGAGGCCCAGCCTGCGCAACGGTCGAAGCGCGGCTGCGGGAGGCCGGCGCGACGCTGGGCTCGGACGGCGGCCCTGGCCCGATCCGGGTCCTCGCCGGGCCCTGGTCGCGGCTCCGCTCCGACCCGGCCGCCGGCCGGCTCGAGGACGGGCCGGAGAGCAGCGGCGTGTTCGCCCGCTTCGCCCGGAGCGGGGGCGGCGAGGCGCTGGTAGGGCTCGACGAGAAGGGCGACCCGGGGCGACGGTTCGGCGCCGCCGCCGGGTTGGTCGCGGCGACCCGGCAGGGGGGCGGCCCTCCGACCTGGATCGTGACCGGCGCAGACGAAGCCGGAGTCGCGGCCGCGGCCCGCCTGCTCGACGAAGCCTCGCTGCGGGACCATTACGCCGTGGCCATCGAGGGCGGGGAGGAGACGCCGTTGCCGCTGGGATCGTGATCAGGTCGCCGTTCGCATACACGCCGAGGCCCGGACCGCTGCAGTCCGCCTCGCCGGGTGCCGCCGTCGCCTATCTCGGCTCGCTCGTCGCGGTCGCCTTCCTCTATTTCAGCCCGATCGTCCTCACCGCGGCCGGGATCGCCGCGGTCACGGCCGGCCTGCTCGCCGGCGCCCGGCGGGCGGTCCGGGCAGCGCTCTGGATGGGGCTGACGCTCGGCGTCCTGATCGTCGCCGTCAACGCGATCGCCGTCAGCAGCGGCGAGACGGTGGTCGCCCGGCTCGGGGAGTGGCCGATCTTCGGCCGCGTCGACGTGACCGCCGAGGCGATCGTCGAGGGGGGCATGCTCGCCCTGCGGGCGGTTGTGGTGCTCGTCGCCTTCTGCGTCTACTCGGCGTGCGTCGACCCAGATCGGGTCCTGCGGGCGCTGCGGCCGATCGCCGGGCGCTCGGCGCTGACCGCGACCCTGGTCTCCCGCCTCGTCCCGGTCGCCGCCGCCGACGCCGCGCGGCTGCGCGACGCGGCGCGGCTGCGGGGCCCCGGCGCCGCCCCGGTCGGCCGGGCGCCGCTCGCGCGGCGGCTGCTCGCCGGCTCGCTCGATCGCGCAGTCGACGTCGCCGCGACCCTCGAGCTCCGCGGCTACGGGCTCGGCTCGCCGCGGGCCGCGAGGGCGCCGGATCGGTCCCGCCACGACCGTCGCTTCTATGCCGTCGCCGCCGCGGTCCTGCTGTTCGCGGTCGCCGGGCTGGTGGCCGGCGCCGGCGGCTTCGACGCCTATCCGACGGTGAGCCTCGACGCCGACGCCGCGACCATCGCCGTCGCGGTACCGATCGCCCTCGCGGGGCTGGCCCCCTGGC
Source organism: Solirubrobacterales bacterium (assembly GCA_036265675.1). Taxonomy (GTDB): domain Bacteria; phylum Actinomycetota; class Thermoleophilia; order Solirubrobacterales; family 70-9; genus VRUE01. The sequence goes on from DATAOP010000059.1 coordinate 4,240, forward strand.
GCCGTGGCTGAGATCGGCGCGACAACGACCAGGGCGACTCCGGCGCTCTCGCTCGAGTCGGTCAACTACGCCTATCCGACCGGAGGGGGCGACGCGCTCGCCGGTGTCTCGCTCGAGATCGGGGCCGGAGAGCTCGTCGTCCTCGCCGGGCGCTCCGGCTGCGGCAAGACGACGCTGCTGCGCGCCGCCTGTGGCCTCGTTCCCCACTTCCACGGCGGCGAGATCTCCGGCCGGATCGAGGTCGGCGGCCTCGACGCGATCGCGGCCGGGCCCGGCGAGCTCGCGGCCGCGGTCGGTTACGTCGCCCAGGACCCCGAGACCCAGGTGGTCTCGACCACGGTCGCGTCCGAGATCGGGCTGTCGCTCGAGCTCCGTGGCGAGGCGCCGGCGGCGCGGGCGCGGGCCGTCGAGGAGGTCGCCCTCGCCCTCGCGATCCCCGAGCTGCTCCGCCGGACCGTCGACACGCTCTCCGGCGGCGAGCTGCAGCGGGTCGCGCTCGCCGCGGCGCTGGTCACCCGTCCCCGGGTCGTCCTGCTCGACGAGCCGACGTCGCAGCTCGACCCGGTCGCCGGCGACGAGCTGATCTGGCTCCTACGGCGGCTCAACGAGGAGTGGGGGGTGACGATCCTGCTTGCCGAGCATCGGCTCGAGCGCTGCCTCGCCGCCGCCGATCGGGTCGTCGCCATGGATGCGGGCCGCGTCGTCTTCAACGGGATGCCGCGTGGCTTCCTCGGCTGGGCCCAGGACTCCGACCCCGCCCTCGAGACTCCGGCCGCCCGGATGTTCTCGCTGGCCGGACTTTCACCCCTGCCGACCGGGGTCCGCGATGCGCGACAGCAGATCTCCAGCTCGAGGATTGGTGGGGGCGGTGTCGGCGCCCCCCCTCGCTCAACCTTTTCGGTGAATCCGGATGGGCGCTCGGAGACGGACGCCGAAACAGTACAAGCCGCTCGAAGGGGCGCCGACAGCGCCTCCGCGGCAGCCCTCGAGATCCGGGACCTGTGGGTCGAGGTCGGGGAGGCCGACGAGAGGCGAGATGTCCTGCGCGGGGTCGACCTCGCGGTCGGTCGTGGCGAGCGCGTCGCTCTAATGGGGCGCAATGGCGCCGGCAAGAGCACCCTGCTTCGGGCGGTTGCGGGTCTTCAAGACGTCGCGCGTGGGAAGGTCGCGGTGCCCGATGGGGTGGCGTTGCTGACTCAGAATCCGGGGGACTTCCTGGTCCGGGAGCGGGTCGGGAACGAGCTGCCGGGCGAGGAGGGGCTCGAGGCGCTGCGCGTCGTCGGGCTCGAGGGGATGGCCGACTCCGACCCGCGCGACCTCTCCGGCGGCGAGCGGCAGCGGCTGGCGCTGGCGATCGTCCTCGCAGGCGGCCTCGACGGCGGGCATCCGCCGGGGCTGGTCGCCCTCGACGAGCCGACGCGGGGGATGGACCGCGCCCGCAAGAACGACCTCGCGGAGCTGATCGCCCGCCTCGCGGACGCCGGGGCCGGGGTGGTCGTCGCGACCCATGACGTCGAGTTCGCCGCCGGCTTCGCCGACCGCGTCGTCCTCCTCGGCGACGGGGTCGTCATCGCCGACGCCGGCAGCGGCGAGACGCTCTCCGGCGGCTGGTACTTCGCGACCGAGGTGGCGCGGATCCTCGACCTGCCGGGGGTTGTCACCCCCGAGCAGGGGGCCGCCCGCCTGGGCGGTGAGGAGCTCGCGTGAGCTGGCAGCTGGCCAGCTTCCTGATCCTCGGCGCCGTCCTCGTCGCCGGGTTCGCCTGGTATGAGCGCTCGCGACCGCCGTCGCAGGTCGTTGCTCTGGTCGCGGCCCTGGCCGCGCTCGCGATCGCGGGGCGGATTGCGTTCGCCGCCTTCCCCAACGTGAAGCCGACGACCGACATCGTGATCCTCGCCGGCTACGCGCTCGGGCCGGCGCCAGGCTTCGCGGTCGGCGCCCTGACCGCGCTCGTCTCCAATCTCTGGTTCGGGCAGGGTCCCTGGACGCCGTGGCAGATGGCGGCGTGGGGCCTCTGCGGCGTGTTCGGCGCCGCGCTCACCCTCCTTCCGGTGCGGCGGCTCGATCGCTTCAGCCTGGCCGCCGCATGCGGTCTTGCGGGACTTGCCTACGGCGCACTCCTAAACTTCTCGCTGATGGCGACCTACGGCGGCGATCTCTCGGTGCAGCGCTTCACCGCGCTCGAGTCGCGGGCGATCCCGTTCGACATCGCGCACGCGATCGGGAACGTCGTCTTCGCGCTGATCGCCGGGCCGGCGATGTTGCGGATGCTGGTCCGGTTCCGCGAGCGCTTCGAGTGGCGTGCCCGGACGCCGGCCATGGTCGGGACGGTGCTGGCGGCGTTGCTGCTCGCCGGCTTTCTCCCCGGCCAGGCGAGGGCGGCGACCGGCTCCGCCGGTGCGGCCGAATGGCTCGTCTCGGTCCAGAACAGCGACGGCGGCTGGGGCAGCAGCGAGGGCAGCGCCTCGAGCCCCTCGATAACCGGCTGGGTGATGCTCGCCCTCGAGGCCGCCGGTCGCAATCCGCTCGACGTCTCGAAGGGCGGCAAGACGCCGGTCGACTACCTGCGCTCGACAATCGGAGAAATCGAACGCAGCGGCGACTACGCCCGCACGATCCTCGCCCTCGAGGGGGCGGGAGTCGACGCGCACTCTTTCGCCGGGCGCAACCTGGTCAGCACGCTGGTCAACCGCCGCGCCGGCAACGGCTCCTGGGAAGGATGGCCGGGGACGACGGCATACGCGGTCCTCGCGCTGCGCGCCGCCGACGACAGCGGCGGCCTCGACGCGACGCTCTCGTGGCTCGGCAAAGTCCAGAACAGCGACGGCGGCTGGGGCGACGAACGCGGCAAGCCGAGCACCCCCGACAACACCGGCGCGGTGATGCAGGCGATGCGGAGCTCGAAGATCTCGCAGAAGGGGCTGGCGTTCCTGCGCGGGGCCCAGCTCTCGAGCGGCGGCTTCGCGATCAGCAGCTCCGGCCCGGCGAACTCGCAATCGACCGCCTGGGCGGCGCAGGGGATGATCGCGATCGGCACCGATCCGGGCGCGATCAGCAGCGGAGGCAACTCGACCCTCGACTACCTGCAGGCGCGACAGGACTCCGACGGCCACTTCAGATACTCCTCCACGAGCGATCAGACACCTGTCTGGGTGACCGCACAGGTGCTGCCGGCAGTGGCCGGCAAGGCATTCCCGCTGACGCCGCCGCCGCGGGAACCGAAGCCGAAGCCGGCCCCGACCGAACCGGAAGAAACCTCGCCGGGACCGGTGATACCCCCTTCCTCGTTCACGCCCTCGACGCCGTCGGTTCCGTCGCCGAGCGGCGGCGCCTCTCCCCTCCCCGAATCGGGCTCGGGCGCACCGCTGCCGCTGACGCCTCCCGCCGCAACTCCCGGCCCGCCGATCCCGGTGACGCCGACCACCGAGGGGGCCGTGCCGGAAACGCCGGCGGCGCCGCCGTTCGAAGCGAAAGACGCGCCCCCGGGGCCGTCGCCGGCGGCGCCGCTCGCGGTCGGGATCGGCGCCGGCGGCCTCGCGCTCGGCAGCGTCCTCTTCCTCGGCCGCCGCTTCGGCTGGTAGACCGCGCTGGTCCGCGATGGACGTCGAGACGGCGATCCGAACGCGCCGCACCCACAAGGCATTCGGCCCCGAGCCGCTCGACCGCGAGGAGATCGAGGCGCTGCTCGAGCTCGCCCGCTGGGCGCCGAACCACAACCTGACGGCGCCCTGGCGGTTCCGCGTCCTCGGGCCCGAGTCGTTGGCCGCGCTCAAGCAGGCGGCAGGCCCCGACGCAGCGGCAAAGCTCGACCGGGCGCCGACCCTGGTCGTCGTCTCCGCCCTGCTCGAGGGCGATCCCGTCCAGGACGAGGAGGACCTGCACGCGACCGCGGTCGCCTCCTACATCGTCCTCCTCGCCGCCCATGCCCGCGGCCACGCCGGCTACTGGCGGACACCGGCCGTACTTCGCAGCGAGGAGGGCCGGCGCGCGGTCGGGCTCGGGGATGGCGAGCGCTTCGTCGGCCTGCTCCATCTCGGCTCGCCGCGCCAGGAAAAAGCGCCCCCGCCGCGCCCGCCGGTCGATCAGGTGGCCGAGTTTCTAAGCTGAGGGGCGTGGGGGCGCACCGGTGATCTCGCGCGCGGCCGCGATCGAGGCGATCGCCGGCGAGCGTTTCGAGGTGGTCGTGATCGGCGGCGGGATCACCGGCGCCGGGGTCGCGCTCGACGCCGCCTCCCGCGGCTACTCGGTAGCCCTGCTCGAGCGCGGCGATTATGCGATCGGCACCTCGAGCCGCTCCTCGAAGATGGTCCACGGCGGGCTCCGTTACCTGCAGAACCTGGACCTCGGGCTGGTTCGCGAGGCGCTGCTCGAGCGCCAGCTGATGGTCCAGCTCGCCCCGCACCTCGTCTACCCGACGCCGTTCCTCGTCCCCTCCTTCGGCGAGGACCGCCGCGATCGCAAAATCGGGCTCGGGCTCAACATGTACGACGTGATGGCGACGACCAGGGTCGGCCGCAGCCGTCGCGAGATGCGCTTCTCGAAGGAGGAGGACCAGGACTTCTACTGGTCTCCCGACCGCCACCGGACGATCGGCCGCGAGGAGCTGCTCGAGATGGTGCCGTCGCTTGCGCCCCGCGGACCCAACGACGCCTACCTCTTCTACGACTGCCAGACCGACGACGTCCGGCTCGTCCTCACCGTCCTCGGCGAGGCCGAGCGCTTCGGCGCGGTGATGCTCAATGGCGCCGAGGTGGTCGAGCTGACCTCGGATGGCGGGATGGCGAGTGGCGTCGCCTTCGTCGAGACAGAGTCGGGGGAGCGGATCGAGGTCGCCGCCGACAACGTCGTCAACGCGACCGGCGTCTGGGCCGACCTGCTGCGCCCCGAGGAGATCGTCGAGGAGGAGGACGTGCCGCGGATCAAGCCGAGCCGCGGCACCCATGTCCTGGTCGATCGCGACGGCCTCTCGACCGGGTCGGCGGCCTGCATCGTCCCCGCCGGCGAGGGACGGGCGATATTCGCCCTGCCCTGGTACGGGCGCACCCTGATCGGCACCACCGACGTCGATTTCGAGGGCGACATCGACCACCCGCGGCCGGGCGAGGATGAAGTCGAGTACCTGCTCGACGCCGTCAACGCGTTCTTCGGCACCGAGATCGGCGGCCGGGATCTGGTCGGCGCCTACGCCGGGGTGCGACCGCTGATCTCGAGCGGCGACCCGAAGAAGTCGGTCGATATTTCGCGCCGGGCCGAGCTCTACGAGACCTCGTCGGGGCTGCTGACGATCACCGGCGGCAAGCTCACCACCTGGCGGCGGATGGCGAAGCAGGTCGTCGACAGGATCGTCGACCGCGAGGGTCGTGAGGCGCCCTGCCACACGGCGGAGATCCCGCTCGGGATGGAGGCGCGCGCCGAGGACCTCGAGGCGCCCGAGGGGGTGGGGGAGGCGTCCGTCTCCCAGCTCGCGTTCCGCTACGGCCACGCGGCGCGCGCGGTGCTCGACCTTGCCTGGAAGGACGCGAAGCTGGCGGCGCCGATCGTCGAGGGCCGCCCGGACCTGCTCGCGGAGGCGGCGATCGCCGCCCGGCTCGAGCAGGCGCGGAGCGTCGCCGACGTCCTCCTGCGCCGCACCCGCCTCGGCCTCCTCGCCGCCCCGCAGCTGCGGGGCACCGATGCGGCCCGGCCCGTCGCCGAGGCGATGGGGCGGGAGCTGGGCTGGTCTCGGCGCCGGGTCAGGTCCGAGGCCGATGCCTGGCCGGCGGCAGCCGCCGGGGCCGGGATCGACCTCGCCGCCTAGGAGGCGTCGGCCTCAGGCCGCTCCGGGATCTGCTGCACCGCCCAGCCGTTGCCGTCGGGGTCGGCGAAGAAGACGAATCGCCCCCAGGGAAAGTCCTGGATCTCGGAGACCTCGACGCCTCGGCCCGCAAGCTCCTCGCGAGCATCCTCTATGTCCTCGACGACCATCTGCAGGCCTTCGAGTGATCCGGGCGCCATCTCGGTGATTCCTTCGCCGATCGAAATCGAACAGTTCGATCCCGGCGGGGTGAGCTGGATGAAGCGCAGGCCCTCCTCCACGGTTACGTCGTTGTCGAGGGAGAACCCCGCGGCCCGGGTGTAGAAGTCCTTCGCCCCGTCGACGTCGGAAACCGGGACCGGGATCAGCTCGAGCTTGAAGTCCACGGCCCCGACTCTAACCCCCGGCCCATCTGAGCCCTCGACTAGGGTGGAGGCATGAGACTTTTCATCGACACCGGAAACGTCGCCGAGGTCGAGGAGATCGCCGCCTGGGGCGTCCTCTCCGGCGCAACCACGAACCCCTCGCTGCTCGCCAAGGAGGAGGGCGATCCGGGGGAGAGCATCAGGCGGATCTGCGAGCTGGTCGGCGGCCCGACCTCGGCCGAGGTCGTCTCCCAGGACGTCCAGGGGATGCTCGACGAGGGCCGCGCGCTGCGTGAGCTGCATGAGCACATCGTCGTCAAGGTGCCGTTCAACAAGGAGGGCCTCGAGGCCACGAGGGCGCTCACCGGCGAAGGGATCCCGGTCAACATGACCCTCGTCTTCTCGCCGACGCAGGCGCTGCTCGCGGCGGCGGCGGGGGCGACCTACGTCTCCTGCTTCATGGGCCGCCTCGACGACATCTCGGTCGACTCGACCACCGTCCTCGAGGAGATCGCCGACACGCTGCGCGCCGGGGGAATGACCTCGGAGATCATCGCGGCGTCGATCCGCCACCCGGAGCACGTGGTCGCCGCGGCCCGCATCGGTTGCGAGATCGCGACGACGCCGGCGAAGGTGTTGCGCCAGATGCTCGACCATCCGCTCACCGACGCCGGCGCCGCCAAGTTCCGCTCCGACTGGGAGACCCGTCCCGAGTTCGGCGAATGGCTGGGCGAGCTGACGAGCAAGCGCCTCGCCGCGGCCGGCTGAACTAATCTGCCGATTCGATGACCAAGGCCGAGCTCGAGTCGAAGCCGCTTGCCGAGTTGCACGCTCTCGCCGCGGAGCAGGGGGTCGAGCGCTACCGGATGCTGACCAAGGCGGAGCTGGTCGACCGCCTCGCCGACGGCGACTCCGGCGGCACGGGCCGAGGTGGCTCGCGCCCGCGGACTGAGTCGCGCGGCGATTCGGGTCGCCGGCGTCAGCGGGAGCGCAGGCCGCGCCAGCCGCGCCAGCGCGAGGGGGGCGAGCGCCAGGGTGGGCGCCAGGGTGGGCGCCGGGATGAGAAACCGGCCCCGGAGTCGGAGCGGAGCGAGCCCGAGGCGCAGGCCGAGTCGCGGGCGACGCCGTCCGAGCGGCCGCGGCGCAAACGCCGCCGCCGCCGCTGGGGCCGGCGGCGCAAGGACGTCAGCGTCCAGGACCTGCTGCTGCCGGCGACCGGTGCGCGGACGATCGTCTACGGCGAGAGCCGCGAGGCCTGCACCGGCCTGCTGCGGGAGGTCGCGGCCGACCTCTCGGGGGCCTCGAGCGGGCCCGACCCGATCGCCCTGCTCGTCGATCCCTCCCCGGAGGAACTCGCCGACTGGAAGCGCGACGCGCCCGCGGTCGAGATCGTCTCCGCCGGCCAGGCCCGGCATGCCGGCGACGCGATCGCCCAGGCAGCCCGGCGCGCCGAGGCGGGTGAGGACGTGATCGTCCTGATCGACTCGCTCAGCCGCTACGCCGAGGCGTTCAAGGCCGCGAACGAGGCGAAGGACCTGTTCGACTCCGGCCAGGAGATCGGCGGCAGCGGCTCGCTGACCGTGGTCGCCGCGGTCGAGCGCTCTGAGTAGGGCGCCGGCTCAGCCGCGGTAGGCGATGCGGCGCCAGGAGGGCTCTTTGGAGAGCTCGATCAGCTCCGAGCTGCGGTCCGGCTGGACGTAGCCGAAGGTCTGGGTGCGCTCGTCGAAGACGACGTCGAGCTCACCCTCCTTGACCCGCTGGTCGAGCCAGGCGCCGCGGAAGACGAGGCGGCGGAGCCAGTGGACGAGGCTGCGGTTGGCGGGCCCGACCAGGTCCTCCCAGTTCTCGTTGATGTGCTCGCCGAGACGCGAGCTGGGCTCGTCGATCTCGCCGTTGACCGCGAGGTCGAGGAGGTCGTTGAGCTCGTCGCGGGTCAGCCCCTGCTCGACGAAGCCGAGTTTGACCGCCGCCTGCTCGACGCGCTGGCCGAAGTCGTCCTCGTTGAAGGCGAAGCGAAGCTCGCCGTACTCGAGCACGTAGTCGGAGCCCGACTCGTAATTCCCTCTGCGGGTCGTCTTCCTATTCACGTTGAAGCCCATTCCGCGACCGCAAGCCCAGCGGCGGCAGGTGGTGGATCATGACCGTCATCGTAGCTGCGTGCTCCCTGCGTGCGATGGCTGAAAGAGGGTTTGCACATGATCGGGGTAGAGCTGCTCGAGCAGCCCGTTGAGCTCCTCGCAGAGCGGCCTCATCTCCTCGAGGTACTCCTCGAAGTTCCAGACCAGGCCCTCGCGCCCCAGCGCCCAGACCCCGATCTCGCTCCCGTCCGAGCTGGTGAGGATCGGACAGGGGGTCCCGTTGCCGTAGGAGCCGCCGACTCCGGGCTCGAACGAGACCGCCGAGTTGCCGGCGACGCGCTTGGTTCTGAGCGGTCCCCGGATCACAATCCCTTCGGGGCCGATCCAAAGCCCGGCCCGGCTGACCCTGTGGGCGTAGAAGAGGCACGGAGAGCTGAAGACGAGCCCGAAGAGGAGCGTCCAGACGAAGGCCATCGCGCCTTCGGTGTCGCTGGCGCGGGCCGCCAGGGGCATCAGCATCGCGATGAAGCCGACCGCGAGGCCGACGTAGACCACGACGAACCAGCGGATCCGTCGCGGCCGCCTCAGCCACGCGTTCGGGCGCACCTCGGTGGCCGGGCTCAACTACCCCAGACCCCGGTTTTTTCGCCGGTCAGGCGGCAGCCGCCCTGGTTGCCGCCGGCGACTTCGCAGGGGTAGGTGACGTCGCCGTTGGCGGCGCGGACGACCTTGAAGACGTTGTTCGTGCTCGAAGAGGTCACTGCGATTTCGTAGCGGTCGCCTTCCGGTTTCACTTCGACCGGGCTTTCCGGCCCGGCCGGCAGGGTCGGCTCGATCACGGCCAGTCCCGCGAGATCGCATTTCGCTTCGTCGTATTCGTTGTTGTCGGAGGCGCAGGTCTCCATCGCGACCTCGGCCGTGTGCGCGATCGACTTCGCCTTCGCGTCGTCCGCCTTGTCGGTCTGGTTGAGAAAGGCGGGTAGCGCGATCGCCGCGAGGATGCCGATGATCAGCATCACGACCAGCAGCTCGATCAGGGTGAATCCCGCCTCCGGCTCTGCAAAGCGACTTTCCGACATCAGGACGGTATCGGTGCGCGGATCGGCGAGATGTAGATCTGGAGATGCTTTCTCGTCCAACTTCGGCCGATGGGGATGAATTCCGGGTAGCCCGAGCTTCCACTTCTGATGGCGACGTCGAAAATCGCGCGCCGGCTGCGCCCGGCACCGCGACGACGGGTCCTCGGCCGCGAGGTCGTAGTCGCCGCGGGTTTCCGGGTCCGGCTGCTGGGGCTGGCATTCCTCGAGGCCGATCAGGTGGGTGGCGGGCTGCTGATCCCGCGCTGTCGCAGCGTCCACACCTTCGGGATGCGATTCGCGCTCGATCTCTACTTCCTCGGCGCGGACGGCACCCCGTCGTCGGTCCGGCTCGGCGTGCGGCCGAACCGGGTTGCCTCGGACCGACGGGCGGCCGCCGTGATCGAGCTGCCCGCCGGCGCCTCGCTTCCCCCCTTTCGGGGGGAAGAACTCGCATCGCCCAAAACTTGACGGGCGGCATGCTGCCGGAGAGAGAAGAGATCGCGACCGTCGTCGTCTGCGAGGACGACGAGCCGACCCTCGAGCTCCTCTGCGACCACCTGACCGCCGACCGCTTCGGCGCGATGCCGGCGCCGAGCGCCTCCGATGCGCTCCGCCTCTGCCGCTACAAGCAGCCGGATCTGCTCCTGTTGGACCTCGCCCTCCCGGATGCTTCAGGCCTCGACGTTCTGCGCCAGATCCGCGAGTCCGACGGCGTCGCCTCCCGGTTCGACCCGCTCCTGCCGGTGATCGTCCTCAGCGGCCGCGGCGCCGACGCCGACCGCGTCCGCGGATTCGAGACAGGTGCGGACGACTACGTCGTCAAGCCGTTCCACTATCCGGAGCTGCGGGCGCGGATCGGCTCGCTGCTGCGGCGCCTGCCGGACCGCCGCGAAGGGCCGCGGCGGGTCGGGGATATCGTCGTCGACCCGGCCCGCCGCAAGGCCTGGGTCGGCGAGCGCGAGGTCCTGCTCTCGAACAAGGAGTTCTCCCTGCTCCGGGTCCTGGCGGCGGAGCCGCATCGGGTCTTCACGAAGGCCGACCTGCTCGGCGAGGTCTGGGGATACAGGACGCCGGCCCGGACCAGGACCCTCGACTCCCACGCCAGCAGGCTGAGGCGAAAGCTCGACCCCGAGCACGGCCGCTACGTCGTCAACTGCTGGGGGGTCGGCTACCGGCTGGTGGACGGGTGACGGGATTCAGGCTGGGAGGGACCCGGCGCGCCGCCCTCAACGAGGCGCTCCACGAGCTGCGGCGCCCGCTTCAGGCTCTGGCTCTGGCCGTCGGCGCCGGGCGGCCGGGCGCCACCGGCGTCGAGAGCTCGCTGTTCCTCGTCACCGCCGCGGTCGACCGGCTCGATCAGGAGATCAACGGGAGCGGCCCTCGCCACGAGCCGCGGCCCGTGCCGGTCCGGCCGCTGCTCGAGGCAGCGGTCGTTCGCTGGCGGTCGCGCGCGCGGCGGGCCGGCGGCGAGCTGAGCCTCGTGGGGGCCCCGCCGGCGCTGGTCGAGGGCGATCCGCTCGAGCTCGCCCAGGCGCTCGACAACCTGATCGTCAACGCGATCGAGCACGGCGGGCCGATCGTCGAGGTCGGCGCCCGGCGTCACGGCCGCCGGGTGCGGATCGCCGTCGCCGACTCCGGTCGCACTCCGCGTGAGACTGCGCGCTGGGCCTCGCCGGCCTCGGTCCTCGCCCGGATCACGGGCAGGAACCGCCGCGGCCACGGGCTCACCGTCGTCCGTCGGGTTGCCAACGCACATGGCGGGCGGTTCGAGCTCCGCCGCTCCGAACGGGGATCGGTCGCGACACTCGAGCTGCCGCTCGCCGACCGGACTCCATGAGCCGCCGCGGCCGCGCGATCGCATTCCTGCTGTTGGCGCTGGCCGCCGCCGGAGCGGCCGCCGCGATCGCCGAGGGGTACGGATCGCGGGTCACCCGTGGCTACGGGCCACTGCGCCCGGTCGTCGTGGTCGATTCGCCGCTGCCGTCGGGTGCGAGATTCGACAGCCGCCAGGTGGGCGCATCCCTCACCGTGCGGCGGGTCCCGGAGCGCTTTGTCCCACCCGGCTCGCTCGCCTCGCCCGACGAAGCCGCCGGCATGATCGCAGCCGCGTCGCTGCCGGCCGGCACCTACCTCCAGGCCGCCCTGCTGCGACAGCCGGGGAAGCGCGGGGCTCACCGCTCGCCGCTGGGGCGAGGGCGCGGGCCGGTCGAGATCGCGGTCAGCGGCTCGGACGCTCTGCTCGTCGGCGGCGCCCGGCCGGCGGGAGCGAGGATGGACGTGATCGTCACCACCGAACCCGCCGGCGCCGGACCCGGCCGCACCTACGTCGCGGCACGACGGGTTCCGCTGCTCGCCCTCCGACCCGGGGCCGAAGGCGCCGAACCGGGCGGAGCCTCGATTGCGACTCTCGGTCTCACCCGGCGCCAGGCATTGCGCCTGATCGCCGCCGAGAGCTTTGCCAGGCGGGTGACGTTGCTGCCGGCCGGCGGCGGCTGATGCTTCCCGATTGCCGCCGAGAGCCTCGCCGGACGGGTGACCGTTGAGAGGTCGCGAGCACCAGCGCGAGCAGCTCGCGACCGAGCTCCGGTCGCGGTTGATCGAGCGGCGCCGGGCCGAGGCCGCCCGCGGCGCCGAGCCCTCGGCGCCGCTCGAGGTCGAGGTCCGCTCGCTGGTCGATGAGGATGCCGCGCTGCTCGGAGCCGCCGACCGTGATGCGCTCGTCGCGGGGATCCTCCGCGACACGGTCGGGCTGGGCCCGCTGGAGGACCTCCTCGCCGACCCCGCGGTCGAGGAGGTGATGGTCAACGGCGCCGCGAGCGTCTTCGTCGAGCGCGGCGGACGGATCGAGCCCGCCGACGCGCGGTTCGAGGACGAGGAGGAACTGCGAAATGCGATCGAGCGGATCCTCGCGCCCCTCGGAAGACGGGTCGACGAGCTGAGCCCGATGGTCGATGCGAGGCTGGGGGACGGCTCGCGGGTCAACGTCGTCATCCCACCACTGGCGGTCGACGGCCCGATCCTCTCGATCCGGCGCTTCGGCGTGAGCCGGCCGGGGCCGCGGCAGCTGGTCAAGTGGGGGACTCTCACCGAGGCCCAGCTCGAGACGCTCGCCGAGGCCGTTGCCGGGCGCCGGAGCATCCTCGTCACCGGCGGCACCGGCTCGGGCAAGACGACGCTCCTCAACGCGCTCTCGAGCTTCATCGGGCCGGCCGAGCGGGTGGTGACGATCGAGGACGCCGCCGAGCTCCGCCTCCAGCAGCCGCATGTCGTGCGGCTCGAGAGCCGGCCCGCCGGCGTCGAGGGAAGGGGAGAGGTGACGATCCGCGACCTGCTCCGCAACGCGCTGCGGATGCGGCCGGACCGGATCGTGATCGGCGAGGTGCGCGGGCCGGAGGCGCTCGACCTGCTGACGGCGCTCAACACCGGCCACGACGGGGCCCTCTCGACGGTCCATGCCAACTCTCCCGCGGATGCGATCTCGCGGATCGAGACGCTGGCCCTGATGGCGGGCGTCGGCCTACCCCACGATGCGATCGCCGATCAGGCGCGGCGCGGTATCGACCTCGTCGTCCAGATCCAGCGCGCCGCCGACGGCGCCCGCCGGGTGACCGCGATCGCCGAGGTGGGTTGAGGGATGGGCGATTCCTCCGGCGCACTTCTCCTCATCGCCGGCGCGACCGCGGGCGGGTTGTCGGCGCTGGCGGCCCGCGAAGGCGTACGCGCCAGCCCCGCAGCGATGGCCTGGGTTCGCGGGACCCTCGAGCCGCTCCTCCTTGCCGGACGTGAGGGCTACGCGCCGACCTCCCTCGAGCGTCGACGGCTGGCGTTGCTGGGCGCGGTCTCGGCGCTCGCCGGAGGGTGGTTCATCGCCGGCCCGGCGATAGCGATGCCACTGACGGTCGCCGGTCCGGCGCTGATCACGATCACGGTGGCCCGCAGGCGCGGCCGCTACCGCGCCGCCGTCGAGCGGGCGCTGCCGGACGTCGCGATCGCCGTCGCCGATTCCCTCACCGCGGGGCGCTCGCTCCGGAGTTCGCTCTGCGCGGCCGAGACCTCACTCGACGGCCCCGCCGCGGTCGAGCTGGCGCGGCTTCGTGCCGAGCTCGAACTCGGCGCCCCGACCGCGGAGGCGATCGGGGCCTGGCGGGGGCGGATGCGCTCCGAGCGGGTCGATGCCTTCGCCGCCGCCGTTCTCAGTCAGCGGCTGGCGGGCGGCGACCTCGCCGGGCTCCTGCGCCGGTTCGCCGCCGGCGCTGCCGACCGCGACCGCGCCGCCGAGGAGGCGAGGACGGCCACGGCACAGGCCCGGTTCACCGGCCTGCTCGTGGTCGCGATGCCGAGCGGCGCGGCGCTGTTCGCCGAGCTGCTCTCCCCAGGATTCATCGGCGGGCTGCTGGGGGAGCCGATTGCGGCGATCTTCCTGATCCTCGCGGCCGGGCTCCAGCTCGCCGGCTTCGTCGCGATCCGGCACCTGGCCAGGGTTTCGGAGTAGCGATGGCGCTGATCGTCATCCTCGCCGCCTGCGCCGCCCTTGCGCTGCTCGCGGCGGCGCGCGAGCTCGTGGTTTCGAGCGGCGCCCGCCTCGACTCCCTCCTCGAGGGCGAGACCCGTCGCCGCCTGGCCGAGGCCGCGCTCGAGCTCGGCATTCCCGATCGGCTCGCGCGGGCGGGCCTCGGATCGCGGGTTCCGACCGCGGCGGTGATGCTGTCGAAGTTCGGTACCGCCGGCGTCGCGGCGCTGGCGGGGTGGCTGGCGGCGCCCGCGGCCCCGGGTCGCCTCTCGATCCTGGTCGCGGCCGGGTTGCCGGCCGCGGGGTTCCTCGTGCCGGATGCGCTCCTCGAGCGACGGGCGCGCCGCCGCCGCCGGGCACTGCTTGTGTCGCTGCCAGATGCGCTCGACCTCCTCGCCGTCGGCTCCAGCTCGGGCCGCAACCCCGTCACCGGGTTCGCAGAGATCTCCCGCTCCGGACGGGGGCCGCTCGCCGACGAGCTTCGCGTCGTCGCCGCCGAGCTCGATTGCGGCGAGCCGCTCCCGCGCGCGCTCGGGGGCCTGCGGGAGCGGGTTCCCGGGGCCGAGCTGGGGACCCTGGTCGCCTCGATCGAACGCTCGCGGACCCTCGGCTCTCCGCTCGCCGACCAGCTCGGCCGCCAGGCGGGGACGCTACGCCGCGACCAGCGGCGCGCGGTCGAGGAGAGTGCCGCCCGCGCCGCACCGAAGATCCAGCTCGTCGTCGCGCTGGTCCTCGTCCCCTCGGTCCTGCTGATGATCGCCGCGGCGCTGATCGCCAACGCCGACGTCCTCCTCGCCGGGTTCTGAGAGCATCGGAGGATGGATCCGAGGACGGTTCAGGGCATGCTCGAACAGCATTTCGAGCACGGCCGGAGCGATCCGGCTCGCGCGCACGAGAAGTACCGGGAGGACGCCGTCCTCGAATTCCCGCAGTCGGGGGAGCGTTTCGTCGGAGTCGAGAACTTCCGCGAATGGAGGAGCAGCTACCCGGCGTCCACCGTCGTCGAGTTCCGGGAGGTTCGAGGGGAGGGCGACCACTCGGTCGTCGAGCTCGCGATCAGCTATGACGACGGCCCGGCGAAACTGGGGGTGAGCATCCTCGAGCTTCGCGACGAGAAGATCGCCCGCGAGTCGATCTACGTCACGGAGCCCTGGGAGGCACCGGAGTGGCGCGCTCGCTGGAGGGCCGCCCCCTAGGCGGACTCGGCGCGGGCCTTACATGGTGGACTCCTCCGGGCGCGTATTGAATTCCGGCCGGCACGTTTCGACGGCGGCGGGGATGGTCCTGGGCTCGATCGTCTCGGTCCAATGCGGGGCAGCGCTAGCCACAACCCTCTTCGACCAGGTCGGGTCGTCGGCCACGGTCTTCCTCAGGTCCGCCTTCGCGGCGCTGCTGCTGCTCCTCGCCGCCCACCGCCACCGCGTTACAGGGCTCGACCGCCGGCTCATCCGTGAAGTGGTCGTGTTCGGGCTGGTCCTGTCCGCGATGAACCTCGCCTTCTACGCTGCGATCGACCGATTGCCGCTCGGTACTGCCGTGACCCTCGAGTTCCTGGGGCCACTCGGCGTCGCGCTTGCCGGCACCCGCCGGCGGATCGACCTGATCTGGGTCGCCCTGGCCGCTGGAGGTGTGTTCCTGCTCTCCGGCGGAATCGGGGGCGGCTCCGAGGTCCTGGGCGTGGCCCTTGCGCTTTTCGCCGCCGCCTGTTGGGCGGCGTACATCGTTCTCAACGCGCAGCTCGGCAGTCGTCACGCGGGTATGGGACCACTGGCGCTGGCGATGGCCGCATCAGCATTGATCACCCTGCCCTTCGGCATCGGCGCGGTGGGAGACGGCCTGCTGTCCCCCGGCACGCTCGCGACGGGGCTTGCGGTCGGCCTCCTCAGCTCGGCGGTTCCCTACGCCCTCGAGCTGGAAGCGCTGAGGACGCTCCCGAACAGCGTCTTCGGCGTTCTGATGAGCCTCGAGCCCGCGGTGGCGGCCCTGGTCGGATTTCTTGCACTGTCTCAGGGTTTGTCGGCTGCCGAGATCTTGGCGGTGGCGATGGTGGTGATCGCCAGCGCCGGCGCCCTCCGCGGCACCGGGTCGCGACCGCCACTCGTCGACTGACCGCACTCGACGAATGAGGCACGTACGAAGCGGCCGATCCGAGTAGCGTCATCAGCCCCCACCTGATTCGGAAAGGGAGATGAACAATGAGCGCCATCGATGAGTTGGTCAAGAACAACGACGCCTTCGCCGAGGGCTTCGACAAGGGCGATCTGCCGCTGCCGCCCGCGAGGAAGGTCGCGATCGTCGCCTGCATGGACGCCCGGGTGAATCCGTATCCGATGCTCGGGCTCTCGCTCGGAGACGCCCATGTGATTCGCAATGCCGGCGGCGTCGTCACCGACGACGAGATCCGCTCGCTGGCGATCTCCCAGCACCTACTCGGCACCGAGGAGATCATGCTGATCCACCACACCGACTGCGGGATGCTCACCTTCAGCAACGAGGAGTTTCAGCAGATGCTCGAGGAGCATTCCGGTGAGCGTCCCGAGTGGCACGCGATGCCGTTCTCCGACCTCGCAGAGGACGTTCGCGACTCGATCAAACGGATCAAGGAGAGCCCGTTCATCCCGAAGAAGGACGTGGTCCGCGGCTTCGTCTACGACGTCAAGACCGGCCGCGTCGAAGAGGTCAGCAGCGACTGAGCTTCTCGGCTACTCGGTCGACTCCTCGCGGAGCCGGGTCGCGACGGCGGCGGTCGCCGCGCGCATCGCGTCGAGATGCGCGGCGTCGGACTTGTGGCCGCTGACATAGCAGCAGAGGTGGCCGCCGGTCAGCTCGAAGGCGAACCCGTCGGGGGCCGATTCGGCCAGCCAGACGATGAAGCTCGGGGAGAAGAGCTGGCGCAGCCAGTTGTAGTCCTGGAGGTCGGGGTTGGCGAAGATCTCGTAGCGCTCGGTCAGCTTCTCGCTCTCGAACTCGACCCGCTTTTTCGAGCGGAAGACGTCCTCCAGCCCCTCGAGCGCGCGGAACCCGAACTTGCGCCGACAGTAGAGCTCGGGGGCGAGGTAGAGGCACTCGGGGACCTCGGCGATCCCGACCGTGTAGCGGTAGCTGTTGGTCGTCTCGTTGCCATCCCCGTCTGAGCTCTCTTCCTCGTAGGTGTAGAGGGCGAGCAGGCCCGTAACACCCTCGCCCAGCGGGCCTTCGAGCAGCCGCGTCGCATAGCGGTCGTCGCCCTTCGTCAGCAGCGGCGTGCCTTCGGACAGGTGGCGCCGCCCCGCTTCGACGCTCATCCCGCGGGCGGTCCCGTACTCCTGGAAGAAGGCGTCCTCGGAGCGCGAGTCGGCGATCCCGAAGACGACGAGGAGGCCGATGACGAACGCCGCGCCGAGCCCGATCGCGCCGGCCGGCGGTCCGCCCAGCGCCGCGCCCGCGACGCCGCCCGCGATCGCGAAGCCCACCAGCAGCGCCAGGGTCAGCGGCCGGCGGATCAGGAGGCCGAAGTAGGCGCCCCGCAGGTCGTTGGCGTCGTCCACCGGGACGGCGAGGACGTCGGGCGAGCTCACGGGCGCGAGCCTAGTCCATGCAACGGACCTTGCGAATTGGGGCATTCCGTCCGACGTGTGTTGCAAAGTGGGGGGAAGTGGGTTACTGTGGCCCTCGAGTTGAAGCCCAAGGGCCGGGGTGGTGAGGCTCCTCCCACCTCATCACTCCGGCCCTGACTCTTTCGCCAGGTCGCAGAAAGGAACCCACGGGGAATGGCTTTTCGGGGTCTTTACGAGCACAGCCTCGACGCCAAGGACCGCCTCACGGTTCCGTCGCGTTTTCGCGCGGCCCTCGCCGACGGCATTGTTCTCGCCAAGGGCTTCGACCCCTGCGTGTGGGTGTATCCGACCAGCGAGTTCGAGCAGCTCTCCGACCGCTTCCTCGCGCCGCACAGCCCGTTCGGCAAGGATGCCCGCAGCCTCCGCCGCCGCTTCCACGGCGGCTCCTTCGACGAGAAGCTCGACTCTGCGGGGCGGATCCGGGTGCCGAAGCCGCTGATCGACCATGCCGCGCTCGCCGGGCCGTGCGTCGTGATCGGCGCCGGCGAGTATCTCGAGATCTGGAACGCCGACGCCTGGGCGAAGCAGGAGGAGGAGCTCGACTCCTCCGCCGCCGAGATCGCCGAGGGCCTGGCCGCGAATGAGAGGACCGGGTAGATGGCCGCTCCTGGCCAAATGCGAGCTCATTCGGGTCGAGCCGCGGTCGCCGGCAATGCCATTGTTGGGCTAATGCCGACCGAACATGATCCGGTCCTCGCCGAGGAGCTGACCTCGCTGCTCGCCCCCGGGCCGGGGCTGATCGCGGTCGACTGCACCTTCGGCGGCGGCGGCCACGCACGGCAGATCGCCGATGCGCTCGGTGCCGACGGGACGCTGATCGCGATCGACCGCGATCCGGCCGCCGAGGCACGGTTCGAGCGCTTCGCGGCGGAGGTTGCCTGCAAATGCCGGTTTGTCGGGACCGACTTCGCGGCAGGGCTTCGCACCCTGCACGGCGAAGGCATCAGCCCAGAGATGGTCTACATGGACCTCGGAATGTCCTCGATGCAGGTCGACGCCCGCGAGCGGGGCTTCTCCTATTCCTACGACGCGCCGCTCGACATGCGGATGGACACTCGCCAGGAGTTCAGCGCCGCCGACCTTCTCAACGAGTGGCCCGAGTCGCGGATCGCGCTCGCCCTGCGCCGCTTCGGCGAGGAGCGGTATGCGGGCGGGATCGCGCGCGAGATCGTTCGCCGCCGGCCGCTGCGCACGACCGCCGACCTCGTCGCCGCGGTCAAGGCCGGAATCCCGGCCTCGGCCCGGTTCGGTGGCGGCCATCCCGCCAAGCGGACCTTCCAGGGCATCCGGATCGCGGTCAACGGCGAGCTCGACTCGCTCGACGACGCGCTGCCGACCGCCTGGAGGATGCTGGCGGAGGGGGGCCGCTTCGCCGCGATCTCCTTCCACTCGCTCGAGGATCGCCGCGTAAAGCAGTTCCTCGCCGACCGTGCCCGCGGCTGCATCTGCCCGCCGGAGCTGCCGGTCTGCGTCTGCGGGCGCGATCCGGAAGCCGAGCTGCTGACCCGTCGCGCTGTCGCGCCCGGGCCCGAGGAGCTGGCCGCGAACCCGCGCTCCAAATCGGCCCACCTGAGAGCGGCGGCAAAGATCGCGCCGACCCCGGCGGAGGTCGCCTGATGGAGGCAGCCACGGTCCGCGGCGCTCCGGCACGGGTCACAGCGCCGAGCCCGAAGCGGGCGCCGGCGAAGCGCGCGCCGGCGCGCCGGCGACGGCCGGCGCCGGTTCGGCGCCCGGGCGGCCAGCTGATCCCGATCGCCGTCAACACCGCCTCCGCCGTCGGCCGCCTCCCCGACTCCGGCCTCGTCGTCCGGATGACCCGCGGCCGTGCCTGGATCGGCGTTCTCGGCGTCCTCCTCGCCGGGATCGTCGCCCTCAACGTGATCACCCTCAGCTTCGCCGCGTCGGCCGGCCACATCGACCAGAACGTCCAGGCGCTCGATCGCGAGAACTCGATCCTCCGCAGCCACGACGCCCAGCTCTCGGCGACCGAGCGGGTCCGCGGCGAAGCGGCGACCCTCGGCCTCGCCGCCTCGACCGCCGAGGACGTCGGATACGTGCAGGCCGGGCCCGACGACGTCAGGGTGGCAGCCGAGCGGCTCGCCGCGGCGGGAACCGGCTAAGGGGTCATGCGGACCATCGAGCGCAGGATCGGGCTCCTCTTCGCGGGGTTCCTTCTCTGCTTCCTGATCGTGATCGGTCGCGCCGCCTGGCTGCAGGGGGTCCAGGGCGCCCAGCTCGCCTCGGAAGCCGCCTACCAGCAGACCGAAGTCGTCACCGTCCCCGGTCTGCGCGGGAGCCTGCTCGACCGCTACGGCAACCCGCTCGCGGTCTCCGAGGACGCGGCGACGATCTATGCCACCCCCTACCAGGTGAAGAACCCGGTCAAGACCGCCACCGAGCTGGCGCGGGTCCTCAAGCTCGAAAAGGACGAGGTGCTCGAAAGCCTGACCGCGGAATCCGGCTTCTCCTACGTCGACAAGGAAGTCGACCTGCCGGCCGCGGCCAGGGTCGAACGGCTCGAACTGCCTGGGATCGGCCAGCTCCCGGCGAGCAAGCGCAGCTACCCGCAGGGCGAGATGGCGGGACAGGCGATCGGGTCGGTCGGCACCGAAGGCGAGGGCCTCACCGGTCTCGAGCTCGGCCAGGAAGGCGTGCTGCGCGGGACCAACGGCGAACGCCGGGTCGTCAAGGACGCGCTCGGCGAACCGATCCGGCTCGACACCGTCACCGAAGCCGAAGACGGCGAAAACGTGCGGACCACCCTCGATCCGGCGATCGAGAAAGCGACCGAAGAAGCGCTCGGCGAAGTCGGCGAACTGTGGTCGCCGAAGGGCGCGACGGCGATCGTGATGAACCCGCAGAACTCGCAGGTGCTGGCGATGGCGAACTGGCCGCCGGTCGACCCGAGCGACCTCGGCGAAGCCGACCCCGAATACCTGCTGAACAGGGCGACCGGGTTCACCTACGAGCCCGGCTCGACCTTCAAGGCGTTCACCGTCTCCGCCGCGCTCGAAGAAGGGATCGTGACGCCCTCGACGACCTTCACGCTGCCGCCGGAACTGCACGTCGCCGACCGCACGATCGAAGACGCCGAGGAACGCGGCACGGTGACGCTCTCTGTCGCCGAAATCCTCGCCCAGTCCTCGAACGTGGGAGCGGTGACGATCGGCCTCGAGGTCGGCAGCGAAAAATTCAGCCGCTGGATCAACCGCTTCGGCTTTGGCCGGACGACCGGGATCGAGTTCCCGGGCGAGGAGCAGGGGATCGTCCCGGCGCTCGACGAATACTCCGGCTCGACGATGGGCAACCTGCCGATGGGCCAGGGACTCTCGGTGACACCGATCCAGATGATGGCCGGCTACGCGGCGATCGCCAACGGCGGCATCCTCAAACGGCCGCAGCTGATCGAGGACGTCGGCGGCGAACCGGTGCACGAGCCGCGCGGGCGCCGCGTGATCTCCTCGACGGTCGCCGCCCAGGTCCGGGAAATGCTCGAGGGCGTGCTGGCTGCGGGAGGAACGGCCTCCGAGGTGAGCGTCCCCGGCTACACGCTCGCCGGCAAGACCGGGACCGCGCAGGTAGCCGAAAACGGCACCTACTCGGAGACCAAGTACGTCGCCTCGTTCATCGGCTTCGCCCCCGCCCAGGACCCGCAGCTCCTCGTCGCGGTGATCGTCGACGAGCCGCACGGCGAAATCTACGGCGGCTCGGTCGCCGCGCCGGCATTCGGCAAAATCGCCGAATTCGCGCTTCCCTACCTCGGCGTCCCTCCCGAATAGCACCGCCCGTGCCCGAGCCTAGAATCGGGCCGCGTTGGAACTGGGTGAGCTGATCAGAGAGCTCGAGGACGCCCGCCTCATCGGGGATCCGGGCGTCGACGTCGCCGGGCTGGCCTACGACAGCCGCCGGGTCGGCGAGGGGACGCTCTTCTTCTGCGTCGTCGGCGAGCGGTCCGACGGCCATGAGTTCGGGCCGGCGGCGGTCGCGGCCGGGGCGGCGGCGCTGGTCGTCGAGCGCGAGCTCGCGCTGGAGCCGGCGGTGCCGCAGGTGCTCGTCGGCGATGCGAGGGCGGCGATGGCACCGGTCGCAGCCCGGTTCTGGGGCGACCCGACGGCGGAGCTGCGGGTCGCGGGGGTGACCGGGACGAACGGCAAGACGACGACCGCCTTCCTGATCCGCGAGATCCTCGAGTCGGTCTCGATCCGGTGCGGCCTGCTGGGCACCGTCAAGCAAGTGGTCGGTGGGGTCGAGGAGGAGGTCGAGCGGACGACGCCCGAGGCAATCGACCTGCAGGCGACCTTCAGGCGGATGCTCGACGGCGGCGATCGAGCCTGCTCGATGGAGGTCTCCTCGCACGCCCTGGCGCTGCACCGCAGCGACGCGATCCACTACGAGGTCGCGCTGTTCACCAACCTGACCCAGGACCACCTCGACTTCCACGCCGACATGGAGGACTACTTCGGCGCCAAGCGGCTGCTGTTCGAGATGGGGCCGGGGCGGGCGATCGTCAATGTCGACGACCCCTACGGTCGCCGCCTCGCCGAGGACTTCGACGCGCTGACCTTCTCGGCCGACGGCCGCGAGGCGGACTTCTCGGCGCGGGACGCGGAATTCGACGCCACTGGGGCGCGCTTCACGATCGGCGAGGTCGAGATCCGGACCCGGCTGCCAGGCCATTTCAACGTCGCCAACGCGCTGGCGGCATTCGCGGCGACCAGTGCAATGGGTGTCGGGGAGGGCGACATCGCCGCCGCCCTGGCGGCCGCGGGCGCGCCGCCCGGCCGGTTCGAGCCGATCGTCGAGGGACAGCCGTTCGCGGTCCTGGTCGACTACGCGCACACCCCCGACTCGCTCGACAACGTGCTGGCAGCGGCGCGGCGGCTGACGAGCGGCAGGGTGATCTCGGTCTTCGGCGCCGGCGGCGACCGCGACCGCGACAAGCGGCCGCGGATGGGCAGGGCCGCCGCCGAGCGCTCCGACCTGACGATCGTCACCTCCGACAACCCGCGCTCGGAGCCGCCGGAGTCGATCGTCGAGGAAATCCTCGCCGGGATCGAGGACCGTGACAGGGTCGAGGCCGAGGTCGACCGGCGGGCCGCGATCGCACTCGCCTTCTCGCGAGCCGAGCCCGGCGACACGGTCGTCGTCGCCGGCAAGGGGCACGAGCAGGGCCAGGAATTCGAGCAGGGGCGAAAGATCCCCTTCGACGACCGCGAGGTCGCGCGCGAGGAGCTGCGCAAGCTTTGAACCTCGGCGCGGAGGAGATCGCCGCCGCGATCGGTGCCGAGATCGTCGCCACCGGTGGCGACGGGACGCCGCGAAGGGCGGTGATCGAGTCCGGCGAGGCGGGCGCGGGCGACCTCTTCTTCGGCCTCCGCGGCGCCAACGTCGACGGCGGCGAGTTCGCCGGCGCGGCACTCGCGGCCGGAGCCTGGGGCGCGGTGGTCGGGCCGGGACGGTCGCAGGGCCTGGACGGGGGCTGGGTGCTCGCGGTCGAGGACCCGCTGGCGGCGCTGCAGACGCTGGCGCGCGAGTGGCGCCGAGCGCTGGGGGCGCGCGTGGTCGGGATCACCGGCTCGGTCGGCAAGACCTCGGTCAAGGACATCACCCGCGCGCTGCTGCCGGGGCTGGCTCACGCGAACCGCGAGAACCTCAACACCGAGATCGGGCTGCCGCTTACCGTGCTCGAGGCGGAGCCGGGGACCGACTTCCTGGTCCTGGAGATGGCGATGCGCGGTCGCGGCCAGATCGCCGAGCTGGCGGCGATCGCCGAGCCCGAGGTCGGAGTGATCACCAACGTCGGTCCCGTCCATATCGAGCTGCTCGGCTCGGTCGCCGCGGTGGCGGCGGCGAAGGCCGAGCTGCTGGCGGCGCTGCCGGCCGACGGAACCGCGATCGCCCCGGTCGACGCCGGCGAGCTCGAGCCGCACCTCGGCGGGGCGCCGCGGCTGCTGCGCTTCGGGCCCGGCGGCGACGTCGAGGCGATCGAGAGCAGGATGCTCGAGGACGGCGTCACCGAGGCGCTGGTCGCGACTCCGGCCGGGCGCGAGACGTACCACTTCCCCTTCGCCGAGAGCCACAACCTGACCAACGCCCTCGCCGCGATCGCGGCCGGCGTCGCGCTCGGCGTGCCGCTCGGGGAGATGGCCGATGGCGCTGCCAGCATAGGCTTCTCCAGCTTCCGCGGTGAGCGCCTGGAGCTGGGCGACGGGATCGTCCTGGTGAATGACTGCTACAACGCCAACCCCCTGTCGATGCGAGCGGCGCTCGACCATCTCGCTACCTTCGACGGCGGCCGCCGGATCGCGGTCCTGGGCGAGATGGGGGAGCTCGGAGAGCGCTCGGCCGAGTATCACCGCGAGATCGGCGAGCACGCGCGGGCGACGGGAATCGACACCGTGATCGGCGTCGCCGAGCCCGCCCGTGGCTACGATCCGGACGAGCTGGTCGCCGACCCGGAGGAGGCCGCCGAGCTGCTCGCGGCCCAGCTCGAGCCCGGCGACACCGTCCTCGTCAAGGGCTCGCGCTCGGCCGGCCTCGAGGCGGTCGCCGAGACCCTGCGGGAGCTGATCTGATGGGCGAGGTCCTGATCGCGGGGATGGCGGCGATGCTGATCTGCATCTTCCTCGGCCCGAAATTCATCGAGTACCTGCGGGTCAAGGAGTTCGGCCAGCACATCCGCGAGGACGGCCCCCAGGAGCACATGACGAAGGCCGGGACGCCGACGATGGGCGGACTGATCGTCTTCGCCTCGATCTGCGTCCCCTACCTCGTCCTCTCCGACCGCGACGCGCAGAGCATGGCCGTGTTCGGCGTAGCGATGGGATGCGCGGCGCTGGGGTTCGCCGACGACTTCATCAAGATCGTCAAACGGCGCTCGCTCGGCCTCTCGGCCCGCTACAAGCTCCTCTTCCAGCTGTTCCTCGCACTCGGGCTCTGGTGGGTCGCCCGCCACGAGGTCGGCCTCGAACCGATCCTCTTCTTCCGGATCGGCGACGCCAGCATCGACCTCGGCCCGGTCCTCTACTTCGTCCTCGTCTTCCTGGTGATCGCCGGCACCTCCAACGGGGTCAACCTGACCGACGGCCTCGACGGCCTCGCGGCGGGGTGCTGCGCGATCGTCCTCCTCGCCTTCACCGCGATCTGCTTCGTCACCAACGAGCAGCAGAACCTCGCCCTGCTCTCCGCCTGCCTGGTCGGGGCCTGCAGCGGGTTCCTCTGGTTCAACGCGTTCCCGGCCTCGATCTTCATGGGCGACACCGGCTCGCTCGGGCTCGGCGGTGCGATCGGCGCGCTGGCGGTGATGACCCAGACCGAGGTGCTGCTGATCATCATCGGCGGGATCTTCGTGATCGAGGCGCTCTCGGTCGCAGCCCAGGTGTTCGCCTTCAAGACCTTCCGCCGGCGCATCCTGCTGATGGCGCCGCTCCACCACCACTTCGAGATGATGGCCTGGTCGGAGACGAAGATCATGCTCCGCTTCTGGATCATTGCCGCGGTCTGCTCGGGGATCGGGTTCACGCTTTACCAGCAGTCGATTGGCCGCTGAGGCGGCCGCCGGGCCGGAGCTGCGGACGGAGCGGCTGACGCTCCGGCGCTGGCGCGACGCGGACCG
Organism: Solirubrobacterales bacterium; assembly: GCA_036265675.1. Lineage (GTDB taxonomy): Bacteria > Actinomycetota > Thermoleophilia > Solirubrobacterales > 70-9 > VRUE01. The sequence goes on from DATAOP010000059.1 coordinate 29,277, forward strand.
GGCGCCGTTCGCGCAGATGAACGCCGACCCACGGGTGATGGAGTTCTTCCCCGCGCCCCTCAGCCGCGAGGAGAGCGATGCGCTGATCACGAGGATCGAAGCGGGCTTCGACCGGCACGGCTTCGGGCTCTGGGCGCTCGAGGTCCGCGAGACCGGTCAGCTCATCGGCTTCACCGGCCTCGCGCCGCCGGAGTTCGAGGCCCACTTCACCCCCGCGGTCGAGGTCGGCTGGCGGTTGGCGGCCCCGGCATGGGGGCGGGGCTACGCGACCGAGGCCGCCCGCGCGGCGATCACCTTCGGCTTCGAACGGGCCGGCCTGGAGGAGATCGTCTCGATGACCAGCGCCCTCAACGAGCGCTCGCGGGCGGTGATGGAGCGGCTCGGGATGAGCCGCGATCAGGCCGACGATTTCGACCACCCCGGGATCCCCGCCGGCCACCCGCTGCGCCGTCACGTCCTCTACCGACTGTCGGCCCCGCCGCGATAGCCGCAGCCCCGCGCCGTCCGGCTAGCCGCACTCGGCGGCGATTGCGGCGGCCACCGCCTCGCCGGCCGCCTCGAGGGGCTCGGTCGAGCGCAGGGCGCGGCTGAGCACGAAGGCGCCCTCGAGCGCGGCGATCATCTGGATCACGAGAGCGCGGGCGCGGTCGCGGGGAATGCCGGCCGCGGTGAAGCGGGCGACGCCACCGTCGATCCAGGCGTCGAAGACGTCGGCGCACGCTTCGCGCAGCCCCTCGTCGACGCTCGAGACCTCGAGTGCGACGGTGGCGATCGGGCAGGCATCGGCGTAATCGGTCTCGACCAGGGTCTCGGCTGCGCCGGCGAAGAAGCCGCGGACCCCGGCGGCGAGCTCGACGTCCGGCCTGACGTACTCGGGGAAGAGGAGGCCGTATAGGTAGCCGGAGCGGCGGATCGTCTCGGCGCCGAGCTCGGATTTGCCGCCGGGGAAGAAGTGGTAGAGCGAGCCGAAGGGCGCGCCGGCCTCCTCGATGATCTGCTTGACGCCGGTGCCCATGTACCCCTGGCGCCGGAACAGCTCGCCGCTGCTGTCGAGAATCCGCTCCCTGGTGTCGGTGGCCATCGCGCTCCTTCGCTTCCGTTGTCGGTCCGATGGTAGGGTAGCTCTCACTAGAGCGATCTATCTAGAAAATGGAGGCGGGCGATGGCATCGACCGAGGTCTCGGCGGGGACGATCCACTACGAGGAGATCGGGAACGGACCCCCTCTGGTGATGGTCGGCGGGCTGGCGATGAACGGACGCCTCTGGGAGCGCGTCGCCGCCGAGCTCGCCCCGACCCACCGTTGCCTGATGCCGACGCTCCCGTTCGGCGCCCATCCCGAGCCGATGAGCCCGGACGCCGATCTCTCGCTGCGCGGGATGGGCCGAATCGTCGCCGAGTTCATCGAGAGCCTCGGGCTCGAGGCCGTGATCCTCTGCTTCAACGACTGGTCGGGAGCGCAGGTGATGGTCGCCGACGGCCTCCTCGGGCGGGTCTCGGCGCTGGTCCTTGTCTCCTGCGAGACCGAGGGCAACTACCCGCCGGGCCTCGCCGGCCGCGCCGCGATCCTCGCGGCGAAGATGCCGGGCGGGCTCTCGCTGATGCGGCGGACGCTGCTGGCCCCGTCGCTGCGCCGGCTCCCCTTCATCTACGGGCAGATGTCGAAGCGCGGGGTCCCGGACGACCTCATGCGCGAATGGCTCGAGCCGCTTCGCCGGCCCGAGATCCGCCGCGACGTCCGCAAGTACATCGGCGACGTCGGCCAGGGCAGGCGCGACATGGCGGCGGCCACCCCGGCCCTCGGCCGCTTCGAGCGCCCGGTCCTGGTCGTCTGGGACCGCGACGGCTCGATGATGCCGAACGACGAGGGCCGCAAGCTCGCCGCGGACTTCGCCGACGCGCGGCTGGTCGAGATCGCCGACAGCTACACCCTGATCCCGATCGACCAGCCGCTCGAGCTGGCGGCTGTGATCCGCGAGTTCGCGCTCGAGCCGGCCGCCGCCTGAACAGGGGAGCCGCCGGGGGTCGCGAAGATAGGACGGATGTGGGTTCCGCCGCCGCTCAAGCTCCGTCCGCCGCTCCCTGACGGGCCGTTCCTGGTCGTCGGGCTCGCCCGCTCCGGCCAGGCCGCGGCGCGGCTGCTCGCGGCGCGCGGCGGGACCGTCACCGGCGTCGACTCGGCGAATCCCGACGGCGCGGCAGGGCTGAGCGGGGCTGGCGTCGAAGTCGTCCTGGATACGGATGGAATCGGTCAGCTCGACGGCGTGCGGACGGTGGTGAAGAGCCCGGGTGTTCCCGCGGAGGCGCCGGTGATCGTCGCCGCCCGCGAGCGCGGCACGACAGTGCTCGGCGAGCTCGAGCTGGCCTGGCGCGCGATCCCCAACCGGTTCCTGGCGGTGACCGGGACGAACGGCAAGACGACGACGGTCGAGCTGCTCGGCCACATCTACCGCGGCGCCGGCGAGCCGGTCGCCGTGGCCGGCAACGTCGGCACGCCGCTGGCCTCGCTCGCCGGCGACATCGACCCCGACGCGACCATCGTCTGTGAGGCCTCGAGCTTCCAGCTCGAGGACACCGACCACTTCGCCCCTGAGTGCGGCGTCTTCCTCAACCTCGCTCCCGACCACCTCGATCGTCATCCGGACCTCGACACCTACCTGGCGGCGAAGCTGCGGATCTTCGCCAACCAGGGCAACGACGACATCGCGATCTACAACGCAGACGATCCGGCGCTCGCCGGGACCGACCTCGGCGGCTGCGGCCGGCGGATCGCCTTCTGTCGCGGCGCCGGCCCCGATTGCGTGGTCGCGCTCGCCGAGGGCACGATCTTCTACGACGGCGAGCCGCTGCTGCGGGCCGATGAGCTCGGCCTGATCGGTGAGCACAACGCGGCCAACGCAATGGCGGCCGCCGCGGCGGCGCTGGCGATGGGGATCGACCGCGACGCGGCGCGCGAGGGCCTGCGGAGCTTCGCCGGAGTGCCGCACCGGCTCGAGCCGGTGGCCGAGAGGGACGGGATCCGGTTCGTCAATGACTCGAAGGCGACCAACGTCGCCTCGGCGGTGGTCGGCCTGCGGGCCTTCGACCGCGGGGTCCACGCGATCCTCGGCGGCAGCGACAAGGGCGAGCCGTTCGCGCCGCTCGCCGCCCCGATCGAGGAGACCTGCGCCGCCTGCTACCTGATCGGCGCCACCGCCGACCGCCTCGCGGCCGAGCTCGCCGGGGTGGTCGAGAAGGGGGTGCCGCTCCACCGCTGTGCCGACCTCGAGGACGCGGTCCTCGCCGCGGCCGCCGTCGCCCGCCCGGGCGAGGTCGTCCTGCTGGCGCCCGCCTGCGCGAGCTTCGACGCCTTTGAGAACTTCGAACGGCGCGGCGAGCGCTTCCGCGAGATCGTCGAGGCGCTGACATGAGCGCGCGGGCGATCTCCCTGCGGCTTCCCTGGCTGGGCAGCCGGGCGAAGAAGGGGAAGGGGAGGAAGAAGAGGAAGGCGGCGAGCCTGCCGGCCGAGTACAACATGCTGCTGACCGCGACCCTCTGCCTGCTCGCCTTCGGCGCGGTGATGGTCTTCTCGGCCAGCTCGACGACCCGGGTCCTCAGCGACGGAGGCCTCTCGGACAGCGTCTACTACCTGAAGCGGACCGCGATGTTCGGCGCGCTGGGGCTGCTGCTCATGCACGTCGCCGCCCGCACCGGGCTCGACTTCGTGCGCCGGGTCACGCCGGCGCTCCTCGCGCTCTCCTTCTTCCTCCTCTTCGCCGTGCTGGTCGCCGGGACCGACGTCAACGGCTCGACCCGCTGGATCGGCTCGGGCTTCCTCCAGATCCAGCCGTCGGAGCTGGCGAAGGTGGCGCTGATCCTCTACGGCGCCGATCTCTTCGCCCGCAAGCCGAAGCGCGTCCGCTCGCTCGAGGGGATGATGCCGTTCCTGCTAGTCGTTGCGGCCTCGGCGCTTCTGATCGTCGCCGAGCCCGATCTCGGCACGACGCTGGTGATCGCCTTCGCCTCCGCGGCGACCCTCGTCGCCGCCGGCGCCCGGATGCGCGACCTGGCGATGATCGGGCTGGTGCTCGGGTTCTTCGCCCTCCTGATGACCCTCGTCGAGCCCTACCGGATGGCGCGCCTGACCGCCTTCCTCAACCCCGGGGCCGACACCGCCGGGACCGGGTTCCAGGCGGCGCAGGCAAAGATCGCGCTCGGCTCGGGCGGACTGTTCGGGGTCGGGATCGGCAACGGGGTCCAGAAGGCCTTCTACCTGCCCGAGGCCCACACCGACATGATCACCGCGGTGATCGGCGAGGAGCTGGGGCTGGTCGGGATCCTCGGCGTCGTCGGGCTGTTCTCGATGCTCGGCTACGCCGGGCTGCAGACGGCGAAGAAAGCGAAGGACGTCTACGGCAAGGTCCTCGTCGCCGGGCTGACCTCCCTGATCCTCGTCCAGGCCACCGTCAACCTGTTCGCGGTGATGGGCCTGGCCCCGCTCACGGGCGTGCCGCTGCCGTTCGTCTCCTACGGCAACAGCAGCCTGCTCGCGACGCTCTTCGCGGTCGGCCTGGTCCTCAACGTCGCCCGCGGGGGGACCGCCCGCGCTGGCAAACTGCGCGTCGTCGATGGCGGGCGCGGACCCGCCCGTGGAAGGAGTGGGTCGAGTGCCAGAGCTCGCAAGAGTGGTGGTGGCGGCCGGGGGAACGGCGGGACACGTCGTGCCGGCAATGGCCGTCGCCGCCGAGCTTCGGGATAGCGGGGCCGAGGTCACCTTCCTCGGCACCCGCGAGCGGATCGAGGCCGAGCTGGTCCCCGCCGCCGGCTACGAGATCGACTTCGTCAGGGTGCGAGGGATCGACCGCGGCAACCCGCTCAAGGCGGCCGTCGCCGCGCTCGAGGCCGGCGCCGCCGTCGCGGCGGCGCGCGCCGCGATCCGGCGTCGCCGCGCCGACGTCGTGGTGGGCGGAGGCGGGTTCGTCGCCGGTCCCGCCGGGCTCGCTGCGGCCCTCAGCCGCACCCCGCTCGTCCTGACCGAGGCCGACAGCCACCTCGGCCTCTCCAACCGGCTCCTGGCGGGGCGGGCGCGGCGGGTCTGCCTCGCGTTCCCGATCGAGGGGCGCGATGGGAGCCGCTATCTCGTCACCGGCCGGCCGGTGCCGGCCGCGGTGCTCGAGGCCGATCGCGCCGCGGCGCGGCGCCGGTTCGGGATCCCCGAGCCGGCCCGCTGCCTGCTCGTGGTCGGCGGCAGCCAGGGAGCGCGCTCGATCAACGAGTGCTCGGTCGCCGCCTTCGCCGAGCGCCCCGGCCGCGACTTTCACGTCGTCCACGTCGCCGGCCGCCGCGACTACACGGAGCTGAAGCCGCGCCTGGCGTCGGCCCCGCACAACGACCGCTACGAGCTGCTCGACTACGAGCCGGACCTCGGCGACGCCCTCGCGGCCAGCGACCTCGTGCTCGGTCGCGCCGGCGGCTCGATCTTCGAGATCACCGCGACGGGCCGTCCCGCGGTCCTCGTCCCCTATCCGCACGCCGCCGCCGGGCACCAGGCGGCGAATGCGGCCTGGATGGAGCGGGCCGGAGCCGCGGAGGTCATTGCCGACGCCGAGCTCGACCCGGAGCGGTTGGCCGCCACGGTCGCGGGGTTGTTCGCAGCGGACGCGAAGCTGGAAGCGATGGCGGCGGCCTCCCGCGGGCTGGCCAAGCCCGACGCCGCGCGCCGTATCGCCGACGAGGTCCTGAGCGCGGCGCGGGAGCGGAGCTGATGAGCGACTGGAGCGACAGGCGGCTGCACTTCATCGGCATCGGCGGCGCGGGGATGAGCGGCCTCGCGCTCGTCTGCAACGAGCTCGGAGCGACGGTGACGGGCAGCGACCGGGGCGAGTCGTCATATATGGAGCGGCTGCGGGCGGCGGGGATCGACGCGGCGCTCGGACACGATGCGGCGAACCTCCCCGATGGGGCCGAGGTCGTCGTCTCGACCGCGATCTCCGAGGACAACCCCGAGCTGGCGTTGGCGCGCGAACGGGGGCAGGTGGTTCGCCATCGCGGCGAGCTGCTCGCCGAGCTCTGCGGCGAGAAGCGTCTGCTCGCCGTCGCCGGAACCCACGGCAAGACGACGACCGCGGCAATGGCCACCTGGGCGCTGCGGGCGACCGGGGCCGATCCCGCGTTCTTCATCGGCGGAGAGGTCCCAGGGCTCGGCCCCGGCGGCGCCACCGCGAACGCCGGCTGGGGCGAGGGGGAGTGGGTCATCGCCGAGGCCGACGAGAGCGACGCGAGCTTCCTGCGGCTGCGGCCCGAGGTCGCCGTCGTCACCAACGTCGAGATGGACCACCACTCCCACTGGGGCTCGGTCGCCGAGCTGCGCGCCGCGTTCGCCCGCTTCGCCGAGCCGGCCCGGGGCGTCGTCCTGCCGGCCGGCGGCGGCCTCGACTCGATCGCCGCCGCCGCCGATGTCGTCCGCTTCGATGAGGGAGGGCCCGGCCCGCCGCGGCTCGAGCTCGCCGCGCCCGGGCGCCACAACCTCCGCAACGCCCGCGCGGCGCTCGGCGCCATCGGCCTCGCCGGAGCCGACGTCGAGGCCGCCGCGGCCTCGCTGGCGGAGCTGCCCGGCGTCCGGCGCAGGCTCGAGCTGCGGGGCGAGCGCTCCGGAACGCGCATCTATGACGACTACGGCCATCACCCGACCGAGGTGAGGGCCGCCCTCGCCGCGCTCCGCGAACTCGGCCCGGAGCGGCTGATCGCGGTCTTCCAGCCGCACCTCTACTCGCGGACCAAGGCCTTCACCGAGCAGTTCGGCGCGGCGCTGTCGCTGGCCGACGAGGTCGCGGTCCTCGATGTCTACGCCGCCCGCGAGGAGCCGGTCGGCGAGCTCGCCGGCGTCAGCGGCCTCGACGTCGCCCGCGCCGCCGCCGACCGGATGGAGGGGCGCCGGGTCTGCTGGCTCCCCGACCGCGAGAGGGTCGCGGCCGCCCTTGCTCCGGCGCTTGGGCCCGGGCGCGTCCTGGTCACGATCGGCGCCGGCGACATCCACGAGCTCGCCGGCGACCTTCTCGAGGGCGGGTCCCAAACATGAGCCCGCCCGAGGGGATCGAGCGCGATTACCCGCTGGCGCGCCTGACCACGGTCCGCACCGGCGGCAACGCCGATTGGTTCGCCCGCCCCGACGACGAGGACGGCCTGGCCGTGCTGGTCGCCTGGGCCGACGCCGAGGGGATGCCGATCGGAATCATCGGCTCCGGCTCGAACCTGCTGGTCGCCGACGACGGCTTCCACGGGCTGGCGATCAAGCTCGGGCGGGGGCTGGCGACGGTCGAGCGCGACGGCGAGCGGGTGCGCGCGGGCGGCGGCGCCCGGCTGCCGTCGGTGGCGGCGAAGGTCGCCGGCTGGGGGCTGACCGGGCTCGAGTTCGGCGTCAACATCCCGGGGACCGTGGGCGGCGCGGTGAGGATGAACGCGAACGCCTACGGCGGGCAGCTGGCGGAGATCCTCGATTGGGTCGACGTCTGCGGCCCCGGCGGCAGCGAGCGCCGCCGCCCCGAGGAGCTCGGCTTCTCCTATCGCAGCTCGAACCTCGGGCCCGACGAGGTCGTCGCCGCCGCCGGGTTCGCCCTGACCGCGGCCGATCCCGACGGGGTGCGGAAGACGATGGCGGCGATGCGCGAACGGCGCCACGAGGCGCAGCCCGCCGGGATCAAGACCTTCGGCTCGACCTTCAAGAACCCCGACGACCCGCGGGCGGAGGGCCGCACCGCCGGCCAGCTGCTCGAGGCGGCGGGATGCCGCGGTCTCGCCCACGGCGGCGCCCGCTTCTCCGAGAAGCACGCCAACTTCGTCGAGAACAGCGGCGAGGCGAGCACCGCCGACGTGCTCGAGCTGATGGCCGCCGGCCGCCGCCGCGTCCACGAGCGATTCGGGATCGTCCTCGAGCCCGAGGTGCAGCTGCTCGGCGAGGTCGCGTGGCCGGAGGGCTGGGACCTACCGTGAGGCGCATTGCCGTCATTGGCGTCATCGGGGTGATCGCGATCCTCGCGATCTACCACTTCGGGTTTGCGACGAAGACGGTCGCGCCGACGGTCACGGTCCCGGCGCCGGTGGCGGCGATCGGGGTCGGCTCGGATGCGGTCGGGGTCGACTCGAACGGGAAGGTGATGGCGTCACTGCCGGCTCCCGAAGAAGGCTCGCTGCCGCTGCTGCCGGCATCGGAACCGCCGAGCGGAGGCCGGCTGCGGGGCCCGATGCTCGAACAGGTCCGCGTCCTCGCCGCCGCCCCGGCCGGGCTGCGGCCCTATCTCGCGAGCACCTCCTACAGCGAAGCCGACGGCGTCAGCGTCGACCTCAGCTCGGGGATAGAAATCATCTTCGGCGCATCGGCGCAGGCAGCACTGAAGTGGCGATCGGCCGCCGCCGTGCTCGCCGATCCGGCGACCGAAACGCTCGATTACGTCGACGTGCAGGCGCCGCGACGGCCGGCCGTGGGCGGCTCCGGGCACGTTCTCCCGCCCGTCGAATGAACCCTCGACCGCAGGCTCAGACTCGTTCAACCCTCAACCTCTACTCGAGACATGTCGCTTGCAGGATGCCTCCCGGCGGTTTGACAGGTGGCCGAGAATGCCCTACGTTGAGCGCAATTTCCGCGGTTGTGGCGGAGGCTGGAACCCTTAAGCCTCGCTGAAGCCTCGGACGGAACCAAGGCTCAACTCAATTACCGGTCCAGCGAGACCGGGGCATAGCCGGCCCGCCCAGGGCCGGACACGGAGAAAATCGGGAGATGGAATCCACTTACCTTGCGGTGATCAAGGTCGTCGGAGCCGGCGGCGGGGGAACCAATGCCGTCAGCCGGATGGTCGACGCCGGGATCCGCGGGGTCGAGTTCATTGCCGTCAACACCGACGCCCAGGCACTCCAGGCCTGCGATGCCGACATCAAGCTCTCGATCGGGCAGGAGCTGACCCGCGGCCTCGGCGCCGGCGGCAACCCCGAGGTCGGCGCGGGCGCCGCGGCGGAGAGCCGCGACGAGATCAAGGAGGCGCTGAAGGGCGCCGACATGGTCTTCGTCACCGCCGGCGAGGGCGGCGGCACCGGGACCGGATCGGCGCCGGTGATCGCCGAGATCGCCAAGGAGGAGATCGGCGCCCTCACCGTCGGCGCGGTGACGAAGCCGTTCGAGTTCGAGGGCAAACGCCGGATGCAGCAGGCGCTTGAGGGCATCGAGAAACTTCGCAACAACGTCGACACCCTGATCATCGTCCCGAACGAGAAGCTGCTGCAGGCGGTCGAGCGACGGACGAGCGTTCTCGAGGCCTTCCGCCAGGCCGACGACATCCTTCGCCAGGGCGTCCAGGGCATCACCGACCTGATCACGATCCCGGGCCTGATCAACCTCGACTTCGCCGACGTCCGGACGATCATGCGCGACGCCGGCTCGGCGCTGATGGGGGTCGGCTCGGCCTCCGGTGAGCAGCGCGCGGCCGACGCCGCCAAGGGGGCGATCACCTCGCCCCTGATCGAGGAGTCGATCAAAGGCGCGACCGGGATGCTGCTCAACATCACCGGTCCCGAGGACCTCGGCCTGTTCGAGGTCAACGAGGCCGCCCAGCTCGTCCAGGCCGAGGCCGACGACAACGCCAACATCATCTTCGGCTCCGTCGTCGACCAGTCGATGCGGGACGAGGTCCGGGTCACCGTGATCGCGACGGGCTTCGAGGGCTTCGAGCTCCTCGCGCGCTCGCCGCAGCGGGTCCGGCGCCGCTACGAGAGCCGCCCGCGGATCTCGGCCGACGACACGGACATCCGCAAACTGCGGGTCTCCGACGACGACATCGACGTTCCGGGCTTCCTCCAGGAATAGGCCGCCGCGCGCGGCTCAGTGCGAGCCGATCTCCTCGACCTCGTAGCCGGCGTCGGCGAGCCGCCTTAGCAGCTCGTCCCCGTGGCGCTCGCTGCGGCTTTCGACCAGGACCTCGACTCCGGTCTCCCTTACGTGGAGCGCGACCCCGTCGCGGACGTGGGTGACGTCGAGGACGTTGCCGCCCGCGCGGGCGATGATCTGGAGGAAGTCGACGAGGCCGCCGGGGCGGTCGCTGATCTTCGAGAAGAGGCGGGCGCGGCGGCCGATTCCGGTCTGGTGGCGGTTGATCACCTCGGCGAGGACGTGGGCATCGACGTTGCCGCCGGAGAGGACGACCGCGGTCGTGCCCGACTCGGCCGGCGGCAGGGCGCCGGTCAGCAGCGCCGCGATGCCGACCGCGCCGGCCCCCTCGGTCACCAGCTTGCCGTACTCGACGAGGAAGACCATCGCCTCGGCGATCGCGTCGTCGTCGACGGTCACGACCTCCTCGATCCAGCGCCGGACCAGCTCGAGCGTCAGCTCACCGGGCCGCTTCACCGCGATCCCGTCGGCGATCGTCGAAGGCTGGGCGACCGTCTCCGGCTCGCCGCTCTCGATCGAGGCGGGGAACGCGGAGCAGCCCGCGGCCTGGACGCCGGCGACCTCGACGCCGCCGCCGCCGGCGTTGAGCGCCGCCGCGATCCCGCTCACCAGCCCGCCGCCGCCGACCGGGACGATCACCTTCGTCAGGTCGGGGACCTGTTCGCGCAGCTCGAGCCCGACCCCGGCCTGGCCCCGGATCACGTCGAGGTCGTCGAAGGGGTGGACGAAGAGAAGCCCCTCCTCGTCGGCCAGGCGGCGGGCAGCCCGCAGGCACTCGTCGATCGCGCTCCCCTCGAGCACGACCTCGGCGCCGAAGGCGGTGACCGCGTCGACCTTCGAGATCGCCGCGTCCTCCGGCATGAAGACCGTGCAGGGAATGTCGCGGGCGCGGGCGGCGTAGGCGAGCGCCTGGCCGTGGTTGCCGGCGCTCCCGGCGACCACCCCCGGGCAGTTGCCCGGGTCGCGTCCGGCGAGCTTCGCGAGCGAGCCGCGCAGCTTGAACGACCCGGTGCGTTGCATGTTCTCGGCCTTGACGACGACGGTCCCGCCGCAGCGGCGGGAGAGCTCGCCGAGGCTGAAGACCGGCGTCTGCTTGACGGTCTCCGCGGCGGCTGCGTGAATCGACCTGAGCTCCTCCAGGCCCGGCTGCCAGCTCGACGCCCTGTTGCTCATGTCATATCGATCGTCAAGATAGCCTGGCGTCAGCCGCGTGAGCACCTGATGGCCGTCGAGAACCTTCAACGCACCCCTCTGTTCGACCGCCACCGCGAGGGTGGCGCAAAGCTCGTGCCGTTCGCCGGCTGGGAGATGCCGGTCCAGTACGACGGGATCATCGAGGAGCACACCGCGGTCCGCACCCACGCCGGGGTGTTCGACGTCTCCCACATGGGCGAGGTCGAGGTCGAGGGTCCCGGCGCGCTGGCCTTCCTCCAGCGCGTCCTCTCCAACGACGTCGCCAAGATCGAGATCGGCGGCGCCCAGTACTCGGTTCTCTGCAACGAAGAGGGTGGAGTCCTCGACGACCTCTTCACCTACCGGCTCGGCGGCGACCGCTACCTGATCGTCACCAACTCCGCCAACCATGAATCCGATCTCGCCTGGCTCGGGCGCTGGAGCCGCGAGTTCGACGTCGTCGTCCGCGACGTCGCCGACCGCTACGCGATGCTCGCGGTCCAGGGCCCGCACGCCCGCCGCATCGTCGCCCCGACGCTCGGGGTCGAGCTGCCGCCGCGGATGCACGTTGCCGCGGTCCGGATCGGCGAGCGGCCGGCGCTCGCCTGCGGCACCGGCTACACGGGCGAGGACGGGATCGAGCTCCTGATCGACCCCGAGATCGCACCCGCGATCTGGGTCGAGCTGCTCGATGCCGGCGTCGTCCCCTGCGGGCTCGGGGCCCGCGACACGCTGCGGCTCGAGGTCTGCTTCCACCTCCACGGCAACGACCTCACCCCCGACCGCAATCCGATCGAGGCCGGCCTCGGGTGGTGCTGCGTCGAGGCGACCGGGTTCGTCGGCTCCGAGGCGGTCGCGCGTGCGCGCGCGGAGGGCACGGCCGAGAAGCTGGCGCCATTCAGGATCGAGGGGGCGGGCATCCCGCGCCAGGGCAACCCGATCCTCGCCGAGGGCGAGGAGATCGGGGTCGTGACGTCGGGCAGCTACTCGCCCTCGCTCGAGATCGGGATCGGGATGGGCTACGTGCGGGCCGACCTCGCCGCGCCCGGGACCGGGGTCGAGATCGACGTGCGTGGCAAGCGGCGCCCCGCCCGGATAGCTTCCAAACCCCTCTACAAGAAGGAGAGATGACCTTGGCCGACGCCAGCTACCCCGACGAGCTGCTGTACCACCCCGAGCACGACTGGGCGCGGGTCGAGGGCGACGAGGCGACCTTCGGCATCACCTGGTACGCGCAGGACTCGCTCGGGGAGGTCGTTTTCTACGACCCGCCGCAGGTCGGCGCGACCGTGTCCAAGGACGCCTCCTACTCGGAGGTCGAGTCGGTGAAGGCGGTCTCCGACGTGATCGCGCCCCTCTCCGGTGAGATCACGGCCGTCAACGAGGCACTCGAGGACGCTCCCGAGAAGGTCAACGAGGACCCCTACGGGGAGGGCTGGCTCGTCAGGGTCAAGCTCAGCGACCCCGCCGAGGCCGAGTCGCTGCTGGCCGCCGCCGATTACCGCAATCTGCTCTCGAGCGCGGAGTGAGCAAGCGTCGAACTCTGACTCTCGCGCAGCGAACGAAGCGCGAGATTTATGCCGGATAGCCTGTAACCCGTGACTCGCTACACGTCTGCAACGGCTGAGGACCGGGCCGAGATGCTGGCGGCGATCGGCGTCGAGTCGGTCGACGAGCTCTTCGACCAGGTGCCGGAGCCGCTCCGGCTCGACCGGCCGCTCGCCCTCCCCGAGGGCAAGAGCGAGGCCGAGGTCTACGAGCTCCTCGCCGCCCTCGCGTCCCGCAATGCGGACGCCGAGGGGCAGGTCTGCTTCATCGGCGCCGGGATGTACGACCACTACGTGCCGGCGATCGTCGACGCGATCACCCAGCGCTCCGAGTTCCTGACCCCGTACACGCCCTACCAGCCGGAGATCTCCCAGGGCGGGCTGCAGGCGATGTTCGAGTTCCAGACGGCGATGTCCGAGCTGACCGCGCTGCCGGTCTCGAGCGCCGGGCTCTACGAGGGGCCCTCATCGGTCGCCTCGGCCGGGTATCTGGCGATGGGCGCGACCGGGCGCCGCCGCTTCGTCGTCTCGCGCGGGGTCCACCCGCACAGCCGCGAGACCCTCGCGACCTACTCCCGCGGCTTCGGCTCGGAGGTGGTCGAGGTCGGGCTCGACGGGGGCCTGACCGATGCCGCGGCGCTCGCCGCCGCGGTCGACGACGAGACCGCCGCGGTGATCCTCCAGAGCCCGAACTTCCTCGGCGCGATCGAGGACGTCGAGGCGCTCGGCGCCGCCGCGAAGGACCACGGGGCGCTGCTCGTCGTCGCCACCGACCCGATGACGCTCGGCGTCCTTCGCCCGCCCGGCGAGTGTGGTGCCGACATCGCCCTCGGCGAGGGCCAGCCGCTCGGCAACCGGCTCGACTTCGGCGGGCCGTCGTTCGGGTTCTTCTGCGGGACCGAGAGCCTGATCCGGCGGATGCCGGGCAGGATCGCGGGGGAGACCGACGACGTCGACGGGCGCCGCGGCTTCGTCCTCGCGCTGCAGACCCGAGAGCAGCACATCCGCCGCGAGAAGGCGACCCACAACATCTGCACCGCGCAGGCGCTGAACGCGCTGGCGGCGATGGTCCACCTCGCCTGGCTCGGGCGCGAGGGGTACCGCGAGCTCGGCGAGCTGCTGGTCCGGCGCACCGCCTACGCGCGGGACCGGCTCGCCGCGGTCGAGGGGGTCGAGCTCCTGCACGAGGCGCCTGTCGCGCGCGAGTTCGGAGTCCGCCTCGGCGCTCCGGTCGACGCCGTCCTCGAGCGTTGCGCCGAGCGCGGAATCGCCGCCGGCTACCCGCTCGGCCGCGACTACCCCGAGCACCCCGACGGCCTCCTGATCGCAATCACCGAGCGCCGCACGAAAGATCAGATCGACGAGCTCGCCGATGCGCTCGGTACTGCGGTTGCTGCCGCGAGCGGTGAGCGGCTCGAGGTGAGCCCGACTGCAGCGGACGCGGGAGCGAGTCCGCGAGGAATCCGGTGATGATGAGCGCGGACGAGCGGGAGCAGAGCATGCAGTCGGACGATGTTCTGACGATCTTCGAGCGCTCGAAGCCGGGTCGCCGCGCGGCGACGCTCCCCGACGCGGAAGTGCCGGAGACGCCGCTCGAGGACCTGATCCCGGCGAAGCTTCTGCGCTCGGAGCCACCGCGGCTGCCCGAGGTCTCGGAGCCGGAGATCGTCCGCCACTACAACCGCCTCTCGCGCCGCAACTTCGATCTCGACACCGGCTTCTACCCGCTCGGGTCGTGCACGATGAAGCACAACCCGCGCCTCAACGAGCGGGTCGCGGCGCTGCCGGGGCACGCGCGGCTGCACCCGGCGCAGGACCCGCGCCGCGCCCAGGGCGCGCTTGAGCTGATGTGGCTGCTGCAGGAGTCCCTTTCGGAGATCTGCGGCCTGCCGCACGTCAGCCTCCAGCCTTCCGCCGGCTCCCATGGCGAGCTCGCCGGGCTGCTGCTGACCCGCGCCTTCCACGCCGATCGCGGCGAAGAGCGGACCAAGGTGCTCGCCCCCGACACCTCGCACGGGACCAACCCCGCCTCGGTGACGATGGCCGGCTACGAGGCGGTCAAGGTCGCGACCAACGAGCAGGGCGGGGTCGAGATGGACGACCTCCGCGCCAAGGTCTCCGACGACGTCGCCTGCCTGATGTTGACCAACCCCAATACGCTCGGGGTCTTCGACGAGAACATCGCCGAGATCGCGGCGCTGATCCACGAGGCGGGGGGGACGCTGTACTACGACGGCGCCAACCTGAACGCGGTGATGGGTCACTCGCGGCCCGGCGACATGGGCTTCGACATCGTCCACGTCAACCTCCACAAGTCGTTCAGCCAGCCGCACGGCGGCGGCGGCCCCGGCGCCGGGCCGATCGCGGTCTCGGACCGGATCGAGCCCTTCCTGCCGCGGCCGCAGGTCGTCCGCCGCGAGGGCGGGAACGGCAGCGGGCCGTTCTACGACCTCGACCTCGACCGCCCGAAGTCGATCGGCCGCCTGCGCGGCTTTCAGGGCAACTTCGGCGTCTTCGTCCGCTCCTACGCCTACATCCTCAGCCTCGGCGCCGACGGCCTCGCCGAGGCCTCGGAGACCGCGGTCCTGAACGCCAACTACCTGAAGGCGAAACTCGTCGAGGGCCGCGCCGGCACCCAGCTGCCGGTCGCGTTCGACCGCCACTGCATGCACGAGTTCGTCCTCTCCGGCAGGCCGATGAAGCGCGAGCTCAGGATCGCCACCCTCGATCTCGCAAAGCGCCTGCTCGACTTCGGCTTCCACCCGCCGACCGTGTACTTCCCGCTGCTCGTCGAGGAGGCGCTGATGGTCGAGCCGACCGAGACCGAGACGAAGGAGAGCCTCGACGCCTTCGCCGAGGCGATCGAGCGGATCCTGGCCGAGGCCGAGGACGATCCCGAGGTCGCGAAGCAGGCACCCTACACGACACCGGTCCGCCGCCTCGACGAGGTCAAGGCGACGCGCAGGCCGGTCGTCAGGCAGCCGCTCTGACTTGAAGCTCGAGCGCCTCAACGCCGGCTGGATGACGGCTCCGGCCGGAATCTGGCGCCAGGATGAAGAGGATCCCGGCCGGCCGGTCCGGGTCCCGGTCTCCTGCTACCTGCTTGAGACCGACTCCGAGCGGATCCTGGTCGACACGGGCCTGCACCCGGCCGCGGCCGAGGACATGGCCGCCCACTACGAGGACGAGACGGTCGCGGTCTTCGAGTGCGAGCAGGAGCAATCGATTGCGGAGCAGGTCGACCTCTCCTCCCTCGCCCGGGTCGTCCTGACCCACCTCCATTTCGATCATGCCGGCGGCCTCGCGCTCGTTCCCGAGAGCGTTCCGATCGTGATCCAGCGGGCCGAATGGGAGGCCGGCCACGACGACGCCGGGATCGAGCTCAACTACTTCCAGCCGCGCGACTACGCCGGCGAGGATCGCGAGGTCGTCCTCGTCGACGGCGATCACGACCTGCTCGGCGACGGCTCGATCGAGCTCCTCAGCACGCCCGGCCACAGCACCGGGCACCAGTCGGTCAGGGTCGGAGAGGTCGTGATCGGTGCCGACGTCGCCCATTTCGCCGAGGTTCTCGACGACCTGCGCTTCCCCGCCTTCGCCGCCGACTTCGACGCCCAGCGCCGCTCCGCCGAACGTCTGCGCGCGCTCCGCGAAGACGGGCTCACCGTCCTCCCGGGCCACGATCCGGACGTGCTGGAGCCAGGACGGATCACATAAAACGCCGCCTCCTCCGCTCCCGGGCGGGCACGTTCATAACCACCGGAAATCTCGCGCCCGCCCTCCCGCGTCCGGGGGCGGCTAGAGCTTCGGAAGGGCCTGTTCGAGCTCAAGCACCGGGGCGAAGAGGTCGCCGCGCTCCTCGATCCGCTTCAGCACGACATCGGACTCGAAGACCAGCGAGGCGGCGTCGTCGCGCCCGGCGGCGTGCTCGACCTCCTCCCAGGTGACCGGGGTCGAGACCGTCGGTCGCTCTCGGGCACGCAGCGAGTAGACCGAGACGGTTGTTTTGGTCGGGTGGTTCTGCGACCAGTCGACGAAGACCTTGCCGCGACGGTCGACCTTCTTCATTTTTGAGACGACCTCGTCCGGAGTCTCCTTTTCGAGCAGCTGGGCGATCGCTTTGGCGAACGGTTTGGTCTGCTCGTAGCCGACCCGTTTGCTGTTCAGCGGGACGTAGACCTGGAGGCCCTTCGAGCCCGAAGTCTTCGGGAACGCCTCGACGTCGAAGTGGGCGAACAGCTCGCGCAGTCGCAGCGCCACCCGACAGCACTCGACGACGTCGGCCGGGGGGCCCGGATCGAGGTCGAAGGCGAGCACGGTCGGCCGCTTCGGCGCCCGCGACTTCGAGAGCGAGGGATGCAGCTCGATCGCCGCCAGCTGCGCCATCCAGACCAGCGTCGGCACGCCATCGCAGACGCAGAAGTCGATCTCGCCGGTGTCGGCGCGAACCCTCGTCGTCTTGACCCATTTCGGCCGGTGTTTGGGACAGCGCTTCTCGAAGAACGCGGCGTCGAGGTCGTCGACGCCTTCGGGGAAGCGCCGCAGCGTCACCGCGCGGCCGTCCAGGTGGGGGACCAGCGTCGGCCCGACCCGGGCGTAGTAGTCGACCATCTCGCCCTTCGTGAACCCGGCCTTCGGATAGAGGACCTTGTCGAGGTTGGTGAGCTTCAGCTCACGCCCGTCGACCTCGACGTGGGTCTCCTTCGGCACGGGCTATTTCGAGGCTTTTGCTTTGGCTTTCGAGCGTTTCGGCGCGGCTTTTCGTTTGCGTTTCGCCGCGCCTTTCGCAGACTTCTTCGACGCCCTGCCGTCCTCTTTGCCTTTGACCGCGGCGATGCTCTCCTCGAGCGCGGCCATCAAGTCGGGTGCCTTGGTCGCCTTCGGCTCCTCCGCCGTGACTCCGGCCAGGACGTCCTCGCCTTCGGCCTTGCGTTCGATCAGCGACAGCAGTTCCTCGCGGTACTCGTCGCGGTAGGCGCCGGGGTCGAAGTCGCGGGTCAGCGAGTCGATCAGCTGCTCGGCCATCTCGACCTCGCGTTTACCGACCTTCTCCTGTTTGGAGGGGATGGCGTCGTCGAGCTCGCCGGGCGGCACGACCTCGTCGGCGAAGCGCATCGTCGTCAGGGTCAGGATGCCGCCGTTCGCGCGCAGCGCCGCGAGGTGCTCTTTGTTGCGCAGGACGAAGCGGGCGATCGCCACCTTCCCGGTCTCCTCCATCGCCTTCGCCAGCAGCGAATACGCTTTCTCGGCACCGTCGGCCGGGCCCAGGTAGTAGGGGCTGTCGAAGTAGATCGGGTCGATCTGCTCGAGGTCGACGAAGTCCTGGACCTCGATCGCCCGCGTCTTCTCCGGGGCCAGCGCCGCCATCTCCTCTTTGCTCAGGGGCACGTAGCGATCGGGGGCGATCTCGAAGGCTTTGACGATCTTCTCGTAGGGGACCTCCTCGTCGGTCCCTTCAGCGACCCGGCGATGGCGGATCCTGGCGCCATCGGACTCGCGCAGCTCGCGCAGCGAGATGCCGCGGCGGGCGACCGCGCTGTAGAGCTTCACCGGGACGTTCAGCAGCCCGAAGCTGATCGAGCCGCTCCAGATACTCCTTGCCATCAGGGCATCACCTACCCGGATTGTTCCAGCCCGCCACCTCCGCCGGACGCCGGAAGGGCGCGCCGGGAGGGTTCTTGCGCCGACCGGCGGTGGGAAGATCCGCGCCGTGCTCTTCGAGCTTCGCGACGTGTGGGTGACGCGCGGCGGCCGGCCGGTCCTCGAGGCCTTTGACGCCAGGCTGCAGGCAGGGGCGACCGCGATTGTCGGCCCCTCGGGGAGCGGCAAGTCGACGCTGCTGCGCCTGCTGAACCGGCTCGCTGACCCCGATCGGGGCTCGATCTCCTACCGCGGCGAGCCGATCGCCGACCGCAACCCGCTGCGGCTGCGGCGCGAGGTCTCGCTCGTCCCGCAGCTGCCGGCGCTGCTCGAGGGGACGGTCGAGTCGAACATCCGCTTCGCGGCCGGGCTCGCCGGCCGCGATCCCGACCCGGCCCGCTGTCTGCGCCTCGCCGGCCTCGGCGCCGAGTTCGCGGGCCGCGACGTCGCCCGTCTCTCGGTCGGCGAGCAGCAGCGGACGATGCTCGCCCGCTCCCTCGCCCAGCAGCCCGAGGTGCTGCTGCTCGACGAGCCGACGTCAGCCCTCGACCACGACGCGCGCGACGCGATCGAGCGGACCCTGGGCGAGCTGCGGCGCGAGCTCGGGATCTCGCTCGTCCTCGTCACCCACGACCCGGAGCAGGCGCGGCGGATGAGCGAGAGCGTGATTCGGATCGAGGCCGGCAGGGCGGTGGACGGGGCGGGTCGTTGACCAATTCAATCCACGTCGAGCTCTGGCAGGTCGCGGCCTCGCTGACCCTGGTCGCGGTCGCGGCCGCGATCTCGCGCTGGCAGGAGGCCGACCTCGAGCGGGACATCGTCGTGGCGACGATCCGCTCGATCATCCAGCTGACGCTGATCGGCTACGCGATCAAGCTGATCTTCGACGTCGACTCGATCTGGCTGGTGGTGGCGCTGCTGGCGGTGATGGTCCTGTTCGGCGCGCTGACGGCCCGCGGCCGCGCGAAGAGCGTCCCCGATGCCTTCTGGCCGCTGCTGCTCACTCTCGCGATCGCCGCCGCGGCGACGCTCGGCCTGGTCGTCGTCCTCGGCATCTTCGAACCGACGCCGCGCTACCTGGTCCCGGTCGGCGGGATGGTGATCGGCAACTCGATGACCGCCTCCGCGGTCGCCCTCAACCGCCTCGGCGACGAGATCGCCGACAGCCGGGCGCGGATCGAGGCGACGCTGGCGCTCGGGGCGACCGCGCGGGAAGCGGCGCTGCCGATAGTCAGGCGGTCGCTGCGCTCGGGGATGATCACGCTCGTCGACTCGACGAAGACGACGGGACTGATCTTCTTCCCGGGGACGATGGTCGGAATGCTGCTCGCCGGCGCCAGCCCGACCGACGCGGTTCGGCTGCAGCTGATCCTGCTCTACTCGCTGCTCGGCAGCGTCGCGATCGCCGGCCTGCTGGCGACCAACCTTGCCTACCGCAACTTCTTCACTCCGGCCCAGCAGCTCCGCGAGGAGCCCGAGTGAGCGCCGCATAGACTCGGGGGCGTGAGCCGGCAGCAGCTGCTGACGCTGATCGCGACGATCTTCGGCTCGACGGTCGTCTTCCTCGACGGGACGGTCGTCAACGTCGCCCTGCCCTCGATCAGCGAAGACCTCAATTCGGGGCTGTCCGGACAGCAGTGGGTGGTCGAGGCCTACGCGCTGACGCTCGTCGCCCTGCTGCTGGTCGGCGGCTCGCTCGGCGACCAGTTCGGGCGGCGGCGGATCTACGTCATCGGGCTCGTCGGGTTCGGCGCGATGTCGGCGCTGTGCGCGGTCGCCCCCAGCACCGGGTTCCTGATCGGCGCCCGGGCGCTGCAGGGGATCGCCGGGGCGCTGCTGGTGCCCGGCTCGCTGGCAATCGTCGCCGCCACCTTCGAGGGGCCGGCGCGGGGGAAGGCCGTCGGGACCTGGACCGCCTGGACCGGGATCGCGACAGTGCTCGGCCCTGCCGGTGGTGGAGCGCTGATCGAGGTGATCTCGTGGCGCGCGATCTTCTGGATCAACCTGCCGCTGATCGTGGCCACCGTCGCGCTGACCCTCCACTCGGTGCGCGAGAGCCGCGATCCGGACGCGTATATGGGAATCGACTGGGCCGGCATCGCTCTCTCGGCGGTCGGTCTCGGCGGTCCGGTCTACGCGCTGATCGAACAGCCCGCGCACGGCTGGGGCGACCCTCAGGTGTGGGTGCCGATGGTTGTCGGGGTGATCTGCTTCGCGCTGTTCATCCTCCGCGAGGCCCGCGCCCGTCATCCGATGCTCGATCTCGCCCTGTTCCGAATTCGCAACTTCTGGGTCACCAACCTGACGACGTTCTCCACCTACGCCGGCCTGATCGGCGGCCTCTTCTTCGTCGGGCTCTTCCTCCAGCAGGTCGCCGGGTACTCGCCGCTCGAGGCGGGGCTGGCGACGACGCCGATCTCGATCGTCATGTTCTTTCTCTCGCCCCGCTTCGGGAAGATTGCCTCGGGGGTCGGGCCGCGGGTGCCGATGTGCGTCGGGCCGATCCTCGGTGGCATCGGATTGGTCCTGCTGATGCGGGTCGGGTCGGCCCCGAACTACCTCGCCGACGTCCTGCCTCCTCTGATCATCTTCGGCCTCGGCCTCTCGGCGACGGTCGCGCCGCTGACCGCGACCGTGCTCGACTCGGTCGAGGAGCGCCATGTCGGGATCGCGTCCGGAGTCAACAACGGCGTCTCGCGGGTCGCCGGGCTGCTCGCGATCGCCGTCCTCGGCGCGGTGATCTCGGCCAGCTTCGGCTCGATGATCGATTCCAACCTCGGCCAGGAGCCGCTCTCATCCGCCGGCACGGAGGCGGTTGCCAAGGCGAAGGAACAGCCGCTCGGCGTGCCGGCGACCGGGGACCTCGCGGTCGCCGAGGCGGCGCGGGTCCACTCGGCCTCCGTCGACGCATCGACATCGGCCTTCCACCTCGGGCTCCTGATCGCGGGGATCCTGATGGTCGTCGGCGGCATCGTCTCCGGCCTCTGGATCGAAAACCCACACCGGAGGCTCGAGGCGATGCCGACCCGCGGCGCCGCCGCGGCGGGGGAGTGCGGCCACGGCGCCGACGCCGACTGCGGCGACGGCGCGCCGGCCCGCGACGTCGGCGAGGCGCCCGCTCCCGGCCCCGCATAGAGTCACGCGCCGTGAGTGCGGAGCGAGCAAGCATCGAGTCCTGGCTCCTTGCGCAACGAGCGAAGCGCGAGGAGTTGTCGTGAGCGCACCGATCGTCTTCTCAGGCATCCAGCCGACCGGCCGCAAGCACCTCGGCAACTTCATCGGCGCGATCCGCCAGTACGTCGAGGGCCAGGACCGCGGCGACCCGGCGATCTACTGCATCGTCGACCTGCACGCGATCTCGGTCCCCTACGACCCGGACGAGCTGCGCGAGCGCCTCCACGACACGACGGCGATCCTGCTCGCCGCCGGGCTCGACCCGGAACGCTGCATCCTCTTCCGCCAGTCCGACGTCCGCGAGCACACCGAGCTGACCTGGCTGCTGTCGGCGGTCACCGCTCACGGCGACCTCAACCGGATGACCCAGTTCAAGGAAAAGGTCGGCCGCCAGCGCGAGCTGGCCTCGGCGGCGCTCTTCTACTACCCGGTGCTGATGGCCTCCGACGTCCTCGCCTACCGCGCGACCGAGGTGCCGGTCGGCGACGACCAGCGCCAGCACGTGGAGCTGATGCGGGAGATCGCCCGCCGCTTCAACGAGCGCTTCGGCGAGACCCTGGTCGTTCCCGAGCTGGTGATCCCCGAGGTCGGCGCCCGGATCATGGATTTGCAGGAGCCGGAGACGAAGATGTCGACCACTGGGGGCACCGAGGTCGGAACCGTCCTCGTCCTCGACGAGCCCGACACGATCCGCAGGAAGCTCGGCAGCGCCGTCACCGACTCCGGGCGCGACGTCGTCCGCGCCGCCGACAAGCCCGGCATCACCAACCTGATCGACATCCTCGCGGTCGCCCGAGGGGTCGGCCCTGAGGCGATCGAAGCCGAGTTCGAGGGGTCCGGCTACGGCGACTTCAAGCAGGCCGTCGCCGAGGGCGTTGTCGACCTGCTGACCCCGGTGCGCGAGCGCTACGAGGAACTCCGGCCCGACGAGGCGGCGCTCGAGGCGACCCTGGCGGCTGGCGCCGAGCGGGCACGGGCGATCTGCGGCCCGGTCCTCGCCGACGTCCGCGAGAGAATGGGCTTCGGGTAATTTCCGCCCGCGTGCTCTGCTCCCGCTCGGCCGCGGGCGGGGCAGCTGTCTCTCGGGGCGGGTACGGTTGATCGTGTGACGACGCTGGTCGACCTTGATCTCGAGCTCGACGTCTTCGCGGGGCCGTTCGACCTGCTGCTGGCGATCGTCCTGCGCGAGGAGATCGACCTGCTCGAGGTCGAGCTCGCCGAGGTCGTCGTCGCCTACGTCGAGCACCTCGAGAGCGAGGGCGAGCTGGAGCTCGAGGTCGCGACCGAGTTCCTCGTCCTGATCGCGGCCCTGCTCGAGCTGAAGTCGCGGCTGCTGTTGCCCGGGGCCGACGAGGAGCTCGAGGCCCTTGGGCCCGAGGAGGCGATCGAGGAGCTGCTGGCACGACTGCTCGAGTACCGGCGCTACCGGGACGCGGCGGAGATGCTGACCGAGCGCTTCGAGGCGGAGCGGCCATTCCTCTACCGCGCCGCGCCGCTGCCGCCCGAGCTGCGCCGGGTCGCGATCGACGCCGCGACCGCGGTCTACGACCCCGAGCGGCTGGCGGCGGCCCTCGGCGACCTGCTGACCACGCCGCCGCCGCTCGACATCAGCCACATCCGGCCGACGGTCTCGCTCGAGCGGCGGCTGCGGGCGCTCCGCGACGCCCTTGCCGGCAGGAACAGCATCGACTTCGACGACCAGTTCGGGAATGAGGACCGGCTGACCCAGGCGGTGACGCTGTTCGCCCTGCTCGAGCTCTACCGCAAGGGCGAGGTGACGTGGAAGCAGCGCAAGCCGCTCGGCCCGATCGAGATCCAGAGGGTGGAGGCGTGAGCGACCTCTCGAGGACGATCGAGGCACTGCTCTTCCTCTCGCCGCAGTCGGTCTCGGCGGCGGACCTGGCTCAGGCCACTGAGGCGACCGAGGGCCAGGTCGAGGAGGCGATCGAGCTCCTGCGTGAGGACCTCGCCGAGGGCCGCCGCGGAGTCGTCCTGCGCGAGGTCGCGGGCGGCTTCACGCTGGCGAGCGACCCGGCGAGCGAGGCGGCGGCGCGGCGGCTGCTGGCGAAGCCGCGAACCCCGCCGCTGACCCAGGCCCAGGCCGAGACGCTGGCGATAGTCGCCTACCTGCAGCCGGTCTCACGGCCTGAGGTGGCGCGGATCCGCGGCGTCTCTTCGGAGTCGGCGGTGCAGACCCTGGCCGAGCGGGGTCTGGTCGAGGAGTCGGGCCGGTCGCGGTTCGGGGCGACGATCTTTCGCACGACCGAGCTGTTCGAGCGGCTCTTCGGCCTCTCCGGGCTCGACCAGCTGCCGGACCCGTCGCGGTTCGACCCGACGCCGGAGGATGAGCGGGAGCTGCGCGAGCGGCTGCTCAAGGCGGGCGAGCAGCGGGCCGAGTAGCGCCCGGTGCGGCTCGCGAAACAGCTCGCTCACGCCGGCGTCGCGTCGCGGCGCAGGGCGGAGGGGATCGTCCGCGACGGCCGTGTGACGGTCAATGGAGAGGTGGTCACCGACCCGGCCCGGGACGTGGTGGAGGGTGACGAGATCAGGGTCGACGGCAAGCCGGTTGCGGTGGAGGCGCGCGAGGTCTGGGCCGTCAACAAGCCCGCCGGTGTGGTCTCGACGGCGCGCGAGCCGGGGAAGCGGCGCGCGGTGGTCGAGCTGGTCCGCTCCGAGGCCCGCCTCTACCCGGTCGGGCGGCTCGACGTCGACTCGACAGGGCTGCTGCTGCTGACCAACGACGGCGAGCTCGCCAACCGCCTCACCCACCCGCGCTACGAAGTCGAGAAGGCCTATCGGCTCGAGCTGAGGCGGCCGCCGTCGGAGGCGGACCTGCGGCAGCTCGCGCAGGGTGTGGAGCTCGACGACGGGATCACCGCCCCGGCCGGGGTCGAGCGCCGCGGTGAGCGCGAGGTCGAGATCGTCCTCCGCGAGGGGCGCAACCGGCAGGTGCGGCGGATGGCGGAGGCCGTCGGCAACCAGGTCGTCGCCCTGCAACGAGTCCGGTTCGGCCCGCTCGAGCTCGGCGGCCTCGCCGAGGGCGCGTCCCGACGGCTGACGGCCCAGGAGGTGGCGGTGCTGAATGGGCTGACCACCCGATAGCGGGGTCAGCTCATGCAGTTACCTGGACGAAGACGGTCCGCGCGCGCGGACGGTCGTCGAAGTCGATCAGGACCAGGGCCTGCCAGGTGCCGAGCGCGAGTCGGCCGCCGACGATCGGAACCGTCTCGGAGGCCCCGATGATCGAGGCGCGCTGGTGGGCGTGCGAGTTGCTGTCGTGATTCAGCCGGTTGTGGGCGTAGTCGCCCTCTGTCGGGATCAGGCGCTCGAGCATCTCGCGCAGGTCGGCGACGCCGCCCGGCTCGAACTCCATCGTCGTGATCGCCGCGGTCGAGCCGCGGACGAAGGCGAGCGCCTGGCCGTGCTCCGCTCCGGCGGCCTCGACCGCCGCCTGCACCTGCGAGGTGATGTCGATGACGTCGGCGTCGCCCGCCGTCGAGAAGCTCAGCTCCGATGTCGATATGGCCATGTCGCGACGCTACCCGGAACGAGCGCGAATCGTGCCTCTGGAAAGATGCTGCGCGTGGGAGATCCGGGAGAACAGCGGCTGTTTGCGGTGCGGGGCGCGGTCCAGGCCGATGCCAACGAGGCCGATGCGATCCTCGAGGCGACCGGGGAGCTGATGCGGGAGCTGATCGCCCGCAACCAGCTGACCCCGGATGGAATGGTCAGCTGTCTCTTCACCGTCACCGACGACCTCGACGCCGAGTTTCCCGCCGTCGCCGCCCGCGCCGCCGGCCTCGCCTCGGTCCCACTGCTCTGCTCCCGTGAGATCCCGGTCCCGGGGTCGATGTCACGGGTGATCCGGGCGATGGTCCACTACCACGCGCCGATCGACCACGCGCCGCAGCACGTCTACCTGGGCCCGACCCAGGCGCTCCGCTCCGATCTCCACGCCGCCCAGTAGGGGGCAGCGCCTGGGACAATGGAGCGCCGATGACCGTCACCTTCGCCGAGAAGCTCGCCCGGATGCCCGGCTACCAGGCCGGGGTCCCGACCGGACACGCGCCGGAGTCGATCGCCGCTGCCGGGATCGCCCAGCTCGCCTCGAACGAGTCGCCGATCCCACCGCACCCGAAGGTGGTCGAGGCGATCCGCGAGGCCGCGGGGGCGATGAACCGCTACCCCGACCCCGACGCGACGCTGCTGCGCCGCCGCCTGGCCGAGCGCTACGAGACCGAGCCCGGCCGGATCGCGATCGGCAACGGGTCCTGCGAGATCCTGCTCGCCGCCGCCGACGCGCTCTGCGAGCCGGGCGCCGAGATCGTCTTCGCCTGGCCCTCGTTCTCGATGTACCCGTACCTGCCGGCCCTCTCCGGGGCGAGGGAGGTCCGGGTACCGCTCGCCGAGGGCGAGGTCCACGACCTCGATGCGATGGCCGCCGAGGTCACCGCCGCGACCCAACTGGTGATCGTCTGCAACCCCAACAACCCGACCGCGACCCACCTGCCGGCGGCCGAGGTCGCCGCCTTCTGCGACCGGGTTCCCGGTCACGTCACCGTCATCCTCGACGAGGCCTACATCGAGTTCCAGGCCAACGACCACCCCGACGCGACGCTCGACCTGCTCGGCCGCTTCCCCAACCTCGTCGTCCTCCGCACCTTCAGCAAGTGCTACGGGCTGGCCGGGCTTCGGGTCGGTTTCGCGATCGGATCCTCGAACTTCCGCGCCGCGGTCGACGCCGTGCGCCAGCCGTTCAGCGTCAACGCGATCGCCCAGGCCGCCGGCGCCGAGGCGATCCTCCACTCCGACGACGTCCTGCGCCGGGTCGAGTCGACGATCGTCGAGCGCCTCCACGTCGAGGAGGGGCTGCAGGGGCTGGGCCTGGCGACCACGGACACCCAGACCAACTTCTCCTGGATCGACCTCGGCGACGCCGACGAGGGCGAGATCGTCGTCGGCCTCGGCGGGCGCCAGATCGCGGTCCGCCCCGGGACGCCGCTCGGCAGCCCCGGCCACATCCGGGTCAGCTACGGGACCCGCGGCGAGAATGACCGCTTCCTCGCAGCCCTCGGCGAGCTGCTCGACTAAGCCCGCGCCACCTGCTACAAACTCAAATGCCTTGATCCGGAGCGGCATCGACATCGCGAGCGAACCCGGCGCCGATCGCGCCCTGCTCGTCCCTGCCGCCCTCTCCTATTACTGGCGATTTAGCTAGGCGTCCGGCCCGCGGCACCAATTGCCGCGCACAGACTGAGCGCAACCGGCTGGGCGCCATTTCCCGGGGTTTCCCGCGTCCGTCCGCGCGCTCAGCAGGCGGCCGCATCGAAAGTAAGGTTTGAAAGTTGTGGAGAAAGGTGGCGACAAGATGATGATCGGAACGCAGACGGAGGCCCGCGACAGGGTTCGCGACCAGCGGATCGGGCGGATCGTCGAGCTCGTCTCGCCCGCGGGCCTGCTCGCCGACCTGCCGCTGGGTGACGAGCGCGAAAGGATCGTCGTCGGCGGCCGCGAGTCCGTCGAGCGCATCCTTGGGCGCGATGACGACCGGCTGCTGGTCGTCGTCGGGCCGTGCAGCGTGCACGACCCCGAGGCTGCCCTCGACTACGCCGGCAGGCTCGCCGAGGCGGCGCGGGGACACCAGGAGGACCTCCTGGTTGCGATGCGCGTCTACTTCGAGAAGCCGAGGACCACGACCGGCTGGAAGGGGCTGATCAACGACCCCCATCTCGACGGCTCCTATGACGTCAACTCGGGCCTGCGCAAGGCGAGGACGCTGCTGCTGCAGGTGCTCGACCTCGGGCTACCGATCGGTTGCGAGTTCCTCGACCCGATCACACCG
>DATAOP010000060.1:0-12568 GCA_036265675.1 Solirubrobacterales bacterium
CGGCGAGCTGATCACCGGGATCATCCAGCAGTCCGACAAGCGCTACACGCTGGTCCAGCTGCGCGAGCGGGTCGAGGCGCTGCTGCCGAAGTCCGAGCAGGTCTACAACGAGCGCTACGACCACGGGATGCGGGTCAAGGCCGTGATCACCGACGTCTCGGACTCGACCAAAGGGCCGGCGATCGTCGTCTCGCGGCGCAGCCCCGAGCTGATCAAGAGCCTGTTCGAGATGGAGGTCCCCGAGATCGCCGACAAGCTGGTCGAGATCGTCGGCGTCGCCCGCGAGCCCGGCTACCGCTCGAAGATCGCGGTCATCTCACACGCCGACGGCGTCGACCCGGTCGGCGCCTGCGTCGGCCCCCGCGGCTCGCGGGTGCGGATGGTCGTCTCCGAGCTGCGCGGGGAGAAGATCGACATCATCCCCCACAACGACGAGCCCGCCCGGTTCGTCGCCAAGGCTCTCTCGCCAGCCCGCGTGCGCGAGGTGATCGTCGACGACGACGAGCGCCAGGCGACGGTGATCGTGCCCGACGACCAGCTCTCGCTGGCGATCGGCCGCGACGGCCAGAACGCCCGCCTCGCCGCCCGCCTGACCGGCTGGCGCGTCGATATCAAGTCCGAGACCGAGTTCGCCCAAGAGGATCAGGAGATCGAGTACGAGGGCGAGGAGCAGTCCGACGGCCACTGCATGGCGGTGCTGGCCAACGGGCGGCGCTGCCCGAATGCCGCGATCGGCGGCTCCTCCTACTGCGGCCTCCCCGCCCACCAGGCACTGAGCCGGTTCGAGACCAACCAGATCGCGATCCTCGCGCCACTTGCCCAGAGCGAGATCGAGATCCTCGCCGACCCTGAAGCCGACGAAGGCCAGGTGAGCGAGATCGTCGGCCGCGCCGAGGCCGAGTTCGTCGAGGAGGCCGACGAGGAGGTCGAGGACGTCGAGGACGCCCCGCCCGCGGGTCCTGTCGACGAGGAGGACTCCTCGTCCTCCCGCGACGACGCTGCGGGCGAGGAGCCCTCCTCGACGCCACCCGCGGAAGAGGCGGCCGCGGACGAGCTTCAGGAGCCCGAGGCCGAGGGCCCCGCCGCCGACGCCGAGTCGCCGGAAGAGGAGCCCTCCTCGACGCCACCCGCCGAAGAGGCGGCCGCGGACGAGCCACAGGTGGCCGCCGAAGAGACGCCCGCCGACCCCGGACCCGAAGCGCAGGAGCCGGCGGTTGATGGCGAAACCGTGTCCGAGGCCGAAGAGACGCCCGCCGACCCCGGACGCGAAGCGGAGGAGTCGGCGGATGGTGAGGCGCCGCCGACCGCGGCGTCCGTATCTGATTCCCCGCCGCAGGAGGCGGCGCCAGAGGCGTAGTGGCCAAGAAGCGAGTTCACGAGATCGCCAAAGCCCAGGGCGTGACCAGCAAAGAGCTGTTGGCTGCCCTGAAAGCCGCTGGAAGCGAAGTTAAAGCCGCCGCCTCGAGTGTCGAGGAGAGCGAGGCCCTGCAGGCGCTCTCGGGCGGCTCCTCGAAGGGGTCGGACGGCGACGGGGCGGCTGCGACGGCGACCAAGGCGAAACCAAAAGCCAAAGCCGCCGACGGCGACGGCGCCGCACCCGCCAAACCGAAAGCCAAACCGGTCAAACCGGTGCGGTCGGCCGAGAAAAAAGCCGGAGGCGGCGGAGCCGGGAAAAAACGCCGCGTCGTGATCGACTCGCAGGCCGCCCGCCGCGACCAGATGGGCGGGCCGCCGCCGCAGCGTCCGCCGCGCCGGCGCGGAGGCAGGCGCCGCCGGCCGCTGCTCGAGGAGCCGCCGGCGAAAGTCGAGGCGCCGGCCGAGCCGGAGGCGACGAAAGTCCAGTCCGGGGCGACGGTGCGCGAGGTCGCCGAGCTGCTCGGCCTCGGCAGCGCCGAGGTGATCAAGAAGCTGATGACGATGGGGGAGATGGCGACCCTCACCCAGACCCTCACCGACGACTCGATCAAGGCGATCGCCGACGAGTACGACCGCAAGATCGAGATCGTAACCGCCGCCGACGAGGGGCCGGAGGCCCCCGAGTTCGACGACTCCGAAGAGAGCCTGGTGGCGCGGCCACCGGTGGTGACGATCATGGGCCACGTCGACCACGGAAAGACCTCGCTCCTCGACGCGATCCGCGAGACCGAGGTCGCCGCGGGCGAGGCGGGCGGGATCACCCAGCACATCGGCGCCTACCAGGTGCATCACGACAAAAGAACGATCACCTTCCTCGACACGCCGGGCCACGCCGCGTTCACCGCGATGCGCGCCCGCGGCGCCAAGGTGACCGACGTCGCCGTGATCGTCGTCGCCGCCGACGACGGGGTGATGCCCCAGACCAAGGAGGCGATCGACCACTCGCGCGCCGCCGACGTCCCGATCCTGATCGCCGTCAACAAGATCGACAAGGACGGCGCCCAGCCGGACCGCGTCCGCAACGAGCTCTCGGCCGACGGCCTGACGCCGGAGGACTGGGGTGGGGACACCGTCTACTGCGACGTCTCGGCCAAGACCCACGAAGGGCTCGACAACCTGCTCGACATGATCCTGCTCGTCTCCGAGCTCGAGGAGCTCGCCGCCAACCCGGACGCGCCCGCCTCGGGAACGGTGATCGAGTCTCAGCTCGACCCCGGTCGCGGCCCGGTGGTCAGCATCCTCGTCCAGCGCGGCACCCTCAAGGTCGGCGACTCCCTGGTCGCAGGGCCACAGTGGGGGAGGGTGCGGGCGATGCACGACTTCACCGGCGACCGGGTCGAGGAGGCCCGGCCGGGAATGCCGGTCGAGGTGCTCGGCTTCGACGGCGTGTGCGAGGCCGGCGAGCTGGTCCGCACGGTCGAGAACGACCGCCGCGCCCGCCAGCTCGCCCAGGAGCGCTCCAACCGGCTCAAGACCGAGGCCCTCGCCCGGCGCCAGGCACGTAAGGTCAGCCTCGAGGAGGTCTTCTCACGGGCGCAGGAAGGCGACATCAAGGAGCTCAACATCGTCCTCAAGGCCGACGTCGCCGGATCGCTCGAGGCGCTCCAGGACGAGATCGCCAAGGTGCCGCAGGAGCGGGTCGGAATCAACATCATCCACTCGCAGACCGGCGGCATCAACGAGTCCGACGTGATGCTCGCCTCGGCCTCCGACGCGATCATCATCGGCTTCAACGTGAGGCCGCTCTCCGATGCCCGGCGCGCCTCCGAGCGCGAGGGCGTCGACATCCGCACCTACTCGGTGATCTACAAAATCACCGAGGACCTGCGCAACGCGATGGAGGGCCTGCTGGAGGCGCTCGAGGTCGAGGAGACGCTCGGCGAGGCCGAGATCAAACAGACCTTCAAAGCATCGAAAGTCGGCCGGATCGCAGGCTGCCTCGTCACCCAGGGGAAAGTCACCCGCGACGCCAGCGTCCGCCTCGTCCGCGAAGGGACCGTCATCTGGGAGGGCAAACTCGGTTCCCTGCGCCGCTTCAAAGACAACGTGCAGGAGGTCGACGAGGGTCAGGAGTGCGGCATCGTCCTCGAGGGCTACGCTGATGTGAAGGAGGGCGACATGCTCGAGTTCTTCCAAACCAAGCAGGTCGAGCAGACGCTGGAGTAGGATGGCCGCGCCTCGCATGCGCCGCGTGAACGAGGTTCTGCGCGAGGTGATCGGCGCGGCAATCGCCACCGACCTCAGCGATCCTCGCATCGGCTTCGTGACCGTGACCTCCGTCGAGACCAGCCCTGACCTCCGCACTGCCAAGGTGCACGTCAGTGTCCTCGGCGGCGAGGAGGAGCGGGAGGCGACCCTCCAGGCGCTGCGCTCCTCGCACGGAGTCCTGCAGTCGAAGATCGCGGCTGAGACCAGAATGAAGCGGACGCCGACACTGACCTTCCACTACGACACGACGGTGGAGACCGGAATGCGGATCTCGCAGCTGCTGGACGATGACGATGGGTAGCGCCGGACTCAGCTCGAAGACGGCGATCGAGCGAGTCGCGGACGAGCTCCGCAGCCGCGACAAATTCCTCCTCACCGCCCACGAGGGGCCCGACGGGGATGCGCTCGGGTCGCTGCTCGGGATGCATCATCTCCTCACCCAGCTCGGCAAGGACTCGGTGATGTTCCTCGCCGCGAAGGAGTTCCCGCTGCCGATCGAGTACCGCTTCCTGCCGCTCGAGGAGGTCTTCCACGAGCCGCCCGCCGACATGGCGGACCGCACCGCGATCTTCCTCGACTGCGGAAACATCGACCGGATGCCCGTCGACTTCCTGACCGAGGGCGCCCACGAGATCATCAACATCGACCACCACCACGACAACACCCAGTTCGGGGACCTCAACCTGGTCGACGTCGACGCCTCCTGCACGGCCGAGATCGTCTACGAGCTGGCGCAGCTGCTCGAGGTCAGGATCACGCCCGAGATGGCCGCGGCGCTCTACGTCGGGATCATCACCGACACCGGCAAGTTCATGTACGACAACACCAACGCCCGCACCCACCGGATCGCCGCCGATCTGATCGAAGCGGGCGTCGTCGTCGACGACACCTACCGCCGGCTCTACGAGCACGTCCCGATCGAGAAGATCCGGCTCGTCGCCCGGGCCCTAGACGGCATCCAGCGCTACTGCCGCGAGCGCCTCGTCGTCGCCTACATCACCGCCGAGGACTACAGGGCGACCGGAGCGGGGGAGGAGATGACCGAGGGAATCATCGATCATCTCCGCTCGATCGACGGAACGCAGATCGCCGCCCTGATCCGTGACCTCGGCGATCGCGGTCGCGCCGCCCGCAAGGTCAGCCTTCGGTCGAGCAGTGGGGTGATCGACGTCTCGGCGATCGCCCGCAAGAACGGCGGTGGGGGCCACAAGCGCGCCGCCGGCTTCTCGACCGACCTCGAGCTCGACCAGCTGGTCACCTTCCTCTGCGGCGAGGTCGAAGACCAGCTCGACTAGATGGCGTCGCGGGCCGAGGGCACCGTGCTGCTCTGCGACAAGCCGCCCGGGATAACCTCGCACGCGATGGTCGTCCGCCTGAGACGGGAGCGCGGCTGCAAGGCGGGGCACGCGGGAACGCTCGATCCCTTCGCCACCGGCCTCCTGCTCGTCCTGCTCGGCGGCGCGACCCGGCTCCAGCGTTTCCTCACCGCGATGCCGAAGACCTACCTGGCGACGGCGCGGCTTGGATGGCGATCGAGCACCGGCGACCCCGACGGCGAGCTGACCGAGACCGGCAGGCGCCCCGACTCGCTCGAGCTGCCGAGCGGGAAGGTGCGCCAGCGGGTGCCGATGACCTCGGCGGTCCGGGTCGGCGGCGAGCGCCTCTACCGCAAGGCACACCGCGGCGAGGAGGTGGAGACCCCCGAGCGCGAGGTCGAAGTCTTCCGCGCCGACCTCCTCGACCACGACGACGCGACCGCCCGATACGAAATCGAGTGCTCATCGGGGACCTATGTCCGCACCCTGGTCGAGACGCTCGGCGACGCCTACTGCTCGGAGCTGAGGCGAACCGCGATCGGCCCGTTCAGGGTCGAGGACGCCGGCGTCGAGCTGAGCGTCGAGGAGGTCGCCGGGCTGGTGCCGGCCGTTGCCGAGGCCGTCCGCTGATGGCGCCGATCGTCGTCACCTCGCTGCCCGACGCGAAGCCGCGACCGCGCGACGTCGCGATCGGCACCTTCGACGGCGTCCACCGTGGACACCAGGCGGTGATCAGGGGGGCCGACACCGTCCTCACCTTCGACCCGCATCCGCTCGAGATCCTCCACCCGGCCGCGCTGCCGAAGCTGATCATGCCGTTCCGGGTCAAGCGCGACGTGATCGAAGGCCTCGGCGTCGAGGAGCTCGTCGTGATTCCCTTCGACCGCGAGTTCGCCTCGCAGCCGGCTGAGGAGTTCATCGAGGACGTCCTGATCGCCCGTCTCGGCGCCGAGCGCGTCTCGGTCGGAGAGAACTTCCGCTTCGGTGCGAAAGCGAAGGGCGACCCGGAGATGCTCGCCGCGCGCTCGGAGTTCGAGACCCGGATCGTGCCCCTGGTCGAGGTCGACGGCGAGACCGTCTCCTCGACCCGGATCCGGGCGCTGATCGCCTCCGGCGACATGGAGGGCGCCCGGCGCTGCCTCGGCGCTCCGTTCATGGTCGAGGGGGAGGTCGTCACCGGAGACAGGCGCGGCCGCGAGCTCGGCTTCCCGACCGCGAACATCGTCCCCGACGACCGCCTCGCGATCCCCGGCCACGGCGTCTACGCTGCGTTCGCCAACGGCGTTCCCGCCGCGGTGAACGTCGGCGTCCGCCCGACCTTCGACACCGGCCGCGGCGTTCTGATCGAGACCTATCTGATCGACCACGAGGAGGACCTCTACGGGACGATGCTGAGGGTCGCATTCGTCAAGCGACTGCGGGGCGAGCGGCGGTTCGCCGGGGTCGAGGAGCTGATCGCTCAGATGCGGATCGATGTCGAGGACGCGAAGCAGGTCTGTGCTAGCTTCAGCCCGCGATGACGTTGACCAAAGAGCAGAAGAGCGAGCTGATCGGCAAGTACGGTCGCGCTGACGGAGACACCGGCTCGGCCGAGGTGCAGGTCGCGCTGATGACCGAACGGATCAACGAACTCACCAAACACCTGCGGACCCACGCCAAGGACCACCACTCGCGCCGCGGCCTGCTGATGCTGGTCGGCAAGCGGCGGCGCATGCTCCGGTACCTCGAGCGCTCCGACCTCGAGCGCTACCGCGCGCTCGTCGCCGAGCTCGGCCTGCGTCGCTGATCGCCGACCTCGGCCGGTTGCCGATCCCTGACAGCCTGTACCCTCTTTGCGAAAGAGAACGAGAGTTCTGAACGCAAATTGGGCCGCAACCCGTGCGGCCGGAGGAAAAAATTAAATGAGTATGTTTGACGTAAGTCGCGTCTCGGTGGATGTCGGCGATGGCCAGATCTCCTTCGAGACCGGCAAGCTCGCGCGCCAGGCAAGCGGCGCGGTCGTGGTCCAGTCCGGGGACACGATGGTCCTCTGCACCGCGACGATGGGCAATCTCAGGGACGTCGACTTCCTTCCCCTCACCGTCGACGTCGAGGAGCGGATGTACGCCGCCGGCAAGATCCCGGGATCGTTCTTTCGCCGCGAGGGTCGCTCGGGCGAGAAGGCGACCCTGACCGCGCGGATGATCGACCGGCCGATCCGGCCGCTGTTCCCGAAGGGCTGGCACTACGAGACCCAGCTCGTCGCGACCCCGCTCTCCGTCGACCACGTCCACCCCTACGACATCCTCGCGATGAACGGCGCCTCCGCCGCGCTGGCGATCTCGCCGGTCCCGGTCGCGGCCCACGTCGGCGCGGCCCGGATCGGGAAGCTAGAGGGCGACTTCGTCGTCAATCCCCCCGAGGAGAGGCTCGAGGAGCTCGAACTCGACCTGATCGTCGCCGGAACCGACGAGGCGATCCTGATGGTCGAGGCCGGCGCCGACGGCGTCACCGAGGCTGAGATCCTCGACGCCCTCGACATCGCCCACAGCGAGATCAAGAAGCTCTGCGCCTCGATGCAGGAGCTCGCCGACAAGGCGGGCAAGGAGAAGCTCGAGATCGAGCCCCCGAAGATCGACGAGGGCCTGATCACCGAGATCCGCGGCTCCCACGGCCAGGCACTGGTCGATGCGATCGCCACCGAGGGCAAGCTCGAGCGCTACGAGGCGATCGACAAGGTCAAGGAGGAGGTCGTTGCCAGGTACGCCCCAGCGGGCGATGACGGCGAGGCCGATACCGATCGCAAGGCCGAGGTCGGCGCCGCCTTCGACGCGATCGAGAAGGACACGATCCGCAAGGCGATCGCCGTCGACAAGAAGCGCCCGGACGGCCGCGCCCAGAACGAGATCCGGCCGATCGAGACCGAGGTCGACATCTCGCCTCGCGTCCACGGCTCGGCGCTCTTCACCCGCGGTGAGACCCAGATCCTCTCCAACGTGGCGCTCGGCACCACCCGGATGGACATGCGACTCGACACCCTCGGGCTGCAGACCACGAAGCGCTTCTGGCACCACTACAACTTCCCGCCGTTCTCGGTCGGGGAGGCAGGCTTCATGCGCGGCCCGAAGCGCCGCGACATCGGCCACGGCGCCCTCGCCGAGCGGGCGCTGGCGCCATCGATCCCGGG
Source organism: Solirubrobacterales bacterium (assembly GCA_036265675.1). Taxonomy (GTDB): domain Bacteria; phylum Actinomycetota; class Thermoleophilia; order Solirubrobacterales; family 70-9; genus VRUE01. The sequence continues at coordinate 8,107 of DATAOP010000060.1, forward strand.
CGAAGAGGACTTCCCGTACGTGATCCGGGTCGTCTCCGAGACGCTCGAGTCCAACGGGTCCAGCTCGATGGGCTCGGTCTGCGCCTCCTCGATGGCGCTGCAGGCGGCCGGGGTCCCGGTCAGCGCACCGGTCGCGGGCGTCGCGATGGGCCTGATCAAGGAGGGCGACGACTACGTCGTCCTCACCGACATCGCCGGCGTCGAGGACCATCTCGGCGACATGGACTTCAAGGTCGCCGGCACCAAGGACGGGATCACCGCCCTGCAGATGGACATCAAGATCACCGGCGTCACGTTCGACATCTTGCGTGACGCCTTGGCTCAGGCCAACGAGGGTCGCCAGTTCATCCTCGGCAAGATGGCCGAGGCGATCGACGGCCCGCGCGAGATGCTCTCCAAGCACGCGCCGCGGATCGAAGCGATCAAGATCGACCCGGAGAAGATCGGTGCCGTGATCGGCAAAGGCGGCGAAACGATCCGCGCCCTCTGCGAGGAGTTCGAAGCGGAGATCGATGTCGAAGACGACGGCACGGTGCGGATCTACGCTCCGACCGGAGAACTGGTCGAAGCCTGCGTCGCCCGAATCGAGTCGATGACGAAGGAGGCCGAGGTCGGCGACCGCTACGACGGCGCCAAGGTCGTGAAGACGACCACCTTCGGTGCCTTCGTCGAGCTGGTGAAGGGCACCGATGGCCTGCTCCACATCTCCAACGTGAAACCGGGGGAGAGGGTGGACTCCGTCGACGACGTGCTGAGCGCCGGCGACGAGATCGACGTCACCGTGGTCGAGGTCGACCGCGAGCGGGGCCGGATCGGCCTCCGACTCTCCGACGACCCCTCGGTCGCCGGCAAGAGCGCCGAGGAGCTCGCGGCGGTCGGAACCGGCGATGGCGGCGGCCGGCGCAACGGCGGCGACCGCGAGCGGCGCGGCCGCCGGCGCGAGCGCGAGCGCCGTCACTGAGCGCGAAGCGAGCCAAAGAGTCGCAGTCTGATTTCCGCGCAGCGAGCGAAGCGCGAAAATTGATGTCTATCGAGCAAGCACAGACAACGAGCCTGGCTTCCGGCATCCGGGTCGTGACCGAGGAGGTTCCCTCGGTTCGGTCCGTCGCGCTCGGGCTCTGGGTGCGGACGGGTTCGCGCAACGAGACCCTCGCCCAGGCGGGGGTCTCGCATTTCCTCGAGCACCTGCTGTTCAAGGGGACCGAGCGCTACTCGGCGATCGAGATCTCCGAGCGCTTCGACGGCCTCGGCGCCATGGTCAACGCCGCCACCGGCAAGGAGACGACCCATCTCCATGCCCGTTTCCTCGACGAGCACACCGACGAGGTCTTCGAGCTGCTGGCCGAAATGCTGCTCGGGCCGACCTATCCCGAAATCGACTCCGAGCGCGACGTCGTTCTCGAGGAGATCGCGATGTACGAGGACGAGCCCCAGGACCGGGTCCACGACATCCTCGCCGACGCGGTGTTCGGCCAGCACCCGCTCGGGCGGCGGGTCCTCGGCGAGGCCGAGGTGATCGCCTCGATCCCGGTTCCCGACATCTCCGCCTATCACCGCGCCCGCTACACCGGCGCCAACCTCGTCGTCGGCGCCGCCGGCCACGTCGACCACGGGCGGATAGTCGCGCTCGCCGAGCGGCTCGTCTCTCCCGCGGCGGGCGACGGTGAGGGCGCCAACGGCGCATCGGTGGAGACCGAGGCCCGGTTCCGGTTCTATCCCAAGGACACCGAGCAGTACCACATCTGCTTCGGGGCGCCGGGGATCGTCCGCGATGACGATCGCCGCTACGCGCTCGCCGTCCTCGACTCGATCTTCGGCGGCTCGACCTCCTCGCGGCTGTTCCGCGAGGTGCGCGAGAAGCGCGGCCTCGCCTACGCGGTCGGCTCCTACAACGAGCAGTACACCGACACGGGGCTGGTCGCGACCTACGTCGGCACACGCGCCGACAACGTCGAGGAAGCCTGCGCGGTGATCGGCGCCGAGCTGGCCCGGCTCCGATCCGAGCCGGTCTCCGACGAGGAGCTCTCCCGCGGCAAGGAGAGCGTCAAGGGACGCCTGGTCCTCTCCTCGGAGTCGACGGCGGCGCGGATGACGCGGATCTCCCGCGCCACCCTCTTCGGGCTGCCGATCGACAGCCTCGATGAGATGCTGGCCAAGGTCGATGCCGTGACCGTCGAGGACCTGACCGAGCTCGCCTCCGAGCTCTACGGCGCCGAGCGCCTTTCCGCCGCCTGCATCGGCTCCGACGAGGACTCCTTCCGCAAGGCGCTCGCCCCCGTCAGCGAGTCCCTCGCCGCGGCATGATCCAGGTTGCGGTGTCCGGGGCGGCCGGGCGGATGGGTGAGACGGTCTGCGGGGCGGTCGAGGGCGCCGAGGACATGGAGCTGACAGGGCGCGCCGACCCTAGTCTCGGGGTCGAGCTCGCGCAGGTGCTTGGGGAGGCCGAGGTCGTCGTCGACTTCAGTACTCCCGACGTCGCCCTCGACAACGCCAAGGCCTGTCTCGAGGCGGGGACGCATGTCGTCGTCGGGACGACCGGGCTCGACATCGATGCCCTGCGCGACGCCGCCGGCTCCGCCGGGGCAAACTGCTTCGTCGCACCGAACTTCGCGATCGGCGCCGTGCTGCTGATGGAGGTCTCGCAGCAGATCGCCAGGCACATGCCCGAGTGCGAGATCGTCGAGCTCCACCACGACCGCAAGCTGGACGCACCGTCGGGGACGGCGAAGCGCACCGCCGACCTGATCGGCGCCGCCGGCGGCAACGTCCACGAGCCGATCCACTCGGTGCGGCTGCCGGGGCTCGTCGCCCACCAGGAGGTCATCTTCGGCGGCGAGGGCCAGACGCTCTCGATCCGCCACGATTCGATCGACCGCAGCTCGTTCATGCCCGGGGTGCTGCTCGCTGTGCGGAGGGTCGGAGACCTGCCAGATCGCTTGACCGTCGGCCTCGAGAACCTGCTCTGAGCGGCTGAGCTAGGCTGACGACGATGAGTGCGGAGCGAGCAAGCGTGTATATCTGGTTATTCGCGCAGCGAGCGAAGCACGAAGGGTTGTGATGGCTCTGCTGGAAGGCGTACTCACCGCGATGGCAACCCCCTTCGAGGAGGGAGGAGCGGTCGACGAGGCGGCGACGCGCAGGCTCGCGGCCGAGGTCATCGAGCACGGCTCGCACGGGATCGTCGTCGCCGGATCGACCGGCGAGGCGGCGACGCTCGACGACTCCGAGCACATCGGGCTGCTGCGAACGATCGTCGACGAGGTCGGCGACCGGGCGACGATCATCTGCGGCACCGGTACCAACGACACCCGCCACTCGATCGAGCTGACCAAGGCCGCCGCCGACGCCGGCGCCGAGGCGGCGCTGATCGTCACCCCCTACTACAACAAGCCGAACCCGGCCGGGATCGTCGCCCACTTCGAGGCGATCGCAGCCGCGGTCCCCGATCTGCCGCTGATCGCCTACAACATCCCCTCGCGGGTGGTCGTCAACGTCCCCCCGGAAGACCTCGCCCGGCTCTCCCAGATCGACAACGTGGTCGGGCTGAAGCAGGCCAACAACGACGAGCTGCAGCTGATCGACGGCCTCGCGATCCTCGCCGGTAACGACGACTCGTTCCTGCAGACCCTCGAAATCGGCGGGGCGGGGGGCATCCTCGTCGCCTCGCAGCTGGTCGGCCCGCAGATGCGCGAGATGTGGGACGCCGCCCAGGCCGGCGACCTCGACCGCGCCCGCGAGATCGACGCCGGGCTGCGGCCGCTCTACGAGGCCCTCGCCGTGACGACGAACCCGATCCCGGTCAAGGCCGCGCTCGAGATGGCCGGCCTGATCCCGACCGACACGCTCCGCCTGCCGCTGGTGCCCGCGGACGAGGACCAGCGCGAGGTCGTGCGCGCGGCGCTCGACACCGTCGGCGTCCCGGTCGCCGGCTAGCCGATGGCGAAGACCCTCCGCGTCCTGCCGCTCGGGGGCCTGGGCGAGATCGGCAAGAACATGACCGTCGTCGAGTACGACGGGCGGATCGTCGTCGTCGACACCGGCCTGGCGTTCCCGACGCCGGATCAGCTCGGGATCGACCTCGTGCTGCCCGACTTCAGCTACCTGCGCGAGCGCGCCGAGGACATCGAGGCGATCGTCCTCACGCACGGGCACGAGGACCACGTGGGCGCGCTGCCGTTCGTCACGCGCCAGCTGGCAGAGACGCACATGCCGCCCGTCTACGGCGGGCCGCTGTCGATCGAACTGGTGCGCTCGAAGCTCGACGAGCACCGGCTCAGCGACGTCGTCGACCTCGAAGCGGTGCACCCCGGCGAGCCGTTCAACGCCGGCCCGTTCGACATCGAGTTCGTCAAGATGGCTCACTCGATCCCGGACTCGTTCGCGGTGGCGGCGACCTGCGAGCTCGGCACGACCATCGTCACCGGCGACTACAAGTTCGACCAGACACCGGTCGACGGCATGC
>DATAOP010000061.1:0-57603 GCA_036265675.1 Solirubrobacterales bacterium
GATGTTGTCTTTCATCTCGAAGCCGTCCATCTCGACGAGCAGCTGGTTCAGGGTCTGCTCGCGCTCGTCGTGGCCGCCGCCCATACCGGCGCCGCGGTGGCGGCCGACGGCGTCGATCTCGTCCATGAAGATGATGCAGGGCGAGTTCTGCTTCGCCTGCTCGAAGAGGTCGCGGACGCGGCTGGCGCCGACGCCGACGAACATCTCGACGAAGTCGGAGCCGGAGATCGAGAAGAACGGCACCCCCGCCTCGCCGGCGACGGCGCGGGCGAGCAGCGTCTTGCCGGTCCCGGGCGGCCCGTAGAGGAGGACGCCCTTCGGGATCCGCGCCCCGAGCGCCTGGAATTTCTTCGGGTTCTCGAGGAACTCCTTGATCTCGTGCAGCTCCTGGACCGCCTCGTCGACCCCGGCGACGTCGCGGAAGGTGATCTTGGGGGCGTCGACCGACATCCGCTTGGCTTTCGATTTGCCGAAGTTCATGACCCGCGAGCCGCCGCCCTGCATCTGGTTCATGAGGAAGATCCAGAATCCGAGGAAGAGGACGAACGGGAGCACGTAGGTGAGGAGCGATAGCCAGCCGCTGCCCCCTTTCGGCTTGACCTTCGTCGTGACGCTGTTTTCGTCCAGCAGGTTGACCAGGCTCTGCTCGGTGTTCGGCGGATAGCCCGTCGTCCAGCTCTTCCCGTCTTCACCCTTTTCCTTGACATCCAGCTTGTTGTCTTCGGTGTCGATCGTTACTTCCTCGATCTTGCCGGTGGCGATCAGTCCGCCGTCGCTTTTCTGGGCGATCAGCTGGTTGTAGGTGGGCGGTTCGCTGGCGGACTCCTTGCTGATCATCTTCTGGGCGACGAAGGCAAGGATCACCACCAGAAGGATCGGGAAAGCTGCGCTTTTGAAAAAACGCCTCATAGAGGGGGAAAATCAGCGTACCAGGGCGGTTTCGGTCGCCCTAGTCCTTCAACGCAGCTACGAAATCGAGGTTGCGGTAACGCTGGGCGTGATCGAGGCCGTACCCGATCGCAAAGCGGTTCGGGATCTCGAACCCCACGTAGCGCGGTTCGAGGTCGACCCGGAGCCTGTCGGGCTTGGCGAGCAGGGCGCAGACCTCGAGCGATGCGGGATCGCGGGCGTTGAGGCTGCGCATCAGGTACTGGAGGGTGAGGCCGGAGTCGATGATGTCCTCGACCACCAGCACGTCGCGCCCCGCGATCGAGGCGTCGAGGTCCTTGAGGATGCGGACGACGCCGGAGGAGTCGGTCTGCGAGCCGTAGCTCGAGAGGGCCATGAAGTCGATCTCGCTGGGAACGGTGATGTGGCGCATCAGGTCGGCGAGGAAGATCACCGCGCCCTTCAGCACCCCGACCATGACTAGGTCGCGGCCCTCGTACTCGGCGCTGATCTGCTCGCCGAGCTCGACGACCCGCCGCTGCAGGTCCTCCGCCGGAACGAGGACCTCCCCCACTTGCGGGTCACTCACTTCGGAACCACCCCAACATGAATTTCGCGCTTCACTCGGTCGCAGAGAATCAAATTTCGATGCCCCCTCGCTCCGCGCTCATCATCGCTCAGCGCGGAGAACCCCGCGCTCGACGACCGCGCGGACGCCGCCGCCGAGGTCGAGCATCGCGGTGCCGGTGCGGCGCAGGCCGGCGACCTCCTCGGCGTGGTTGGCGGCGCCGGCGACCGGACGCCCGGCGGCACGATCGGCCAGCTGCTGGACGACGAGCCGGCGCAGCGCCGGCGGCAGCTCGGCGAGCCGGCTGAGCTCGATCGTGTTGCGGGCGCCGTCGTCGCCGCCGCCGAGCTCGGCGTCGACCAGGCGGTCGAGGACCTCGGCCTCGTCGCGCAGCAGCTCGGCGGTGCGGAGGACGTTGGCGGCGGCGGCCGGATGGACCTCGGCCAACGCCACCGCGAGCCCGTGGCGGACCCTGTTGCGTGCGAACGAGTCGGCGTCGTTGGTCGGATCATCGCGCCAGGAGAGCCCGCGCTCCTCACAGTAGGAGGTGGTCTCGGCCCGGGTGAAGCCGAGCAGCGGCCGCACCAGCCTGCCGTCCTGGCGGCGCATCCCGAGCAGGGCGCGACGGCTCGGCGAGGAGGCGAGGCGATAGAGGATCGTCTCGACCTGGTCATCGGCGGTGTGGCCGGTTGCCACCAGCGAGCCGGCGTCGTCTCCGAGCCGGGCGGCGGCGGCGTAGCGGGCGTCGCGCGCCCAGGCCTGGAGGTTCCCGGGGCCCTCGGGGCGCCGCGGCCGCTCGACCTCGAGCCCGACCTCGAGCGCCTCGCAGAGCGCGACGCAGTGGCGCTCGTCCTCGTCGGCGTCGTCGCGCAATCCGTAGTTGACATGGAGGGCGGTGACCGCCCCGGTCCCAAGCAGACGAACCGCGACGTCGAGCAGGCAGACCGAGTCGCGCCCGCCGGAGAGCATCGCGACGACGGTCGACTCGGAGGCGAGCAGCCCCCCCTCGCGAACCGCGTCGACCAAGCCGTCGGCATCCATGTGGCCGACTCTACGCCGGTGCTATTCGTCCGCGGAGCGGACCAGGTAGAGCTCGGTCGGCTCCGGGAACCCCTTCAGCGAGACCTCGCCGATCGGCGCGCAGGCGAGCCCGCGTTCGCCGAGGCTCCCGACGACGGAGTCGGTCACCATCACCTCGCCGGCCAGGGCGCGGCCGACGACGCGGTGGGCGAGGTTGACGTGGGTGCCGAAATAGTCGCCGTCGCGGTAGACGGCCTGCGCGTAGTGGATTCCCACCCGAGGCTGTGGCCGCTCCGAGAAGCGGGCGAGGAGGCCGACCGCCCACTGGGTCAGCGAGCCGGGGTCGGGGGAGACGACCATCACCTCGTCCCCGATCGTCTTCACCACCGTCGCCTCGGGCGGCATCGTCTCCTCAACCGTGCGGACGAAGTTCTCGACGACGTCGAGCGCCTCGAGATCGCCCTCTTCCTCGGTGTAGCGGGTGAATCCGGTGAGGTCGATGAAGCAGAGGGTGACCGGAACGTGGTGGACCTGGGACCCGGACGTGCCGAGCTCGCTCTCCATGTGGCCGACGACGTCCTGCTCGAGGAAGTAGCGCAGGTAGCGGGCGTGGAGGTACTCGGTCAGCGGCGTCGACATCGGCAGGATTTCGCCGGCGAGCTCGCCGATCTCCTCCGCCATCTCGAGCTCGGGGACAGCGTCGCGGATCATCGGTTCGTGGACGTAGAGGTGGAAGAGCCGGACCTCGGCGTCGGCGATCCGTCGCACCGCCTGTACATAGACGCGGACCAGCTGCAGGAAGGCGACGAGCGGGAAGCCGGCGTCGAGGACCCGGGCGCAGTGACGCATCGCGGCGACATCCTCCGGATCGAGCAGCCGCTGGCGCCCGAGAGGGGTGCCGAGGATCACCAGAATCCGCTCGATCAGCTCCGGCTCGAGGCCGATCTCATCGGCAACGTCCTCGATCGTCACCTGCTCATCGCTGCGGGGGAAGAGCTCCTCGGCAAAGCCGAACGCGAGCCGGCCCTCCCGCCCCGCCTGCTTCAGCTCCTCGAGCGAGTGTCCGCGCTCGCGCATCCGCGCCACGACCCGGGCCTGGGCCGCGGCCGCGGCGGTCCAGCGGCCGCGGCGGACGGGGACGATCCCCTCCGCCGCCCACCGTTTCAGGGTGCCGGTCGAGACGCCCGAGCGCCGCGACGCCTCCGCCAGCGAGATGCGCTTCGTGTCGGTCATCGACCGCCGAGCCTAGTCCGGCCCGGCGGCGGCCGCCGCTAGGCGGGAATCTCCTCCTCCGAGTGGGTCTGCAGGACCGGCTCCCCGTCCTCGCCGGTGCGGATGCGAATCGCCTCCTCCACCGGCAGTACGAAGATCTTGCCGTCGCCGACCTCGCCGGTGCGGGCGTGCCTGAGGATCGTCTCGACGACGAGGGATTTGTCCTTGTCCTCGACGACGACCTCGATCTTGAGCTTCGGCCGGACGTTGACCGTCAGGGTCGAGCCGCGGTACTGCTCGACTATCCCTTTCTGGCGGCCCGAGCCCTTGGCCTCGAGGATCGACAGGCTCGGGAACCCCTTGTCGAGGAGGTCGGCCCTGATCGGCTCGAATGCCTCGTGACGAATGAAGGCCTCTATCTTCTTCATGCGCTCAGACCCCCTCGGTCTTGGTGGATGTCGTCATCTGGCTGACCGCCGGTGCTGAGTTCGACGGCAGCGGCGCGGGGCCGAACTCGATCCCGGTCGAGTACTCCGGTCGCGGGATGAATTGCTCCGGATACCCATACATGCCGTGCTCGGAGATGTCGAGGCCGGCTTCCTCTTCCTCGGGGGTGACCCGCAACCCGATCGTCTTCTTGATCAGGAGGAAGACCCCGTAGGAGACGGAGAACACGCAGGCGAACGCCACTCCGATGCCGAGGGCCTGGGCCCCGAGCTGGTGGAAAGAGCCGCTGTACCAGAGGCCCGGTTCGCCGACTTCGTTGAGGCCGGCCAGCCGCGGCGAGGTGAAGATCCCGCAGGAAAGCGTCCCCCAGATGCCGGCGAGGCCATGGGCCGAGGTTGCGCCGACCGGATCGTCGATCACCCTCTCGATCGCAAGGACGCCGAGGACCACGATGACTCCGGCGACCGCGCCGATGATCGGCGCCGCCCAGTACTCGACGTAACCGGAGGGGGCCGTGATCGCGACGAGGCCGGCGATCGCGCCGTTGCCGGCCATCCCGATGTCGATCGTCCTCTTGATCAGCCACATCATCCCGACGGCGGCGACGACTCCGGCCGCTGCCGCGAGGTTGGTGACGACGACGACTTCGGCGAAGCGCCCGCCGATCGCGCCCAGCGTCGAGCCCGGGTTGAACCCGAACCAGCCGAGCCAGAGGATCAGGACTCCAAGCCCGACCAGCGGCATCGAGTGCCCCGGTATTGCCCGCGGCTTGCCGTCCTTGCCGTACTTCCCGATTCGTGGGCCGAGCAGCAGCAGGGCAGCGAAGGCGCCGGTCGCACCGATCAGGTGGACGACGGTCGATCCGGCGAAGTCCTGCATGCCGACGTTGGCCTGGAGCCAGCCACCACCGAAGATCCAGTGACTGAGGATCGGATAGAGCACGGCGCTGAAGATCACCGCGTAGATCAGGTAGGCGCTGAACTTGATCCGCTCGAGCGTCGCGCCCCATACGATCGCCAGGGAGACCGCACAGAAGACGAATTGAAAGAACATGAAGGCTGCGGGGCTGATCGAATAGGTCGAGACGAACGGGATCGAGTTGCCCGCTTCTTCGATCGAGGACCCGACGTTGAGGAAGAAGCCGTGGGTCCCGGCGATCTCTCCGAGGCCGCCGAACGCGAGCGCAAAGCCGACCGCCCAGTAACAGAGGGAAGCGATCGAGAAGTTGACCAGAACCTTCGCCACCCCTGCTCCCGAGTTCTTGGCCCGCGAGAACCCGACCTCGAGCAGCAGGAAGCCGGCCTGCATGAACATCACCAGGATCCCGGCGACGATCACCCACATCGTGTTGATGCTCGCTTCCGGCGTGTCCAGGATCGGCGTCGGTTCGGCGCCGAAGGCGATCCCCGGCAGGATCAGCGAGACAATCGCGGCGGCCGGCGCGGCGATCAGAAGCCTTCTTTTCATCGTCCCTCCTTGCATTTGGCTGGAGGATCCAAGGTAGGAGCGGCCCGGCAGGCTGTGTTTGGACCGCTGGAGCAAATGCGGGGCGGCCGATTCTCACCATTGGCATAGGGTCGGAAACCGGATGCCCACTCGACTCCGCCCCACCGCACCCGTCACCGCCGACGCGATTCTCGTCGGCGACCCCGGAAGGGCGCTGCTGCTCGCCCAGGAGCTGCTCGAGCAGCCGCGGATGAGCAACCACGCCCGCGGGCTGTGGGGCTACTCAGGGGAGACGTCGGCCGGGAGGGGCCTGACGATCCAGGCGACCGGGATGGGTGGGCCGAGCGCGGCGATCGTCCTAGCCGATCTCGCCAAGCTCGGGGTGCGGCGGGCGATCCGGGTCGGCACCTGCACCGCCCTCGCGCAGGAGGCTGAGGCCGGCGATCTCGTCCTCGTCCAGGAGGCGCTCGCCGGCGGCGGCAGCGCCGAGGCCTACGGCGTCCAGCGCGGTATGTCAGTCCTGCCCGATCCCGAGCTCTTCGCGCGACTGCGTGAGAGGCTCGGCGAGGATGTGAGGCCGGTTCGGATCGCCAGCCTCGACGCGCACCCGGTCGGCCCGGTCTCGGCCGGCGACGGGGCGGCGGCGGCGGACCTGCAGACGGTCACCGTGCTGGCCCGAAGCCGCGAGCTCGGAGTCGCCGCGGCGGCGGTGCTGATCGTCTCCGAGGCAGGATCCGGCCGGCTCGACGACGAGGCGCTCGAGTCTGCCTCAACACGGGCCGGGACCGCCGCCGCAGCGGCACTCTCAACCTAAAGTAGAGGGTTAGTCTGAGGCTTTTGCGGGCCGCTCCGGAGTCGCGGCGCTGCGGAGCTCGCGCCGTAGGTCCCCAACCTCGCGACCGACCGCGTCGAGCTGGTCCTCCACCTCCTCGAGGCGCCGCGAGAGCGACCGCAGCCGCCGCTCGAGGCGCTCGACGTCGGCGGCGGAGGGCAGGTTGAGGGCCGACATCGCGGCGCGCTGGGCCTCGGCCGCCCTATCGCGGGCACCGAATGCGGCCGCGAGGGCGTTCTCCAGCACCTCGCTGTCGAGGAGGGCCTGAGCGAGGTCGCCGATCGCCTGCTCGCTGCGGGCCCTGATGCCCTCCTGATCCTCTGCTTCATCCGGCATTGCCACCAGCTTAACCAGCGCATCCGCGACGCCTGGAATCCTGCGTCGCCACGTGGGCTGCGGCAGCGACGAGATCGGGGCTTGATTAAGGCCATGTTGGGGGCGCCGCGCGTCGCGACATACGGTCCTTTAAAGCGGGTAGCTTTTCCGGGTCTTTTGCGTGGGGAGAGGACACAACCGGGGTCATTGGCCCGCGGGTTCGCATATCTGAGGCGCCGCTGAATGAGAAACAAGCTCGCACTGATCATCGCCCTGGCCGGCTTCGCTGTCGTGACGGCGCTGGGCGTGGGCATGGCGGGCGCCGACTCGGCGTCGGAACTGGGCGGCGGCGACGCCGTCGCCACACCTCCCTCGCTCAGCCCCGAAGCGACCGAAGTCGTCCCCCAGTGCGAGAACGAACTCGACGACGACGAAGACGGCCTCGTCGATCTCGAAGACCCCGACTGCACCGAACCCGGCGATCCGGAAGAGGCGCCCGAAGCGACCGAACCGACAGAACCGGCCCCCGCTCCCTCGCCCTCCCCCACCCCCGGCGCGCCGGTGGAACCCGCCCCTGAATCGACCCCGAGCGAACCGAGCAGCGGAGTCGAAAGCGGCTCCTCCCTCAACGCGGCCGAAGCTCCCGAAGCCGGCGGCGTCACCCGCAACAAGAGCATCGACGGGGCCGGCCCCGGCACCGGGGTCGGCGCCGGCGGCGGTGTCACCGCGCCACCGGCGACCGGCGGCGTGCAGCCGCCCGCGAAGGGCGGCGACGGCGGCAGCGCCGCCTTCGACCAGGGCGGCACCCCGACGGCGGCCAACCCGACGACCACCTTCGCGATGTTCGGCCCGGCCCCGATCGGGGTCCCCAACTTCGTCATCGACTCGTTCGAGATCCCGCCCTTCCTGCTGCCGATCTACCAGGCCTGCGGCACCGAGTACGGGGTGCCGTGGGAGGTGCTGGCGGCGATCAACAAAATCGAGACCGCGTTCGGGACCAACCTCAACGTCTCCAGCGCCGGGGCGATGGGCTGGATGCAGTTCCTCCCCTCGAGCTGGCAGATGTACGGGCTCGACGCGAACGGCGACGGGCGCGAGGACCCGTACAACCCGGTCGACGCGATCTGCGCCGCCGCCCACTACCTCAAGGTCGCCGGCGCCGGCCACGACCTCTACAAGGCGATCTTCGCCTACAACCACGCCGACTGGTACGTCCAGGAGGTCCTCCTCTACGCCCGTGCCTACGGCAAGCTGCCGACCGACCTCGTCGGCTCGCTCACCGGCCTGACCGAAGGCGCCCACTTCCCGGTCGCCGCCGACGCCCGCTACGCGGACGAACTCTCGACCCGCGAGGCGCTCAGGCAGGCGAGCCCGCGGCAACGCGACGAATTCGGCAACGCCGCCGCGGTGATCTCCTCCTCCCCGACGCGCCGCGGCATCAACATCTTCGCCGCCAAGGGGTCGCCGGTGGTCGCGGTCAACGACGGCGTCATCGTCAAGAGTGGAAACTCCGACCTGCTCGGCAGGTACGTGGTCCTCCGCGATGCCTACGGCAACCGCTACACCTACGCCAAGCTGGGCCAGATCGTCCGCAAGCAGCGGACGGTCGTGCTGCCGACCGGCAAGGAACACCAGGTGCCGGTCGACAGCGAAAACATCAGGCCGCGGCTTTTCGCGCTGCCGAAGCGCGCCCCGAAGCGCGAGCAGTCCCAGGCCTACGAAAGGGTCGACCAGGCGGGGGCAAAGGGCTCCGACGGAACCCTGAGGGTCGGGTCGAGGGTTATAGCCGGGACGGTCTTGGCCCGGATCGGGGCGGCCTCGGAAGGCATCGACCCCCACATCAACTTCTCGATCCGTCCGGCCGGCCGCGGCGCCCCGCGGATCGACCCGAAACCGATCCTCGACGGCTGGAAGCTGCTCGAGGCGACCGCGATCTACCGCGCCAACGGCAAGAACCCGCTGAGCGAGCGGCTGAGCGGCGCCGGTGTCCTGCTGCTGACCAAGGGGGCGCTCCAGCGGCGCGTCCTCGCCGACCAGAGCCTCGACATCTACGAATGCGGGCGCGCCGACATCGCCTCCGGCCAGATCGACCGCCGCGTCCTGGCGCTGCTCGAGTACCTGGTCTCGAAGGGCTTCAAGCTGACGATCACCTCGCTCAAGTGCGGCCACAGCCTGATGACGACCTCCGGCTACGTGTCTGAGCATTCGACCGGCGACGCGGTCGACATCGCGACGATCAACGGCGTTCCGGTGACCGGCCACCAGGGCCCCGGCACCCTGACCGACGAACTGATCCGCGACGTCCTCCAGCTGCAGGGGACGATGCACCCGCACCAGGTGATCTCGCTCGAGGACCTGCCCGGCGAAACGAGCTTCGCGCTCCCCGACCACTATGACCACGTCCACGTCGGCTACCACCCGGTGGGCGGTCCGTTCGGCCAGCAGTGGGCCGCGATCCTGAAACCGGAACAGTGGCTGCGGCTGACCGATCGCCTCGACGAAATCGAAAACCCCGAAGTAGCGACCAAGCCCTCGAAAGCGGCGCTGCCCGACAGGCATCACAGGAGCCGGGCCAACGGCTCCGGCGGCACGAGCGGCGACTGAGCATCCTCGGGATCCTGGAGAATCGGGTCCGCTGACCCGGCCCATGGAGACCAAGCACTTCGGATTCGTGCAGTTCGAGTTCGCCGGGACGCTGCCGGTCGCCGACGGCCGCTATCTGGCCCGGGAGGCCGGCGAGGGCGGGGCGCAAAGCGTGCTGGTGATCGAAACCCTGGGCGCGCCCCCGCCCCCCGGAAGGCGCCGGCGCCGGCCAAGCGAGGCGGATCCCGAGGGCGAGCCGGTGACCGTGCCGCTGGCCCGCGCCACCGCGATCCGCGCCCAGCACCCGTTCGCCTCCGGCGCCGAGGCAGCGGCCTGGCTCGACGCAGAGCTGGCCGAGGAGATCTCGATCGACGCGCTGGTCGCGGAGGGGATCGCGCTGCTGAACCGCGCCCTCCACGCGAACGCGGCCGCCGCCGCCGACCCGCACGGCGGCGAGCTGGCGCCGGAGGCCGCACTCAGGGTTCGGATCGGAATCGGAAGTGGCGACGAGGTCGCCGCGGGCCGATTCACCCTCGCCCGCGACATCGACATCCGGGCCCCGGCCTCGCGCCGCCGGCGCCGCGAGCAGGAGCTTCGCCCTCAGGAGCGGGTCGCGGCGGTGCTCGGCCGCCGCGAGCGGATCGACGCCTGCGAGACGCTGCTGCTCCGCGCCCGCGCCGACCTCGACGGCGACCGCCCTCGTGAGGCGGCGCTGCAGCTGCGGGTCGGGCTCGAGGCGCTCCTGGTCGAGTTCCAGGGCGCCCTGGTGGACCCCGGTCACGCGGAGGACATGGCGACCCTTTCCGCGCGCCGCTCCGAGGCGGGCGAGGCCGCGAACATGGCCCTGCGTGGCGAGCTCGACGCCGAGCGCCGGCGCAGCGTCGCCGAACTGCTCGAGATCTGCGAGCGGGTCATCCGCCGCCGCAGGGTATTGCGGGGTTGAATCGGCATACCCCCGTCCGGACAAGTGCCGGTCTAATCAGACCGGCACTTTGAGTATCCGCCCGTCCGGAGGCATGCCGATCCAACCTCCCGGTGCACCGCGACGCTCAGAGGACCAAGTGGTGGGAGACGACGTCGTCGAGGAGCGACCCCGCGATGTGGTTGGCCTCCTCCAGCGCGACCCCCTCGACCGAGGGGATGCCGATCACGGTCAGGCCGGCCGCGCGGGCGGCGGTGACGCCGGTCGGCGAGTCCTCGAGCGCGACGACGCCGGGGCCGGGCTCGACCCCGAGCAGGCGGCAGGCCTCGAGGTAGGGGTCGGGGGCGGGCTTCGGCGCCGCGACCTCATGGCCGCTGACGACGACGTCGAAGCGGTCCGCGAAGCCGACGATCTCGAGCGAGCGGCGGACGAACGCGAGCGGCGAGTTCGATACGAGACCGAGGGGCGTCCCGCGAGCGGCGAGCTCATGCAGCAGGTCCCGGGCGCCGACCATCGCCTCCACCCCGTGCTCGAGCTCGGCGACGACGAGCTCGTTCAGTTCCTCGATCAGGCTCGCAGCGCGGCCGGGTTCCCCCAGCCTTCGCTCGAGGATTCCACCGGCGATCTCGGCCGACGTCCCGACCAGCTCCAGCTTGTGGGCGGGAGTGAACTCGAGCCCGCGTCGCTCGAACAGGTCCTGCTCGGCCCGGGTCCAGACCGACTCGGTGTCGAGCAGCAGCCCGTCGTTGTCGAAGACGACGGCGTCGGGGGGCGCGACCGCCATCAATCCACGGCCGCGACGAGGGCTCCGAGCTCCTCGTCGACCTCGCCGTCGAGGTGGACCGCCGCGTCGGCGTCGTACGGGGTCGGGCCCTTGGTGACGATCGCCAGCCGGCCTCCGTTCGCGAGCGTGACCCCGGGCAGCCCGGCGACCGGGTGGACGACGAGTGAGCTGCCGACGCAGAGCATCAGGTCGGCGGCGGCAGCCAGCTCCTGCGCCCGCCACATCGCCTCCTCGGGCAGCAGCTCGCCGAAGAGGACTACGTCGGGCTTGACCGGCCCGCCACATGCGGCACAGCGGGCGACGCCCTCATCGTCGAAGAGCGCCTCGACCTCCTCGATCCCGTACGAGTCGTCGCAGCGCCTGCAGGAGGAGGTCTCGATCGAGCCGTGCACCTCGACCACGTTCTCGGAGCCGGCCGCCCGGTGGAGGCGATCGATGTTCTGGGTAATGACGCCGTCGAGCAGCCCGCGGCGCTCGAGCTCGGCCAGCGCCCCGTGGGCGGCGTTGGGACGTTTGTCGCCGAGCGACTGGAACCGCGGCCGGTAGTAGGACCAGAAGCGCGCCGGGTCGCGTTCGAAGACGCCGATGTGGGCGACCTCCATCGGGTCGACCTTGGCCCAGCGCCCGGTCTCCGGGGTGCGGAAGTCGGGGATCCCCGAAGGCACCGAGACGCCGGCGCCGGTCAGGGCGACCGTGCACCGCGACTCCCGCAGCAGCTCCGCGAGCCGCTCGGCAGGCCGGACTGTTACCTGCCGCTCCACGTGGCGCTGCGTTTGCCGAGGAAGGCTGCGATGCCCTCCTTCGCGTCCTCGCTGCCGAAGGCGGCGGCGAAGCCGCCCTTCTCGGCCTCGATTCCCTCGTCGAGGTCGGCGCCGTCGGAGACGAGCTTGATCTGCTCGCGGGCCAGCGGGGCCTGGGCGGCCAGCTTGCGCCCCCACATCAGCGCCGTCTCGAACAGCTCGTGGTCGGGGACGACGCGGTTGGCCAACCCGAACTCGAGCGCCTCCTCGGCGAGGATCGCGTCGCCGATGAGATTCATCTCGAGCGCCTTGTTGGGGCCGACCAGCCGCGGCAGCCGCTGGGTGCCGCCGAACCCGGGGATGATCCCGAGCTTGATCTCGGGCTGGCCGAAGACGGCTGCCTCGGCGGCGATCCGGACATCGCATGCCATCGCCAGCTCGCAGCCGCCGCCGAAGGCGATCGAGTTGACGGCGGCGATTGTCGCCACCCGGTCCTGGCCGAATTCGCGCAGCAGTGCGTGAGCCGAGTCGATCAGCTCTTTCCCACTCGATTCGTCCAGCTGGGTGAACGATTTGATGTCGGCGCCGGCCGAGAAGACGAGCGGGACCGACGATGCGACGACCATCGCCCCCACACCGTCGGCGGCCCTGACCCGCTCCCAGACCGTCTTCAGGTCCCGGATCACGTCTGGCGAGATCGCGTTCATCGGCAGGTTCGCGAGCCAGGCGATCGCGACCGAGTCGCGGGTCTCGAGCTTGACCGTCTCCGCCTGCTCACCGTCGTCGGGCTGCGGATAGGGATAGAAGCCCTGGCCCGATTTGAGCCCGAGGCGTCCCTGGGCGACCAGCCGCTTGAGCAGCAGCGGCGGCGCGAAGCGCTCGCCATAGCGCTCCTCGAGGTTCTCGATCCGCTCCAGCACCTCGTCGAGCCCCTCGACGTCCGCGCGCCAGAACGGTGGCAGCAGACCTTTGCGCGGGTCGAGCCCGGAGCCGGCCATCATCCCGACGTCGATGTCGCGGACCGAGCAGACGCCCTCTTCGACCAGGCTGCAGGACTCGATCAGGGCGCGGCCGGAGAACATCGCGATCAGCTCGTCGGGGTCGGGATCGGCGTCGCCGGGAATCGTCTGCTCGCCGTCCTTGTAGAAGCCCTCGCCGCCGCTCTTGGCGCCGAGCTTGCCGTCGGCGACCAGCTGCTGGAGCCCCCTGTGGACGTAGAAGCTCTCGCCGTAGGAGTCGGCGAGGTGTTCGGCGGTGTGGAGGGCGACGTCGAGACCGAGCAGGTCGGTGAGGAAGAACGGGCCCATCGGGGCGAGGTTGGCGCCGAGGATCGCCTCGTCGATCGCCTTGATCGAGAGTCCCTGATCCTCCTGGGCACGCCAGATCTCCCCCATCGTCGCCATCAGGACGCGGTTGACGACGAAGCCGGGGACCTCACCGCAGACGATCGGCTGCTTACGGATCGCCTGGGCGAAGTTGTAGGCCGCGGTCGCGGTCTCCTGGGAGGTCTCTTCGCCGACGATCACCTCGATCAGCGGCATCACCGACGCCGGGTAGAAGAAGTGGAAGCCGACGACCTTCTCCGGCCGCCCGGTCGCTTCGCCGATCTCGGTGATCGAGAGCGAGGACGTGTTCGAGGCGAGGATCGCGTGGCCGGGAGTGACCGCGTCGAGCTCGCGGAAGACGGCCTGCTTGATCTCCATCTTCTCCGGGACCGCCTCGATCACGAAGTCGACGTCGGCGAACTCCTCGTAGCTCGTCGTGCCGACGATCCGGCCGAGGACCTCGTCGAGCCGGGCATCCGCCTCCTCCTGGGTCAGCCGCTCCTTCTCGACCAGCCGCTTGAGTTTGCCCTCGGTGATCGCCCGCGCTTTCTCGATCGCGGCGTCGACGAACTTTTTGTCGATGTCCTTGACGACGACCGGGATGTCGGCGGTGGCGATCGCCTGCGCGATCTCGCCGCCCATTGTGCCGCCGCCGACGACGGCGGCCTTGGAAACGAACATGTGGGTGGGTCCTCCGGAGTATTGGCTTTGCGATGCGGCCCGCAGCGCGGGGTCCGGAGGCTATCCGCTGGGCCGACTCCGCGGTCTCGAGTCATCCTCCGAGGAGCGCCGGGGCCGCCGCAGGGCGAGCAGGCCGGCGCCGCCGAGCGCGATCGCAGCCAGCCCGAGCGCAGCGGTGACGAGGTCGTCGTGCCGTGCGATGAAGGAGCGCGTGTCCGGCCGCGGTCCTGGCGGCACGTAGTCGGGGTTCGGCCGCACCGGGCCGAGGCGTGCCTCTTCCGCCCGGCGGAGCTCCGCAGCGGGGACCGGAATCCGGGCGAAGTCATAGCGCGGGCGAGGGATGCTCGGGTTGCCGTAAAGCACCAGGTAGGGGCCGGGGTGCCCGCCCTCGAGCAGAAGCACGCGGCTGTGGCCGATCGCCCTGACCTCGATCATCCGCAGCGCGTGGTCGTCCCCGTTCTCCACCTCGATCCTGAGGAATCGCTCGCGGGTCGAGATCGGGATCGCCGGGTGCTTCTCGCCGCCGAAGCGTGAGATGCGCGATACGGCGATCCGCCTGAACCGCCGGCCGTCGTTCGACGACGAGACCACAACCCTTCGTTCATAGCGGCGGGTCGCCGAGCTCACCAGCACTTCGTCCACCGGGATGCCGCGCACACCGAGGTCGATGGTGATCTCGGTGCGGGCCCCCACCTCACGCCGCCTCATCGTTGACACAGACCGTCGTATCGGGGGGCTTCGGAGGTCAGGCGGCGCGGTACGCCAGGGGACCTCGCTGCCCTCAGCGTCCAGGACGCGGAGATCCCCGAAATGGGGACGGGCGCCGGCGAAGAGTGGGCCGTCCGGCTCCATCAGCGCCGGCCCGCCGTGGATGCCGCGCAGCGCCCGCTCATGGCGAAAGCCCGAGAGATCGAGCGTTTCCGCGTCCGCGGGCGCGACCCGGACGAGGGCCACGAGGGCCACGAGGGCAACGAGGGCAACGAGGGCAACGAGGGCAACGAGGGCAACGGTGACGGCCGCGGCGCGCCTCATCGCGGCACCACGTCATTCTCGACCTCGTCGGCCCCGACCCGGAGCCGCTGATAGGCGAAGGCGCCAACCAGGAGCAGCAGCCCGAGGGCGACGAACGAGAGGACGCGCGCCAGCTCGTCGAGCTCGGAGAGGTCGTAGATGTAGACCTTGCCGATCGCGAGCGCTAGCAGCGCCAGCCCTCCGAGTCGGACGTCGGGGATGCGCCGCAGGAGCCCGTAGAGGATTGCCCCGAGGCCGGTCACGCCCCAGAAGGCCGAGAGCCAGACCTGCCCGGCCTGGCGCGCCTCCCCGCTGGCGGTGACGCCGACGGTGTCGACGATCGCGACCGAGCCGAGGTAGACGAGCCCGGCCGCGCCGGCGAATCCCGCGACCTGCGCAGCGAGCGGCTGGGTCCTTCGCGCCAGGAGCGCGCAGGCGACGGCCGCCGCGGAGGACGCACCGATCCCGAGCAGCGCCGCACGGAGGTCTTCGACCCCGTCGAACAATGCCGTGGGCGGCGCCTCCAACAGGAGCACGTGGCCGAACGCGGCGCCCAGGAGGCCGGCGGACGCGATCGCCAGCCGCTCGGCATTGGACAGCGAGTCGGACGGAGTGTCGTCGGCGCCCGTGGCGAGATAGGCGAGAACGATCGCCTCGACCGCCCAGCCGATGACCAGGACCGGGCCGTCGAACGCCGCCGCGAATGTGAGCGCGGAGATGCCGAGCCCGAGGGCGATCAGCAGCGAGCCGATCTCGCGATGGATCCTCAGCCTCAGGGCGGCGGCGCCGAACGCGATCTGGGAGCCGGAGACACCGAGGAGCCAGGCGACCGCAAGGCTGTGCTCCTCGCGGTATTCGAGCATGAAGTAGCCGAGCGCGGTGAGCATCGCGGTGCTTGCGAAGAGCAGCAGCCAAGAGGAGATCGGCAGCTGCCGCTCGCCGCGGACGCGGAGCTCGTGGCCAAAGGCAGCCGCGGCGTAGAGGACCCAGAATCCGACGGCCACCGCGAGCGTCAGCGCGAGCTGATCCGCGCGGGCCTCGACGACCCAGGCGATCAGCTGCGGCGCGGACACGAGGAAGGCGCCGAGAGCGAGCCAGTTCCACCGCTGCCAGACCAGGATCGCCGAGGAGGCGGCGAGGGCGATCGCGACAAAGGCGATCGAGACCCCTGACGTCCCCACCCCGGCCAGCATCGGCGCTGCGAGCGCCCCGAGTGTCCCGAGAGCGCCGATGAGCGGCGCCGACCAGCGAACCGCCATCGCGAAGCTGACCGCGGCCACCAGCGCCGCCATCGCGAGCCCCACGCCGGGCGCGATCAGGTCGTAGACCTGAGTCGCGACGACGATCGTCGCGAAGAGGCCGGAGACCCCGCTTGCGACGGCAGCCAGTGCGGCCTCGAACCTCCCACCTCGCTCGTGGAGCCAGACGCCGGCGACGAGGAGGGCGGTCGAGCCGAGGAAGGCCAGCACGGTCCGGGTTGGCTCGTCAATCCAGCCGTGGCTGATCGCCATGCCGAGGAAGAGGACGGTGCCGAGCAGGATCGCGAGGCCGCCGATCCAGGCGAGGACCCGGCCGCCGAGAACCTCCTCGAAGCTGGTACCGGACGCGGCCGGTGCGGAGCGGACGGGCTCCCGCCGCGGCGGCGATTCCGGCAGCGGCGGCGGCGGGACCTGTGGCGGCGGCGCCGCCGGGGTCTGGCGCCGCGGCCGCATCTGCCCTTCGACCCACTCCAGCCGGGAGGTCAAGTCGGAAAGTCGTCGTTCGAGGTGGTCCAATCGGGGCTCAGACATCGGAGGTCCTTCCAGTGGCTTGTTGACCGATGGTCGATAACCCTAACAAGCTTGTCAACCGTCGGTCAACACGGTGTAGAATCGGGGGCGATGAGTGGCCCCGCCTACCGCCGACTCGACGTCGAGGAGCGCCGTCGCCAATTGCTCGAGCAGGGCGCCGATCTCTTCACCCGCCACTCCTACGACGAGCTCTCGATGAGCCGGATAGCTCGCGAGCTGGGGATCTCGAAGGCGCTCCTCTACCACTACTTCCCCGGCAAGCGGGCCTACTTCGAGGCAACCCTCAGCGCCTGGGCCGAGGAGCTCCGCGCCCGAACCGAGCCCGACCCGGACCTGCCGCCGCTCGAGCAGCTGCGCAGCAGCCTCGATGCCTTCCTGGCGCTGATCGACGACAACGCCGGCGCCTATCGCAATCTGATGGACAGCGCCACCAGCGTCTCCGACGTTCGCGACCTGGTCCACGAGGTACGGCAGAGGACGGCCCAGCGGATCCTCGACGGCCTCTACCCGGACGGCCCCCCGGCCAAGGCCAGGGTCGCGGTCCATGGCTGGCTCTGGTTCATGGACGGCGCCTGCCTGAACTGGATCGAGCACCGCGACATCTCCCGCGAGGAGCTCCGCGACCTCCTGCTCGGGGTCCTGATGGGATCGCTGGTCGCCGCCGACGCCGTGCCCGACCCGACGGCGCTCGAATAGCAATTACGGCGTCTCGTCCTCGGACGACTCTAGCCTCGTCCCCGATGAGCGAGATCGTCGAGGGGCTCGGCGCGGAGGAGCGCGAGCGGATCGCGCGACTGCGCTCCGACGGGCGCTTCTTCTGGGCGGACGTCTGCGTCGAACAGCACGGGGGAGCGGAGATCGGCGGGGCATTCGGCCTCCCCTCGCATGCCCTCCATCCGCTGCTCACCTTCGGCCACGTCAGCGGGCCGGGGCAGAAGTTCCACGCCGACGCCGATCACGTCGTCTTCCCGTTTCACTGCTATATCGAGCCGGCGGAAGGAGAGGACGATGGCGAAGACGACGAGGACCTGGTCGAAGCGATCGAGGTCAACATCCTCGTCCACGGCGACTTCATCCTCACCGTCCACCGCGAGCCGCTCTCGCTGCCGGAGACGCTGCCGAGCTACAGCCCCGAGGGGCGCAGCGAGCAGTACGTCGTCTACGTCGTCCTCGACGCGATGGTGGCAACCGCGTTCGACGCGCTCGGCTCGATCGAGCTGGCCCTCGAGGGCCTACAGATCATGGCCGGCGACACCGGCAACGCGCGCGTGCGCGCCGGGACGCTGCGGGTGATCAGCCTGCGGCTGACGAGGATGCGGCGCCGGCTCGGGCCGCTGCGGGGAAGGTTCGAGCGGATCGGCCAGGAGATCGGCCAGGTCAGGGGGCTCGTCGCCGACAACGAACGCTATTTCGAACGGATCCACGACCAGCTGAACCGGCTGATCGACGGCATCGACGCCGGCGCCGACTCGCTGGCGCAGGTGATGGACCTGCGCATGAACGAGACGATCTACTGGCTGACCGTCGTCGCGACGATCTTCCTGCCGTTGACCTTCATCAGCGGGTTCTTCGGGATGAACTTCACCTGGATGATCGGCGAAATCGACAGCGAGGCCGCCTTCCTGCTGCTCGGGGTCGGCGGCCTGGTCGTCGCGACCGCCCTCACCTGGCTCGTCGTCAAACGGCGGGGGACGCCGATCCAGCCCGACCAGGACGCGTTCGAACGGCTCGTCACCAGCCTCAGGCGCCCGCTGCGCTGACGCCAGATGGGACAAGGCCCGCGGGCCAACCTTGTACCGCAGTACAAAGGCATCAACCGCCCGTGGCCATTAGGCTGCTCTGGCTCCTCGAAAGGGATCAAGGAAGGAAATTCGTTCGCGCCCGCCCGACGGGCGCTCGACAGTGGGAGAAGGCCTAAGCGATGACTCGTATCCGCCAGCAGAACGTGACTGCAGCGCAGTGGAGCTCGAACGGAGAGGCCCTCGGGGCGCTCGACCTGACCGTGCCGGAGAACAACCCGTTCGGCGCCAACGTCTTCTCGATCGCGGTGCAGCGCGAACGGCTCCCCGCGGAGGCCTTCGAGAAGCTGCAGGAGACGCTCGAGGGCGGCGGCAGCCTCGACGCCGAGCTGGCCGACGCGGTCGCCGAGGCGATGAAGGAGTGGGCGCTCGAGAACGGCGCCACCCACTTCACCCACATGTTCCAGCCGCTGACCGGCTCGACCGCCGAGAAGCACGACTCGTTCTTCGAGCCGACGGGCGAGGGCGAGTCGCTCGCCGGCTTCTCGGGCAAGGAGCTGATCCAGGGTGAGCCCGACGCCTCCTCGTTCCCGACCGGCGGCGTCCGCGCCACCTTCGAGGCGCGCGGGTACACCGCCTGGGACCCGACCTCGCCGGCGTTCATCCTCGAGAACCCGAACGGCGCCCTGCTCTGCATCCCGACCGCATTCGCCTCCTGGACCGGCGAGGCGCTCGACGCGAAGATCCCGCTGCTGCGGTCGATGGATGCCCTCTCGCGCTCGGCGATCAAGGCGCTGCGGCTGCTCGGCGACGAGGCGAGCAAGCGCGTCTTCACCACCGTCGGGCCCGAGCAGGAGTACTTCCTGATCGACGAGCAGTACTTCTTTGAGCGCCCTGACCTGATCGCGACCGGCCGCACCCTTTTCGGCGCCAAGCCGCCGAAGGGGCACGAGCTCGACGACCACTACTTCGGCTCGATCCCGGAGCGGATCCTGGCCTGCATGCTCGAGTCGGAGCTCGAGATGCGCAAGCTCGGGATCCCGGTCAAGACCCGGCACAACGAGGTCGCGCCGAACCAGTATGAGATCGCGCCGATCTTCGAGAACTCGAACGTCGGCTCCGACCACCAGCAGCTGACGATGCAGGTTCTGGAAAGCGTCGCCCGCCGCTACGGGCTGGTCTGCCTCCTGCACGAGAAGCCGTATGCCGGCGTCAACGGCTCCGGCAAGCACAACAACTGGTCGATGGGGACCGACACCGGCGCCAACCTGCTCGACCCGGGCGACACGCCGGCCGAGAACGTCCACTTCCTGTTCTTCTGCGCGGCGGTGATCCAGGCGGTGAACAAGCACCAGGGCCTGCTGCGCGCCTCGGTCGCGAGCATCGGCCAGGACCACCGGCTGGGAGCGAACGAGGCGCCGCCGGCGATCATCTCGATCTTCCTCGGCGCCGAGCTCGAAAAGGCGTTCGAGGCGATCGCGACCGGCGAAGGCGACCCGAACACGCCGGCGTCGTTCCTCGAGCTGGGCGCGGAGGTGCTGCCGGCGCTGCCGATGCACGGCGGCGACCGCAACCGCACCTCCCCGTTCGCCTTCACCGGCAACAAATTCGAGTTCCGGGCGCTCGGGTCGAGCATGTCGCTCGCGTTCCCGAACACCGTCCTCAACACGATCGTCGCCGAGGCGATCGACGAGCTCGCCGGCCAGCTCGAGGAGAGGATGAACGGCGGCACCGAGATGGCCGAGGCGGTGATCGATCTGGTCAAGCAGTCCTACGAAGCGAACAAACAGGTCTGCTTCAGCGGCGACAACTACGACGAGGAGTGGCACGCCGAGGCCGAGAAGCGCGGGCTTAAGAACCTGCGGACGACGCCCGAAGCCCTGCCGGAGATCCTCAGTGACCAGACGGTTGCCGCGTTCGAGAACTACGACGTCCTCTCGAAGCGTGAGCTCGAGTCGCGCTACGAGGTCTGGGTGGAGCAGTACGTGATCCGGGCCAACATCGAGGCCGAGACGACGCAGTCGATCGCGAAGACGATGATCCTGCCGGCCGCCCTGCGCTACCTGGCGCTGATCAACGAGTCCGGCGCGGCCGAGGGCGTCGCCGTCGAGGTCAGGGAGCTGCTGGGCGAGCTCGACAACTCACTGGCAGATCTGGAGGCGGCGAACGCCTACCCGGGCCCCCTCGAGGGCCTCGAGCTGGCCGAGCACGCCCGCGACAAGCAGATCGCAGCGATGAGCGCGGTCCGCGAGGCCGCCGACAAGCTCGAGAAGGTCGTCGCCGACGACCTCTGGCCGCTGCCGAAGTACGAGGAGATGCTCTTCATCAAGTGAGCCTCAGGCCGGCGGGTCCTGTCGTGGGGGTCAGCCGGCGCGGGCGCAGATGGCAAAGGCGCGCAGGTCGATCGAGTGGTCTTCGCTCGTCGACGCGTTGAAAAGCTGGACCGACCAGCCGGTGCCGGCGCCGTTCGGCCCGCTGAGCGAGACCGAGACGTCGCGCTGCGCGGCCGCCTGCCCTTCGTTCGAGCCGAGGTCGGTGCCGCCACCGATCACCCGCTTGTTGGACGGGCAGAAGACGGTCTGGACGGCGCTGAGGCCACGGGATCCTTCGCTTTTCGGGACCGAGACCGAGCTGAAGACCTGGTTCACCACCTGGTAGGCGGATACGCCGGCCGGACCGGTCGGCCCGCGATTGCCGGTTTTGCCCCTCTGCCCCGCCGGGCCACGTGCGCCCCTTGCGCCCTGCGGTCCCCGTGGACCGCGCGGCAGGCGTCCGAACACCCTGCAGGTGACCCTCTGGCCCGTCCTGACCGTGCGCGGACACTTGATCCTGACCTTCGCCCTCGAGCTGTGGGCCCCGCCGGCGGCGAGGGCAACGGCCCCGAGGGCTACTGCGATCAGGGCCGCCATGGCTCCGATCGCCAGCGCGCGCGAGCGAGAATTCAACGAACGATGCATCCTCCTGCCTCCTCGGACGAAGTTCGTGGACGACTACCCTGTAGCAACCCGGTCAATCCCCCGTCGGTGCGCTGCGCTCGGCAACGCGGGGCGGCGTCAGGCGTCGCCGCCCCGGGTGACCTGGCTGATCGCGAAGATCTCGGCGAATTTGAGCAGGCCCAGCGTCGAGTGTGGGGACGTGGCGCTGCTTCGCATCCGGACCTCGGCGCCGGCAGGACCGCGGACCTCGACGATGGTGCAGATGTCACCAATCTCCCAGTCGCCCTCGCGGTTGGCGTAGTCGGCCTCGATCGCCTCCATCTGTTCGGCCATGTGCTGGCCGGCCTTGCTCTGGTCCAAACCCATGCAGCAACCCCTTCCCGAAGCGGTTGGTCGATTCGTCCCGATCGACCCTATTGCGTCAGAGCCGGGGAAGCACCCGCATCGCCAGGCCGCCCTTCGGCGAGAGGGTCGGCATCTGGCGGACGCTCATCGTCCGGCCCGGCAGCACGTCGAGGCGAAGGCGCTGGAGCAGCATCGTCGCCACCAGTTTCACCTCGGTCTGGCCGAAACGCTTGCCGATGCAGATCCGCCGGCCGCCGCCGAACGGCACGTACGCGCCCCGCGGCAGCGCCGCCTTGCGCTCGCGGGTGAAGCGCTCCGGGATGAACGCCTCGGGCTCCGGGAAGAACTCGGGGATACGGTGGCTCGCCCAGGAGCAGTAGGCGAAGTAGGCCCCCTTCGGCACCCCGTGGCCGGCAAACTCAAAGTCCTTCATCACCCGCCGCGGACCGATCCAGGCGGGCGGGTAGAGCCGCAGCACCTCGTCGAGCACCATCTCGAGGTAGGGCATCTCGCGCTCGAGCTTCTCCATGTCCGGAACGTCCCCCCCGAGGACCTCATCCTGCTCGGCGACCAGCTTCTCGATCACGTCCGGGCGCTTGGCGAGCTCGTACATCATGAAGGTGAGGGTCGAGGTCGAGGTGTCGTGACCGGCGAACATCAGCGTCATCACCTGGTCGCGGACCTCGCGATCGGTGAACCCCTGGCCCGCCTCGTCGCGCACTTCCAGCAGCAGGCTGAGGACATCGCGACGACCCGATTCCGGCGTCCGCCGGCGCTCGGCGATCTCACCGAAGACGATTTCGTCGAGGACCCTGCGGGCGGCGATCATCTTCCGCCACGGCGAGCCCGGGCCGCGGAGGAAGCGGGCGGCGAACTCGATCCCGTAGAACTCGAGCGCGCGCTCGAAGTGCTCGGCCGCGGCGGCGCCCTTGCCGGCCTCGTCGGGATCGAGCCCGAGCAGCGCGCGCATCGCGATCCGCATCGCCAGGTTGCGCATCCACTCGTAGATGTCGACGACCTCGCCGGGCCGCAGCGAATCGATCAGCGGCGCCGCCTCGGCGGCCATCGCATCGACCGCGGCCGAGACCTGGTCGTGGTGGAAGGCGGGCATCATCGTCGCTCGCGCCTTGTCGTGATAGCCGTCGTCGATGGTCAGGAGCCCGTCGCCGAGGAGCGGGATCAGGTCGCCGAAGCTGCCCTCGCGCCAGTGGAAGTTGTCGGCGCCGGAAACGAGGACGAAGTGGTTCGCCTCCGGCCCCAGGAGGAAGACGACCCGGCTGTGGAGGAGGCGCAGGGTGAAGACCGGCCCGAAGCGTTCGTAGGCGCTGAGCAGGACCGGCAGCGGGTCGGTCGCCATCTTGTGGGTCCGCAGGATGCTGAGATCGAGGTCGCCGGGCGGGAACTTGCCGCGCGCCCGCCACTCGGCGGCCAGGTCGCCGCCGACGCGGCGCAGGGGGTTCTGCGACATGCGTGGCGGCCGCTCGACACTCCCATGCGGGGGGGTCACCTCGGCGGGCGTCGCGGTATCGGTCGCCATCACGAGACCTCGTCTCTGCGGTCCGCGCTCATCGACGGCATCCTAGTTGGCTGGCTGGCCAGTCGTTGCCGCAAGCTGCCCGCAGGCTGCGGCGATGTCGCGGCCGCGGGTGAGGCGGACGGTGGCACCGAGGTGGTGCTCGGCGAGAATCGCCCGGAATCGCTCGATCCGCTCCGGCGAGGAGCCGTCGTAGGCGCCGGTCGGGTTGTAGGGGATCAGGTTCACCTTGTAGGCGCGGGGGTCGAGCAGCGACGCCAGCTCCCGGGCGTGCTGGGGGTGGTCGTTGACATCGGCCAGCATCACGTACTCGACGAACACCTTGCGGCGATGGCGGCTGCGGTAGCGCCGGCAGGCGTCGAGCACCTCCGCCAGGGGATAGCGGTCGTTCACCGGCATCAGCTGCGAGCGGAGGCCGTCGTTGGGCGCGTGCAGGGAGAGGGCAAGCCTGATCGGCAGCTCGCACTCGGCGAGGCGATCGATCCCCGGCACCCAGCCGACGGTGGATATCGCCGTGCGGCGGTGGGTGACGCCGACGTCGGGGAGGCGCTCGCAGGCCGCGAGCACGGCCTCGATGTTCATCATCGGCTCCCCCATCCCCATGAAGACGACGTGGTCGATCGCTTCGACCCGGCGGAAGTGGAGGGCCTGGTCGAGGATCTCGTCCGAGCTGAGGTTACGGCCGAACCTCATCTGGCCGGTGGCGCAGAAGGTGCAGGTCAGCGGGCAGCCCGACTGCGAGGAAAGGCAGACCGACCGCCGGCCATCGCGGTAGCGCATCAGGACCGCCTCGAGCAGCCGGCCGTCGGCGGTGGCGAAGAGGGCCTTGACCGTGCCGTCGTCGGAGCGCGCCTCGGCCTCGAGGCTGAGCGTCGAGAGCGGGACGTCGGTGCTCAGCCGCTCGCGGAGGTCGGCCGGCAGATTGGTCATCTCGCCGTAGTCGCGCGCCCCGCGCGCGACCCACTCCCAGACCTGGGAGGCGCGGTAGGACGGCTCGCCTGCGTCGGCGAGGGACTTGGTCAGCAGCGCTCGGTCCACCGCTGGGAGTTTGACTGCTCCCAGCGTCTACTACGTCGACATCCGCGCGACTGAAGGAGACATCGCCTGCCCCGACGCGTCAAGCAGCGGTTGCTAGGAACCTGAGCCGGGCGGTGGCTCGCTCTGCGGCGGTGGCTGCTCACCCTGCGGCGGTGGCTGCTCACCCGCGGGGGCCGGTGGCTCCGCGGCCTGTCCCTCGGGCTGCGGCTCAAGCGGCGGCGGTGTCGCGTCCCGTTTCTGGGGAGGCGGCAGTTCGCCGCCCGGCACCGGCTCGGCCTCGGCCTCCCAGACCTTGTTCAGGGAGATCTGGATGTAGGCCCACAGGCCTGGCGAGAGGATCAGGTAGAGGATGATCGCGATCCACCCGTTCAGGGGCTCCTGCCCGGCGACGCTCGACGCCCCCTGGGCCCGCTTCGTCCCGCGCCAGTAGGTGACGATCGCCGGGATGATGATGAGGCCCCCGGGAAACAGCGCGAGAACCGAGTTGGTCGGGTTCTGGCCGAGGTCATAGCCTTTCGCCTGGCCGTAGTCGCGCATCTCGCGATTGATCCGATACCACCAGACGAGGTGGTAGATGCCGAGGGTCACGAACGGCAGGAGCGCCGCCGCCCACGGACTCCGGATCTTCACTTTGTCCTGGGTGCCACGGATGTTCATCTCGTAGGCCATGCGGCTCCGTTCCCTTCGGGAGTGGTCGTGACGACCCTAACCGACGCCACCGACACCGGCCACCGGTCCGACGCGGAGCACCTCAGGGATGGATCCGCTCCCCGCGCCTCAGCATCTCGAGGAATTTCCGCAGGCGGCGTTCACGCGTCTCGGGCCGCTTCGCGTCGTTCAGTCGGTAGATGATCGCGTAGCGGTTGGCGCCGTCGAGGGCCTCGAAGGCCTCGCGGGCCGCCCGGTCCCGCTTCAGCTCGCGCTCGAGGTCGGGCGGAACCTCGGCGGTGCTGGGAGGCTCGTAGGCCGCGTCCCAACGCCCGTCGGCCTTCGCCGCCTCAACCTCAGCGAGCCCGGACGGCCGCATCCGGCCCGCGGCATCGAGCGCCTCGACGCGCTCCCGGTTGAGGCGCGACCATCTGCTCCGCGGGCGCCGCGGCGTGAAGCGCTGCAGATAGTGGCGGTCGTCGAGGCGCCGTGCCTGGCCGTCGATCCAGCCGAAGCAGAGGCCGACCTCGACGGCCTCGGCATGGGTGACGCTCTCGACTCCCGTGCCCTTCCTGGCGATCTTCAGCCAGATCCCGTCCGAGCGGGCGTGCTCATCCTCGAGCCAGGCCTCGAGCTCGGCCGCAGAGGGAAAGAGGATCACCGGGAGGTCGTCGGCCACCGCGGCAATTGTCCTCGACGGCGAATGCAGACAGGCCCGAGAAGGCGGGAAGACCTTCCCGGGCCATGTCTGACTAGTCCAAAAGGCCGTGCCCACAGGGGAGGGGACGACCTAAGCCCCGGCCGTATTTCGGCCGGGCAAGCGAGCGACAGGAAACGCTCGCCCCGGGTAGGTCCCATAAGAACAGATACGGACCAACTTGTCAAGGGGAAGCCGCAAATCGGCGCGATTTCCGGCACTTTTCTGCGGACACGAACATACCGCCTCTATTTTTTGCTCAGGCGGGGGTTGTCGCTTTCTCGGCCCACCCCTTCGCCTCCTCAAACCCGAGGTAGGGCAGAAGGGCCAGACAGACGAGCTCAGGGACCGCATCCTCGAGGCGATCGAGACGCTCGGAGCGAAGGTGGTACGCGACGATCGAGGCGATCGCCCCGACCAGGGCCTCGTCGCCGGGTCCGGCCGAGCGCTCGGTCGAGCCCGCCTCGTCCTCGATGAACTCGGCGAACCCGTCGACCATCTCGAGGTAGTCGCTCGCGCCGTCCGCGGTTTTCGTATCGATCACGAGGACCTCGGCCGCCTCCGGGTTGGAGACGCAGAAATCGACCGCGCCCCGGATCCCGGCGGCGATCCTCGCAGGCCACTCCTCCTGACCGACGCAGGCCTCGCGCACGCTGCCCTTCAATTGCTCCAAGCTCGTCGAGAAATCGTTCATGCCCAGCCAACCTGCTGCCGCCGGCACGCGTGCGGGCACGGCCATCGAGCCCCCTATCGAGGCCAGCCAAAAGAGCCAGAGATGTGGCGCTCCCGCCTTTCGCAAAAAGACGGGCATATAAGAACACAAACGGACCTTGTAGTCAAATATCGGGAACCGGACCGTCGTCCTGAGGGTGCTGAGACGTAGCGAAAACCGCTAGTGAATGGGGAATGAGGGGTGCGGCGTGGTTGCCCTGCCGACCTGCCTTTGAGCCTTCGACGTACCGCCTTTCTTCCTCGCGCGACAGCTGCGGACCGATTCGATCGCCAGCTCTTCGCCTCCGGCGAAGGTGTACGTGGCGCGGGCGAAGGAGAGGAACCCGGCGGTGAATTTCGGCGGTACCGGGCAGGAGGCGCTGAGGTAGCTGTGGCGTTTCCCGTGGAAGAGGAAGCTGCGGGCGACCTGGATCCGGAAGCTGGAGACGTGCGGCCAGGTCCCGACCGATCGTTTCAGGGTCGTCACCAGGACAGTGCGGAATGCGCCCTTCTGGCGGTGGACGGCGAACGGGATCACGAACGAGACCGGCGGGTCCGTCGTGTAGGCGTGGACGAGGACGGCGGGCCTCCCCACCTTCGTCTTGCCGTTGAAGGCCAGCAGATTCGCGCGGATCCCGAACGGGGCCTGGTTCGGGACGAAGATCTTCGCGTAGAGGGCTCCACGCCCGACCAGCGCGCCGCCGCAGGAGGCGAGCGCCTGGCGGCTGTCGATTCCCCGCAGCCGCACCTGAGGGCAGACCGGAAGGCCCCTCGTGAACAGCAGCCCGCGCCAGGCGAGTTCGAGCTTGAGCCTGTCGACGCGTGGGAGCGGCGAACTGTCGGAGGTGTGGATCCCCCCGGCGAGATGGACCGCGACGGGAGCCCGTTCGTGCCGCGGCAGCTTCCGCGGGCTGATGCCGCCGTCCAGCGAAACAATCAGGTTGCCGCTCTGGGTGCGCTCGGCGGCGGCCGGCACCGCCAACATCGCCAGGACGGCCAATGCGATCAGGGCCACGGCGAACCGGGACCGCCGCCTCATCTCAACCGAACCTCGAGAACCTGAAGCTGCAGTAGTTGAAGCCGAAAGCGAGGGTGACGTTGTTGGCGAGGTTGCCGTGATGGATGAACCGCGCCGTCAGCCGCTGGGCCTTGATCGTGTGGTCGGCCTTCAGCTGCGAGGCGATTTCGTGCAGGTACTGCTCCTGCCGTTTGAGGTAACCGAACCATTTCTTCAGCCGCGACTCGTCGGAGGTCGGGCGGGGGACGTCGGAGATCTTGTTGATCGTGCCGCCGAAGATCGACGCCGCCCTCGAGAATTTCTTGGCGGCGGCCGGGATCCGGCTCGGATTGTGGACGTCGTCGCGGACCCCGTCCATGGCCTTCTGGGTCGCCTTCGCGCCGGGCTTGCAGATCGCCTCCAGCTGCGCCACGTATTCGGTTCGGGACGGCCCTTCGGTCGTCGCCGTGCTCGTCGGTATTTCGTCGGCCTGGGCGCCTCCCCCGATGACGCCTGCCACAAGCGCTACCGCGAATACGGCCCACACGGCACGCCCTCCAACTCGACCCATCTGTTCCCCTCTTATTCCCTGTTGACGTCCATGTCGACGTCGTCTGAACTGTACCGCCTCGGGCGGCCAGGGGCGGTACGTGTTTGTCCTCAGATTGCGCTCTGGGGGCGGCTTTGCGGGGGTAGGAGCCGGTCCAGCCACGGGGGCGTATGCCAGACCCGATCGCCGAAAATCAGCATCAGCGCCGGCAGCAGGACGATCCTCACGACGGTCGCGTCGAGGAGCACCGCGACGGTCAGGCCGACGCCCATCTGGCTGACCGTCGCGACCGGGGCGGCGGCAAAAGAGACGAAGACCGCGGCCATGATCGCCGCCGCTCCGGTGATGACCGACGCGGTCCGCTGCAGGCCGTGTTCGATCGCGGCCCGGTTGTCGCCGTCGCGCTCGTAGCTTTCGCGCATCCGCGCGAGCAGAAACACCGCGTAGTCGATCGAGAGCCCGAAGGTGACCCCGAATATCGCCGCCGCGCCGACCGTGTCGACGTAGGGGTGGCCGCCGAGCGGGTAGCCCTCCGGGATCCGGCAGATCAGCGCCATCACGCCGATCGCGGCCGCGACCGAGCCGAGATTGAGGACGACGGCGATCGCCGCGAGCAGCGGTGCGCGAAGGATGAGCACGAGCATCAGGAAGCAGGCTATGACGACGGCTCCGACCACGAGCGGGATCCGGGCCCGGGTGACCTCGCCGTAGTCGTTGATGACCGCCGCTCCGCCGGTCAGGCCGGTTTCGAGCCCACCCTGGCGGGCGATGCTGTCGGCGTCCCTGCTGAGGGCGTCGCCGACCCGGCGCGACTCGGCGCTGTTGAGACCGTAGTCCGGGATGACGAGCATCCGCGCCGCCTGACCGCCGCCGTTGACGCTGACCGCCTCCCCCGCGAGCTGCTGGCGGCGCGAGGAGGCGCCTTCGAGTGCGGAGAGGACGAAGTAGCCGGAGTTGAACAGCCCCGGCGAGCTGCGGTGGAGCCGGCGTGCACCCCGGGCAAGGGGGTTCGCCACTGCCGAGATCCGGACGCTCGAGCGGCGTAGCCCCACTTCGAGCGGTCGCGAGCGCTGGAACCCTTCGGCCAGGCCTTGCTGGAGTGCGCCGGCGCCGCCCTGGAGGGCGGTGAGCCCGTTGGCGAGCCGCTCGGCGCCGGACCCGAGCCGGGCGAGCCCGCCGGTGAGCCCTTCCGAGGCGCCCTCGAGCTTCCCGACCCCTTCTTCCAGCCTGCCGCCCCCTTCGGAGAGGCGGTTCAGGGCGCTGTTGACCTGGTTGGCGATCCTGTGCAGGCGGCGGACTTCGTCGCGCGCCGAGGCGATGACCCGGGCAAGTGTGCGCGAGCGGCGCGCCTGCGGC
This sequence comes from Solirubrobacterales bacterium, assembly GCA_036265675.1. Classification (GTDB taxonomy): domain Bacteria; phylum Actinomycetota; class Thermoleophilia; order Solirubrobacterales; family 70-9; genus VRUE01. The sequence continues at coordinate 29,116 of DATAOP010000061.1, forward strand.
ACCAGCGAGGGGTCTTCGCCTGCCGCTTCGGCCAGCTGGGTCGCGAGTTCGCGCGAACGATGGAGGGCGTTGTCCTGGACCTTCGGCTGCAGGGTGCGGAGGCCGAGCTCGAGGGCGAGGCTGCCGACCGCCGTCTTCCGCTGGGCGTCGGCCAGCTTTTTCGACCCCTCGCCGAGGCGGTGGATCGCACCGCTCGCGCGCTCGCCGCCGTCGGCGGCCTTTTCGAGGCCGCCGGCCAGCAACCCGGCCCCCTCGCTCGCCCGTTCCGCCCCGAGGCTGAGCAGGGCGCTGCCCGCGGCGCCCTTGGCGAGGCCGCCGCGCAGCTGCGAGACGGCGTTAGCGGCCCGGCGCAGGCCCGGGCCGAGCTTCGCGAGGTCACCGGGCCCGCCTGGGCCCTGGGCGGTGAAGGTTTCGCCGAGATTGCGCAGAGGCCTGGTGCCGTGAGCGACCGCCGCCGGCCCGATCACCGCCCGGATGCCGGGCTGGGAGGCGATCCGGCGCTGCCAGCTGCTGAGCAGGGCGAGCCGTTCCGGAGTCGTGATTGGGCCTTCGCGTGCAGCCGCGAGGAGGACGAACGGTGCTTCCCAGCCGGGGCCGACGGCGGCATCAATCGCTTCCGCGTTCTCCCTCGCTTCGTTCGAGGCGGGCAGCTCGTCGATCCCGGGGGCGGCGGTGCTGAGCCCGATCGCCGGCGCGGCGAGGAGCAGCAGCGGGATTGCGATCAGGATCGCGGCGAGCCCGGGGCGGCGCAGCGCGCCGGCGGCCATCGCCGCCACCCGCGAGTGCGACCCTCGCGAGGCGCCGATCGCGCCGGCGTTGACCCGCGGGCCGAGCAGTGTCAGCAACCCGGGCAGGGCTCCAACTGCGACCACGACGCTGAGGACCGTCGCCACCCCGACCGTGGTCGCGAGCGAGAGCAGCAGCGAGCCCGGCTGCACGTAGGCCGAGAGCGCGAGCGCGGCAAGCAGGGTCGCTCCGGCGGACAGGGTCGTCCTGCCGGCGGTCGCCCGGCTCCGCATCGCCGCCTCGTGGGGGTTGCGGCCTGCCGCCAGCTCCTCGCGGAAGCGGGAGACGATCAGCAGCGAGTAGTCGACGCCGAGGGCGAGCCCCATCATCGTGCAGACGACGAGGGCGATCGCGTCGATCGTCATCACCGAGCTCAGCAGCACCAGGACCCCGCGGCCGGCGACCACCGTCAGGGCGCCGAAGGCGAGCGGGATCGCCGCCGCGACCACCGATCGGAAGACGAGCAGGAGGACGATCAGCAGCAGCGGGACGGCCAGCAGCTCGGCCCGCTCGGTCGCGTCGACGGTCTCTTCCTGCAGGGCCCGAGAGACGGTCGCGAACCCCGACTGGACTGCGCGCAGAGGCGGATGGACGTTCTGTTCGAGGATCCGGTCGAGTTCGGGGACCGTGTCCCGCATCGCGGTCGAGAGCGGGTGGTGGTAGTCGACGATTATCAGCGCCTTGTGCGGGCCTGGGCGGAGCGCCTCGACCGTGCCGCGGTCCCAGGGTGAGATCACCGAGGCGCCGGGGCTGCGGCGCAGCGCCCGGACGAGCGGCGGGCCCTGGCGTTCGATCTGACCGGATGGCCCGGTGATGAGGATGGCGAAGGGCGTCGAGTCGCCGAAGTGGTCGTTGAGAAGGTCTTCCCCCTCGGCCGAGGCGGTGCCCGAGATCCGCAGCGAGAGCGGGTCGAGTTCGTCCTGGACGTTGGTCCCGATGGCGCCAAGGACGGCGCAGCCGAGGAGGACCGCGATCAGGGCAGCGACGGCCGGCCGGATGCGCACCTAGACGGACCCCGGCCCTCGGCCTGCGTCAGGGGAGCAGCAAGGTGCTGCCAGCGAAACCGAAGCTCGTCCCCGCTCCATATCCCCCTCTATTGTGAGGCCTGCGGGCCCGGAGGCAGAGTCCGACGCCCCTCCTCGCCTTTGTGAACGTCAGCGTACCAGCGCGCCCGGCGGCCGGTTCAACGAGCGTGCCGCTTGTGCCGGGCCTTGGACTTGCCGCATCCGGTCTTGATCCTGGCGCGTTGCGTGAGGGTCTTGCCGTTCTGCGCGGTGTAGTCGATCTTGGTCACCGCCTTGCCCCCACAGAGGTTGCGGGTATTGACCAGATAGCCGGATTTGCCGCCGAAGACGGTCAACCGGAAGTGACCGATCGGGGCGTCGGGGACCACCGGGACGGTCGTCGTCAGCTTGCCCTTGACCGACTTCGTGTCCGCGCGGGGGACGATCTTGACCTGCCCGTCGAGGATGAAGGCCAGGCGCGGCAGGCCGCCGGAGCCGGAAACCGCGTAGGCGGGCCCGCTGAGCGGCTGATCGAGGAGCGGCGTCGCCGTCGACGCCTTGCCGATCGGGGTCCGGCCCGCGCACTGCCGTTCGACCAGCTCCCTCTCCGAACAGATGTTGCCGAGGTGGCGCTGATCGATGGCGAAGGCCTTCGGCAGCGTCACCGAGATGGATTTGATGTTGGCATCCTGCCGCCGGGTCCGCAGGTCGAACCGGAGTGCGGGGTTCTTGCTGCGGGCGGTGCTCTTGCGACCGCTCGTCAGCCTCACCGTCATCTTCGGCTTGAAGCCGAGTGCGTCGCAGTTGACCACCTGGAAATAGGAGGTGAAGTCGGTGATCGTTCCCTGATCGCCGATTCCCTGCGACGCGACTGAGTGCGGATCGCAATTCGTTGGGTTAATGGTGAAGTTCTGGCGATTGATGCCGACTTCGATCGAGCGCATGCGGATCGGCACGCCGCCGATGATCTGCGGCAGCGTGTCGGAGACGGCGGTCACCTGGGCGGTCAGCGGATCCACGTGCAGCGCCACCCGGACGACGACGTTCCCGTAGTCGTAGGGCCCGGCGACGGCCGGCGTGATCGCGGCGACCGAGAGCGGGGCGCCGTTCAACGGGCCCGCCAGATACATCCTGCCGACGGCGTGGAAGGGGTGCGATCCCGGGCCCGCGGCGACGTTGGATGTGCCGACGAAGCTCGACTCGGGGCAGCTCGGGGCGGCCTGCTCGGCACGGCCCAGCTTGTTAGCGGCCGCCAGGATCGAGGAATCCGGACAGTAGGTGATGCCGCGAAGGTCCCCGGTGAAGCCGGGCGGCATCCTGAAGTTCAGATCGCCCAGGTACTGGTCGCCGTCGTCGCGGTCCAGTTTGACGTGGAAATCGCTAAAGGCGCCGGCGGTGGCGAGGGTGGAGCCGGCGACCAGACGCGGGTGAAAGGGCCTCACCTGGGCGGGGCAGCCGCTGCCGCCGGGACCGGAGTCGAGGCTGAAGAACTGTTCCGAGGTCTGCGACGGGAGTTTGCCGTTCCAGGGGATGAAGCGAGCCCGCACCGAGTACAGCGTGCATTTGGTGGGCGTCGCCATCAGGCCGCGATCGGACGCGAACAGGTGGATGTCGAAGTCGTCGAACGGAACCTGCGGCAGGTCTTCGAAGTTCGAGGTGAGTCGGCCGGTGACCGGGTCCGGATGGATCGTGCCGACCAGCTTCGCGTTGATCCCGAACCCGCTCAGGATCATGAAAAGGCGGTACTGGTTGCCGGGCTGCGGCTGTCCGATGTAGATCGACCCGATCAGCGGCCCGTCGAGCGCCGGGGTGCCGAGGGCGATCGTCCCGATCTTCGCCTGGTCGGGGCATTCACCGGCGGCCTCGGTGCCGAAGTTGGCCTGATCGTCGGTGCACATCGTCTGGCCGTCGGCGGCGTCCGGGTTGATCGTCAGCCCTTCGGGCAGGGTGACGACCACCGATTTCGCCTGCGATGGCGATGGCGTGAACCCGAGCGTCTGGGGGACGTGGAAGTTGAGGTTGAGCCCCGAGGCACTGTCGGTGTCGGTCGTCGTCAGGCTCGCCGTCAGCACCGGGTTGAAGGTCTCGTGCTCGCATCCGGTCACCGGTTCGTAGTGAGAATCGGCGTGGCTGAGGTGGCCAAGGTCCTGGTAGGACTGAACAGCGAGTTCGGTCACCAGCTCGGCGCCGCTGCAGGTCGTCGGCAGGTTGATCAGCGGTTTGATCGGAATCGTGACCGCGTTGTTGGTGCCGCCGCAGGTCGTGTCTTCGAGGCCCGGGCAGCCGGCCGGGTTGCCGGGCGAGCCTTTGGCGAAGCGCTGCGAGTTGTGCGATTCGAGGCCCGGCATGCCCCAGACGGTAAATTTCGCGTACTGCAGCGGGATCTGCTGGGTGATTTCGGCGACGTTGAAGCGAAGGCCGTAGTCACTGCCCGTCCTCACGGAGACCGGGATCGCGATCGGGATGTTGACCGTCGGTGTGATGAATGCGAGCCGCGCCGTCTCGATGTCCTGCGGTTTCATGTCGAAGACCGGAGCGGTGCCGAGAACGAATTCGTCGCTCCCTTCGTATTTCGCTTTGATCGTGATCAGCCCGGCCTGCGAGTTGAGCGGGCATTCCATCAGGGCATAGTCGGCTGCGGTGCAGCGCGTGAGCGCGTTGGGGTTGCCGAAGACCCCCTCCGGCGCGTTGAAGGTGACGTTCTTGGCCGCCTCCGGGTCGCCTGGAGCTTCGAGCGCGAAGGTGGTCGTCAGGTCCGGGTGACCGCCCGCCTGGGTTTCGGAGCTGGTCGTTTCGAACTGTTCAATTCCGATCGAGGCCTGCGCCGGCGCGGCGAGAGCCGCCGCCGCCAGGGCAGCCACGAAGACTGCGATCAGGCGCTTGCCGGTCATCGACGACCCCCCTTGCCGTGGCCGGCTGTTCGATGGTGTTTCCGCTGGTGGCGCTTGCGCTTGCGCTTCTTCTTCTTGCACTTGCCGTTCTTGCGGACCTGCCCCTTCTTGCAGCGCTTCCCGTTCTTGTTCACTCTCGGGCCCTTGCCTTCGTGGGTCCCGATGTTGGGAGGCGGCGCAGCCTGGCTGCTGGGGCCGTGGCACTCGTCCGAGGCGGCACAGGGCAGCCCCTGCGGGAGCTTGAAGAAGCCGCCTTTGGCCCTGGCGTCGTAGACCTTCATCGTCTCGCCGTTGTGGTCGTCGCTGACGAGTACCTCGCGGGTGAAGAAGAACGCGTCGGTGCCATCTCGGGTGACCGTCAGCAGGCTCGAGGGAGCGCTGCTGAAGCCGGTCGAGATCAGCGAGAGTTCGCCTTCCTCCCACTCGTAGGCGTCCAGTTTCTGGTTGGTGTCGCGCATGACCAGTTGGTCCGTGGAGTTGAAGAATGCGCGGCCGTCATTGGTGATACCGAGCCCGTAGCGGGGCAGGCCGGCGTCGCCGATCGGAGGCCCTTCCGTCGGCACGCAGGAGACGCAGTCGAGCGCGCCATTCTGGGCGTCGTAGCGGTAGACCATGCGGAAGCCAGCGTTGTCGTAGGCCGGGTTCAGCGACGGTTGAATGCTGCTGAGAAGCGCGTAGCGGCCGTCCGGAGTCGTCTGGAAATCGCTCCAGCGGTGGACCTCGTTGTCGTCGACCGCGTGGACGACCGCGGGATCGTCGATCGGTTCGTAGGTGTCCGGTTCAATCCCGAACTCGGCGATACTCGTGCCGTTGACGACGTAGGCATGGTGGGCGCGGGGGCCCTGTCCAGCCCCTGCGCCGCCGTTCACCGCGACGCCGCCGTAGCCGCTGATGCTGCCGGCGCCGAACTCCTTCAGCTTGTTGCCGGCCGGATCGAAGATGACGACCTTGCTGCCGGTGTCGACGTACAGTTCGTTCGAGGCGGGGTCGGCATAGACCGCGTGGGCCGGCGGCACGCTGCCCTGCGATTTGAATTCGACGCCTTCGCGCAGCTGGGCGGTGGCTTCGAATTCTGATGCTTCGTACTTCTTGACCCTTCCGGTTTCGAAGCCGGTGGAATAGACGTGGCCGGCGTTGTCGGCCGCGAGCTGGCAGGCGACGCCGCCTTCGACTTTGATCGCCTTAGCGGAGTAGTTCGCGTTGCTGACCGTCGGACTCGGTGCCGAGGTCGGCAGGTAGCGCGAGATTCTCTGTGCGGAGGCTTCCGAGACGTAGAGCGCTCCGGTCGAATTTTCGACCGCGATGCCGCAGGGCGCCGAGAGGCCCGTCAGTTCGCCGAGCAGGGCGCCGGTGTTGGAGTACACATTGACCTTGCCGCCGCTGACGTTGGTCGTGTAGAGGTTGCCGTTCATCAGGCCGCCCGAGCTGTCGACGGCGATCTGGCCCGCCCCTTCGGTGGAGAAGCCCTGGCCGGTCAGCTCGTTGGTTCCGGCGTTGGGGCCTTCGGTGAAGTTCTTCGCCGCACCGGCGGCCGTGTAGCGGGACACCGAGTTGCTGCCCAGCTCCTCGACGTAGATGTCGCCGTTGCTCTGGTCGACGGCAAGCGTGGTCGGGTTCGAGAGTCCGGTGATGAGGCTGCCGTTGACGACCGGGTGGTTCGGCGGCGGCGGTGGCGCATGGCCAGTGGCGCTGTCGATCGTCGCGACGAACGACGGCGACGAGTCTCCCGGCCGAATCACGTAGAGGTTCGCGGCCCCGGCCTCGCCTTCGCCGCCGGCGAGCTGCTCGGGGCTGAGGAAGTAGGCGGTGCCGTCGGCGGCCACGCCTGCGCCGCCGGCGAGCGGGACCGCACCGCACTTGCCCGAACCCGAAACGGAGTTCCAGGTCGTCGGCAGGCCGAGCGGGTCGCAGCCGTCGTCGTTGCTCGGCCCACCCGGGCCGACCGAGATCAGCTTCGGGGTGACCGAGCCGGCGCCGGCGACGTCGACCTCGTAGATATCGGCGCTGGTGTCGGTGTCACCCGAAACCAAGCTGTCCTTCGTCGAATAGAAGACCCTGGTCCCGTCGGAGGACATCCCGGCGTACAGGACTCCGGTCGTGGTCCCGGGCGCGAGGTCGACCGAGTCCGGCGAGGACCCGATGTGCATGTACGGGTGCCAGTACATGTTGCCCTGGCCGTCCGTCGAGATCCTCTTTCCGACCACGATGCGCGAGCCGTTGGCTGAGATGTCGAGCTCGCCGATGCCGGGGCCGGTCAGGGTGTCGCCTTCGTCGTCGGTCGAGACGACCTGGGTCGTCCCGGCCTCGAGGTTACGGTCGTAGATCGTCACGTCGCCGTTGTTGTTGCCCTCCGGCTCGAGCTGCGAGGTCGTGCCGAAGACCAGATGGGTGCCGTCCGAGGACATCGGGTTGCCGATGTAGCCGGCGGGGACCGCACTGGAATCGGGGTTCGAGCCGGTCATCCCCTGGACGAGATCCCCGTTCGGCATCCGCACCGGGATCCCCGAGGACCCATCTCCGAAGCACGGATCGCAGATGTCGGGGCCGCCGAACGCGAACGCGTCGAGGCTGGCGGCGGCATCCGAGGGCGCCGAGGAGAAGGGCCCGGTGGTCGGTGTCACGTCGGACGGGACGCCGACGTATTTCGTGACCCAGCGTTCGCCGCCGGCGTCGCGGACCGCGACGTAGGGGTCGGGGCCGCGATTGGTCGGGGCACCGGTGCCGGGGATGCCGCCGTCCTTGACGGCGTAGAGGACCTTGCCGGGCGCGTCGGGGAACCCTTCGAACGGCGTCTGGCCCGGCGCCAGGTCGGAGATCACGTCATAGCCGCCGGTGAAGCCCGCGGAGGCAAGCTCGTAGGCGCGGCAGTCAAGCAGGCCCGCCGCCCGGGTCTGCTTGCGGGCGAGGGCGTTTTCGCAGGGGTCGTTGACCAGGTCGATGAAGGGGAACGTCGTGAAGGTGTGTTCGGGGCCGACGTCGGTCCCGATCGGATTTGTCGCGAAGGTCCGGTAGTAGTACTTGGTCCCCGGCTCGAGACTCGAGATGCTGGTTTCGACTTCCCTCATCTTCAGCCCGTAGGCGGTACCGCCCGTGACTTTGGTGCAGGTGCTGCTCGAGCAGGGGCTGGTCCCGTATTCGAAGCCCCATTCGGTCGGTTCGAAGCCCGGCCCGACTTCGCCGTGCATCTGAATGGATTTCTGAGTGATCTGGGAGACGGCGCCGCCCGCGGCGGTCGGAGCGGTCTCTTCAGGCAGGCGGTAGACGTTGATCTTGTTGCTTTTGCGGATCGATACGAAGGCGAAGCCGTTGGTGGTGATCGCCAGCCCCGAACCGGTGGTGATTGCGCCGAGGCCCTGCGGAACAGAGCAGTCCAGTTCGTGCCCGAGATGGTCGTACGCGATCAGCGCCCGGCGCGGGCTGATGTTCGACGTCTCACCGCAGACATGGTTCTGCCCACCGAACTCAAAGTCGCTGATGTTGCGGTCGAGGACCCAGACCTTGTCGCTCGTCGGGTCCGCCGCGACGTGTTTGGCGGTGGCGTCTTCGTCGATCTGGCGGCGATCGGCGAAGCCCCGCTGGGTGCCTTCCGGCGTGAATTCGGATTCTTCGAAGATGTCGACGGCGAGGGATTCCGCGGTGTCGACTACGTAGATCAGTCCTTCGCGGTCCACCGCGACCGCGATCGGGTCGATGGGGCCGGCGAACTTCGGGCCCCTCGCCTGTCCGAAGAACTGTCCCGAGCTGTCGAACGCCTGCATCCGCCCATCCCAGGGAACGAAGCCGTTTTCCCAGGTGTCGACGACGTAGAGGTTGCCGTTGTTGGGATCGACCGCGACGGTGTTGCCCATTTCGTCGTAGCCGATGATTTTCACTCCGAATTCACAGAATTCGGGCGCACCGCTGGGGCATGGCCAGCCACCGAACCCACCGGGCTCGAGATCAATCGCCTTGGTGCCGGCGGAGCAGTCATCGCCGGAGGCGACGACACAGAGGTTGTCGCCCGTTATCTGGTTGACATCCCTGCCGATCTCGAGAATCGGAGCGCCGGCCGACGTCAGCTTCTGGACCCGGTAGTTCTGATCGTCCTGGATGTAGATGTCGCCGTTGCCGCCCGGCGAGTTGTCGACCGCGACGCCCCGCGGTTTCGAGAACTGGCCCATGCTCGGTCCTTCGGCGCCGGCTTTGCAGGTGTCGGTCGGCTTGCAGACCTCGAACTGGGCCCCGCCGTTGACCTTGGTGGACACGGTGCTGGTCCCGCCGACCTGTGCGACTTCGGTCCCGGGGTATTCGAAACTGAAGACGCCACCCCTGGGCGGGCCGAAGGGTTCCGTTTCTTTGAGATCGCTCCACATCACCGCGCTGCCACCGGCGTTGGTGGCGGTGACTTTGCACTGGAATATCGCTCCGGCGCCGAGGTCATTTTCGCTCAGCGTGAGTTCGTTCGTGTTGGACGCGGAGGTGACGTCGGCCAGTTCGGCGAAGTGCCCGTACCATTGGTACCTGTAGCTCGTCGGCCCGTTGCCCCAGGTCCCGGCATTGCAGGTGAGGTGTCCGCCGGCAGAGCCGATCAGGGCGGGTCCGCTCGGGGAGGGGATTGCCGCCGGCGGAAGGGGCGGCGCAGGCGACGGGGTCGATCCGACCAGCACATAGTCGCTGTGTGTGGCCCACCCGTGCTGGAACGGTTCGTCGTTTTCGTACGTCGCTTCGACTTCGCACTGAATCGCCTTGCCGCTGTCCGCCCCGGTCGTCGTATAGGTCGACGAGGTCGCGCCTTCGATCGGCACACCGTTGCGGAGCCAGCGGAAGGTGAAGGTCCCTTCGGCGATCACATAGCGCGCGGTTCCTTTACACGAGAGCTGCGAGCCGACCGGCCGAGCCAGGCGCGTGCGGTCGATCGAAAGTTCGGGATGGTCGCTGCCGGCCAGCGTGCCACCGAAGGTGACGACGTAGGGGTCGCTTCCAGTGGCGTTCCCCGGGCCCCCGGTCACGCTGACGGAGCCGCCGCCGGTGCTGATCGAGGGAAGAGCATTCAGCGCAGCTTCGACTTCGCCGGCTTCGGAGTCGAAGTCCAGCTGCGGGGTCGTGTCGGCGCCGTAGGTGAGCGAGAACGTGCCGTCGACCGCCTTGATCGTCACCCGCTGGACCTCGTCGACGACCGGTTTGTCGTCGGGCCCGCTGGCGACGACGTCGAAGCCCCAGGCTTCGAGGAAGTGGCCTTGTTCGTCGAACTTCTGGATGCGGTTGTTCTGGCGGTCGGCGATGTAGATGTCGCCAGTCGTCGTGTTCTGAGTGATCGAGGCCGGTTCCTTGAATTGGCCGGCGCCGGTTCCTTCAGAGCCGAAGCTGAATTCGTATTTCACTTCGGCCGAGGCCGTCGAGCCGAACATCAGCAGAAGTGCGAACGCCGGGACGAGCGCGGCGACGAGCAATCCCGTCCTCCGACGCGGGTCGTGTGCGATCAGCTTCTGCATCATTCCTGGCTTTCTCCTCTGGGTTCTCATCGCCTACCGCTTGTGCCTCTTGTTCGACCGGCAGGAGTAGCGCAGGGGTACCTTGCTCTTGGTCACCCGGCCGTTCTGACCCGTCATCTGGACCTTGGCGCGCTTTGGCTTCGCGCAGAGCGAGCGGCTGTTCTGCAACAGGCCCTTCTTGCCGCCCTGCAGCCTCATCACGAATTTTTCGACCCGCACGTCGGGGATCGAGCCGAAGTTGGCGCGCAGGCGTCCACCGCTCGCGGCGTCGATCCGTGCCGACAGCTCGACATCGACCTGGCCCTTGAGGTCCGCGACGAGGTCCGGGAGGCGATGGCTGGAGGAACGGAGGTAGACCGAGCCTTCCAGCGGCTTATCGAGCAACGGCGACCAGGCGGTTGCGTTCCCGAGCCGCGACCCCTCCGGGCAGGCCTGGGCAGCGAACTGGCTGCGCGTGCAGACGGCGCCGATGTGAGCGTTGTCGAGGAGCTCGCCGTCGGGCAGCGTCACGGTGACGCTGCGCGAATTGGCTTCGCCCGGCTTGGTCCTTAGGACGGCTGTGATCGCCGGATGACCGAGCCGGTTGACCCCGCCCTTGAGGCGCATCGTCAAGCTGGGCCCGTAGTCGAGGCCACGGCAGTTGGCCACCTGGAACGGGGCCGAGAGGTGCGAGACGCTCCCCTGGTCCCCTGCGAATGTCCCGTCCACGTTGAACGGACTGCAGTTCGTCGGGTTGAGGGTGAAGTTGGGCCGGTCGAGATTCACCTGGATCAGGCGAGTTCGCAGGGGCACGCCACCGAAGATCTGAGGCAGCGGGTCGGAGACCGCGGTCACCTGTGTGGTCCTCGGATCGATGTTCACCGCGGCCCTGACCTCCACGTTGCCGAGGTCGTACGGGCCGGCAAGGGCGGGAACGGCGACGACGAGGCTCAGGGGGGCGCCCTTGTAGGGACCGGCGAGATAGACCTTGCCGGGGGTGTTCAGCGGCTTCGTTCCGGAGCCCGCCTGGGTGGCCACGGATCCGACCTCGCTGCTGGCCGGACATGCCGGGCTGGCGGCCTCGGCACGACCCGTGTAGGCGGGGTTGCTCAGCTGAGCGATCGCCGCCTCCGGGCAGTACGTGACCCCACGCAGCGAGGCGAGGAAGCCGGGCGGCGTCGCGATCGTGAACCGGCTCAGGTTCTGCTCGCCGTCGCGGCGGGTGATGCGAACGGCGAGGGGGGAGTTGATTCCGGCGGTGTTGTTCTTCGTTCCCGCTTCGAATCCGGGCGAGAAGTCGCGGACGGCGTTCGGGCACGGCGATCCGTTGGGGCCGTGGTCGAGGACGAAGAATTGCGTCAACTTCTGTTCGGAGACCGAGGCGTCCCACGGGGTGAAGGTGCTTTCAACGGGGTAGGTGCCACAGTGGCTCGGCGTCGCCAGGAGGCCTCGCTCCGAGCCGAAGATGTGGAGGGAGAACTTCTGAAACGGCGTCTGCGGCAGGTCCTCGAACGAGGCGACGAGCCGGCCGTCGTTGGCGTCGGCGTGGACCGTGCCGAGGAGCTTCACCGCGGTGCCGAAACCATTCGCCGTGACCACCAGCCGGTAGGGCGCGCCGGGCTTCGGCTCGCCGAGGTAGAGGAAGCCGTTGATCGGCGCCGGCAAGGCCGAGCTGTCGAGGACGACCGTCCCGACCTTGGAGAACTCGGGGCAGTGCGCTTCTTCTTCGGTGCCCACCGACGATTGCTCGTCGGTGCAGGTCAGCTTCCCGTCGGCAGCGCTCGGGTTCAGTGAGAAGCCCTTCGGGAATGTGATCGTGCTGGCCTTGAGCTCCGAGGGCGAGGGCGTTTTCGGATCCTGGAACTGCGGCACGGTGAGCACGACGTCCACCCCCGATGCGGTATCGGTGTTCGTCGTGGTCGGGTTCGCCGCGAGGCTCGGGTCGAAGCTGAGGGCATCGCAGCCGGTCGTTTCGGGCCAATCGGACTGCGCATGCGTCCATTCGAGGTCGTAGGAGAAGACTTCCATCGTCGAGACCAGCGGTCCGACGCAGGTCGTCGGGCTCTGGTTCAGCGGCGCGATCGGCAGCGACGAGGGAACTTCGCGCCCGGCGATGCCGAAGGGACAGAGCAGTTTGAGCGCGGCCGCGTCATGTTCGGCCATCGCTTTGAACGGGTTGGTTTCGCACTGGAACCCTTCTTTTTCACCCGGTCGGAAGCGCATGATGTCGTAGAAGTGGTCGCCCGGGACGCCCCAGAAGATCGGGGCGTAGTAGAGGAGCGGCAGCAGGTGGGAGATGCCGGTCGATTTGACGTCGAGGCCGTAGTCGCTCCCCGTCCTCGAGCTGAACTGGAGGAACTGCGGCGCCGCGGCCCCGAACGGAAGCAGGAAGGCGAAGACCCCCGCCTGGCCTTTCGCCGGCGTGGTTCGATAGAGCGGAAAGCCGCCGAACCCGAAGAGTTTCACCACGACCACCCCGGCCTGCGAGTCCGCCGGGCATTCGAACAGCGACAGCTGCGCGATCTTGCACTCCGAGACCACGTGCGGGTTGGCGATGACGCCCGCCGGAAGATGCTGGATGACTTCTTTGGGGTCGTTGCAGAAGCAGGGGACCGACGGTTTCGCCGTCAGCCGGCTGCCGAGTTCGAATTCGGTGAAGATGTCCGGGTGGCCGCCCGCCTGCGTCGAGGACGGGAAGTTCTCGAAGGCGTAGATGTCCGATTTCGCGCGTGCCGAATCGGCCTTCGCGCCGACCAGAAGCGCCAGGGCAGCCAGCGTCGCGGCCAGGGCCAGCACGATCCAGCGAGTGTTCCCATTCATCGTCGTGATCTCCTCGTTGAACTCGCGCTCAGCCATGCCTGCTCCGTTTATGGGCGGCCTTCCTCGAGACACACCTCTTGTGGCGCTTGCCCTTCTTTGCGCACCTCTTGTTCTTCTTCTTCTTCTTGTGGTGGGCGGCGCCGTAGTTGCCGCCACTGCCGAGTCGTGCCGAGGTGCCGATCTCAGGCGGCGCCGGCGCAGCAAGTTCTTCGCCGTGACACTCGTCGGCCGCCTGGCACGGGGGTTTCACCAACTGGGTGGCGATGCCGCCGTTGGTGCGGGCGTCGTAGAACTTGAGCACTTCACCGTTTTCGTCCTGCGGAACGAGGGTCGCGTAGGTGGCGAAGTAGACGTCGATGCCGTCGCCGCTGACACCGGCGAGGCCGGGCACCTGGAATTCGTTGCCCGTGTCATCCGCGGTTCCGGTCGTGATCAGCTGCGGCCGGCCCTGGGTGAACTCGTAGACGTCGACTTTCTGGTTGGCGTCCCTGGGCACGAGGCCGTCTTTGGTCGTCCAGAACGTCCTGCCGTCGAAGCTCATGAACAGGCCGTTCCGTGCGCCGGTCACGTCCGATGTCGGCGGTTGGCCGTCCGGCCGACACGAGACACATTTGATCGTCCGGGCCGCGGGGTCGTAGAGGTACATCTCCGCGAAGCCGGCGTTGTCGTAGGCGGTCAGTCTCGTTTTGGTGATGAACGCCATGTGAGAGCCGTCAGGTGAGACATTGATCCGTTCGATCTGTTTGTTCGGCTCCAATGTCGCGACATACTGCGCCCGGCCGTCTCGCCACACGTACAGATTCCGTTTGTTCAGGACCCCGCGGGCGCCATCGAGCTGCTCGGGTGAGTAGAAATAGATTTCGCCCGTCTCACTCGCCATCCGCGGGTCGAATTCGGTCGCCACTTTCCTGAAGACAACTTTGACGTCGCATTTCTGCGTCCAGCTGGTTGCGGCACAGTTGTCGGTGTTGCCCGGCAGGTTGCCGCTGTCCGAGATGCGGGTCAGCGCCGGTTCGCCGGCGCGCGCCGCGGCCTCGCTCCAGACGTAGAGGTCTTTGCTGGTGTCGGTGTCATCCGGGGTCATCTGCTTCGCGGTCGTGAAGAACACCTGAGAGCCGTCGGAGGTCATCTCTTTGTATTCGACCCCGACCTCGACCCCGTTCTTGTCCTTTGAGACGTCGAAGTGCCGGTACTGCCCTTCTCCTTCGTCGACGGACAGGTACAGGCGGTAGTTTTCGGAGAACTGCGTGAATGCGATGTTGGGCGGGGCAGCCGACCCGATCAGGATGTGCGTGCCGTCATCCGAGATCGCCGGTATTCGCAGGAAGTCTTCGGCAATACCCGAGGTCGGGTCGAGCGGGATGTCTTCGCCGTTTTCGGTTTTTGAAACGACGGTGACACTGCCCGTTTTCAGGTCGTTGTCATAGACCGATCCTGGTGATTCCACCAACCCGCCCGGGGCGAATGCGGCTTTGATCGACCCGAACGCATAATGGGAGTAATTGCCGGAGATCCGCGCTGCGCCGATCCAGCCGCCTTCGTCGAAGGTCTTCTGAGCACCTTCCACTTCCGACTGGTTGGTCGGCAGCTGCTGGACGAAGTGACCTTCGTTGTCGTAGACCTTGGGGGCGTTGGTGCCGTCCTTGGGCCCACCGGCTATGAGCGCATGCTGCTTCCGATCCCAGACGAGGATGTGGTCGAGGGATTTGTCGTGCGGGAGAGGACCCGGCATTTCCGGTCCGCATTCGAATCCTTCTTCGCGGTTGAGGCCGCCGTAGCAGCCGTTGTATTCGCCGCCGGGCGCAGTCGATTGCCCGATCCCTTCGCTGCCGGGGACCCCGACGTATCTCGTGTGCCACCCATCCTGCGTGCGGGTTGCCATATAGAGTTCGGCTCCGAAGGCCGAGTTCTGCGGTTCACCGGAGTTGGGGATCGCGTTGAGGAAGCCCGCGTAGGCGAACTTGCTCGGGCTCGTGGAGTACGGGGAGGTCGGCCCGACGGCGAACAGCGCCGTGCCGTTCGCGTTCGCGGCGGACACCAGCTCGTAGGCCCGGCAGTCGGGAACATAGGCCGAGCCGGTCCGCTGTCGCATGATCTGATTCGGACATCCTCCGGGGACGTTGAAGTCGAAGGTCTGCTGCTCGGTGGTGGTGGTGCCCCATCGGTTTTCGGCGGTGAGCCGGAAGTGGTAGGTGGTTTCCTCTAGGTCTTCGATGTGGTGTTTGACCGGCTGGGTGGTGGTCAGGTTTTCTGTCAGAAGCCCATCGGGAACCGGAACCCTGAAGCCCAGCTGGTCGGTCGGGCCATATTCGAACCAGTAGTTCGTTTCGTAGCCGTTCGGGTTGATCGTCGCGATGAGATCGGCGCTGTTCGCGGCCAGGTTGATCGCGTTGAACGACGTGATCGAAGGCGGCTGCGGCGTTGAGAATTCCTGATCGCCGCCGAAGGTGGACCCGAAGCTGTTGACCCCCACCAGTCGGTAGTGGTAGGTGGTGCCTTCCTCGAGGTCGGTGAGCCCGACCGAGACGTCCTGGTCGCCGGGCGCCGTCGTCGGCAGGCTCGTGCCCGGCGGGAGCGGAGTCGCCTGTCCGTAGTTCGTGTCCTTGCCCCACTCGAAGTAGTACGTGGTCGGGAACCCGTCGGCATCGAGGCTGCCATGCAACGTGGCGATCGTGTTTTCGACTTCCGTTGCGGGCTTGGTGACCACGTTCTTGACCGCAGGCGACGTCTGGAATTCGAGCGTCTGCGCCACCGATTCGCCTTTGCTGTTTTCAGCCACGACGCGGAAGCTGTACGGTTTTCCGGCCGTCAGGCCGCTGAGATCGAAGTGGATGCTCGTCGGCCCGGTGGTCGGGATTTCTTCTTCGACCGTCGTTTTGGTGAATGCGCCTGACGTGCCTTCGCGCCATTCGAACCAATACTTCGTTTCTTCGTTGGTGCCCTCGTAGCTTGCGTTGAGCCGCGCTGTCGTGCGGGTGATTTCAGATGCCGGTTCGGTCGTCAGCAGGCTGACGTTGTGGGGGGTGAAGGACTTCACGGCGCCACGGCCGACGCCTTCCGCGTTCGCCGCGGCGAACCGGTAGTAATACGTCGTCTCGCCGGTGAGCGTCCCGGTCAGGTCCGCCGTGACCGTCGGCTGGTCCGACGTATACGGCGCGGCCGGTTCGCAGTCAGGCCCTTTGGTGAATTCGGTCGGGTTTGAGGAGGTTCCGTATTCGACCCAGCATTCGGTGACTTCGCCTGCGCCGTCGAGCGCGACCGAGCCGGAGAGCTTTTCGTTGCCGACCGGGTTGCCGGTGGTGACCAGCGGCACGTTGACCTTGCGCCATTCGGTCACTTTCTGGCCACCGCCGAATTCCGCATTGGAGGCGGTCAGGAAGAGGGTGTGCGAGGCTTCGTCGACCGCGATGCCCCTGATGAAGTTTGTGCCGGGTTCAAAGTTTTCGATTTCGGTCAGCGTCGTCGTGTCGTAGACGCGCAGCAGGTTGCTGAAGCAGCACGGGCTCGAGTAAACGTAGAGCCGGTGCGCCGCCGAGTCGATCGCGATCTTCGAGTCTTCGGTCGTTCCCGGCACGATCGTCGCCGAGGTGTAGCCGCTGGAG
Organism: Solirubrobacterales bacterium; assembly: GCA_036265675.1. Classification (GTDB taxonomy): domain Bacteria; phylum Actinomycetota; class Thermoleophilia; order Solirubrobacterales; family 70-9; genus VRUE01. The sequence goes on from DATAOP010000061.1 coordinate 45,669, forward strand.
GCGCTGTAGCGATAGACGGAACTCCCGTACACCGCGGCGTAGATGTCGTTGGTCGCGGGGTCGACCTCGATGTTGCAGATGTTCCCCTGGTTGGCGGTGCTGACCACGTTGATCGGTTCCCCGCCGGCGACCGTGAACTCTTCCAGCTTGCTGCCCCCGTAACTGCCGGCCCAGATGTGACCGTTGCCGGCGACGGAGATACCGCACTTCTCTCCGGGCCCGGGTTCGAATTCGGGGGTTGCGACGCCGAGAGGGTTGAAGCCGAAGATGAAGGGGGCGGCAAACCCATCGGGCGTGTAATAGATGTTGCCCTTGGTCGCGCCGGAGGTGTCATCGACGTCGATGTCCGCGTCTTCGCCTCCCGTTTCTACGGTGATCGGGAAGTTGCCGCCGAGCGACGTGTATTCGCCCGGCCCTGCGCGATGGAAGCCGTAGATTTTCCCGGCGCCGGCGTCATAGACGTAGAGCTTCTGTTCGGCCTGCTGCAGGGCGACGCCTCTGGCGCTGCCGAACGAGGTGGCCGAGGTCCCGTCATTCCCGAAGGAGTACTGGCCCTGCCAGACCTGGGCCGCGGAGGCGGCCCCGACACCGAGGCAGAGGCTGAGGGCGATCGCACCGGCCAATGCGGCGAGGAGCGAGCGGCGGCGCGAACGGCTTCGAGCGCTGCGGGCAGCATCGGTGCTCTCCCCCCAAAGCGTCCCTGCGTCTCTCACTAGGCCCCTCTCCTGTCTTGCTATTTCCCGCCGATCCCCTGGTTGGCCCGGCCGGCGCAGAACGCCGGACGCGTAACCCGCCCGTGGGCCGGTCGGTTCCCAATATCTCTCTCCTGTGCCCCGCCCAAGCGAAGCCCGGGTATAGGAACACAATCGGACCCAGATGTCAAGTCCTAAAAGTGTGGACTCCCACCTGATCGGCGGCTCCGGGTCCGAAATCGGCTCCAGGACAGGAAGGACGCCCGTGTTCCGATAGGAGTGAAAATGGGTCTCAGGCCGTTCGCGTACCTGAGTTTCCGAATACGCGTCGGTTTCCCGGGCGGGCTGCTCAGCTCTCTTGAACACATTGACCGGGCCGAAGTTGCGAGGTCTTGCCCCGACATCTCGACCCAGATATTCGTGCTCGGCGCCGCCTCGCAGATCAGCGATCCGATACCGGACTCGAACCAGGGGCCGGCGGCGCGGTCACTTCGCTCAGGTCCAGGGCGGACTCGAGCTCGGTAGCGCAGTCGCTGATCGAGCGTCCGATCCGGGTCTCGACCGAGCGCAGTCGATTGGTGACGGTGTTGCGGTTGGCGCCGAGGGCGCTCGCCGCCGCCGAGACATTGCGATCGGCATCGAAGTAGGCGCGCAGCGTTCGGCGCAGCACCTCCCCCCCGTCCCGCTCATGCTCGAGCGGCGCCAGATAGAGCTGCCGCAGCGTCTCCGTCAGCAGGTCGTCCTGGAGGGCCGACGCGAGCAGCGCGACCTCCGCGTAGCGGACGACGTGCTCGGGCCCGTTGAGGGCCACGGGGAACGCCGCCCGCGCCTGGCGATGGGTGATTCGCCAGCCGCCGAGGCCGTAGGCCGGCTCACCCAGAGCGAGGGGCAGGCGGGGCGGCCAGCGCTCGGCGAGGAGCTTTGCAATCGTCGCCGGCTCGACCTCCTCGCCGGCGCCGAACCAGGCCCACACGGCCTCGCCGCGCCTCACCAGCAGCAGCTCGCATCCCAACCCGCGCGAGAGCACGTCGACCGCCGCCCTCGCATGCTTTCCGACCGAGATCGCCCCGACGTGGAAGGAGTCGAAGTCGTATGAGATTCGCGATACGTCGACGAGCTCGCCGTCGAGGAGGCGTTCGATCCGCTCGAGCCGCTGCGAGTCTGGCGCATCGCGCCGGTTCCGCGTTTCCTGGGCGTGTTCCTCGCTGACCGCCGCCAGCATTCTCTCCAGTTCACCGCCCTCGGCTCGAACCAGCCGACCGATAGCCGCCTCTCCATGCAGGCCTCCCTTCGCCGCCTCTTCGAGGACAAAGGTGTTGAAGACGTTGTAGCCCGCCGAACACCGGCGAAGCACGCTCTCAGCCGCCACACCGTTCCTTGCTGCCACCCGGCTCTGTTGCAGGATCGCCGCGGGGATCGGCGTCGTCCCCGGCTGGGATTCGAGCGCCTCGAGCCCGTACTCGAGTGCGGCCGCCACCGCTGTCCGCAGTCCCGCCGGATACTCCGGATCCGGCGATTCGGGCGGGTCCCCCACCCGGCGGACTCGTGCGATCAGAGCCTCCTCGATCTCAGCTCGACGCGCCCTGAGGCGGTCCGCCACCAGGGCACCAGCGGGTCGGGCCCGCCCCGCGCGATCAGGGGAGCCCGCGACGGAGATGCTGGCTGCCCCGCTGGCCATGGCGCTTGCGCTGAGCCTGAGCCTTCCCACATCCGGTCTTCACCTTGACCGTCTGCTTGAGGGTCTTGCCGTTCTGGCCGGTGTAATGGACCTTGATGTTGGTCGGCGATGCGCAGAGGTCCCGGGTATTGACCAGGTAGCCCTGCTTTCCACCGTAGAGGTCAAGCTTGAAGTAGCCGACCGGGGCGTCTGGGATCACCGGGACCACCGTCTTCAGGTGGCCGCCGTTGACGGACGTCGATTCGGCCTGCGGCACCAACCGCACCTGGCCGTCGAGGATGAAGGCGAGGCGCGGAAGCTTGCCGAAGCCCGAGACCGCGTAGGCCGGACCCCTGAGCGGCCGATCGAGCAGCGGGGTTCGGGTTTCGACAGTGCCGATCGCCTGGCGGCCAGTACAGGATTCGGCTTCCAGCTCCGCTTTCGAGCAGATGTTGCCGAGATGGCGCTGGTCGATAGCGAACGCTTTCGGCAGCGTCACCGCCAGCGATTTGAGGTTCGCATCGCCGTGTCGGGTGCGGAGCTCGAAGCGCAGGCTCGGATCCTTGCTGCGCCCGGTTGCCTTGCGGGCTCCGATCCGGCGGACGGTCATCCGCGGTTTGAACTTGAGGTCGGCGCAGTTCACAACGTGGAAGTAGGAGGCGAAGTCGGCGACGGACCCCTCGTCCCCGATGCCCTGAGAGGCTATGTTCGACTCCGCGCAGTTGGTGGGGTTGATCATGAAGTTCGGCCTGTCGATGTTGACCTTGATGGTCCGCATCCGGATGGGGACGCCGCCGATGATCGCCGGGACCGTGTCGGACACCGCCTTGACGTGGGCGTCGAGCGGGTCGACGTGTATGGCGACGCGGACCACCTGAGTCCCGTAGTCGTAAGGTCCCGCGACCGCCGGTGTTATCACGACGAGACTCAGCGGCGCGCCCTTGAACGGCCCTGCGAGGTACACCTTGCCGACCACGTGGAACGGGTGGTTGCCCGGGCCGGCGGCAACGTTCGAGGTTCCGATCAGGCTCGAGCCGCGGCAGCTTGGATAGCGTTCCTCCGTACGTCCCAGCTGTGCCGCAGCCTGCCTGATCGCCTCCTCCGAGCAGTAGCCGATACCCCGCAGCGATCCGGTCAGACCGGGTGGCATGGTGAAGTTGAGGTCTCGCAGGAACTGGTCGCCGTCGTCGCGATCGAGTTTCAGTGAGAACGCGCTGAAGTCGCCGGCCAGCGGGTTTGCGGTGCCGGCGATAAGCCGCGGCGAGAAGGGGTGAACCTGCCCGGGGCAGGGGCGGCCGCCCGGCCCTTCGCTGATGCTGAGGACGGGTTGCGAGGTCTGTGAGGCCTGCCGTGCGTTCCAGGGCGAGAAGACAGAGTCGACGAGGTAGATCTTGCAGCGCGTCGGCGTCGCGATCAACCCGCGGTCGGAGGCGAAGATGTGCAGGTTGAACTGTTCGAATGGAACCTCGGGAAGTTCGTCGACGGAGAAGGTCAGGCGGCCGGTCGCCGGGTCAGGGCGGACATCGGCGACGATCTTCGACTCGATGCCGAAGCCGCTCGCGATCATGAACAGCCGGTACTGGTCGCCGGGCGCCGGCTCTCCGATGTAGATGGATCCGGTGAGAGGGCCGATCAGGGCCGGCGTGCGGATGTCCATGCGCCCGATTTTCGAGCTGTCCGGACAGTGCGCCGGTGCCTGACTGCCGAAGTTCGCCTCCTCGTCGGTGCAGGCGGTCTGGCCGTCGGCGGCGTCCGGATTGATCGAGACGCCTTCCGGCAGGGTGACGTCGGCCGAGCGGATGCTCGACGGCGTCGGGGCCCTGCTCAGCGGCTGCGCGGCCGTCAGCGTGATGTCGAGGCCGGAGGGCGAATCGGCCTCCTTCGAGGTGAGGCCCGTGCCGAGCACCGGCTTGAAGGTCTGCGCATCGCAGTCGGTCGTCGGCGGATACTGGTCCTCCGCGTGGGAGACCTGGGTCGGGTCCTGGTAGGTGCGGACGTCGAGGGAGACGGTGAGAGGCTTGCCGGTGCAGACGCTGGGGTTGTCGGTGAACGGCTGCTCGACGAGGTTCGCGTCATGCGGCGCCTGTCCGTTGTTCGAGGCGCAGAGCGCGGACGCGGAGCCCGGGCAGCCCGCCGGGTTGCCCGGCGATCCCGGAAGGAAGCGTTCGATGTCGTTCTTCGTCTCCGCCGGGAAGCCCCAGACGGTCATCTTCGCGCCCGCCACGGGGATCAGCTGCGTGATTCCGGCGACCGTCATGCGCAGGCCGTAGTCGGATCCGGTGCGGACCTGGATCGGGACGGCGATCGGGATGTTGAGCTGGGGGACGATGAAGGCGAGGCGAGCGGTCTCGCCCTCGACCTGGACGTCGAGGTCGTAGGCCGGGGCGGTGCCGAGCAGGTAGTCAGGGTCGCCGGAGTAGTTGGCGCGGATGGTCACCGTGCCGGCCTGCGTGTTGGCCGGGCACTGCATGAGGGCGAAGTCGGAGACGTCACAGGTCGGAATGGCGTTGGGGTTCCCGAAGACTCCTCGCGGCAGGTTCACCGTGACGCTTTCCGCCGCCTCCGGCGAGCCCGGTTCCTCCAGCGCGAAGCTCGCGCTGAGGTCGGGATGGCCTCCCGCGGCGGTGCTGGATGTGGTGACTCCAAAGGAGGAGACCGGCTCGGTGGCTGCGGCGGGCGCGGCCGCCACCGCCAGCGCAAATGCGCAGACGGCGAGCATCGGCGCGAACTTCGCGGTCATCCTCAACTCCCTGTTCCTCCCTGCGAAGCTCACCTGTTCCTCCTGCTCTTGCCCGTGCGGCGATGGCGGTGCGCACGCGCGCAGCGCCGCTTTTTCTTACCGTGGCGCCTGCAGCGCTTTGGCTTCTTCTTGGCCGTCGGCTTGGCGTTGCCGCTGGTTCCCTGGAAGGTCGGCAGCACTACATTGGGCGGCGCGACGGAGCCGGGGCCGTGGCACTCGTCGGAGGCCTGGCATGGCTGGGGCACGGCGGCTAGGACGAACCCGCCGTTTTCGCGGGCGGTGTAGATCTTGATCGTGTTGCCGTTGTGGTCGTCTCCGACCAGCTTGTCGCGGGTGTAGAAGAAGGCGTTGCGACCGTCGGCACTCGCCGAGAGCAGGCCCGTTGCGGTCGGGGAGCGCCCTGTCGAGATCAGGAAAAGGCGCCCGTTCTTCCACTCGTACACGTCCTGAGAGCCGCCGGTGTCGCGCAGCGCTAGTGGTTCGACCGAGGTGAAGAAGACGCGGCCGTCGTCGGCGAGGTTCAGCCCGAAGCGCGAGAGCCGTGTGTCGGCGGTCAGCGCGGCCCCTGTGGTCGGGCAGGAGGCGCAGAGAAGCTGGTCGGTCCCGGCGTCGTAGCGATAGATCGCCGTGTGGCCGAAGGTGGGGAAGCCGGTGAGGGGCGTCCCCGAGGAGAAGATGGCGAACTCGCCGCTCGGCGTGACCTGGAAATCGCCGGAGGCGTGGGCGTCACTTTCCTCGACAGCGTCCGTGATCGCCGCGTTCGAGGCCTCCAGGGTGGCGACGAATTTGGGCGCTTCACCGGGGGCCGCGGCATACAGGTTCGGCTGGTTGAGCGTCCCCGAGCCATCGAGCTTCTCGGGGGAGAGGAAGTAGATCGCCCCGCTGCCACGGGCGACGCCCGCTCCGCCGGCGAAGGCGACCGCGCCGCAGCGGTTGGCGGAAGCCGCGCCGACGGCGTTCCAGTTGTTGCGGCCGGCGGCCGCGACCGGGTCGCAGGCGTCGGTGTCGCCGGAGCCGGAGCCGGTTGAGACCCGCGTGACGGTGACTTCGCCGCCGGCCGAGACGTCCGCGCGGTAGATGTCGGCGCTGCTGTCGTGATCGTCGGCCGTCAGGGGATCGACGGTGGTGTAGAGCACCGAGGAGCCGTCCGCGGTCATCCCGTCGTAGAGCACGCCGCTGGTTGTGCCGGGGGCCAGATCGACGCTGCTGGTGGAGTCGTCGATGTTCATGTAGGGATGCCAGTAGCGGTTGCCGGCCGCATCGGTCGTGACCCGCTGGGCGACGACGACGCGCGAGCCGTCGTCGGAGACGTCGAGGGCGCCAATCCCGTCGGCGTCGCCCGGCGCGTGGCAGTTGCCGGCTCCCTGGAGGCAGGGCAGGTTTGCGCCAGCCGGCGTCTTCGAGACGACGTGGGCGACGCCGGTGAGCAGGTTGCGGTCGTAGATGGAGACGTCGCCGCTCGTGCTCGCGTCTTCCTCGAAGGCGGAGGTGGAGGCGAAGATCAGGTGCGTGCCGTCGGCGGAGAGGCGCCGTCCCACGTAGCCGTCCGGTTCAGCCGTAGGCCCAGGGTCGAGGTGGCCGGCCATGCCCTGCGTCAGCGGGCCGCCGTCACGGCGGAAGGGCAGGCCGGTCGTGCCGTCGCCGAAGCAGGGACTGCAGGCTTCCGGGCCGCCGAATACGAGAGTCGAGAGGTCATCCGACTCTTCGAGGGGCACAGATCCGAACGGGTCCTGCGGCGGTGGTCCCCCGACCGCGATGCCGGCGTATGTCGTCGACCAGCCGTCCGCTCCCCTGCTCGCGACATATGGGTCGTTGCCGTGGTTCGTCGGTTCGCCGCCGACGCCCGGGACCTTGCCGTAGCTGAGCGAGTAGAGGACGCTGTCCTCGGCGCGCGGCTTGACAGGAAGCGGGACCTGGCCGGGGACCAGGTCCGAGGTCACGTCATAGCCGCCGGCGTTGGCGGCGGAGACGAGCTCGTAGGCGCGGCAGTCGGGCAGCAGCACCGTGCCGGTTTCTTTGCGGATCAAGGCGTTCGGGCAGGTGTCGATGGTCGAATCGACCGCGTAGGTCCGGAGCACGCCTTCGTCACCGAAGGCTTTGCCGTATTCGTTTTTCACGACGACCCGGTAGTGGTAGGCGGAGTCCGCCCCCAGGCCGCTGAGCACGATCGAGATCGGCTGCACCCCCAGCGGGTGCAGGAGGGTCGGCGCGGGCAGCGGTGCACTGGCGCAGCCGCCCAGATCGCATTCCTCGGTGCCATATTCGACCCAGTAGGAGGCGTCGCCGCCGTTGGGATCGACGTCGGCCGTGATCCGGGCGCCGTCGGTGTTGACCTCGCTCACCTTGGTGTCCGCCACGCTCGCCGGCCCCTGCGGCCTGAAGCCCCGGTCGCGGCCGATCGCCGGAATGCCGTTCGCGTTTTTGGCGACGACCCGGAAGTGGTATTTCGTCCCCTGGGTCAGGCCGGTCAGCTGAGCGGTCACCTGGTTGGCGCCCGGCCCGGAGATCGGCGCGGCCGGTTCGCAGGGTGCGGTCTGGCCGTAGAGCAGGTTCGTGCCCCATTCGAAGTAGCAGCTGGTCACGTCGCCGCCGCCATCGAGGTCGATCGAGCCCCTCAGCGTCGCTTCCGTCGGTTCGAGCTGCGGCAGCTCCGTCTTCACGCTGGGGATCAGGGCCTGGCCCGAGGGGGCAAAGATTTCGACGTGCTGGCGCCCTTCGTAGTCACGCGGGTTGTTGACGTAGATCCGGTGGGTGGTCTGGTCGACGTCGACGCCCTGCGGCGAGGTCAGGCCGAGGAAGGAATGGGCGGGGTCGGGGGCACCGAACGAGGTGACGCGATCGCCGTTCTCGTCGTACTCGACGACTTCCGAGTCGTATTCGCCGTTGGCGAAGGGCGACGGCTCCAGCGTGAAGAGGTGGTTGTTCGAGAGGTCGACGCTGACCGCCCGGATGTAGCCGCCGGCGAAGTCTTCGAGGTAGTTGCCCTCGGAGTCGTATTTCTTCGCGTAGCCGGCTTCGGCTTCGGGGTTGGCGTAGCCGTAGATGCTCAAGTAGACGTTGTCGTTGGAGTCGATCGCGAGGTCGCACTCGGAGTTCTGCAGCCCGATGACGACTGGCGGGAAAGAGATTTCCTTGCCCGTGGGCGCGCCGGAGGAGTCGTACTCGACGATTTTGCTGCGGAGGGGTTCGACCCCCCAGATGTCGCCCTCCATGTCGACCGCGATGCTGCAGGCGTGCCGGAAGCCGCCGATCGGGAACGATTTGCCGATCGGCAGGCCGTCGGGGCGATAGCCGTGGATCACGCTCTGGGCGTCGAGTATGAGGATGTCTCCCTGCGAGGCGGTCGGGGAGTTGTCGACCTTGAGTTTCTGGACGCTTTCGGCTCCGACATCTTCGAGCGACGTTTTGCCTTCGAGAGCCGAGAACGCGGCCGGTTTGCCGTCGGGGTCGAATTTGGAGACGTCGTTGCGCCCCGGGTCGGTGACGTAGGCGTAGTGGGTGGTCTGGTCGACGGCGACGTCACTGCCGAAGGCAAGGGTGCCCGACGACGAGCCGAAGCCGTCGTAGTACTTGCCCGTGTAGGTGTAGAGCGGGATCGTCCTCGCCAGGGCCGGCCCGGCGAGCGCCAGCACGGCGGCGGTGGTGACGAGCACCAGGGCGAAGGCTTGGGAGAAGCGCTTGATGGACATCTGCTAGCCCCTCCTCCGAGCCTTGCGGCTCGCCTTCGAGCCGCAGGCTGTTCTCAGCTTCGGCGAGAGCTTGACGAGATCTCCGTTCTGCCCGGTCAAGCGCACCGTCGCCCGCTTCTGCTTGCGACAGAGGCTTTCGCCGTTGATCAATAGGCCCTTGGCTCGACCGAGCAGGTCGAAGGTGAGCGAGGTGACCGGAGCGTCCGGAATATCCGTGAAGGTCGTGCGCAGACGCTCGTTGACGGCGTCCACGCGACCCGCCAACTCGAGGTCCACCTGACCCTCGAGGTCCATTGCCAGATCGGGAAGTTTGTGGGAGGACGCACGCAGGTAGACGCCGCCCTCCAGCGGTCCGTCCAGCAGCGGCGTGACGACCTTCACGTGTCCGACCAGCGAGTCCTCGGGACAGGAGTCTGTGTTGAACGCGCCCCTGGTGCACACGGTCCCGATGTGTGAATTGTCGAGCTGCTCCCCCTTGGGCAGGGTGACGGAGAGACGGCGCGAGTTCGCGTCCCCCGGCCGCGCCCTGAAGACGGTGTGGATGGCGGGGTGGCCGCGCACCTTGAGGCCGCCCGACAAATCGAAGCTGAGCGAGGGCGCGTAATCGAGGCTCGAGCAGTTGGCTGCCTGGAAATGACTCTCGGGGTCGATGAGTCCCCCTTCGTCGCCGGAGAGCTGTGTGGCGATCCCAAACGGGTCGCAGCGCGTCGGGTTGAGGGTGAAGCCGGGACGGTCGAGCCGAATCTGCAGGAACCGGGCGCGTAGGGGGACCCCTTCCAGGATCCGCGGCAGCGGATCGGAGACCGCCGTCAGGCGCGCTGTGGCCGGATCGAGGTAGACGGCAACCCGGGTGACGATGTTTCCGAGGTCGTACGGGCCCGATATCGCCGGGATCACGACGACGAGGCTCACCGGGCCGCCCTTATAGGGGCCCGCCAGGTAGACCTCGCCGCCTACATAGACGGGCCGGGTGCCCGGGCCGCCGCCGGCCATGACCGAGCCGATGTGGCTCGAAGCCGGACAACTGGGTGCGGCACGCTCCTCACGGCCGTCGTAGGAGCCGGCCAGCAGGCCCTGGATCGCTGACTCGGGACAGTACGAGGTTCCCCGCAGGGAGGCGAGGAAGCCGGGGGGCGTATGCGCGGTAATCGCCGTCGGCTCCTGGTCCCCGTCGGCGCGACGCATCTCGAACGTGAACGGCGAGAAAGCCCCCGCCGTGTTGTTGGCGCTCCCTGCGTTGACGACCGGGTGGAACGGCCTGGGTGAGGGCGGACAGGGAGACCCACCGGGGCCGCTATTGATCGAGATCTGACTCGTCGAGACCTGATCTTCCAGCGCCGCGTCCCAGGGGACGAATTTGGTGACCACCGGGTAGCTGCCGCACGTTCTCGGCGTCGCGAAGATGCCCCGCTCGGATCCGAAGAAGTGAAGGTCGACCTCCTGGATCGGCGCCTGCGGCAGATCGGTGAAACTGGTCACGATCCTGCCGCTGTCGGGGTCGAGCTGGACTGCGGCTTTCAGTTTCACGTGGGTGGCGAAGCCGTCGGCGGTGATGAAGGCGCGGTAGGTCTGCCCGGGCAGGGGCTGGCCGATGTAGATGCTTCCCTGGATCGGGCCGGGCAGCGCCGAGCTGTCGATGCTCGAGGTGCCGATCTTGGCGAACTCGGGACAATGCGCTGCTTCTTCGGTTTCGAACGACAGTTCCGTGTCGTCGCAGGCGAGCTTGCCGTTGGCCCCGTTGGGCGCAAGGGAAAAGCCATCGGGAAGCGTCATCGTCACGTCGCGGATCTCGGACGGTGAGGGAGCCGTCGGGCTCTGCGTCTGCGGCACCCTGAGCACCACGTCGAGGCCGGAGGCGCTGTCGGCCGCCCCCGTGGTCGCCGTCGCAGTGAGGCTCGGATTGAAAGTGAGCTGGTCGCAGCCCGTCGTCGCCGGCCAGGCGTCGGACGCCTTGACGACGGTCCCGGTGTAGTACTCGATCGAGTGGCTGGACTCCAGCGGTACGCCGCAGGTGGTCGGGCTCTGAAGGTAGGGCGCGGGCGGGGCGGTGGAGGCCACCGAGCCGAAGCAGCCCCCCGGATACGGTTTGCATTCCACCCCTTCCGTTTTGCCCTGGGGGAAGCGATTGTTGTCGTGGCTTGGGTCCCCCGGAACTCCCCACAGGTGAACTTCGATGTTGGAGATCGGCAGCAGGTGGTAGACGGCGGAGCTGGTGGCGTCGAGACCGTAGTCGGACCCGGTGCGGGCGTGCAGAACGGTGTAGAGAGGTGTTTCGGCTCCCGGGATGTAGAAGCCGACCAGGCCCGGCTCGTCGGCATGGGGCACCAGGTTGTACAGGGCCTGCCGGAGCGTGCCGACAGTCTCGACGACCCCGACCTGCGAGTCCGGAGAGCATTCGTGCAGAGAGAATTCGGTGAGGCTGCAGGCCGGCACGTTGTGCGGGTTGCCGATGAAACCGGTCGGGAAGTGCATGTCGAGGATCCGCGCGTCCTCGCAGTTGCAGGGCACGTTCGAGCCCTGTCGGTTGGTCCAGCTCACCGTGTAATCGACGTTGGGATGCCCGCCCGCCTGGGTGCCGGAGACCTTGGCTTCGAAGTTGGTGATTTCCTGGGTCGCGGCGGCTCGGTCGGCGAGGACAAAGCCGAAGAGCAGGACGAGGAACGCCAGCCCGAGTACGCCTGCCACTCTGATGTTGCGCTCAGCCATGCCGCCCCCCCTGTCGCGCATTGTGGTGGTGGCTGCGATGCGCCCTCCGCCTCCTGCGGTGCTTTTTCCGCTTCTTGACCTGTTTCGGCTTGCTGCTCACGGCGGGACCGAGGTTGGCATTGGTCCCGATCGCCGCCGGTTCGGGGCCCGCGTTTTCATCGCCGTGGCACTCATCCGCCGCCACGCAGGGGAGGTGGACGCCGGGCGATGCGAAGCCGCCGTTCGTGCGGGCGTCGTAGAACTTGACGAAGGGGCCGTTGTGGTCTTCCAGCGGAGCGAGGGTGTCGAAGGTCGAGAAGTAGATGTCCTGCCCGTTGCGGCTGACCGCCTCCAGGCCTATGAACTCCCCGGGGAAGAAGCGGTTGCCGGCCAGGAGATCGGACTGGGAGGTGCCGCTGGTGATCAGCTGGGGCCGGCCGCCGACGTACTCGTAGACGTCGAGCAGGCCGTC
>DATAOP010000062.1:0-115322 GCA_036265675.1 Solirubrobacterales bacterium
CCGCCGCCGAAGACAATGGCGCTGCTCGCCCTGATCCGAAGGCGAAGCCGAACCCGCCCGAGACGAAGCCCAGGCGTCGGAAGTCGCGCGGAAATGTACGTTTGCTTGAAGTTCGCGGTCCCTCGCCCTATGCTGCACCCGCCAACGAATCGGCCCCCGGAGGCGCTGACACGCCAGCCGAGGGCCTGACCAAAGGAGGGTGTAGCTCCAATGGCTGAATGCGATCCTAGTGGCGGTGTTTCCTGATGGCGCGGCCGGCTACGGGCGGCATCCGTGAACGGCCCACAAGCTCGGGAGATATGACCTTCGAGATCCGCTTCGCCGCGTACGGCAAGCGCGAGTCCCTGAGCCTAGGGCGTAAGTCCGAAGGCTGGACCCGAGAGAAAGCCGAGGAACGTCTACGGCATACGCTCGCGGACGTAGAGCGGGGTATCTGGCAACCGCCAGCCCCCGAGCCCGTGGAGGCCCCGACCGAGGTTCCGACTTTCCATGAGTTCGCAAGCGAGTGGCTGGCCGCGAAGGAATCGGAGCTGAAGCCCAAAACGATCACGGATTACAAGTGGGCCTTGGAGCTGCACTTGCTGCCGTTCTTCAAGGACTACCGCCTCACCGACATCGGCGTTGAGGACGTAGATCGCTACCGGGCCGGAAAGCTCAAGGAGGGCAAGCTGGCTCCCAACGCCGTGAACAAGACCATTACACGCCTCGCGCAGGTCTTGGAGGTTGCCCAGGAGTACGGACACATCGAGCGCAACCCCGCGAAAGGGAGGCGTCGGCGGGCCAAGGCGACGAAGCCGAAGCGTTCTTGGGTTGAGGTAGAGCAGACCCTTTTCCTGATCGAAGCCGCAGACCGTTTCATGCGACCGCTGATCGCCACGCTGATCGGTGCCGGCCTTCGGATCGGAGAGGCTTGCGCCTTGGATTGGCGCGATGTCAACCTTGGCACCGGGACCATCCGCGTCCGCGAGTCGAAGACGGCAGCGGGCGAAGGCAGGGAGATCGACCTACCGGCTGGCCTTCTCGGAGAGCTGTTGGACTGGAAAGTCCGGAGCCCGCGCACTCGCCCGAGCGATCCTGTTTTCGTAAGCGGCAGGCCCCGCGACGGAAAGCATGGCCGGCAGACCGAGCGCAACGCTCAGGCCAGGCTCAAGACCGTGACCAAGGCCGCGAACAAGAAGCTGGCCGAGGCCGGGATGGAGCAGATCGGCAACTGCTCCCCGCACTCGCTCAGGCGCTCCTACGCGAGCCTTAGGGCGGCGCTCCGCGACGACCCTGTTTTCATCACCGAGCAGATGGGCCACAACGACGCCCGCTTCACGTTCAGCGTCTACCAGAAGGCCGCGAAGCGGCGGGAGAAGCTGACGGGCAGGTATCGTGAAGCCTTCGATGCGGCGTGTGAATGGGGACGAATCGGGACGCGGGGCGATTCAGAGCCGTCCGTCCCGAATCTAGGTAGCCCCGCAGAACACTCGCAAGCCGCATCGTAGAGCGGTAAAACATAGTTGCGCGGCTGTAGCTCAGTTGGCTAGAGCGTCTGCTTGCCATGCAGAAGGTCGTGGGTTCGAATCCCATCAGCCGCTTGTCAACCGGCTTCACTCCGGGCCGCGTCGAGCTCGCTGCGCACCACATCGGTCTGATCCGGGATCTCCAATCGCCGTTCGAGCACCGGCACCGCTTCCTCCGCGCGGCCGCTCAGCCTCAGCGCATGGCCGAGGTTGAAGAGGGCGTATGCGTATTCGAGTTCTTCCGTTTCGGGTGGAAACGCCCGAACGGCGTCTTCGAGCACCGGCACCGCGTCCTCGTACTTTTCGGCCTGGATCAGTTCGAACCCCTGTTGGTTGAGGGAGGCGCCGAGGGCCGGATCCTCTCCGGCCGGTTCGGGCACCGAGACAGATGTTTCGGATCCCGCCGTGCTTTCCACCTGCTCGGCTTCCGTCGGTTCGGAGGCCGGCGCGCTCTGAACGGGCGCCGTACCGGTGTTGGACCGATGCGACACGCCGGCAGTCCCTTGCCCACCGCCGCCCGCGGTGGCCCCATGGTTATCGCCGCCCGCTGCCGAGAGCGCGATTGCGACGCCGATCGCAACGAGGATCGCCAGCAGGGCGAGCGCAGCCCCCAGACGGGTGCGCCGAGACCCCTCTTGTGGCGCAAGCGGGGTCGAACGAATGGCCGGCCGGCGGCTGGAATCGCTGGGGGCGGCCGTTCGCGAGTCGCTCGCGACCGGCATCTGTCGAGCGAAGGTGGGGCTGTACTCCTGGGTGGGTGGTCCAGGGATCCTGACCCGGCGCTCGAGCTGGGCGAGAGCCTGCCTGCTCGACGCGGGCCGGTTCGCCGGATCTGAGCAGGTGAGCCAGGCGATCAGCGGCTCGAGGGCGGAGGACTCTCCCGGACAGGAGCGGAGGACGACACCGCACGAATAGAGGTCGGATCGCTCCGTTGCCGGCATTCCCTGCCTCACCTCCGGTGCGGCGTACCGCTCGGTGCCGAGGATCTGCCCGGTCGCCGTCAGCGCAGTCGCGTCGGGCGGGAGAGCGATCCCGAAGTCGATCAGCTTCACGGTGTCATCGGGCGTGAGCAGGATGTTGTGAGGCTTGATATCCCGGTGGACGATCCCCGCCGCGTGGATATGCGCCACCGCGCCGAGCAGCTCGATCGCGATCTTCCTGCAATCCACCGGCGATTCCTCGCTGATCCTCGCCGCGAGGCTTCCACCGGGGACGTACTCCATCACCAGGTAGGGCCGTTCGGGGCCATCGGAATAGTCGTAGACGCCGACCAGATTCGGATGTGAGAGCTGTGCGGCGACCCTCGCCTCCCTGCGAAACCGCGCGAGGAACCCGGGATCGAAGGCGATCGCGTCGGAAAGCACCTTGATCGCCACCGGCCGGTCGAGCGTGTGGTCGTGGCCCAGCCACACCGAGGCCATGCCCCCATGTCCGAGCATCCGCTTGAGCTGGTAGCGGTCCTTCAGCTCTGATCCGGGGGCGATCGCGTGGCTCACGGCATTCCAGTTACCCGGGATTGGCCCTTCGTAGTTGTCAAGCACTACGACTCGCGCGTCCGCCTTTCGACGAGAGCCCAGGCTAATCCGCGGTGATTGACGGCGATCCGCCGTCGCCCTCCCGCAACGCCTCGACGAACGCGCGGGGCTGCTCAATATGAGGGACATGGCCCGCCTCGTGGACCACATGCAATGGCCAGTCGAGCCTCCCACTCGTATCGTTGGCAAGTGAAAGCGGAGTCATCCGATCCCGTTCGCCCCACAACAGCGCGGTTGGAACATCGATCCGTCTCAGTTCGGCATCTCCGACGCGCTTTTTCCCTGCCGCCATCACCTGCCGCATTGTGCGTTTGACGTGGGGTACCGAGCCCTGGGACACCATGTAGGCAGAGAAGGCGTCGAACCACTCAGGTTCTCGCTCGCGGGTCCGCCCGGCTTCGAGGAAGGGCCACGGGAGGAAGCGTTCGAAGTTCGCCTCGCTGGGACGAAGGCCGAACCGGATCGAAGCAACCATCAGCCCAATCGGCATCCGGAACGGTCCGATCCCCGGAACCGCGTAGAGGAAGAGCGACTGGAGCTGACCGGTGGTGGTAGCGGCGAATCGTGCCGCGAGGCTGCCAGTCAGTGAGTGCGCGACCAACATCGGCTTCTCGGAGGAGGTGGTCTCTGAAAGCAGCGCTTCGAACCACTCGCAGAAGGACGCGGCGTTCAGCCGCGGAAGTGGCTCGGACTCTCCTAGGCCGGGCACGTCTGGAACCACAAGGCGGTGGCTCCGGGCGAGGGAGGCAATCACCGGCGCCCAGTACGCGCCTCCACATTCGATTCCTCCGTGAAGCAAGATCAAGGGTGGCCCTTCGCCACCTTCGAGCAGCGCAGTCGAGCTCCCGGCCACCGACATATTCCGCTCACTGACGGGCAAGCCGGCGAGTAGTCGCTGGCGCGCTGCAACCCCTCGCATGGGAATCGACTGTCTCATGGCCTGGACAGGAGATCAACTGCCGTGAAGGTCGTGGGTTCTAATCCCATCAGCCGCTTCCCCTAGGACGTAGGCTTCCGCGGTATCGACCGATGAAGGCGATCGTGGTGACCGAGGAGGCGGCGGGAACGGCCGGGATGACGCTGGTGGAGCGGCCCGAGCCGCAGGCGGCGATCAACGATGTCGTCGTTCAGGTTCATGCGTCGGGATTCGTCCCGACCGAGCTGAGCTGGCCATCGACCTGGACCGATCGCCTCGGCCGTGACCGGACGCCGTCGATCCCCGGGCACGAGCTGGCCGGAGTGGTCACGGCCCTCGGCTACGGCACGACCGGGCTGTCCGTGGGACAGCGGGTGTTCGGCCTCACTGACTGGTCCCGAGACGGCACGCTGGCGGAGTATGTGGCGGTCGAGGCACGCAACCTCGCCCCCCTGCCGGGCGACGTCGACTTCACGGTGGGCGCGAGCCTGCCGATCTCCGGCCTCACCGCCTGGCAGGGCCTGTTCCAGCACGGCCGCATTCGGGCGGGGCAGAGCGTCCTCGCGCATGGTGCGGCCGGGGCGGTCGGTTCGATCGTGGCCCAGCTCGCCCGAGAGGCCGGCGCTCACGTCATCGGAACCGGACGCGCCGCCGACCGTCAAGCGGCACTCGACTTCGGCGCGCAGGAGTTCGTCGACCTCGAGAACGACACATTGGAGGATGTCGGCGCGGTCGACCTGGTGTTCGACGTCATCGGCGGCGACGTCGGGAAGCGCTCCGCAGGCCTGATTCGGGCCGGGGGAACGCTGGTCTCCGTCGTCGGTCCGCCTGAAACCCGGCCCGAGGATGGACTGGTGGTCGACTTCGTCGTCGAGGCCGATCGTTCCCAACTGAGTGAAATCGTCGAGCGGGTGCGGGACGGACGGCTGCGGCCGAACATCGGCCACGTCTCGACCCTCGACGACGCCGTCTCCGTCTTCAACTCGACCGAGCGGACCACCGGGAAGACGATCATCCGCGTCCGACCATGAGGACTCGAGTCGCGCTCGGCCGGGTCGGTCGCGGAATGGGAAGTTGTTTCAAAAATTGCGGTTGCGAGCGGCCCCGCGCGTTGCGAGCCTGCCCGGGAAACCGACAAGGGAGGTTCCATCGTGAACTATCTGAAGCTGTGCCTGCTTGCGGTCTGCGTCGCCGGGATCCTCGCGCTTCCGGCCGGGGCGGCTGCGGCGCCACCGAACGGCGGCGGCTACTGCGGCGCCTCGGCAAACGGCTGCGAAGCGGCGGCCGAAGCGGGAGCCCAATGCGACACCGGCGCCGGCTCCGGGGCATTCGGCGCGTTCGGCACCTACGGCACCGGCCCGCATGACTTCGGGATCAACAATCCCGGGCTTGACGGAAGGCCCGGGGCCGACGGCCAACAGACCGGCCTGAACAATTCGGCCATCTGCGGCAACCGCCCGTAGAAGGACCTGGCAGGGGGATCGGGTTGGCGCGACGGGCCCGTGAGTCCCGTCGAGCTCCGGTCCCCCTCTGCCCTAGCGCTCTTCGCGCACCCTGACGCCCTCTGAGAACCAGATCCTGCGGCCGTCGGGATAGATCGCCGCGGGTCCGTCGTCGCGGTGGCGCAGGCCCTCCCGGTACCACTTCTCGGTGCCGTTGACGTAGACGCAGGCCGGCGCTCCCTCGCGATGGCGAACGCCGTCGACGTAGTACTTGACCGAGCCGTTTGCGTGTTCGACGGCGGGGCCGTCGTCGCGGTGGAGGCGGCCGTGGCGATACCACTCCTGCCGACCGCGGGGGAATACGCGGGCGGGGCCGCCGACCCGATGCAGCTCCCCCTCGGCGTCGCGCCACTCGATCCTCCCGTCGATGCCGATCGTGCCCTCGTCGCTCCTGCCCACGCCGATCGTCTACCCGCAGGGGATCGATCTCAGCGTCGGGCCGCCGCTCGACCGGGCGGCGGCGGGCCTGGTTTCCGGCCAGCGGCCCGGGGTAGCGAACTCTCACCCTCGCGCCAGAGTGACCAGCAGCGAGCCAAGCCTCTTTTCGACCCAGCGAGGAGCGTCCGATGGCCAGACCAAACGATCCGACCTTGAGCCCACCCGACGACCGCTCCCTGCCGGAGTTGCTCCAGAGTCTCAGCGAGCAGTCGAGCCGCCTTGCCCGTCAGGAGGTCGAATTGGCGAAGGCCGAGATGTCGGCCAAGGGCAGGGAGGTCGCGTTCGGCGTCGGTGCGTTCAGCGCATCGGGCCTGTTGGCGCTCCTTGCCCTCGGGGCGCTGACGGCTGCCGCGATCCTCGCTCTGGCCACCGGGATGGCGGCGTGGCTCGCGGCGCTGATCGTCGCGTTGGCCTATCTGGCGCTGGCCGGCGTGGCGGCGCTGGTGGGGAAGACCAGAGTCGAAAAGGCGACTCCACCGGTGCCCGAGCAGGCGGTCGAGAGCGTGAGGGACGACGTCCAGACCACCACGGAGAGGGTGAAGGCGGCGAGGGCATGAGCGCCACGAGCAGGCAGCAGCCGGCGCAGGGAGCGGAGGGCGAGACCCGAGAGCCGGCGGAGATCCGCGCCGACATCGAGCAGACCCGCGAGGAGTTGGGCGAGACCGCCGCCGCCGTCGCCGAGAAGGCCCACGTGGTCGGGAACGTCAAGCAGCAGGCGTCCGCAAGGGCCGAGGACGCGAGGAACTTCGCCGAAGAGAGGCCTTTGGTCGTGGTCGGCGCGGCGCTGGTCGCCGTCGTGGTCCTGGGCCGGCTCCTCTCGCGCTAGCCGATGGTGATGGTGACCGACTTCGAGACAACGACTCCGCTGGAGGAACGATGGCAATGACCGACGCACCGACCCGCCTGCTGCCCTTCGCCGAAGAGATGCTCGAGAACAGCTATGCGCGGGAGAACCTGCGCGAAGGCGCGGAGAACCTGCGTCACGCCTACGACCGCGCCCGCAAGCGACGGGTCAATCCGGCGCAGGACCGCAAGCTGCGGCGGCAGCTCGAGGCGGCGGTCGCGAAGTTCGACGAGGGCACCGCGGCGCTTGCCAGCGGCCGTCGGAAGCCGAGGCGAACCGGCCGCAAGGTGGCCCTCGCCGCGCTGGCGGCGGTCGGGGTCGGCGCCGCGGCGGCGCTCGCCGCGAGCGAGGACCTGCGCAACTCGGTATTCGGCTCGGCCGGGGCCGGGGGGGAGGAGGGCGCCTGATGAAGATCCTCTTCACTCCCGTCAGCCTGGCGCTCGGCCTGATCGCCGGCCTCGTCGGCAAGAAGATCTTCGAAAAGCTCTGGGGGCTGATCGATGAGGAGGAGGCGCCGAGTCCCGAGCACCGCGAATTCTCCTGGCCGAAGCTGGTCGGCGCGCTGCTCGTCGAGGGCGCCATTTTCCGGCTCATCAAGGGGCTGACCGACCATGGCGCCCGCCGTGCCTTTGCCAAGACCACCGGCACCTGGCCCGGGGAGGAAGCGCCCGAGGCCGAGTAGCCCGGCCGACCGGCCGCGGATTCATTTCAGATCCGCGTTCTGCTCCTCTGACGGCTGACGAGCCTTCGGTGGGGGGTCCCAGGCCCAGACGCCGGGAGGGTCACTGGCCGGGAACGATTCCTCTCCCATCCCATCGACATCGGCTGATGCGCTCCACGCGATCTGCTTCTTCGTCGCGGACTCCGATGAGCGGGATGTCGGGTTCTGAGGCGTGCCAACCACGATATCCATCTTCCGGGCCGACCCCCGGATCGAAAATGGGGCAAAAGTCCCATCGACCCTACGGGCCCATGCCGCGATGCTGCTGGCATGTCCATCTCAGCCCCACATCCCGAGTTCCGTGAAGACGAGCGCTTTCGCGCTCAGGACCCCGTGCCCCGCGTCATCCTCACCCGTGAGGGTGAGCGGGCGATGCTCGCCGAGCTGGATCGGCTACGCGAGCGCATGGACGGCGAGTTCACCGAGCGGCTGCGCGAAGCCCGAGACTTCGGCGGGTCGCACGAGAACGACGAATACCTCCAGATCCTCGAGGAGGAAGCGGTCGTGGCATCTCGGATCCGTCGTCTGGAGAACCTGCTGGCGTCGGCCGATGTCGTCGAGGACGATCACGATCGCGACGGAATCGCGGGGATCGGGTCGCTGGTCGAGGTGAAGAACACACGGTCGGGCGCCACCCGGAAGCACCGGATCGCCGGCGGCTTCGAGCCGGCCGAGCCGGGCGACGTCTCGGCGAACTCGCCGGTCGGCGAGGCCCTGCTCGGGCGAGCGCCGGGCGACGTCGTCGAGGTCGGGCTGCCGAGCGGGCGCAGGACCCGGCTCGAAGTCCTGGCCGTCGAGCCGGCGCCCGCTATGGCTCAACCAGACCCCGTTTGATCGCGTACCGGGTCAGTTCGACCCGGTTTCGCATGCCGAGCTTCTCGAGGATGTTGTCGCGATGGCGGTTCACCGTGCTCGTGGCGATCACCAGGGTCTCGGCGATCTCATCGCTGGTGAGCCCCTCGGCGATCAGCTTGGTGACCTCCAGCTCGCGGGGGGTGAGGGGGTCCGCCGGAGTCTCTTCTCCGCTGGCCGCCCGCTCCAGATAGTCCCTGACGAGCGCCGACGCCGCGGCCGGGTAGATGAACGGCTCACCGCGGAGCGCCGCACGGCAGGCCTCGATCAGGTCGTGGTTGGCGGCGGACTTGAGCACGTAGCCGGAGGCTCCGGCCTTGAGCGCCTCGAAGAAGTACTGCTCGGAGTCGTGGACCGAGAGCATCAGCGTGCGCAGCTCCGGCCGCCGCCGGCCGATCTCGGCCGCGACCTGGAGGCCGGTCAGGCGGGGCATCGAGACGTCCAGCACGGCGAGGTCGATGTCCTCCCGAAGCGCAAGCTCCAGGGCCTCGGCGCCGTCTCCGGCCTCGGCGACAACCCTCAGGTCGGGCGCCGACTCGAGCACGAGCTTCAGCCCGCTTCGAACCAGCTCGTGATCGTCGGCGAGAAGGATGCGCGCGGTCAGGGGAACCGGCATCTCTCAGGCGCTCCTGCCGAGCGGGATCTCCAGGGCCACCGTGGTGCCGCCGCTCGGCCGGGGGCGGATCGAGAGGTGCCCCCCGACGAGCAGCGCCCGCTCCCGCATGCCCTCGATTCCGATCGTCTCACCGCTTGGATGCGGCGGGATTCCGATGCCGTCGTCGCTCACCTCGAGTACGAGGCGGCCCGAGTCCTCGGCGAGGCGGATCAGACAGCTTCGTGCGCCGGAGTGGCGAAGGACGTTGGTCAGCGCCTCCTGGGCTATGCGGTAGACGACCAATTCGACGTCCTCGCCGAGCTCCGGCAGCTGCCCGGAGAGATTCCTTTCGATCCGGACGCCTCCCTGCTTGGCAGCGCGGGAGCTGAGCGCGATCAGCGCGTTCACGAGGCCCAGGTCGTCGAGCGCCTCGGGTCGAAGCTCGCGCGAGATCCGGCGGATCTCGTCGAGCGTCTGCTGGACCTGCCTCGCGATCGCGGTCAGCTGGGCGCGTTGCGCCTCGTCGCCCTCGGTAGCGGCCCGCTCGATCTGCAGGGCGACGGCGGTCAGCGTCTGGCCTGCCTCGTCGTGCAGGGCCTGGGCGACCCGCAGTCGCTCCCGCTCCTGGGCCAGGAGAGCCGCCCGCGCCCCCGCCCGCCGCTCGGTCAGCAGTCGCGCCAGCATCTGATTGAACGCATCGGCGAGGGCGGCCAGCTCCGGCGTCTCGTCCTCAGGGTCGATCGTGATCTGCCTCTCCTCGGCCAGGTCGACGTCCTGGAGCTCGGCGGCGAAGCGGGTCAACGGCGCCAGCGTCCGCTGCACCCCGATGACGGTCACCCCCAGGAAGACGAGGAATGCCGCCACGAGGATCACCAGCTCGCCGGCACGGATCGGCGTGCTGACCGTCACCGGGGTGACGATCAGGAGCACCAGGATCAGCGCCAGGAGAGCCGTGCTCGGCAGCAGCGCCCGCTGGACGACACTCAGGCGTCGGCCACTCCGGTGAAACAGGGAACCCGCCACTCCTGAGCATCACAGCAAGTTCTCCCCGATTGGGCCTTTCGCCCCATGGCTCGAGCCTCGGAGCGATGCGACAGTGGTGCCATGGCCCCGGCACACGAACCGAGAGACGGGCCGATGAGGTCGCTGGCGATTCGCGGCTGCTCCTGCACGCCGGCCTCGAACGCCGAGCTGACCGATTGGCTGCGAGGGAGGGTGGAGGAGCTGCGCGCGGAGGGCGCCCGAGATGCTGATCCGCCTCAGCCGGCTGGCGCAGGACCTGCCTGATGCCACCATCGACGACGGCTGGCTGATCGAAGTCGAGCTGCCGCCAGATCGACAGCATCCGGACTCCGATTCCGTCAGATCGCTGATCGAGGAGACACTGGGCGACATGCGGATCCTCGGCCTTGCGCCCACAGTTCTCGCCCCGGCATGAGGAGCGGCCGTTCGGGGTAGGGGGCGGTCGTGAGCGCGACGATCGCCGCCCACGCCGGCGGGGCCGGCGAGGCGGTTGGCTGGAATGCCAACCCGCTGCTGATCGTCGCGGCGTTCGTGGTCGCGGCCGCCTACGCTCGCCGCGCCGCCCTGCTGCGCGCCGCCGGGCGGGGGATGCCGGTTTGGAAGCAGCTCAGCTTCTACCTCGGGGTCACGGTGTTCGCGCTGACCCTGGTCTCGCCGCTCGACAGCCTCGGCGAGTCCCGTCTCTTTTACGCCCACATGGCCCAGCACCTTGCGATGGGCGAACTCGCCCCGCTGCTGATCCTGCTCGGGCTCAACGGGCCGATGCTCCGCCCGCTGCTGGCCGTCGCCGCCGTCCGCCGCCTGCGCTGGGCACTCAATCCGCTCGTCGCGCTGCCGCTCTGGGTGATCAACCTCTACGGCTGGCACCTGCCGGTCCTCTACGAACTCGCTCTTCGCAACGACCTCATCCACGCCATCGAGCACCTCTCGTTCTTCACCGCCGGGATGCTGATGTGGGGCGCCCTGATCGAGCCGTTGCCCGGCCCGACCTGGTTCGGTTCGGGCGCCAAGGCGATCTACGTGCTGACGGTGCGGGCGCTCGGCTGCGCGATCCTCGGCAACATCCTGATCTGGGCCGGCACGCCGTTCTACCCCTACTACCGCGGCGGCGAGGCGGTCTCCGGCATCGACCCGCTGATCGACCAGCAGATCGGCGGCGCGATCATGCTGGTCTGGGGCGCCGGGATCACCGTCCTCCTCTTCTCCTGGGTCTTCCTGCGCTGGCTGCGCGAGGCCGAGCTGCGTCAGAGGCTGCTCGACGCCGGCGACGAGGAGCGGGTGGCTACTCGAGCTGCGCGGTTTGGACGGCGCGCTCCTGCTCTGCGTCGATCTCCTCGATCTCCCTGAGCTCGTGGCAGACGCGCCAGGTGATCAGGCCGACGAGGATCGGCGCGAGGACGACTGCGATCCGGTAGCCCCAGATCTGGCCGATGTAGCTGACGCCGATGAAGACCAGCGCCCGGTCGCCGGAACCCGCCAGGAAGACGAGCACGACCCAGGTGAGGAAGCCGGCGCCGATCGCGGTCCGCACCGGGGCGTCGCGGGGCCGGTCGAGGACGTTGTGGAAGCGGCGGTCGCCGGTCACCCGCTGTTCCAGCCATGGCCAGGAGAGGAGCACGCCCATCACGATGAGCGGGAACAGCGCCCCGCCCCAGAACGGGTTCGGCACCAGGGTCCGGTTCCAGACGACGACGTCGAAGCCGGGCATCAGCCGCAGCGCCCCGATCAGCCAGCCCAGGTACCAGTCCGGCTGCGCCCCGTTGGTCCCCGAGTAGACGTGGTAGGGGCCCCAGAGCCAAACCGGGTTGATCTGGATGAAGGCACCCATCAGGACCAGGACCGCGGCGACCGCGAGCATCAGGCCGAGTGAGCGCGGTGCCTGGCCGGGGAAGGCGGGAATGCCGATCACCTTGCGCTCGCTGTCGACGCGTTTGCGGCGGAACTGGGTGTGGTGGCGCGAGGCGACCAGCGCCAGGTGGGCGGCGAGCAGCCCCCCGATCAGGACCGGGAAAAGAAGGACGTGGGCGATGTACATCCGCGACCAGAAATCCGGATCGCCGGGGAAGGGGTGCCCCCAGATCAGCAGCGCCAGGTTGGGGCCGATCAAGGGGATCGACAGCGCGACGCCGTAGCCGATCGCAAGCCCCATGCCGGAGAGCAGGTCGTCGGCCAGCGAGTAGCCGAGGTATCCCTCGAGCAGAGCCGTGAACAGCATCAGGACGCCGATCGTGTAGGTCAGCTCGCGCGGCTTTCGGTAGGCGCCGGTGAAGAAGATGCGGATGACGTGGAGGACGATCGCGGCGACGAAGACGTTGGCCGCCCAGTGGTGGGTCTGGCGGATCAGCAGCCCCGCCTTCACTTCGAAGGAGATCCGCATCACCGAGTCGTAGGCCTTGCTGACCTCCATCCCCTGCAGCGGTCGGTAGACGCCGTGGTAGATGACTTTGTCGGTGCTCGGCTCGAAGAAGAAGGTGAGGTAGATGCCGGTCGCGACGAGGACGACGAAGGCGTAGAGGGCCACCTCGCCGAGCAGGAACGACCAGTGGTCGGGGAACGTGTAGCGCAGCGTTTTGCGCAGCAGCGGGGCGGCGCCGCTGCGCTGGTCGAGGAAGCGGACCGTGCGGCGGATCATGCCGTCGGCCTTCGCGTCCGCACGCCCCAGAAGCCGGGGCCGACCGGCCCGGAGAAGTCGCCGGCGGCGCGCAGCTCGCCGGCGGAGTCGACCAGCAGCGGCAGCTGCGGCAGCGCCCGCCCCGCCGGGCCGAAGGTCACGTTGCCGCCGGTCGCCGGGTCGAAGGTCGAGTAGTGACAGGGACAGACGAGGGCCGGGCTCGGCTCGGCCGGGGCGAAGCGCGGCGTGCGGTAGAGCGCGATCGCACAGCCGGCGTGGGTGCAGATCTTCGAGTAGGCGACGATTCCGTCCGGGGCCCAGTCCGAGCGGTCGGACGGCAGCTCGAGTTCGCTCTTCTCGAGGCGGACGACGACCACCGGTGCGGCCAGCTCCTCGCGGTAGGCGCCCTCGGGGAATGCGGTGTAGAAGGTTTCGGTCTCGATCTCGCTCGCCTTCAGCGGCTTGCCGTCCTGATCGACGAGGCGGCGGTCCCGGTACCAGGGCGATTCGTAGAACGAGCTCGTGTCGAGCACCGGACCGAGCGAGGCGACCGGAACGACCAGCGCCGCTCCAAGGGCGCCGCCCGCGGCTCCCGCGGCGCCGAGCAGCAGCCGGCGCCGGCTCAGCCGGCTTCCGGTCTCTTCGACCAACTGGCCGATCTTCTCCTGCTCTTCGAAGTGCTCGGCTTCGGGGTAGGCCTCCTCGAGGTGCTCGGTCGGGACGACCTTCTCCCCGGCCAGGATCAGCGCCGCCGCGGCCAGGCCCAGGGAGCTGCCGAGGCAGAGGCCGAGCCACTGGGTCTCGTTCGACCAGTCGAGCGCGTAGACGACGATGAACATCACCGCGCACCCGGCTGCCCCCAGAAGCAGCAGGGCGACGATCAGCTCGGCGCGGCTGTCGCCGCCGCCGCTGTCCTCCAGCATCGGCTCGGGCCTGCGCCTGTCGCGCCCGGTCAGGAAGCCCCAGATCGCGAGCAGGACGACCGCGAGCTTGGTCCGCAGCCTCACGAGCCGAGCCTCCTGCCGATCACCATGCAGACCCCGACCAGCACCACGGCGGCGATCAGCCAGGCGACCATCCCCTCCGGCACCGGCCCGATGTGCCCGATCCCGAGCCCGCCCCGGTCTTCGGGGTGCTTGCTCGCCTGGACGTAGGCGATGATCTTGTTCAGGTCGTCGTCGCTGATCTGGCTCTTCGGGAAGCGCGGCATCAGGAACGGGCCGATCCGGACCGCCTCGGCGATCTCGGTCGCGTCGGCGTGCTTGAGGGTGGGGACCTTGGCGCCGGTCACGTAACCGCCCTCGCCGACGATCTGGTGGCAACCGGCGCAGTGGTCGGTGAACAGCGACATTCCTTCGGTCTGGGCGCTGTGATCGGGTTCCGGTTCCGGTATCGGTGGGCCGCCGCCGAACGAGCCGACGTAGGCGGTGATCGCGCTGATCTCGCGGTCGTTGAAGAACGGCCGCTGCCGTTCGGGCTGTTCGCCGGCGTGGTCGAGCGGCATCCGCCCGGTGCGCAGGTAGAAGTCGGGCGCCAGTTCGCCGACCCCGACCAGCGACGGCCCCTGGGCGCTGATGTCGCCGACGCCACGGTTGTTCTCCACCGCCACACCTTCCCCCTGGGGGCCGTGACAGCTGGCGCAATTGGCGGCGTAGAGGCCGGCTCCGAGCCGCATCTGCCCCTGGTCGGCGCCCCCCGGCTGGTGGACGACGCCGCTCGGCGGCTGGGCGCTGGCCAGCGCCGCCGCCGCCAACCCGGTCACCAGGACGGCGGCGAGGAGGGCTTTGCCGCGTCCGCTCATGACTGATTGCAGACGGAGAAGGTCAGGATCCCGGCGGTGCTCATTGCGATCAGGACCAGGAACAGGAACGAGACGGCAAGGCCGACGATCGCGAGGAAGGCGACCCGCCCGGCGGGCGGGGGCGCGTGGAAGTCGTCGTAGGTCCGATAGATCGAAACCGCCACCGCCGCGGCGCCGCCGCCGACGGCGAGCGCGACGCCGCCGATGACGATGCCCCAGATCGTCAGCGAGATCCCCCACGGGCCGCCGGCCGGGCTGCACTTCGCTTCCGAGAGCCAGTAGCCGACCCCCATCTGCAGGACCCAGGCCGCCGGAGCCCCGAGGACGGCGTACCAGAGGGACAGCGAGGCCGGCGAGGTGGGCGGGACCCGGTCGAGTATCGCCTGCGGAACCTTCATAGCGACGGGTAGAGCTGGGTGAGGACGACCGCGACCGCCGCGATCGAGACGAAGTACCAGTAGATCGCGGTGACGCGGAGGGCGATCAGCCGGTAGTTGGTGATGCCGCGGGCCAGCTTCCAGAGCAGCCAGACGTCGAGCAGGAGCCCCACCGCGACATGGGCGTGATGCGTGCCGAGCAGGGTGAAGTAGATCGAGCCGTAGGCGTTGTCGCTCGGCGAGAACTTGCCGAGATCATCGGCGAAGAGCCAGATCTGAAGCCCGAGATAGGTCGCCTGGACGGCGAACGCCAGGGCCAGCCACCACCAGGCGCGCCCGGGCGCGCCGCGCTTCGCCGCCCGGACGGCGAGGAAGACCGGCCCGCAGGTGGCGACGAGCATCGCCGTGAAGACCAGCGGCAGGGTGACCGAGGGCTTCTCGATCCCGCCAATCGGCCATTCGGTGTTTTCGAAGCGCAGGTAGAAATAGGTGGCGATCAGGCAGCTGAAGAGGGTGGCCTCGGTGGCGATCAGGAGCGCCATTCCCCACCAGCCGCTCGGTTGCGCGCGCCGCCTCTGGGCGACCCGGGCGACCGCGCCGGCGCCGGTGGCCTCCATGCTGCGGGGGATCTCGCTCATGCTTCCTGCGGCTCCCCTCCGTGCCAGGCGGCGAGGACGGCCAGCATGACGCCGATGAATATCGCCGCGGCGATCCAGCGTTCGAGCAGCACGAACGTGAAGAGGCCGGCCATCGCCAACGCCAGCAGCGGCGGCCACGGCGAGTGCGACGGCATGTCGAGGACCTCGTCCCATTCGGCGTCGACCGCGGTCGAGGCGGCGGTCTCGTGCCCCTCCTCCAGCGTCTTCCTCCCCTGCTCCAGCAGTTCGGCGTCGCGTTCGCGATCCTCACGGTCCCACATCGCGTAGGGGCTCGAGACGGTCGGGATGACCGCGTAGTTGTACTCCGGCGGGGGTGAGCTGGTCGACCACTCCAGTGTGTCGCCGCCCCAGGGGTCGTTGCCGACGCGCTCGCCGCGGAAGAGGCTGATCGCGAGGTTGACGAAGACGCTGAGCAGGCCGACGGCGAGCAGGTAGGAGCCGATCGTCTCGATCAGGTTGAGCGCACTCCAACCCATGTCGGGCGGGTAGGTGTAGTCACGGCGCGGCATCCCGGCGAGACCGAGGATGTGCATCGGGAAGAAGGTGACGTTCATCCCGACGAAGGTGAACCAGAAGCTCGCCTTGCCCCAGCCTTCGTGGTACATCCGACCGCTGACCTTGGGGAACCAGTAATAGATCCCACCGATCAGCGGGAAGACGGCGGCGCCGAAGATCACATAGTGGAAGTGGGCGACGACGTAGTAGGTGTCGGTCAGCTGCTGGTCGAACGGGATCGCGGCGAAGGTGATGCCGGAGAGTCCGCCGAGGATGAAGACGATGATGAAGCCGATGATCCACAGCAGCGGGGTCTGGAAGCGCGGGGTGCCGGTGAGGATCGTCGTGATCCAGGCGAACAGTTGGATCCCGCTGGGGATCACGATCACCAGGCTGGCGGCGGCGAAATAGATCGCGGTCGAGTTGGCGAGGCCGACCGCGAACATGTGATGGGCCCAGACTCCGAAGCCGAGGAAGGCGACGAGGATCTCGGCCAGCGCCACCAGTGGGAACGCGACCATCCTGCGCCGGACGAAGGTGGGGATGATCGAGGTCGCGATCCCGAACGCCGGGAGGATGATGATGTAGACCTCGGGGTGACCGAAGATCCAGAAGAGGTTCTGCCAGAGAAGGGTGTTGCCGCCGAAGACGACGTCGTAGAAGTGGAACCCCAGCATCCGCTGGAGCTCGAGCAGCACCAGCGCCGTGGTCAGCGCCGGCAGCGCGAAGACGAGGGCGAAGCTGACCGCGAGGAATGCGAAGCAGAACAGCGGCATCCGGTTGAGCGACATGCCCGGGGCCCGCAGCTTGAGGATGGTGACGATCGCGTTGATCGCCCCGGCGGTGGTCGAGATCCCGATGAAGATCAGCGAGAGCGCGTAGAAGTCGATCCCCGGCCCGGGGCTGTAGGTGCGCGAGGCGAGCGGCACGTAGTTGAACCAGCCGGCGTTGGGCGCGTTGCCGGTGAAGACGCCGACGTATAGGAATGTGCCGGCGCAGAGGAAGATCCAGTAGCTGAGCGCGTTGAGGCGGGGGAAGGCCATGTCGCGGGCGCCGATCATCAACGGCAGCAGGTAGTTGCCGAACGCGCCCAGCGACATCGGGACGACGAAGAAGAAGATCATCGTCGTCCCGTGGGTCGACATCATTTCGTTGAAGGTCGCCGGGTCGAGCGTGCTCTGGTTCGGGGCGATCAGCTGGGTGCGAATCAGCAGCGCCTCGACCCCGCCGGCGGCGAAGAAGAAGAGCGAGGTGAAGAAGTAGAGGATCCCGATCCGCTTGTGGTCGACGGTCGTCAGCCAGCCGAGCAGGCCCGAGCTCTCCTTCCAGATCCGCTCCAGCCGCTCGGTCCGGCGCTGGCCTTCGCGCGGGACGGCGACCGCCATCTAGCGCAGCTCCGAGAGGTAGGCGACGATGGCGTGGAACTTCCTGGCGCCGAGGCCGAGGCCCGGCATCTTGTCGCCGGGCTTGATGCTCTGAGGATTCTGGATCCAGCGGTAGAGGTTGGCCGGGGTGTTTTCGAGCGTGTCGGCGGCGATCGTGTCGCGGCTGGCGATGTGGGTGAGGTCGGGGCCGATCGTCCCTTCGGCCTGCGTGCCGGAGATCGTGTGACAGCCGGCGCAGGCGTTTTCCATGAAGTAGCGCTTTCCGAGCGCGGCCTCTCCGCCGAGCCCCGCTGTTCTGGCGGGTTCAGCCTGCTGGGTCAGCCAACGGCGGAAGTCGGCTGCCGGTTCGGCGTAGACGCGTAGGGCCATGTGGGCGTGCTGCAGCCCGCAGAACTCGGCGCACTGACCGCGATACACCCCGGGTTCTTCCGCGTACAGTTCCACCCTGTTGGTACGGCCCGGGATCGTGTCGATCTTCCGGTTGAGTTCCGGTACCCAGAAGGAGTGGATGACGTCGGCGCTGTGGACGACCACGTTGACCGAGGTCCGGTCCGGGATGTGGATCTCGTTGGCGGTGCGCACACCGCTCTCCGGGTAGTTCGCTTCCCACCACCACTGATGGCCGACCACTTCGACGGTGAGTGCGGTTTCGTCGGCTGCCGGCGCGTCGGTGTCGCTGAGCAGGACGAGGTTGGCGATGACGAAGAGGGCGCTGAGGACGACGACGGGAACCGCGATCCCGAAGGCGAGGACGAGCGCGGTGTTGGCGCGCTCGTTCTCGCCGAACAGGGGCAGGCCGGGCTCGTCGCGCCGCACCCGCGCGAGCACCAGCAACGCGACGGCGCCGAGGAAGACGATCCCGGCCGCCACCAGCATCCACCACCACAGCGTGGCGATGTCGTGGGCGTCCGGGCTTTTCGGATCCAGTGGCGACAACGTCGGCACGGCCCGCCGTCGAGCCAGCCTCGGCGCGAGAGCCGGAAGTTGCCTACCCCTGAGGGTTCCCGCCGAAACTCTATGAGACGTGGAACGAGACCCACCGCGAGGCGCATCTCGGCCCGTGCCTTTCCCTGTCGGTCACCCGCAGTCGCCCGCGGATTCCGCCCCTGCTGAAACGCCCGCGGAAATAGACGCTGTCGGTCTTGCCGAACTGAGCGTCGCTGAAGGTGCCGCTCCCCTTCACATCGGTCCAGAGGAAGCCGCCCTCTTCCAGCAGCAGCGCGCTTCCGTCCCTGCAATTCAGTTCGATCTTGAAGCCGCTGATGCGGAATTTCCCCTGCTTGACCGCGATTTTGATCCTCTTGCCCTGGGCGGTTCTCCCCCGCAGCATGCGCGCCTGAGCTGTGTCGGCCATTGCGGTGGCATCCGTGCCGATCAGCCCGAGCGCCAACACCCCGCCGACGATGAGTCGTATGAGCATCTTCCTGCCTCCTGTTCGTGATCGACTGTTACTGCTTTCACCCCCTGCAACAGCCGCGGCGGACGTGGATGCGAGGGGTGTCAGCATGCTGACCTGTGTGGGCCGGTCACCGGATGGCTAGGTGGCATGGAACGGCATCCACCTGGACGCGCATCGCGCCCCTTCCGCCCTGTAGGTGACGCGAAGCCGGCCGCGGATGACCCCGTCACCGAGACGTCCGCGCAGGTAAACCGGGTCGGCCTTCGCATACTGGGCGTCCCGGAACCTGCCCCCCGATGTGACCCGGGTCCACGGTAGGCCCGACTCTTCGATCAAGAACCGGCCCCCACCCTGGCAGTTGAGGGTCACCGCGAGTGAGTTGATTCGGAATTTCCGGCCACTGACGGTGATCTTGATCCGGTGGCCCTGGCCGGTCCTCCCCCTGAGCACCTTCGCCTCAGCTCCATCGGCCATCACCGCGACCTCGGTCGCCGCCAGCGCGAGCGCAAGCACACCACCGACGACAATTCGTACCAACATTCCTGCCTCCTTCCACATGGTCGAGTGTGACTGCCACCTGCTTCAACTGCCCGGTTCGTGTCGTTGATGCGACGGGGTGTAAGCACGCTGACCGGCGGGTAACCATCAGCCGTGGCAAGTGGCGCCCGCACAATCGTGCTGCCGTGGGCCGCGACTGCCGCGCTGTTGTTCGCGGTCTGGCTGCTGTTCGTCGACACGCGGGAAGAAGCGCAGCTGATCGCCGGCGTCGTCGTCGCGGCGATCGGGGCCACCGGATCGGAGCTGGTCCGCCACCAGCGGATCGTCGACGCGAGGCCGCGGCTGATCTGGCTGGGACGGCTCTGGCGCCCGCTCGCAAGCGTCCCGCGCGACGTCTGGCTCCTCGTGCGGGCGACCGCGTCTGGGCTCGCCGGGCGGCCGCCCGCCGGCCGCTTCCGGACCGTGCCCTTCGAGGGCGGTGACGACGACGCCGAGGATCACGCCCGCCAGGCGCTGGCCGAGGGCGCCGGCTCGTTCTCGCCCAACACCATCGTCGTCGGGGTCGACGCCGAGCGCGGAGAGCTTCTCGCGCACCAGCTCGTCCCCGAGGCCGACAGCGAGGGGCGGTCGCTCGATCCGCTCGGACTTGGATAGCCGCCGATGAACGAGTGGGCGGTCGCCGCGATCGTCCTTCTCGCGGTGCTGCCCGTCTGCGCCGTCATCACGGCGCTGCTGGACCCGATCGACGGGCTGATCGCGCTCGAGGTCTCCGGGACCACAGGCACCGCCATCCTGCTGCTGCTCTCGGAGTCCCTGAAGCGGCAGCCGTTCGCCGACCTGGCGCTGATCTTCGCCGCCCTCTCGTTCGTCGGCGCGCTCGGCTTCGCACGGCTGCTGGAGCGGCGGCTGTGACGTTAAGGGAGGTCGTCGTCGCCGTCCTGCTCGTGCTCGGCGTGGCGCTGCAGCTGCTCGCCTGTCTCGGCCTGATCGTGATGCGGGACAGCTTCGCCCGGCTCCACTACCTCGCCCCGGCCGGCTTCGGCGTCGTCGCGATCGCCGGCGCGATCCTGGT
The DNA here is from genome assembly GCA_036265675.1 of Solirubrobacterales bacterium. GTDB lineage: Bacteria > Actinomycetota > Thermoleophilia > Solirubrobacterales > 70-9 > VRUE01. Next base: position 20,229 of record DATAOP010000062.1, read on the forward strand.
CGAGGAGTCGTTCTCGGTGATCGGCGACAAGGCGATCGCGACGGCGGCGGTGGTCCTGCTCACCGGTCCGGTCCTCGCACACGTGACCGCGCGCTCGGCGCGGATACGGCGGCTGGGCGACTGGAAGGAGCAGCGCTCCGGCGAAGTCGAGCGGGTGCTGCGATGACGGCGCTCCAGATCGGTGCGCTGATCGTCGTCGGCGCCGGTGCGCCGTTGGTCGTGCTGGTCCGCGACCCCGTGCGCCAGGCCTTCTGCGTCGGGATCTTCGGGACCGCCCTGGCGCTGCTCTTCTTCGTCTTCCAGGCGCCCGACGTGGCCCTGTCCCAGATCGTCGTCTCGACCGTCGCGCTGCCGCTGATGATCCTGCTCGCGCTGGCAAAGATCCGCGAACACGAGGAAGAAGAAGAGGAGAGGGAGTGAACCGGCGCCTCCGCATCGGCCTCTTCCTCGGCGGCGCCGCGCTGCTCGCCGGGATGCTGGTCGCGGCGGTTGGCGACCTGCCCGGATTCGGTCACTATCCGGGCCCCTACGGAATCCTGATCGAAGAAACCGGCGTCGCCGGGACCAGCGCCACCGACCTCGTCACCGCGGTCAACTTCGACTACCGTGCCTTCGACACGATGGGCGAGGAGTTCATCCTCTTCGCGGCGGTGCTCGGGGTCGCGATCGTCCTGCGCCGGCGTCGCGGCGAGCGGGCCGAGGACGAGCGCGGCGACGATCACCACTTCCCCGGCTCGAGCAGCGCCCTCGGCGCCCTCGGCCTCGCCCTCGTCGGGCCGGTCTTCGTCCTCGGCGCCTACGTCGTCACCCACGGCCAGATAACCCCGGGCGGCGGCTTCCAGGGCGGGGTCGTGCTCGCGGCGGCGGCGCTGATCGCGTTTCTCGCCGGCGAGTACGTGGCGTTCAAGGTCATCGCTCCCCATGCGATGGTCGAGGCCGGCGAGGCGGCCGGCGCGGCCGGATTCGCGCTGGTGGGGCTCGGCGGCCTGATCTTCGCCGGCACCTTCTTCGCCAACTTCATCGCCCTCGGAACGCCCGGCAGCTTCCTCTCCTCCGGAACGATCCCGATCAGCAACCTCGCGGTCGGGATCGAGGTGGCGGGTGCCTTCCTCCTGCTCTGGACCGAGTTCTCCGACCAGGCGCTGGTGGTGCGCTCGAAATGACCGTCTTCCCCTTTCTGGTGGCGATCTGGATCCTCTGCTGGGGCCTCTACGGGATCGTCAGCAGCCGCAACCTCGTCCACCTCGTGATCTGCCTCGGCGTCACCCAGGCGGCGACCTACGTGCTGCTGCTCGGGGTCGGCTACCGCAACGGAGGCGCGGCGCCGATTTACGCCGACATCGCCGAATCGACGATGGTCGTCGACCCGGTGGTGCAGGCGCTGGCCCTGGTCGACGTCGTCGTCGAGGCGACGGTCAGCGCGCTGCTGCTGGCGGTCGCGGTCCAGACCCACAAGCGCTTCGGCACGATCGACCCGGACGAGCTGCACTCGCTGCGCGGCTGAGATGGTCGGCTCGACGACGATCGCGGCGCTTCCGGTGGCGGTGCCGCTGATCGCCGCGGCTGTCCTCGCCGGGACCGACTTCCTACGCCGACGCTGGCTGACCGACACGATCGCGATCGCCACCGCGGCCGGAGTCACCGTCCTCTGCGCGATCCTGCTGGCCCGCGCCGCCGACGGCCCGATCGTCTACTGGCTCGGCGAATGGCAGCCGCGGCATGGGGTCGCACTCGGGATCTCGCTCACGATCGACACCCTCGGGGCGGGGATGGCGACGCTGGTCGCGCTGCTCGTCACCGCGACCCTGATCTTCTCCGCCCGCTACTTCGACGCGGTCAGCAACCTCTTCCACTCGCTGCTGCTCGTGTTCTGCGCGGCGATGGTCGGCTTCTGCCTCAGCGGCGACCTCTTCAACATGTTCGTCTTCTTCGAGCTGATGAGCGGCGCCGCCTACGCCCTCACCGCCTACCAGATCGAGGAGCGCGGGCCGCTGCAGGGGGCGATCAACTTCGCCGTCTCCAACAGCGTCGGCGCGATCGCGATCCTCTCTGGGATCGCCCTGATCTACGGCCGCACCGGCGCCCTCAACCTGGCCCAGATCGGCACCGTGCTCTCGACCCACCCTCCCGATGCCCTGGTCGCGGTCGGCTTCGCGCTGATCGTGCTCGGCTTCCTCACCAAGGCGGCCGCGTTCCCGGTCCACTTCTGGCTCGCCGACGCCCACGCCGTCGCCCCGACCCCGGTCTGCGTTCTCTTCTCCGGCGTGATGGTCGAGCTCGGCCTCTACGCGATCGCGAGGGTCTACTGGACCGCCTTTGCCGGGGCGCTCGACCCGCAGGCGGCGGCGCTGCGGCCGATCCTGATCTGGATCGGCGTCGTCACCGCGCTGGTCGGCGCCCTGATGTGCGTCCAGCAGCGCCACCTGAAGCGGCTGCTCGCCTTCTCGACCGTGAGCCACGTCGGCCTCTTCCTGATCTGCCTCGGACTGCTGACTCACGTCGGCGTCGCCGCGCTCGCCTCCTACGTCCTCGCCCACGCGTTCGCCAAGGCGGCCCTCTTCATGTGCGTCGGCATCCTCATCCATCGCTTCGCCGACGTCGACGAGCTGCGGCTGCGCGGCTGCGGCCGCGCGGACCGGGCGCTGCGGCTGGTCGGCGTCCTCTTCGTCGCCGGCGCCGTGGCCCTGACCGGCGCGCCGTTCATCGGCGTCTTCGTCGGCAAGTCGCTGGGCGAGGGCGGGGTCCAGGAGAGCGGATTCGCCTGGGCGATCGCGGTGTTCATCCTCGCCTCGGGACTGACCGCCGGCGCGATCCTGCGAGCGGCGGGGACGATCTTCGCCGGCTGGGGAGAGGACGAGCCGCCGCAGAGCGAGCAGCCGCAGGAGGCCGATGTCGAAAGCGAAACGCTGCAGTCCCACGACCGCACGCCGCTGACGATGCTGGCACCGGCGGTCGCCCTGACCATCGCGGCGCTGGTGGCGAGCGTCGTCCCCGGCCTCGACCACGCGATCCAGGAGGCGGCGGGTCGGTTCACCGACGAACCCGCGTACACGACCGCGGTCCTTTACGGCCGCGACACCTTCACCGCGATCGAGCCCGAGAGCCTGAAGCCGCTCGACTTCCTCTGGGGGTCGCTCGCGCTGGCGGTCGCGGTTGCCCTCGCGGGGGTGTCGCTGTTCGGCGCCGCCGTGTTCGAGGCGCTGCCCTCCGGGCTGCGCGGTGCGGGCGACCGGGTCCAGGGCGTGCTGCGGTCGATCCACAGCGGCCATGTCGGCGACTACATCGCCTGGCTGACCGCCGGAGCCGGCGTCCTCGCGGCGCTCGTCGCGCTGGCGGTCACGTGAAGATCGGATGGCGGCGCGCGACCTTTGCGCTCGTCCTCGCGATCGCCTGCCTGCTCGGCGTCGCGGAGGCGCGACCCGCGGAGCTCCCGTGGTCGAACGGCGGAACGGCGGCCGGCGCCGGCCGCGAGCCGAGCGGCTGCGTCTCGCGCCCCGGTCAGGTCGTCAGCCAGGGAGCCGGGACGCGGCCTGAGGTTGCGCTGACCTTCGACGACGGGCCGAGCTTCACCCAGACTCCGGCGATTCTCTCGACCCTGGTGCGACTTCACGCTGAGGCGACATTCTTCGAGGAGGGCCGCCACGTCCATGGCCGCGAAGCGCTGATGAACGAGATCCTCGCCGCCGGCGACGAGATCGGCAACCACTCCTATCACCACCCGGAATACCCGGGCTACGGCGAGCTCGCGGCGACCGATCGACGGATCCGCGCAGCGACCGGGTTCGAGCCCTGCCTGTTCCGCCCCCCGTACGGCTTCGTCGACCCGAGGGTCAGCTCCGCCGCCCGGCGGGCGGGGGTCGAGACCGTGCTCTGGAGCCTCGACTCAGAGGACGACCACCATCCCGGGGCGGCAGCGATCCGCGCCACCACGCTCGCCGGCGCCGCCCCCGGCGCAATCATCCTCATGCATGACGGCGGCCACCATCCGCAGACGGTGCGCGCCCTGCCCGGGGTGATCCGCGGCCTGCGGGCGCGGGGGCTGCGCTTGGTCACGGTGACCGCCCTGCTCGGTCAGAGGTTCATCTTCGCCCACGCGGGGTAGCCGATTGGAACAAGCGGTCGGCCCGGACCCCGGCGGCTTTCACCGACATCAGTGCCGGTTCCCGCTTGGGTGCGAAGACCAACCGCCTGACCGGCGGAGAGGCGTCCGGGCCGGCCGCGACGCCATGCCCGGTCATCGAGGGCCGGGCCGAATCAAGGAGCGTTCAAATGTCAGACGAGTTGCAGGGCAAGAAAATCGCGATCCTCGTCGCCAACGAGGGCGCCGAGCAGGTCGAGCTCACCAGCCCGCTGGGCGCCCTGCGGGACGCCGGCGCCGAGGTCGACCTCCTCGCCCCTGAAGGCGAGGAGATCCAAGCGTTCAACCACCTCGACAAGGGCGACACCTTCGAGCCGGACAAGCCGGTCGCCGAGGCGGATCCCGCCGAATACGACGGCCTGGTGCTGCCGGGCGGCGTCGCCAACCCGGACCAGCTGCGCACCGACCCCGACGCGGTCGGGTTCGTCCGCTCGTTCTTCGAGGCGGGCAAGCCGGTCGGAGTGATCTGCCACGGGCCGTGGACGCTGATCGAGGCCGATGTCGTGCGCGGCCGAACGCTCACCTCGTGGCCGAGCCTGGAGACGGACCTGCGCAATGCCGGCGCCGAGTGGGTCGACGAGGAGGTCCATGTCGACCAGGGGCTGGTGACCAGCCGCAAACCCGACGATCTCGACGCCTTCAACGCCAAGATCGTCGAGGAGTTCGCCGAGGGCGTGCACGAGGGCCAGCGCGAGGCGACCGGGGCGGTGCATGGCTGACCCCGCACCGGGTAGTGGGCCGGCTGAACAGAAAGGAGCCGGCCCATGCCCCCTCGTGGAGTGAAAAAAGGCAGCAAACGAGCGCGTCAGTACGAGCACATCAAGAAGAGCGAGAAGAAAGCCGGCCGCTCGGAGGGCCGGGCGGAGCAGATCGCGGCGCGTGCCGTGAACAAGGAAAGGGCGCGCTCGGGCGAATCGAGGACCTCCTCGCGGAGCTCGAAAAGAGGGCGCTCCGCCAGCAGCCGCGGCGGCAAGCGCTCGGGCAGCGGCCCGGGCGGGCGGACCCGCGAACAGCTCTACAACGATGCCAGGAGGCTCGGGATCGAGGGACGCTCGTCGATGAGCAAGTCGCAGCTGCAGCGCGCCGTGGCGGGGGCCGAATAGAGGAAGCGGCCCTCAGCCGCGCCGTTGCGCGGCCTCGGTCGAGGGCTCCCAGAAGTCCTCGACCTTGGTCGCATCCTGCTCCTCGATTCGCCGCGAGACAGCCCACATCTCGACCGGCTCATCGCCCTCGTTGCGATGCGAGCGGGTCGTCTGCGGGGCGACGCGGACGACCGAGCCGGCCGCGACCCGCTCGACGTCCTCGCCGAATCGCATCGTCAGCGTGCCGCGGGTGAGGATGTAGATCTCCTCGAGCCGGTCGTGGTGGTGGCCGGTGCCCTGCTCGAAATCCGAGTGCGGCGGCACCCTGATCAGCGTCACCGCCACCTGCTCGGACCCGAGCGCGTCCTTGAGGCTGCGGAACTCGCCCGGCGTGTCGCTGCCGGCGTAGGCATCCTCGGCCTCGTCGGCGCTGACGATCGTGTAGCCGCTCACGCGACCGCGATCCGCTCGCTCAGGTTTTGCGTTCGAGATCGGCGACTTCTTCGGCCTTCTCGTCCGCTTTGTCCTGGGCGCGGTCGAGCTGCTCCTTTTTCTCGCCCTTGCGCTCCTCGCGTTTGCCCTGGCGGCGCAGCGAGGCGTCATCGGTGACGTCGCCGGCCGCCTGCTTGGCCTTGCCGCTGAGCTTGTCGAGAATTCCCATGTCTAGACCTTTCCTCGTGGGTGTACCGGGCACCTAGTACCCCTGAGGGCGCGGGCTCAACCTTGCTTCGCCATCTCCCCGGCGATGTGGCGCACGTCATCGATCAGGCCCCCTAGCGCCTCGTCGCGCTCCTCGTGCTCGCGCAGGCGGAGGACCGCCGATGGGTGGATCGTGAGCGCCGCGACAGGCGCGAGCTCCGACTCGATCAGCCTGCCGCGGTCCTTGGTCACGCGCACCGACGGCCCGTAGAGCGCTTTGGCGGCGGTCGCACCGAGGGCGAGGAGCGCCGCCGGCTGCACCGCCTCGAGCTCGGCCTCGAGCCACGGCCGGCATGCCGCGACCTCGCCGGCGCGCGGCGTCTGGTGGAGCCGGCGCTTGCCCTGCGGCCGCCATTTGAAGTGCTTGACCGCATTGGTCAGGTAGACCTCGCCGCGGTCGATCCCCGCCCCCTCGAGCGCCTGGGCGAGAATCCGCCCCGCCGGCCCGACGAAGGGCTCGCCCTCGCGGTCCTCGCGGTCGCCCGGCTGCTCGCCGACCAGCATCAGCCTCGCCTCCCTGGCGCCCTCGCCGAACACCGTCTGGGTGGCGTCCTGCCAGAGCGGGCAGCCGCGGCACCCGGTCGCCGCCCGGCGCAGGGTTCGCAGCGAACGGCTCTCGGGGACGAACTCGGCGGCCGATGCGCTCTCAGCCACCTCCATGCACCTCCCGCAGGCGCGGGTTGGGGCGCAGCTCGCGACCGACCTTGCCGCCGGGACGGCCATCGAGCTCGACCACGTCGGCGGTGAAGTCGAACTCCCCGCGCAGCAGGGCGGAGCCGACGCCATAGGAGTCGACCGGCGCGCCGCGCTTCTCGAAGCGCTCGATCTTCTCCGCGTCGAAGCCGCCCGAGGCGACGATCCGCACCCGCCCGTGTCCGGCGTCGTCGAGGGCGCTGCGGACCCGCTCCGCGAGCTCCGGGCTGACGCCCGCCAGCCGTTCGGCCTCGGGCTCGTCGCGCAGCGCCCGGTCGACCAGCCGCTCCGACGTGTCGAGCCGCACTCCCCACAGTTGCCCCCCGAGGGCGTCGGCGACGGCCACCGCGTCGGTGACGGAATCGTTGTGGAAGTCGACGAGGACGACGACGTTGAGCTGCCCGGCGAAGCGCGCGGCGAAGTCCCTGGCGGCGGCGACCGTGTCGCCGCTGTAGGCGGCGATCAGGCCGTGTGGCACCGTCCCCACCCCGCGGCCGCCCCACCAGCTGGCCTGGGCGTCGGTGGAGACGCCGATCGCCCCGGCGACGTGCGCGGCCCACCCGTCCCCGGTCTGGACCAGCCAGTGGTCGTGGCGAGCGGGGAAGAAGAGGATCGGCTTGCCGCGCGCCGCCTCGACGACCCGGCGCACGTTGCTCATCACCAGCGAGCGCCGCGCCAGGGTTCCGAGGTAGAGCGTCTCGAGGTGGGCGAAGAGCGAGTAGTCGCCCTCGATCGTGAGCACCGTCTCCCAGGGCTCGATTCGCTCTCCTTCGCCCAACGCCCGGACCCGCAGCTCGGGCCAGCCGTCGTGCCAGCGCCCGTTCTCGCTCGAGCCCGAGCAGAGCTCGAGGATCGCGATCGCCTCGTCGATCCCGCCCAGCAGCCCGGCGTGCTTGGCGAAGACCTGCACGGTGACGTTCGGATGCCGGCCCTCGGCCTCCAGCAGCTCCTTGGTTAGGACGAAGTAGGAGTCCGAGTAGTAGCCGGCGCGGATCCTGTCGACCGGCAGCCGGAAGACCTCGGGTGCGAGCCGCTCGGACGCCCCGGTGCCGGAGGCCATCGCTAACCGTCCCCCGAGAGGCCGCGCGCGAGGCAGCGGGCGTTGGCCGGCGCGTAGCCCTTCCAGTCGTTGTTCAGGTAGACGAAGACCTCGCGCCGGGAGCGCCAGGCGGCGATCCGGCGCCGCCAGCCGTCGAGCTCGGCGTCCGAGTAGTTGCCGTCGCGACCGCGGTGCCCGTAGTGCAGGCGCAGGTAGGCGAGGCTGCCGGCGGGGGAGGCGTCGGGGAGCGGCCGGCGCATGTCGTCGCCGATCGCGAGCGAGGCGCCGCGCTCGACCAGCAGCTCCCGGACCTCGCGGTCGAACCAGCTCGGGTGGCGGAACTCGAAGCAGTGGCGGGCCCTGGGAAGCCTTTCGAGGGCCGCTGCGAGCAGGTCGTCATCACGGTGGAAGTTTTCGGGCAGCTGCCAGAGGACCGGGCCGAGGCGGCGGCCGCTGCGCAGCGGCTCGAGCGGCTCCCAGAAGCGGGCGACCCCGTCGGCGATGTCGTGCAGTCGCTTCATGTGGGTGAGGTAGCGGCTCGCCTTGACCGCGAAGAGGAAGTCGCCGGGGACCTGCTCGACCCAGGTCCGGACGGTCGACTCCCGCGGCAGCCGGTAGAAGGTCGCGTTGACCTCGACCGTGTCGAACACCTCCGCGTAGCGCTCGAGCCAGCGTCGCTGCGGCAGCCCCTCCGGATAGAGGTCGCCGCGCCAGTCCTTGTAGCTCCAGCCCGAGCAGCCGATGCGCACCCGCTTCATTCGGTGGCGTCGCGAAGGGACTGCTCCGTCTGCTCCTGCCCCTCCGACTCGCCCTCGCCGGCCTCTTCGAGCGGCTCCCGGGCGGGGTCGTCGGACAGCGGCGGGACGTTGCCGCCGATGCGGCCGGCTTCCGTCGCCGCGGCCTCCGACTCGGCCTCGACGTCGCCGCCGGCGGGCAGCTCGGCCGCGCCCCCGCTCGTATCCGGCGAGACCTCGATCACGACCTTGCGGTGCGGGCTTTCGAGGCGCCAGGCCCTGCCGATGTCGCGCAGCGGAACCCCCTCGACCTCGACCTTCAGCTCGCCGGCTAGAGCGTGCCTGCACATCGCCATGAACGCCTCGCGTTTGCGCTCGCGTGAGGTCTTGAAGTTGGTGTGGCCGATGATCCGGCCGAGTTGGTTGCGGAACCCTCGGGTCGGCAGGTCGACCGACTGTCCCGCCGAGTTCCCGACCTGGATCAGCCGGCCCTCCTCGTTCAGCGCGCCGATCGCGGCGAGGGCGGGCTCCCCCCAGAGCGGATCGACGACGACGTCGAAGCCGCCGCCGCCGGCCTCCTTGAGGTGCTCGGTGGCGTCGCCCTCGCCGCCGAGCTGCACGACGGCATCGGCGCCGAGCTCGTCGCGGGCCCGCTCGAGGCTGGCGCTGTCGCGGGCCGCGGCGACGACCCGCCCGGCGCCCAGCAGGCGGGCGCCCTGGACCGCGATCTGGCCGAGGGCGCCGCTCGAGCCGAGGACGAGGACGGACTCGCCCGGCTGCAGCTCCGCCCGCCAGGTGAGCGAGAGCCAGGCGGCGAGGCCGGCGATGCCGAAGCTGACGGCGAGGCCGTCGGCGACCCCGTCGGGCACCTCGATCAGCTCGCCGCGCTCGACCGGGACGCGCTCGCCCATCGAGCCGAACGGAGCAACCGGGGTGTCGAAGTAGACGCGCCGCCCGTCGACGGTGCCGACGCCCTCGAGGCCCGGAACCGACGGCAGCGGCGGCCGCCGGCCGGGAATCCGGCCCGAGGCGATCGCCTGATCGACCGGGTTGAGGCCGGCGACGTCGACGTCGACGATGGCCACGCCGTCCGCCGGCGGGTCCTCGAACTCGCCGAACTGCGGGGTCGACCCATACTCCTCCAGCACCGCTGCTTCCATCGTCGCTCCTTCGATCGGGGTCAGCCTGGGGTGAGCGAGCGGCTGAGCCTCGGCAGAACCTCGTGCGCGTAGACGGCGATCGCTCCCTCCGGGTCGGCCCCGGAGTTGTTCATCAGGGCGAGGGTCGTCGCCCCCATCTCTTCGACCTCGCGGATCCGCTCGACGTGCTCGTCGGGGTCGGAGGAGATGATCATCGCCTCGCGCAGGTCGTCGTCGGAAAGCTGCTCGGAGCCGTGCTCTTGCATCGCCTTCGGGTCGTGCCAGTCCTCGCGGTAGAACTCTTTCGGCTGCGCGCCCTTCCAGACGCGCGCGCCCTCGAGCGCGTCGTCGTCGTCGTCCTCGGCCCAGGAGAACGCGGCCTGGAGCACGATCTCGCCAGGCTCGCGGCCGGCGTCAGCCGCGGCGCTGCGGTAGGCCTCGATGATCTCCGGCACCGATTCGGGATCGGCGAGGGTCCAGAGCCCGTCGCCCTGGCGCCCGGCGACGCCCGCCGCCTGCGGGCCGAAGGCCGACACGTAGATCGGTGGCCGGCGCTTCTCCGGCAGGCTGTGGATGAAGGCGCCGTCGGCGGCGAAGTGATTGCCGGTTCCGGTCAGTCGCTTCCCGTCCCAGAGCGCTCTGATCATCTCCAGGGCCTCCTCCATGCGCTCGATCTGCTCGCCGACCGGCGGCCAGCCCTGGCCGAGCGGCGCCTCGTTCAGCGCCTCGCCGGAGCCGAACCCGAGGTAGGGCCGGCCCGGGAACATCAGCTCCATCGTCGCCCACGCCTGAGCGATCAGGGCGGGGTGGTAGCGGGGGCCCGGCGGGGTGACGCCGGTGCCGAAGAGGACGCGGTCCGTCGCCTGTGCGGCGGCGCCGAGCCAGACCCAGGCGTTGCCGGACTCACCGCCCTCCCACCAGGGCTGGAGGTGATCGCTGCAGCCGATGCCGTCGAATCCGGCCTTCTCGGCCGCGATCGCCTGGCGCAGAAGGGCCTCGGGCGGGAACTGCTCGTGGGCGCAGAAGTGCAGGTAGCGCACCCGTCCCTGCTACCCGTTTGGGCAGCGGGCAAGCGCGGGTAGCGGCTCGCCTGTGGCCCCCGAAGAGCAGATCACGGTCGTGCTCGACATCGACGGCACGCTCGTCGACACCAACTACCAGCACGCGATCGCCTGGCACCGGGCCCTGCGCGACTGCGGCTACGTCGTCCAGCTCTGGGAGATCCATCGCCACATCGGCATGGGCGGCGATCAGATCGTCTCGGCGCTGGTCGGGGACGAGGCGGAGCGCAGCGACGGCGACGCGATTCGCGAGGGGGAGGGGGAGGCCTACGGCGAGCTGATCGGTGAAGTGCAGGCGATGGATGGCGCCACCGAGCTCCTCGAGGAGCTGCGCGATGACCGCGCGAGGACGATCCTGGCGTCCTCGGCGAAGGCCGAGGAGGTCGAGCACTACATCGACCTGCTCGGCGCTCGCGATCTGATCGAGGGCTGGACGACGTCGGCAGACGTCGAGCGCACCAAGCCGGACCCCGATCTCGTCGATGCCGCCCTCCGCAAGGTCGGCTGCGACGGCCCGGCGGTGATGGTCGGCGATTCGACCTGGGACGTGAAGGCGGCCGACGCGGCCGGGGTGCCGACCCTCGCGGTGCTGACCGGCGGCTTCTCGGAGTCTGAGCTGCGCGAGGCCGGGGCGGCCGAGGTGTGCGAATCGATCGGCGAGCTGCGCAAGGAAAGGGCGGCGCTGGCGCGGGTCGCGAGCCCGCGGCCGGTCAGCTGAAGCTGGGCAGGACCTCGCGCTCGTAGAACTCGAAAAAGCCGTCCTGGTCGTGTCCGATCTGGTGGACGTAGACGTGGTCGTAGCCGGCGTCGACGTACTCCTGGATCGCGGAGCGGTGGCGGTCGGGGTCGGGCCCGCAGACGACGCTCTCGCCGATGTCCTCGGCGTCGAGCGTCTCGGCCGCCTCTTCGAAGTGCGCCGGCAGCGGCAGCTCGAGGAAGTAGCTGCCGCTGATCGCCCCGTTCGGCCACTGCTCCAGCGCCAGCTTCCTCGCCGCCTCCTCGTCCTCCGCCCAGCAGACATGGAGCTGGCCGTAGGTCGAGCCCTCACCGCCTTCGGAGCGGAACTGCTCGACCGAGTCGGCGACCGGCGCGGTTCCGATCATCCCGTCGCCGGCCCGGGCGGCGAGCTCGACCGAGCTGCTGCCGGCGACCGCAACCAGCAGCGGCGGCGGCTCGTCGGGCAGTGAATAGAGACGCGCGTTTTCGACCGTGAAGTGCTCGCCGCGGTGGCTCACCAGCTTGCCCTGCCACAGCTCGCGGATCACCTCGATCGCCTCCTCGAGGCGATCCTGGCGCTCGACCACGCCGGGCCAGCGGTCGCCGAGGATGTGCTCGTTGAGGTTCTCGCCGGTCCCGACCCCGAGCGAGAAGCGGCCGGGAAGGAGCTGGGCTGCCGTGGCTGCCGCCTGGGCAATGATCGCGGGATGCAGGCGCGTGGTCGGACAGGTGACGCCGGTGATCAGAGGGATCCGCTCGGTCCGCTGCGAGATCGCCCCCAGGGTGCCCCAGACAAACGGGCTCTCGCCCTGGGCGTCGACCCAGGGGTGAAAGTGGTCGGAGATCGAGGCGAAGGCGAATCCCGCCCGCTCGGCCCGCTCGGCCTGGGCGACCAGCGTCGCGGCGTCGAACTCCTCGCTGGAGAGCGTGTAGCCGAGCTCGGCTACGGGGAGCTCTCAGACCCGTGCCGCTGCTCCGGCCACTGCTCGCCCCAGAGCCCGGTGTCCTCGTCGTCGCGCGTCCTGTCGACGTCGGCCCGCGGCGACGCGTGCTCCGGCTCGGTGCCAGGGCCGAGGAATTTGTAGGCGCCGAGCGCGACCAGGAAGAGCGCCGCCAGTACGACGGCGAAGATCGGCGAGAAGAAGATCGCCAGGCAGATCAGCAGGACGACGAGCAGGAAGAGGATGTACATGCTCTGTCCCTACCCGCTAGGAGGCGAGTGCAAGCGCGGCCTCGATATGGGAGAGGTGAGTGAGGGCCTGGGGAAAGTTCCCGAGCATCCGCTCGGCGGCCGGGTCGTACTCCTCGGAGAAGAGGCCGAGGTCGTTGGACGTCGCCATCGTCCGGTCGAAGACCTCACGGGCCTCCCCGGCGCGGCCCTGGTTGGCCAGGCAGGTCGCGAGCCAGAACGAGCAGGACAGGAACGCCCCCTCCGGCGCCATCCCGTCGTCATCGTCGTAGCGGCGCAGCAGGCCGCCGAGGTCCAGCCGCTCCCTGATCGCATCGACCGTCGCCACCATTCGCTCGTCGTCCCACTCGAGGAAGCCGACCGCAGGCAGGCGCAGCAGCGCGGCGTCGAGGCCTTCGTGGTCGAAGGCCTGGAGGAAGCTCCCGAGCCGCTCGTCGTAGCCTCGCGAGAGGGCGACCCGGTGCAGCTCGTCGCGGGCGGCGGGCCAGTGCTCCGGCACTTCCCGGCCGGTGTCTTCGGCGATCCGGATTCCGCGGTCGATCGCCGACCACGCCAGGGCCTTCGAATGCACGAAGTGGCGCGGCTCCCCACGCCACTCCCAGATCCCACGGTCGGGTTCCTCCCAGCGCCTGCAGGCGGCGTCGACGAGGTCGGAGAGGAAGCGCCAGTAGTCGTCGTCGGGCGAGTTGCCGCGGCGGTGCCAGCTCCAGCTCTGATCGAGGACCTGGCCGTAGGCGTCGAGCTGGAACTGGCCGGCGGCCGCGTTGCCGGAGCGGGCCGGGGCGGCGCCCCGATATCCCTTGAGATGATCGAGCTCCACCTCGCCCAGGCGGCGCTCGCCTTCGACCCCGAACAGGACCTGGAGGTCGTCGGCGTGGCCGGCGGCGCTGCGCTCGACGAAGCGGCGGAACCCGTCGGCCTCATCGACGTGACCGAGCTCGGCGAGGGAGTGCGCCGCGAGGGCCGCGTCGCGGATCCAGCTGAAGCGGTAGTCCCAGTTGCGCTCGCCGCTGAGGTCGCGGGCCTCGGGCAGCGAGGTCGTCGCCGCGGCGACGATCGCCCCGGTCGGCTCGTAGCTGAGTGCCTTCAGAACCTCTGCCGATCGCCTCACTCGGTTGAGATCGCGAGCCTCGACGTCGACGTCGGACGACCACTCCCGCCACCACTCGATCGTCTGCTCCAGGGCGCCGTCGATCCGGTCGGGGTCGAGGTCGTCGAACCGCCCGAGCGGTTCGAGGTCGACCGGCTGCCAGTAGCCGAGGCTGAGGCGCCGCCGTTCCCCCTCGCCGACCGAGGGCTCGGCCTCGAGCCGGTGGTGATCGACCACGTGCAGGTCGAAGTCGGCGCGGATCAGCACGCCGTCGTCGCCGCCGATCGCCGCGAACGAGTTCTCCCCGCCCGCTTCGCGAAGCCAGGGAGCGACCGCGCCGTAGTCGAAGCGCGGCACGATCTCGACCTTCAGCTCGACAGTTCCGCGGACCCCCTCGACGATCCGCACCAGCCACGGCAGGTCGAGCTCCTCGGAGATGACGAAGAAGTCGAGCAGCCTCGCCTCGCCGTCGTTGCCCGCGAGCCGCGTCTCCAGCACCAGCGTCTGCTCGAGGTAGCTTCGCCCCTGCGCTTCCTCGGCGGCGATCGAGCAATGACCCCCGTCGGGGTCGAGCAGACGTGCGAAGAGCGCGCCGGAGTCGAATCGAGGCAGGCAGCACCAGTCGATCGATCCCGCGTTCGAGACGAGGGCGGCACTGCGCTGGTCGCCGATCAGGCCGTAGCTCGAGATGGGGGGCTGTTCGGCGCTCATCCCGGCCTCAGCGTCGCACCGCGCGCCCGGCGATCGCCGCCGCGCCGCCGGCCGTCGCCGCGAGGCCGGCGAGCAGGCCGCGGTGCCGTGAGAGCCAGGTGACGACGCTGCCGGCGCGGGCGCCTTCGTCAAAGCGGCCGTGTGTGCCGTGGTCGCCGGGCACCGGCTCGAAGAGGTTGTCGGGGCGGTCGGGATCGACCTCTTCTTCGGTCTGCTGGGCTTCGTAGCCGGTCCGCGCGAGGTAGATGTCGGCGAGCCAGGGCGCGAGGCGGTTGCCGATCACCGTCTTCAGGGTCGGCGCGCCGACGTAGAGCTGGCGGCGCCGGTGCTCGGACATCCAGACGATCGCCTCGGCGGCGACCTCGGGCTGATAGATCGGCGGCACCGGCTGCGGATGGCGCGGCAGCTTGGTGCGCCCGATCTCGAATTGCGGCGTGTTGAGCGCCGGCATGTGGACCATGCTGACCCGCACCGCGCTGCGGTCGTGCATCAGCTCGACCCGGACCGATTCGCTGAAGCCCTCGATCGCGTGCTTGGCGGCACAGTAGGGCGCCTGCAGCGGAATGCCGCGGAAGGCGAGCGCGGACCCGACCTGGACGACGACGCCGCGGTCGCGCGGCACCATGCGTCGCAGCGCCGCCCTCGTCCCCCAGACGCAGCCGAAGTAGGTCACCTCGGTGGCGCGGCGGAACTCGTCCGGCTCGATCTCGGCGAAGGGCGCGAAGACCGTCGCCATCGCGTCGTTGACCCAGACCTCGATCGGCCCGAGGTCCCGCTCGATTCGCTCGGCAGCGGCGTCGACCGCCCCGGGGTCGGCGACGTCGGTCGGGATCGCCAGCGCCTCGCCGCCGGCGGCGCTCACCTCGGCGGCGGCGCCGGCAAGGCCCTCCTCGCCCCGCGCCAGCAGGCCGACGCGGGCGCCCCTGGCCCCGAACGCCTTCGCCGCCGCGCGGCCGACTCCGGCCGATGCTCCGGTTACGACGACGACCCGACCGTCCTTCATCTCAGCCCTCCTCGCGGCTCATACCGCGGCCTTCTCCCGATCGGCGCCGACCCGCTTGTCGGCGAGGTGCTCGGCGAGCCGTGCCGCCAGCGCCATGATCGTCAGCGCCGGGTTGGCCGAGCCCTGGGTCGGCATCACGCTGCCGTCGGCGACGAAGAGGTTCGGCACGTTCCAGGCGCGCTGGTCGGAGTCGACCACCCCGCTCTCGGGGGAGTCGGACATCGGGCAGCCGCCGACCAGGTGGGCGTAGCGGTCGATCTCGAGGATGTCCTGGGCGCCCGCCGCGCGGACGATTTCCCGCATCCGTTCCTTGCCGAAGGCGATGTTGGCGCGGTCGTTGTCGCACTGGCTGTAGTCCATGCGGGCGACCGGCATCCCGTTCGAGTCGACCTCGTCGGCCAGCGTCACCCGGTTCTCCGCCCGCGGCAGGAGCTCGTTGAGGGCGCCGATGACGTACCAGTGGTTGTAATCGCGCATGTACTCGCGCAGCGCCTGGCCCCAGTGACCGTCGGCGAGGACGTGCTCGGCCCAGCCGATCGGCAGCGGCCCGACGGTCTGGATCGAGAGGCCACGGGCGAAGCCGCGGCTCTCATCGGTCTCGTAGAACTGCTCCGAGTCGATCTCCGGCGGGGGCGCCTTGTACATCCGCATCTCTTCCGGAAAGCGGCCGCCGATCTGGGGCGCGCCCTGGACCATCACCCCGCGCCCGACCAGGTCGTTGTCGTTGGCGAGCCCGTTCGGGAAGCGCGCGCTGGTCGAGTGCAGGAGCAGGCGCGGCGTCTCGATCGAGTAGCCGGCGACGGCGATCGCATCGGCAGGCTGGAAGTGCTCCTGCCCCTCGTGGAAGTAGGTCGCCCCTGTGCAGCGGCCGGTGCCGGCGTCGATCTCGATCCTGGTCGCCATGCAGTCGGCGCGGATCTCGACTCCATGGGCGAGCGCGTCGGGGACGTGGGTGACGAGCGGCGACCCCTTGGCGCCGACCTTGCAGCCCTGAAGGCAGAAGCCGCGGTAGATGCAGTGCGGCCGGTGGCCGAACGGGCCGTTGGTGATCGCGACCGGGCCGACCCGCATCTCGATCCCGCAGCGCTCGGCCCCTCTCGTCACCCGCAGCGCTCCGCCGGCGACGGGGTGCGGGGAGTGGGGGTAGCTGTGCGGGTCGCCCCATGGCCAGTGCTCGCCGGCGACCGGCAGCTCGTGCTCGAGCCGCTCGTAGTGGGGTCGCAGCTCCTCGTAGGAGATCGGCCAGTCGGAGGCGACGCCGTCGCGGCTCCTGACCTCGAAGTCGGAGGGGTGGAAGCGGGGGGCGAAGCCGGCGAAGTGGTTCATCGAGCCGCCGACGCCGCGGCCGGAGTTGTTCTTGCCGAGCTCGACCGGGTCGTCGCCGCCGATCACCCGCGGCTCGGTCCAGTAGAGCGGGTGCGAGCCGGCCTCGTCCGAGACCCAGTCGCGATCGGGATCCCAGAACGGGCCGGCCTCGAGGACGACCACCCGCCAGCCGCGCCGGGCAAGACGCTGGGCGAGCGTCGAGCCGCCCGCGCCACAGCCGATGATCAGCATGTCGACCGACTCCGACGCGGGATAGCGGCGCATCCCCTCCAGTCGCGGGCCGGATGGATGATCGGGGTCCAGCAGCAGCGCCGAGTCGTTGCCGGCCGGCATCACCGACCCTTTCAGGCCTCTGGCCAGGCGCGCCTTCACTCCAAACCTCGCTCGGGGACGTCCCGGACCGGATCCAACTCGAACTCAGGCGGACTCTCCCAGTGCTCGCGCTGGCCCGGCCCGAGCCGGGCGTAGCCGCGGGGATAGGCGGGGCCCCCGAACCCGATCTCGTTCCAGGCCCAGGGGTGGGAGTAGAAGGCGCTGAGAATGTCGCGCATCGCGATACCCCAGGCCTTGTCGACGGCGCATCCTTCCCACCGCAACTCGCCTTCGGAGAAGCGCTGGACGATCCTCAGCTGGGTCTCGCGCTCGGCAGCGCCGAAGCTCTCGGCGCCCTGTTCGGCGGCGGCGTCGTCGAGCATCCGCGCGATCTCGCGCCAGACGTCGGGGTCGGGCGGCATATCCGCATAGCGGTAGCCGTCGGCTTTCTTTTCGAACAGCTTCTCGTCGACCCTCGCCAGGACCGGGATCCGCGGCTCGGCGTCCTGGGCCATGACCACGTCGCAGAAGCAGCCGAGGGTCGCGACCTCGCGTTCGTCGAAGAAGCGGATCGACGGCACCCGCTCGACCCGGTCGAGGACGACCCGGCGCGTCTCCTCGTCCCAGTGGGAGGTCTCCTCGAGCAGGTCGTACTCGGGATAGCGGCCGTGCATCTGCGGTGTCGTCCCACGTCGCTGGCGCGGCAGCCCGGGGGGCCCACCGCCCGGCTCGGCCCCGCCGTGGTTCGGCAGGTGTGAGGCATCGCTCACGGTCAGCGCTCCCGCTTGGCCATCGCCGCCGCCAGGCCCATGCCGCCGACCAGGGCGAGCGAGCCAGGCGCCAGAAGCGGTGGTCCCATGACGATGTTGTAGAGCGGCTCGGAGAAGCCGCCGGGCCTCTTGCGCACCCCCTGGAGGTGGGTGTAGACGCCGATCAGACCGTCGAGGCAGTACAGCGCGGAGAGGAGCGGCAGCCAGGTCTTCGCGACCCGCTCGGAGCGGACCGCCGCGACGCCGGCGGCCGTCAGCGCCGGCGAGAGAACGACCGGGGTCCACATCCACTTGTCGCCGAACGACCCGCGAAAGTGCTCGAAGTAGATCTCGGCGCCGAGCGGCAGGGCGCTGAACGCGGTCGCAGCCGCCAGGGTGCGCTGCGCCCGGCCTCGACGCAGATCGTGGAGCAACTTCGCGCGGCGCGATCGCCGTCGCATCAGGACTCCGCTCACCTTCTGCCGACCGCACCCGCCAGCGTCTGCCGCAGGGACTGGCGGATCATGTCCTTGGCGCCGGGGTCGCCTTTGAGCACCGCTGAGGCGAATGATTTCGCCTGTTCGAGGGTGATGTGGGGGGGCAGCGGCGGTACTTCGGGATCGGTGATGACCTCGAGCACGGTCGGGCGATCCGAGGCAAGCGCCTGCTCCCAGCAGATGCCGATCTCGTCCGGGTCCTCGGTGCGGATCCCGTTCAGGCCGAGCATCTCCGCCCAGCGTGCGTAGGGGACGTCCGGCACGTCCTGGGAGCCCTCGAATTTCGGGTCGCCAGACATCGCCCGCTGCTCCCAGGTGACCTGGTTGAGGTCGCGGTTGTTGAGGACGAGGATGATCAGCCGCTGGTCCGGCCAGCGCTCGCGGTATTTGGCGATCGTGATCAGCTCGGCGAGGCCGTTCATCTGCATCGCGCCGTCGCCGACGAGGGCGATCACCGGCCGCTCGGGGTGGGCGAACTTGGCGCCGACCGCGTACGGCACGCCCGGTCCCATCGTCGCCAGGGTTCCCGAGAGCGAGGCCATCATCCCGCGCCGCAGTTTCAGGTCGCGGGCGAACCAGTTGGCCGCCGAGCCGGAGTCCGAGGTGAGGATGACGTCGTCGGGGAGGCGCTTCGACAGCTCGTGGAACACGAGCTGGGGATTGATCGGATTCGCCGGCTCCAACGCGCGGCTTTCGATCAGCTCCCACCAGTCGTGGACGTTCGCTTCGATGTCCTCCCGCCAGGAGCGGTCGTCCTTGTGGAAGAGCTGTCCGCGGAGCGCCCGCAGGGTTTCCGCCGAGTCGCCGATGAGACCGACCTCGATCGGGTAGCGGATCCCGAGCATGCGGCCGTCGATGTCGATCTGGACGCCGCGGGCATCTCCCTCTTCGGGCAGGAACTCCGAGTAGGGGAAGCTCGAGCCGACCATCAGCAGCGTGTCGCACTCCTGCATCAGGTCCCAGCTCGGTTTGGTGCCGAGCAGCCCGATCGAGCCGGTCACATAGGGGAGGTCGTCGGGCAGCGCCGCCTTGCCGAGCAGCGCCTTCGCGATCCCGGCGCCGAGCATGTCGGCGACCTCGATCACCTCGTCCGCCGCGTCGAGGGCGCCGGCGCCGATCAGCATCGCGACGCGCTCGCCGGCGTTCAGCACCTCGGCGGCGCGCGAGAGCTGGTCTTCGGAGGGGACGACGTCCGGGCGCTCGTAGCCGGGCGAGGAGTGGACGGTGCCGTGCGAGTGGGGCGGGCTCGGGACCGCTTCTTCCTCCTGCACGTCATTGGGGACGATCACGCAGGTGACGGTGCGCTCGCTGAGCGAGATCCGCATCGCCCGGTCGATCAGGTGGCGGACCTGGGTCGGCTCGGTCGCCATCTGGACGTACTCGTGGGCGACGTCCTTGAACAGGGTCGTGAGGTCGACCTCCTGTTGGTAGTTGCCGCCGAGGCCGGCGCGCGCCTGTTGGCCGACGATCGCGACCACCGGCTGGTGGTCGAGTTTCGCGTCATAGAGGCCGTTGAGAAGGTGAATCGCTCCGGGCCCGGAGGTGGCGAGGCAGACGCCGGCCTCGCCGGTGAACTTCGCGTGGGCGCAGGCCATGAACGCCGCCATCTCCTCGTGGCGGACCTGGATGAAGTCCGGCCGCGGGCCCCCGCGCTCGAACGCCCCAATGATTCCGTTGATCCCGTCTCCGGGGTAACCGTAGATGCGCTTCACTCCCCACTCGCCCGCAAGCCGCGCGAGGAGGAAGTCGCCGACCGTTTCACTCATTCATCGCTCCTTCGTCATGGTCTTGACCCGTTACCCGACGGGGGATGCGCCTAACGGTCAGGAGGCGCGAAAGCGTTCGCCCTCTGACCGATTCAGCTCGATCCCGAGGCCGGGCCGGGCGGGATCGGGCCGCAGCTCCCCTTCCTCGACGCCGATGGCGCCGTCGAAGAGGATCGACTCGACCCGTTCGTGGTCGTGGAAGTACTCGACGTGGACCGGCCTCTCCATCGCGCAGCAGGCGTGCGCCGAGACCTGGGGTGCGCAGTGGGCGGAGAACGGCAGGTTGCGGGCGCGGCAGATGCCGTCGGCCCGCAGCACGTTGGTGATGCCCGCGCAGCGCGTGAAGTCGGCCTGAAGCACGTCGACGCAGGGGGCGAGGCGCTCCAGTTCCGGCAGGTCCCAGGCGTACTCGCCGGCGGCGATCTCGATCCCGGCCGGGACCGCGTCACGCAGCCAGCGCAGCCCCTCGAGGTCCTCGGAGGAGACGGGCTCCTCGAAGTAGGAGACGCCGAACTCGGCATAGCGCTCGGCCCAGCGGGCCGCGGCACGCGCGTCGAAGGCGCCGTTGGCGTCGACCATCAGCGCGACGTCGTCGCCGATCGCCTCGCGCGCCGCCGCCAGGCGCTCGGGGTCGCGGTCGGGCTCTCGCCCGACCTTGATCTTCACCCGTCGGCAGCCGCTGTCGACCCAGCCCCGCAGCTGCTCGGCGAGCTCGGCGTCGGTGTAGGAGGTGAAGCCGCCGCTGCCGTAGGCGGGGATCGCCTCGCGGAAGCGCCCCAGCGAGTCGGCGAGGGAGAGCTCGAGCAGCTTTGCCCGCAGGTCCCAGAGGGCGATGTCCACCGCGGAGATCGCCATCGCGAAGAGCCCCTGGCGGCCGAGGTTTCGGACCTCACGCTGCATCGCGGCCCAAACCGCGGGCGGCGCCAGCGCGTCCATCCCGATCACGAGCGGCGCGAGCTTCGACTCGGTGGCGGCCGCGATCGAGCTGTGACCGTAGGTGTAGCCGAGCCCCTGGCGGCCGCCGCTCTCCGCCTCGACGACGACGATCGTCGTCGAGTCCCATTCCAGCGTCCCGTCGGACTCGGGCCGGTCGGTGGGGATCGTGTACGCGGTGGCCCTGAGATCCTCGACCCGCGCCATCACGGGTTCCTCAGATCAGGAGCAGCAAGAGGATCGCCACCACGGCGCTCGGGGTGCCGATCAGCGACAGGTAGCGAAAGAGCCTGGCGAAGCCGCCCTGGTAGCGGACGCTCTCCATCAGGGTCAGGCCGACGACGTGGGCCATGTTGATCAGCGCCACCCCGATCGCGATCAGGATCGCCGCGGCAGCACGCCCTGACGAAACGCCGTCATCGCCTGTCACGACAGCGGCGAGGATTGCCGCGAGGATCGTGCCGAGGATGCCGGCGACCATTCCGGCAAAGTCCGAGCGGGTGAGGCCCGGCAGGTAGGCCGAGCCGATCTGATGCTCCTCGTTCGGGTCGCGGGTCCCGGGCCCGGCGGTCTCGACGTCGACGATGTGGCCGGCGCCGTCCTCCTCGTCACGGACGACGACCATCCGCAGCGGGGGGTCGAGCCCTGCTTCAGCCCTGTTCATCAGCCCGTCTTCGAACCAGCGTGCCTGGGCACGCTCGTGCTCGAAGATCACGATCTCGTCCATCGGCTCCTTCAGGAGGACGTCCTGCGCCGCCTGGATCGGGTCGGAGTCGCCGACCTCGCCGGCGGCCTCGATTCCGTTGGCGCGGAGCTCCTCGAGGACGCGTTGGAGCCGGGCCTCGGCCTCGCGCCTCGGCTCGTCGACGTCGCCGAGCGTGTGCCGGAAAGAGCTCGGCTCGATCGCCGGCACGACGACGCGCAGGTCCATCGCCTCGCTCTCACGCCCGACCTTCTGGGCCCGGATCTCGCGCAGCGAGTCGGACCCGAGCGGATCGTCGGTCACGATCGCCAGCACATGATGGGTTGCCGCCTCGCTCGTGCCCATTCTCATGGCCTACCCACGGCGACCGGCCGAAAAACCAGAGCTCGGGGTTCGAGCCATGGACCTGAGCCCCTGTGCGCGCGGCCGCTAACGACCCAAAGCCCGGTGCCCCGCGGTACGATTTCCCCAACGCCCGGCGACGCCAGTCAGACGCATCACCCGTAGGGCCTTCGACCTCGAAATCAAGTGGAGTTGCCTTAGTGCCCAAAGACCCCAGCGCTTCTCCTCCCGACGGAATGCTCCAGGCGGACGTCGTTCGGGACGGAAATGCGGCGAGGCTATCTCTCGCGGGGGAATTGGACCTCGCCGTCATCGATGTCGCGCGGGAGAAGCTCGCCGAAGCGGGTGAAGGTGAGCCGTCACGGATCGTGATCGACCTCAGCGGCCTCACCTTCATCGACTCGACCGGGATCGCGTTTCTCGTCGCCGCGGCCAACGGCGACGACGAGCACCGGCTCAGCTTCATCCCCTGCGAGGCCTATGGCGTGCAGCGCGTCCTCTCCGTGACCGGCGTCGCAGAGCTGCTCGATGGGCCGACCGGCGAGACCGGAAATGCGCCGGGGGCAGATCAGCAGCCCCATTCGTCCGGTTGAGTCCGTCGGCCGACTGATCTCTCGGTTAGGTCCGATCCCACGCGGGTAGGACGGAGTAGAGCCGGGGATCGAAGCTCCCGCCTCCCCCACGGACCTCAGAACGTCGACGCGGCGGGCTGAGGCCAAGCCCCAACCTGACCAAAGGAGGACGACGTGTTCGAGCGTCTCAACACGCCTGAGGACGCATACAACTACAAGCTTGGTGCCGCTTTGAAGATGGAGCGCACGGTCCTCGAAATCCTCGAAGACAACATCGAACACGCGCAGGACGGGCGGGTCGAAGAGTTGCTTCAGAGCCATCACGAGGAAAGCCGGCAGCACCTGGACAACCTCCAGGAGGTTTTCGAGCTGTTCGGCTGGGACATCGACGACTCACCCTGCCCGGCGATCGACGGCCTCGAAAAAGAGGGCAAGGCCAATGTGAAAAAGAGCGACGACGCGATCGTCGACGTGATCATCCTCCAGGGCTGCGTCGAGGTGGAGCACCATGAGATCGGCGTCTACGAGAACCTGATCATCGGCGCCGAGAGCATGGGCCGCCAGGACGCCGTCACCGTCCTGCGCCGCAACATCACCTCCGAGCAGGATGCGCTCGAGAAGGTGAAGTCGCTGGCGGCCGAGCTGGCGGCAGCGCCGGCGGGCCACCCGGGGTGAGACCGATGAGGGTGGTGGTGACAGGCGCGACCGGCAACGTCGGAACCAGCACGGTCGAGGCCCTGAGTCAGAGACCGGAGGTCGAGGAGATCCTCGGCCTCGCCCGGCGCGAGCCGGCCCGCAGGATCCCGAAGGTGAGCTGGGTCGAGGCCGACATCCTCAGTGCCGATCTCGCCTCGCTCTTCGACGGGGCGGACGCGGTGATCCACCTCGCCTGGGCGATCCAGCCCTCTCGCGACGAGGTGACGCTGCGGCGGATCAACGTCGACGGCAGCGACCGCGTCTTCGAGGCGGTGGCCGCGGCCGGGGTGCCGAAGCTGGTCCACGCCTCCTCGGTCGGCGCATACTCGCGCGGGCCGCAGGATCGGGAGGTCGACGAGAGCTGGCCGGTCGAGGGCACGCCGTCGTCGTTCTACGCCCGCCACAAGGCCGCCGTGGAACAGCTGCTCGACCGCTTCGAGGCGTCCCATTCCGATACCCGCGTGGTGCGGATGCGCCCGGCGCTGATCTTCAAGGGCAGCGCCGCGACCGAGATCCGCCGCCTCTTCATCGGCCCATTCCTCCCCGGCTTCCTGCTCCGCCGGGGCCTCGTCATCGCCCTGCCCCGGATCGAGGGGCTGCGCTTTCAGGCCGTGCACTCCGAGGACGTCGGCAGGGCCTACTGCCAGGCGGTCCTCGCCGACGTCGACGGCGCCTTCAACATCGCCGCCGAGCCCACGCTCAGCCCCGAGCAGCTGGCCGAGAGGATCGGGGCGAGGAGCTTCCCGGTGCCCTCCTCCGTCGTCCGGCGGCTGGCCGACCTGAGCTGGCGGATGCGGCTGCAGCCGACCCCGCCCGGCTGGCTCGACATGGCCCTGAACGTGCCGCTGATGTCCTCCGAGCGCGCCCGCGCCGAGCTCGGCTGGCAACCTCGCCACACATCCGTCGAGGCGCTCGAGGAGCTGGTCGAGGGTTTGCGGGAGGGCCGGGGCGACAAGACCCCGCCGCTCGAAGCGGACGGCGCCGGCGCTCGACTCGAGGACCTGAAGACAGGTGTCGGGGGACGTCAGTGGGACCGCGATCGCGACGAGCAGCTCGTCAAGTACCTGGCCGACGTCCACTCGATCGAGCTCCAGGCGCTGGCGCAGCTGCGCGCGGCGCCGGCGATCGCCGGCGACGAGCGGATCGCCGAGCCCTTCGAGCGGCATCTGGTCGAGACCGAAGACCAGGAGCGTCGCGTCAGCGAGCGCCTCGAGGCCCTCGGCGGCAGTCCCTCCAAGCTCAAGGACGCCGCCGGCGCCGCCGGAGGCTGGGGGATGGTCGCCTTCGCCGCCTCCCAGCCCGACACTCCGGGGAAGCTCGTCGCACACGCCTACTCCTACGAGCACATGGAGCTGGCCGCCTACGAACTGCTGCGGCGGCTCGCCGAGCGCGACGAGGACGAGGAGACCGAGCGGATGGCGGCCGGGATCGCCGAGGAGGAGGGCCGGATGGCGGGGCGCCTGGAGGATTGCTTCGACGCGGCGGTCGAGGCGTCGCTCTCGTCGGTCGGCCCGGAGGAGCTCGACCAGGCCCTGATCTCCTACCTGCGCGATGCCCACGCGCTCGAGGAACAGGGGCTGAAACTGCTGGAGTCCGGCGCCGGCCGGGTCGAGGACGAAGAGCTGGAGGTCGCGTTCCGGCGCCATATCGGCGAGACCCGAAAGCACATCAAGGCGATCGAGGGCCTGCTCGAGGAGCGGGACAGCAAGCCGTCGCTGGTCAAGGACACGGCGCTGAAGGGAGGCGGGCTCAACCTCTCCGCCTTCTTCGGCGGTCAGCCCGATTCGACCACCAAGCTCGCCGGCTTCGCGTTCGCGTTCGAGCACCTCGAGATCGCCGCCTATCAACTGCTGCAGCGGGTGGCGGCAAGGGCCGGGGCCGATGACGTCGTCGCCACCGCCCGCGAGATCCTCGTCGAGGAGCAGCAGGCGGCGGCGCGGGTGGCGGAGAGCTGGAATCGGCCGGGAGTCCCCCTCGGCCTGGCGTCATGAACGGGGAAGGAAGATCCGATGGCGGCTGAGGACGGCACTCCACTGGCGGTGGTGACCGGGGCCTCGAGCGGGATCGGCTTCGAGCTGGCGAGGGCCTTCGCCGCGGAGGGCTTCGATCTCCTGATCACCGCGGAGGATGCGGAGCTGGCGGCCGCGCAGGAGCAGCTGACCGGGCTCGGCGTCCACGTCGAAGCGCACCGGGTCGACCTCGCGACCGAAGCCGGGGTGGTCGAGATCTACCGCCACATCTCCAACACCGGCCGTCCGGTCGACGCGCTGGCGCTCAACGCCGGAATCGGCGCCGGAGGCGCCTTCGCGACCGAAACGGATCTCGGCGACGAGCTGAGGCTGATCGACCTGAACGTGCGCAGCACCGTGCATCTGTGCAAGTTGGTGATCGCCGACATGGTCAGGCGCGACGAGGGTCGGATTCTCTTCACGTCCTCGATCGCGGCGACGATGCCCGGCGCCTTCCAGGCCGTCTACAACGCCTCGAAGTCGTTCGTCCAGTCCTTCGCCCTCGCGCTCCGCAACGAGCTCAAGGACACTGGGATCACGGTCACCTCGCTGATGCCCGGCCCGACCGACACCGAGTTCTTCGAGCGGGCCGAGATGGAGGACACGACGGTCGGCGCCGGCGAGAAGGACGACCCGGCCGAGGTCGCGCGCCAGGGATTCGAGGCGCTGATGGCCGGCGACGAGAGAGCCGTCGCCGGCTCCTTCAAGAACAGAGCCCAGGTCGCCGCCGGCCGGATCCTGCCGGACAGCATCAAGGCCGAGAAACATCGCGAAATGGCCGAGCCCGGCTCGGCGAAGGAGGACTGACGGTGAAGGCGCTGACATTTCACGGCAAACGCGACGTCCGCGTCGAGGACGTGCCCGACCCCCGGATCGAGGAGCCGACCGATGCCATCGTCCGCATCACGTCGACCGCGATCTGCGGCTCGGACCTCCACCTCTACGAGGTGCTCGGGATGTTCATCGAAGAAGGCGATGTCCTGGGCCACGAGCCGATGGGGGTCGTCGAGGAGGTCGGCCCCGAGGTCAACCACATCAAGGCGGGGGACCGCGTCGTGATCCCGTTCAACATCTCCTGCGGCGATTGCTGGATGTGCAACCAGGGGCTCTTCGCCCAGTGCGAGACCACGCAGGTCCGCGACGAGGAAAAAGGCGCATCCCTCTTCGGCTACACCAAGCTCTACGGGGAGGTGCCGGGCGCCCAGGCCGAGTACCTGCGGGTGCCGCAGGGTCACTTCGGGCCGATCAAGGTTCCGCAGAACAGCGCTCCCGACGAGCGCTTCCTGTTCCTCTCCGACGTCCTTCCCACCTCCTGGCAGGCGGTGGAGTACGCGGCGATCCCCGACGGCGGCAGTGTCGCGGTCTTCGGGCTCGGGCCGATCGGGCAGATGTCCGCTCGAATCGCGCTGCACCGCGGGGCCGGCCAGGTGTTCGGGATCGATCGGGTGCCCGAGCGCCTCGAGATGGCCAGACGGCACGGGGTCGAACCGATCGATTTCGAACAGCACGACGACATCTCCGAGGTGCTTCGCGAGCGGACCGCTGGTCGCGGCCCCGACAGCGTCATCGAGGCCGTCGGGATGGAGGCGCACGGCGCGCCGGTCGGCAAGGCGGCACAGACGATGGCCGGCCTCCTGCCCGATGCCCTGGCTGCGAAGTTGGTCGAAAAAGCCGGTACTGACCGGATGGTTGCCCTGCTAGCGGCAATCGACAGCGTCCGCCGAGGTGGGACGCTCTCGATCTCGGGCGTCTACGGGGGCGTGCTCGACCCGATGCCGATGATGCAGTTGTTCGACAAGGGGATCCAGATCCGGATGGGCCAGGCTCACGTGCGGCGCTGGACCGACGAGATCCTGCCGCTGCTCGAGGGCGACGAGGACCCGCTCGGCGTCGATGACCTGACCACGCATCAGGTGCCGCTGGAGGACGCGCCCGGCGCCTACGAAATGTTCCAGAAGAAGGAGGACGGGGCGATCAAGGTCGTCCTCAAGCCCTGAACGGGAAGGAGATTCGCCATGGCGAAAGACCACGGCTCCAGCGTCAAGAACGACAAGCAGTACGAGGGGCTTCGCAAGAAGGGGATGAGCAAGGAACGGGCGGCCAAGATCGCCAATTCCAAGGGCTCCTCGAAGCGAGGCGGGGAAAAGAGCGGCAAGAAGTCGAGCTAGATGGCCGGCACTCCGATCACGATCACCCCCTATCGCGACGGGCCATACCTCGTCCGCGGCCCGTTCTCCCTCGTCGACCAGGATGGCAACGAGATCGATGTCAAACGGCGGGTGGTCGCCCTCTGCCGATGCGGGCGCTCGCGGATCCGTCCCTTCTGCGACGGGACCCACAAGGCGATCGGGTTTCAGGCCGACAGCGGGCCGGCGGTCTCGATCTCCGACGCCGCCGCCGATAGTCGCATGCGATGACGGCGGCGCAGCCGTCGCAGCGAGGTGGCCGAGTGGGGGAGCCGGCGCTCGCCGTAGCGCACCCCTCCGCGTAGCTTCGCGGCCAGGGCCAGCCAGGCGCACAGCGATCGCTCCGCCACCCAGGCCGGCGCCAGGAGCGACCCGCTGAGCGGGAACCGGTCCGCGCCTCCCGCCCGCCTTCTTCCCGCCTCGGCGAGCGCGATGGTCGCGAGGGCGCCGGCGAGCAGGACGCGGCCGCGGCGGCGGCGCAGGAGCTCGGCGCAGAGCGGCCCGATGCAGAGGAAGGCGCCGATGCGGGCCGGGACCGCGAAGTCGTCGTATGCCTGGCGCACCCTCTGCGAGAGGAAGTGCCTCGTGCTCGGCGGCCGCCGTGGGACGTAGAGGTCGAGCGGTGTCAGCACCCGTCCGCCGGCGGCGTGGACCGTCCGCATCAGCTCGAGGTTCTCGAACAGTGCATCGCCGTCGTAGGCGCCGCTGGCGAGGAAGGCGCTGCGGCGGACCGCGAGGGTGCCCGGGAAATCTCCGACCGGGAACGCCGGATCGCCGGTGAGGACCCGGTTCAGCAACGATCGTCCGGTGTCCCAGCGCGCGTGCCAGGGCAGCTCGGCGAAGTAGTTCTGGGGGCGCACGAGGTCCGACTCGCCGAGCAGCGAGAGGGCCCGCCTCAGAGAGACCCGGTCGTAGCGGACGTCGTCGTCGGCGATCACGATCCTCTCCGCGGTGCTCTCGCGGACGCCGGTGACGACGCCGTTCACCTTTCCCATCCCGAAGTCGAGGTCGGGGTGCGGCACCAAATGCCGGGCGACGCCGCGCAGCGCCCGCGCGTTCCGATCGTAGAGGTCCGGCGGCGAGCCGTCGACGACGAGAATCTCCTCGACCTCATCGTCCAGCGAGCGCAGATAGCGGGCGAGCTCCTCGATCGGGCCGGGCTCGGTCCAGCGCAGCGGCAGCACATAGGCCGCGGTCGGGCCGCCCGCGGCAGCTCCGTCGCTCACAGGGGGCGAAGCAGGGAGGAGCGCCCGGCCTTCCACGCGTCCAGCAACCTCTGTCCGAAGCGGCCTTCGAGCAGTAGCAGGGCGCGGGCGCCGAAGAGGATGTCCGGCGCCAGTCCGGGCTCTTCGCGGGCGAGCCCTCCGGCGAGGTCGTGGGCGGCGATGTTCTCGTGGACGGCGTCGGCCTCGACGTGCTCGTCGTAGAAGTCGGTCGCCTCCTCGTCGAGGCCGAGCCGTCGGAGCGCGTTGCCGTAGCGGCGGTTCGGCAGCGATGAGGTCATCTCGAACATCGCCAGGTGGCCGACGATCGCCCCGCGCCGCGCGCGACTGAGGCCGCAGGCGGACATCAGGTTGACGGTCGCCAGGGTGGTTCCCGGGACCCGATCCAGGTACGCGTTCTCGCGATCGTCGAGCCCGAGCGCCCGCATCGTCTTCGCGAAGAGGACCGAGTGCATGCGCTCCGGTCGCCCGCCGCCGTACTCGTCTTGCTGCACCTCCATCAGCGCGGTCTTCGGCGGCCCGGTCAGGCGCGGGATCGCCCAGCTGTGCGGGTCAGACTCCTTCAGCTGGTAGAGGGAGCGGTGGACGACGAACTCTCGGAATTCCTCGAGCCCGGCTTCGACCTCGAGATATCGCGAGAGCGAGACCCCCTCGTCCTCCGCCTCGAGACGGAAGAGGGTCTCCCCGACCCGCAGCGGGTCGACCGAGTCGCTCTCCTCGATCTCCTCCTCGAGGCCGCCCAGGAACGCCCGCTCGAGCCGCCCGCGGAAGGCGATCAGCTCCGGGCTCCACTCCCAGCCGGGGTCGATCCCGGGGAAGGAGCGGTAGTGGAGCTCGTAGCAGAGGTAGAGGGCGAGGTGAAGGTCATCGTCCCCGAGCGGGTCCTCGACGCCGGCGAGGAGTGCGGCCATCTCATCGGCCCCGGCCGCCGGGCCCGCCGCCGGGGATCCGGCCAGCATCTCGGCCACCCGTTCGGAGATGGGACCGGATGTGGGGAGGGCTATCCTCGCCTTTTCCTCGACGATCGTCACGCAATCCGAGTTCCCCGGGTCGAGGTGCGACAAACCGCCGTCGTGGGTACCAAGCGATCCCAGATGAAGCCGCCGAGTCCGCGGAAGCGGCTCAGACGATCGGACTGTTCGGGACCGGGGATCAGCCGCCGCCGTCGCGGCAGCGGCTTCGGCTACGTCGACCCCGAAGGGGGCCGCGTCACCGACGAGGACACCATGGAGCGGATCCGCGGGCTGGCGATCCCGCCCGCATGGCGAGAGGTCTGGATCTGCAGCGATCCGCTGGGCCACATTCAGGCCACCGGTTTCGACGAAGCCGGCCGCAAGCAGTACCTCTACCACGAGCGCTGGCAGCTGCGGGCGGCGCAGCGCAAGTTCGACTCGATGCGGGAGTTCGCCGCGACGCTGCCGAAGCTGCGGCGAGCGGTGAAGAGGGACCTGGCGCTCGACGGGATGCCGCGTGAGCGGGCGTTGGCCTGCGCGATCCGACTGCTCGACCTGGGCTTCTTCCGGATCGGAGGCGAGGAGTACGCCGAGGAAAACGAGAGCTACGGCGTGGCGACGGTCCTGCGTGAGCACGTTTCGATACAGGAGGAAGAGGTCGTCTTCGACTTCCCGGCGAAGAGCGGGCAGCGCCGCATCCAGTCGATCCGCGACCCCGCGGTCAGGGAGGCGATCGAAGCGATGCGGCGCCGGCGCAGCGGTCCCGAGGACCTGCTGGTGTTCCGGGCGAACGGCGCGTGGCGCGACGTCCGCTCCGACGAAGTCAACGAGTACCTCCAGGAGAAGGCCGGCGAGGAGTTCTCGGCCAAGGACTTTCGCACCTGGCACGGGACGGTGCTGGCGGCGGTCGAGCTCGCGAGGGAGGGTGCGCCGTCATCCAAGGGTGGGGCGGAGGGCAAGATCCGGGCGGCGATCAAACGGGTGGCCGAGCGGCTCGGGAACACGCCGGCTGTTTGTCGCAGCTCCTACATCGACCCACAGGTGCTCGATTGTTTCCGCGACGGCACGACGATCGAGCTGCCGCGAGCCGCCTCCGACGGCCGCATCACTCCCCGCGCGCAACGGCAGATCGAGCGTCGCGTCCTCGACCTGATCGACTAGGAGCGGCTACGGCGGCAGGAGGTGGCGGACGGAGGCGCCCACTTCACGCTCGAGGTGCTCGGCGATCAGCGAGCGATGGCAGGCCGCGGCGTCGCGCTCGACGCAGAGCAGAGCCGGGTGCCGCTGAAACGTCAGTTCGTCGAGCGGAGTGAGATCGGCCGGGTCGAGGATCTGCTCGTTGTAGAGGCGGCGGTAGATGGGCGCAAGGACAGTGCGTGAGCGTTTGCCCTCGCCCCGGCGTTCGTCCTCGCGGTACTGCGCTTCGCGCATCTCGGTGGTGGGCGCGAGCTCCTTCATGTGCACGTAGTCGACGCCCGCCTCGGCCAGCGCCGCCTGCAGCCGCTTCGCGTTCGCCCAGGCGTACTCGCTGCCTCGCACGCCGCGCCGCTGCCTGACGTCGACGACGACGTCGATCCCGGCGTCCCGCAACGTCTCGAGAAAGCTCTTTCGGTCGAACTCGTAGACGCCGATCGTCGCGATCGTTGCCGCCATCTATGTCACCTGCCTGGCTTCAGATACGACGCCCGAGTGTCGATGCTGCGATCGCATGCACCTCTTGCCGCGCTCTCTCACATTCTTCTATGGGTTACCGCAGGGTTTTGGCTTCTTAACGTCGGGCTGGGCCACATTTCTGGCAGAGATGCGGAGCCGACGGAGGCGAGGCGCAGAGCGATTGCCGCCTCCCGGCTGCGGACGAAGGGCCACCTCTGGCTGCTCGGGGCACTGATTTCCCTGTTGGTCGTGTTTGCCCTTCTCGCTCGTCCTGAGCGTCCGGCATTCGGGCACGGCCTGACCGTTTTGATCGTCGGCTTCACCGGAGCCATGGCTTTCTGCGCCAGCCGCATGGTCAAGGCCTATCGCGATGCCGGGCGCGCCCGTCACCAGGGTTGAGCCGGGCGACTGCGGGTAGTCGCAGGGTTCCCGACCAAGGAGTGAGCAGAGATGGCTGACGTCAATGAGCGCGATGCGAAGCTCATCCAGTACCTCGGAGAGGCATACGGCAAGGAGCGCGAACTCGAGACCGCGCTCAACGCCCACATCACGATGACGACGAGGCCGGCCTACAAGAAACGGCTGAAAGAGCATCTGCGTGAGACGAAACGCCATGCGAAAGAGGTCGAGCGCCGGATCAAGAAGCTGGGCGGCGGCGGCCAATCGACCCAGACCCTGCTCGGCAAGGCGATGGCCGCGGCGAAGGGCCCGATGCACATGGTTCGCGGCGGCAGCGAGCAGGAGAAAATGCTGAAGAACGCCAAGACGGAGTACTTCAACGAGCACGAGGAGATCGCGACCTACACGGCGATCGAGACCCTCGCCGAGAAGGTCGGCGATCGCGAGACCGCGAAACTCGCCCGCCAGATCCGTCGCGACGAGGAGCGGATGGCGCGCTTCCTCGAGGGCCAGATCAAGGTCCTGACCGCCGCCGTCGTCCAGGAAGAGATCCCCGCCTCCCAGCGCCGCTCGAACGGACGCGCCCGATCGCGCTCGAGAAGCCCCGCCGGCGCCCGCAGTAAGTAGAGACGCTGAAAGCCGGTCAGGCGATCGCCCGGTCGGGATCCTCGATCGCTGCGCTGACCCGGCGCTCCAGCGTGCGGCATCCGAACTCGCCGGCGGCGTCGAGCGCCTTCGCCAGGAGCGACTCGGCGCTCTCGCGATCGCCGGGCGAATTCCGGCGCAGCAGCATCAGCGCCCACTCGTGGCGGGTGCGGGCGAGCCAGCTCGGGGCCTCGATCCGTTCGCAGGTGGCGGCCGAGCGGCGGAAGTGCTCCTCGGCCTCCTCATAGCGCCCGGCGCAGGTCGCGGTCAGGCCGAGGTACCGCTCGATCGTGCCGAACAGGGTGACGCCGCTGTAGCAGAGCTGGTCGCGGAACGGGAGCAGCTTCTCGTGGAGCAGCGCGCACGAGTCGCGGTCGCCGAGCCTCGCCGCGACCTCGGCGATGAAGCACAGCGCGGGCCGTGAGGAGAGCGTCGCCGTCATCGCGAACTTCTTCGCCGCAAGACGCTCGAGCACGACCCGGGCCTGGTCCGAATCCTCGAGCTCGATGTAGCTGAGGGCGAGCGCGCTCAGATAGGCGTCGAGCAGTGGCGCTTCCGCGACGGCCTGCTCCTGGATCTCGAGCACCTCGTCGAGGCGGCCCTGCTCATAGCGGATCACGTGGATCTGGGCGGCGTAGATCGCCAGCACGTCGGGCTGGCCCGACTCCGATCCGAGCTCGGCCGAGCGGTTCGTGATCTCCTCGGCCCGCTCGAAGTCGCCGGCCAGGGTCGCGAGCAGCGCCGGGGCGAAGGTGTTGACCCAGTGAAACATCGGCTGTCCGGTCGCCTCGGCGATCTCCTCCTGCACGACCCGGTGGCGCCCCTGGGTCTCGAGGTCGCCGAGTTCGAGCGCGTCCATCGCCCGCCAGACGTGGGCCCAGTAGCGCAGCATCGTGTCGTCGAGGTCGTCGGCGAGGGCGACCATCTCGTCCGCCTCGGCGAGGCGCTCCTCGAGGGTCTCGGCCGCGGCGATCGCGATCTGGCGCCGCGCGAGGGCCCAGGCGAGGGCGTGGCGATCGCCGCTCTCCCGTGCCAACCGCACCGCGTCGGCGCTGAGGCTCATCCTCCGATCGAGGTCGGCGTCGTAGCTGAGCTCGACCGCCAGCAGTGAGAGCAGCGCCGCCCGCGAGCGATCCTCTTCGCACAGCTCGAGGGCTCCCTCGAGGGCCTCGACCCGGCGCTCGTCAACCTGGCCGACGACGCTGGTGAAGCCGCGGGTGTTGGCCTGGGCGGCGCGGGCCATCCGCGGGCCGTCCGAGTGCTCACTGGCGAGTTCGCAGGCTTCGAGCAGGGTCTCGCTGTACTCGGGGTCGCCGAGCTGGCGCTGGGCGTCGCCGAGCCCGATCACCGCGTCGCAGCGCAGGCCGGGGTCGGCCTCGGGGGTCTGGTCGAGGACTTCGATCGCGCGCTGGAACCAGTCGAGCGCCTCGGCCGGGGCCAGCGCCTCCAGCGCTCGCTCGCCGGCGCGGATCGAGTGCTCGGCCGCCTTCAGCGGCATCTGCGGGGTCGTCGTCCGCAGCCAGTGCCAGGCGAGCTCCTCGGAACGCGCGCCGAGCTCGGCGCCGCACAGCTCTTCCAGCGACTCGGCGATCCGGCGGTGGATCTGGGCTCGCCGGGTCGCGCCGAGCTCCTCGTAGAGGGTGTTGTTGACGAGCGAGTGGGCGAAGATGAACCGCCCCGGCGATCGCCCCTCCAGCAGGAGCGCCCCCTTGACGGCGCCGTCGAGGCGGTCCAGCACCTCGTCCTGGCCCTCGCCGGCGGCGTGGGCGAGCAGCTCGAGGTCGAAGTCGCGGCCGATGACGGCGGCGGTCGAGAGGAGGGAGGCGGTCTCGGTCCCGAGTCGCTCCGCCCGGCTGGTCACCACCTCGCGGATGCTCTGCGGCAGGTCCTCGCTCCCGAGCGAGCCTCCTTCATCGAGGTGGCGCAGGATCTCGCCGACGAAGAAGGGGTTACCGTCGGTCTCGCTGCTGATCTCATCGGCGAGCTCGGATCGACCATCGGCGGAGGAGGCGCCGAGAACCGACTCCATCAGCGCGCCGACGTCGTCCGCCTCGAGGCCGGTCAGTCCGATCCGCCGCACTCCCTCCTCGCGGCGGAGGTCGCCGAGGACCTGGTTCAGCGGGTGGCCGCGGGTCAGTTCCGAGTCGCGATGGGTGCCTAGAACGAGCAGCTCGCAATCGGCGGTCGAGGAGACGAGGTGCTTGAGCAGCGCCAGGCTCTGGGAGTCCGCCCACTGGACGTCGTCGAGGATGACGACCACCGGCTGTTCGCGGGTCGCCTCGACGAACATCCCGATCGCGGCCGCGCGGAGCATGTAGCGCACGGTCTCGGCGTCGGTGCTCTTCGGCGCCGGGACGTCGGGAATCCGGTCGGCGAGGCCGGGGACGACCCTCAGCAGCTCGCCGCCATGGCGCTCGACGTGGCGCTCGATCACCGGTCGCGGCGCGTGCTCGACGTAGTGAGAGAGGGCTTCGGTCCACGGCCGGTGGGGAGGGTCGACGTCCTCGGTGCTGCGGCCGAACAGGGCGGCGGCGCCGCGCGAGTGCATGTCGAGCGCCGCCTGGGCGGCGAGGCGGGACTTGCCGATCCCCGGCTCGCCGGAGATCAGCGCCACCTGGCGGTGGCCGCCTTCCGCGGCGGCCGCGATGTCCGCCAGCTCGGCCCGCTCGTCGAGGCGGCCGACGAACCCGATCGACGGCGCCCGGCTGAGGCGGGGCGGCAATGGGATCCCGCTCGCGTCGTCCCCCGACGTTCGCGCCAGCCGGAACGCCTTCACCGGCTCCGCCATGCCCTTCAGATCGAGCTCGCCGACCTCCTCGAGGGTGTGGTCTCCCGATATCGCCATCACCCGGACGAGGTCGGAGAGGAGGACCTCGTCGCCATCGGCGGCCGCGCACAGGCGCGCCGCCTCGATCACCGGGTGGCCGAAGTAGTCGTCCTCGCGCCGGGTCGCCTCGCCGAGGCTGATCCCGATCCGGACCGAAAGCGGCTCCTCGGCGCGGCGGTTGCGGCGGGCGATCTTGCGCTGCATCGCGGCCGCGCAGGCGAGCGCGGCCGAGGCGCTGCCGAAGGTCACCATCAGACCGTCGCCGAGGTTCTTCACCTCCTCGCCGCCGGTCTCGCCGATCGCCTCGCGGAGGAGGCCGAAGTGCTCGAGCCGAACCTCCTCGGCGGCGGCGGGACCTATTCGCAGCGTCATCTCGGTGCTACCGACCAGGTCGGTGAACAACACCGTCACCGTCTCTACGGGGTCCATCCGTCCAGTCGCAAGCTAGCACCAGTTCAGCGGTTAGGGTGGGAAGGACGTGAGGGAGAAGCTTGGCTGCTACTCCGGCCTCTACTCTTCTGAGGCAGAGGTGCGCACACCCACCGACGTGGACGAGCTGCGTGCCATATTCGCCGAGGCTCGCGACGCCGGGCGGCGGGTGACCTTCCGCGCCGCGGGTCATTCCTTCGACGGCCAGTCGCTCGGCGGGGACCTCGTCGTCTCGATGCTCGGCATGGACTCGATCGAGGTGCTCGACGATGGACGGATGAAGGTCGGGCCCGGCGCGACCTGGGGAGCGATCCTCGCGGCTCTGAAGCCGCTCGGGCTGGTCCCGGCCGTCACGGTGACGACCGAACATGCGACGGCCGGCGGCACCCTCTCGGGCGATTGCCTCTCGCGCTTCTCGCCCTCGTTCGGGAAAGAAGGGGAGTGGATCGACAGCTTCGACCTCCTCACCGTCGGCGGCGAGCTGATCACCTGCACGGCCCCGGGGAAGGACGAGCTGCCCTCGACCCGCGAGGAGCGCGCGTTCTGCGGCGCGATCGGCGGCCTCGGCTACCTCGGCGCAGTCGTCTCGATCACCTACCGGGTGATGGAGGCGCCGGGCCGGGGAGACGAGCTGGCTGTGCGGACTATCGTCCGCAAGTACGACACCTTCCGCGACCTCGCCGCCGACCTCGTCCCGGCCACCGAACAGGCCTATCTCGAGGAGTCCGACCCTTCGGACCCGGAGAAGCTCGACGCGATCTGGTCGGCCCTCGACACCCGCGGCGACGGGACCAAGTCGGCGCTGTTCTTCACCTCCGCGTTCGCCTCGACCCGGACCCGGCGGCGGATGGCGCTGCACCGGCCGAAGCTGCTGCTGCGGGTGCTGGTCGAGTGGCTGATGCGGGTGCCGTTCATCTCGAAGCTGATGTGGCGCTTCTACGTCCGGTTTCTGTTCAAGGACGGCGACGAGTACCTCGACGACCTCGAGGGCTTCAGCTTCTTCATGGACGGGAACGCGCGGGCGAAGCGGATCGGGAAAAAGCTCGGCTTCAAGATGCAGAACGCCCAGCAGACCTTCGTCGTGCCGAGCGAGCCGGGGACCGAGGGCGGCTGGGACCGGGCCGCCGATGACCTCGTCGAGTGGCTCGAGTTCGCGCACGAGTACCTGCTGGCGCGCGACCTCACCCCGACCCTGAACGACGTCCTCTTCGTCCCCCGCGACCGCCCGTTCCTGCTCTCGGCGAGCAACAACAAACCGGGCTTCGCGGTCAGCTACGCGTTCGAGACGTCGGACCAGGACCGGCTCGCGCGGGCGAAACAGGCCTTCGACGAGCTCGCCGACGTGCTTTGGGACAAATTCCAGGGCCGCGTCTACCTGGTGAAGAACGTGTTCGCCAAACCGCAGACGCTGGCGGCGATGTACGGCGACGCGGCGGTCGAGTTCTTCCAGCTCAAGAGCGAGCTCGACCCCCAGATGCTGCTCCGCGACGAGTTCCTCGAGCGGACCTTTCCCGCGCTGCTCGACTCAGGTGGTCTTGACGACCAGGACTGAGCAGTTCGCCCGGTGCGTGACGGAGTTGGGGACGCTGCCGAGGACCCGGCGCTGCATCCCCTTGTTGCCGATTACGAGCAGGTCGGCGCCGCACTCCTCGGCCAGGTCGACCAGGACCTTGGCGGGGTCGCCGGGGGCGGCCCTCGTCTCGGTCTTGATCCCTTCAAGGTTCAGATCCTCCTCGAGGCGCTCGAGGATCGACCTCACCCGCGCTGCCGGGTTCGAGGCCCACTGGAGCTCGACGTCGTCGCCATCCGAGCCCCGCGACGAGTCGTCGAATGCGCTGAGCAGATAGAGCCTGGCCCCGAACTGCCGCGCGATCCCAGCGGCCTGCTTGACCGCCTCGTTCGCAGTTGCGGTCCCGTCCGTCCCGACGGCGATCGTGGAAATCATCTGGCTCTCCCCTTCGGAAGGGCCAGCCTATCGCGGGAACGGCGATCCTCGTCGGTGGGATCACCATCTTTCTGCGCCGGCGCGGGTCTCTGGGGTCGAAGCCGCTGGGCGGTCTAAGCTGTCCGTCGCTTGGCTTCCTGAAGCGAATCCGGCGCCTTGGCGGAGTGGCTACGCAGCGGCCTGCAAAGCCGTTTACACCGGTTCGATTCCGGTAGGCGCCTCTGATTCCAGAGCGGTTTGCGGGTCTCTCGATGGAAAACGGGTCCCGAATAGGTCCGAGACCCGTGCTCTAGCCCAGGCTGTCCCTCCAGCTCTGGTCCTGCGTACTACCTCAAGAACCAGATAGAGGTCTCCCATCCAAGGACGACGGCGAGGCTCGAAGAGGCGCTGACCGATGCGGGACCCTTCAATCGGGCCGATCGCACAGCCCGCTCGATCGAACTGAGTCGACCGTGAGCCTCCCGCGCCCCGCATCCGGACCAGCGCGGTGGGTGGGCGCGCTAATGCAGTCGCTTCTTCAGAATCAGTTTCCTGCTCTGGCTGTTCGGGAGACCACCCGTTGGGGTGTAGGTGACGGTGACCTTCACCTTCACCTTCCCAGCCTTGTTCAGCTTTTTCTTCTGCTTGCCCTTCGATTTGACCAAGAGGTTCACGGTGCCTGCCGCTGTCGACGTCTTCGTTTGGTTGACCACCCCCTTGCCGGCCAGCGTCAGGGTGCCGGGACCGGGGACCGTGACCGGCTCCTTGGCGGTCCCCTTCTTCTTGTTGCGTTTCGGCTTGCCGAGCGTTATGACGTTCGACGGCGGCGTGCTGGTGATGGATACGGAGTCAACACCGCCATTCAGCCCTGCTGTGTTGACAACTACGGCCATGCGCAGGCGCACCGTCTGGCCGGCAAACGGCGTCAAATCGACGCTGAACTGAGTGGGGCCCATTTCTTTGGGGCCACCAGTCCTGGTGGCGAAAACCGGCGCGAGGATGTCGGATGGGTTGACAGAATCGAGCGGAGCAGCCGGGGACATGACGTCGATCCGGTACTGCTGGTTAGGGGAACCTTCGCCTTCGCCTTCGGGACTCAGGGTGTTGGCCGTCTCAATCGGGGCATTGGATTTGTAATAGGCGGTGAGC
Organism: Solirubrobacterales bacterium; assembly: GCA_036265675.1. Lineage (GTDB taxonomy): Bacteria > Actinomycetota > Thermoleophilia > Solirubrobacterales > 70-9 > VRUE01. Next base: position 58,817 of record DATAOP010000062.1, read on the forward strand.
GTCAACTGGTGCTTGTAGAAGGGCTCCAGAGGGACGTCTTGGTAGAGGATCTGCCTGCTAACGAACTGCTGAAGCGTGATCGCGGCGAAGTTTCCCTGCGGCACCGGTGGAACCGGCACCGGGGGTGCTTCGGGGAGCTGAGCCGAGGAGTCGGTGTAGGCGACCCAGGCACCAGGGCCGACGTTGCTCGACTGCCAACCGCTGAGGTTCCCGGCCTCGAAGTCTCCGTTGACGACGGTTGCGGCGCCCGCGCTAGCGGGCGCGACAACGACGACTGCCACGGCCGCTACCACAACTTTGGCGTAGGCGATTCTCGGTCGCAGATTCTTCATGTTCAGACCTCCCCAAAATTGACCGTGACCAGCCTACCCCCGGCAAGGACCGGGTCGCAGACTTCGACCAATGTCGGGGCTCATCGCCGGCCGATGCCGGTCGGCGATGCTGCCGCGGTAGGCGCCTGGCCGGTGGCCGGGGCGACCACCAGGACCCCCCGAGAGATCAGGCGAGCCTGGAGGGAGGCTCGCGGAGATGAGATCGCTTCCAGCGATACGAATGCGTCCGACGAGACCGTCGATGAATCGCGAGATTGGGGCAACTTCGGATAGCCCGGCGCTCGGGCTCCGCCCGACTGGGTCGTTGCCCTCCTCTCGGTCGCCAGGCGTCGTTGGTCGAGCGGCGTGATCATGGGGCCGCCTTGCCTGCTCCCGTAACGTCAGAGGATCGAGCCCCGCGAAAGCTGCGTCGGGTCGTCTCGCGGCGGATGCTGTTCTTCTTCATCCTCGGTGACATTCTGGGTGGGGGGATCTACGCCCTCGTCGGGGTGGTCGCAGGCAAAGTGGGGGGCGCGATATGGGTGCCGTTCCTTGTTGCCCTCCTGCTCGCCACGCTGACCGCCGGCTCCTATGCCGAGCTGGTGACGAAGTATCCCCGCGCGGGTGGGGCGGCCCTCTATGCGAAGAAGGCATTTCAGCATCCGCTCGTCGCATTCCTCATTGCCTTCGCCGTGATGGCGTCGGGCGTCACTTCGGCGAGCGCGCTTGCAAGGGCTTTCGGCGGCAACTATCTGGCCGACTTCGTCACCGTCCCCGTCGAGGTGGCCGCCCTCGCCTTCATCGCCGCCCTCGCCGTGGTCAATTTCATCGGGATCGTGATCTCGGTTCGACTCAATGTTGTGCTGACGCTCGTCGAGCTGGGAGGCCTTGCTCTTGTGGTGATCGTCGGAGTCGCCGCGCTCCTCAACGGAGAAGGTGAGCCCGGCAGGGCCGTCGAGTTCAAGGAGGGGACCGCCACCGCCCTGGCGGTTCTCGCCGGCACCGCACTCGCCTTCTACGCCCTGATCGGCTTCGAGGACTCGGTCAACATCGCCGAGGAGACCATTCGCCCGGAGCGCTCCTACCCGCCTGCGCTGTTTGCGGGTCTCGCCACCGCCGGAGCGGTCTACCTGGCGGTGACTCTTGTTGCGTCGATGGTGGTTCCCACCGAGCGCCTCCAGGCCTCCACCGGGGCTCTGCTCGAGGTCGTTCAGGTCGGGCCCCTGGCGGTTCCGACGAGGTTGTTCTCGGCAATCGGGCTGATGGCCCTGACGAACGGCGCGCTGATCAACCTGATCATGGCTTCCCGACTGCTCTATGGAATGGCGCAGGAGGGAGTCATGCACTCGTCGTTCGGGCGCCTGAGCGGGCGCGAGACTCCATGGGTCGCGATCGTCTTCACCGCCTCGATCGCCGCCGGCCTGACTCTCACCGGTGATCTCGGAGCGCTCGCCGATACGACCGTGCTTCTCCTCCTGGGCGTCTTCATCTCGGTCAACGTCGCCGCTCTCGTCCTACGCCGGGACCGGGTCGCCCACCAGCATTTCGTGGTTCCGTTCGTGGTTCCCCTCCTCGGGATCGCCGCCTGCTCCGTGGTCATGACTCAGATCGACTGGGTGACTTGGCTGCGGGCAGGTGCGCTGCTCTGCCTCGGGCTGGGGCTGTGGGGGATCCAAGCGATCGCTGCCCGGTCGGATGACTAGCGCACGCGATGTCGGGGTCCAGCCCTCCCACCTGTGAGGCGTTCCCCGGATGACGGGGGCCGGGCCGTCCCCTAGATTCGACAGGCGCATGTCCGATTCAGCGTCAGATCACCCCGTGCTGCGAGCGGAGCCGGGCGATCGCCTGGTCGTCCGGGGACATCATCAGGGGGAGCCGCAGCGCGACGCCGAGGTCCTCAGGGTGCTCGGCGAGGACGGAGCGCCGCCCTACCTCGTGCGATGGGACGACGGACACGAATCCGAGGTCTTCCCCGGGTCGGACATGTTCATCCAGCATCTCGGGGACTCATGAAAGTCCTGGTCGCCTACGCATCGAAGAGAGGCTCGACCGCCGAGATCGCAGCGGCCGTCGCGGAGACTCTCCGGAAGGCCGGCCTCGAGGTCGACTGCCTGGAGAGCGGCGAAGTGGACGACGTCTCGCTCTACGACGCGGTCGTCCTCGGGAGCGCCGTCTACATGAAACGCTGGCGCGGCGACGCCAGACACTTTCTCCGCGAGCACTCCGATCGGCTCGCCGAGCGGCCGCTGTGGGTGTTCAGCTCCGGACCGGTCGGCGATCCCGAGCAGCCAGAGAAGCCCGAGTGGGAGGAGCCGCCGAAGATCGTCAAGGCGGTCGAGCGGCTGGGGGCCCGCGACCACGTCGTCTTCGGCGGCCGGCTGCCCGTCGAGCCCCAGGGCTTCATCGAGAAGGCGATGGTCAAGGGGACCCCCGCCGAGTTCCATGACCGCCGCGACTGGGATCAGATCCGGGGCTGGGCGGAACGCATCGGCTCCGAGCTGGCCTGAGTCAGGCGCTCAGCGCCTCGCCGACCGCGGCAAGCTGGGCTTCGATCCCGCCGCAGACCTGCTCGCAGAGATCGAACACCGAGGGGTCGGCGATCGCATAGATCGAGCTGGTGCCCTGCTTGCGGCGCGACACGAACCCCTCGGCGTGAAGCGTGGCGAGGTGCTTCGAGACGTTCTGCTGGGAGGTGCCGAGTGCATCGGTCAGCTCGCGGACCGATGCCCCCTCACGCGTTCTGAGGAGATCGACGATGCGCAGCCGGGTCGGGTCGGAGAGGGCCAGGAAGCGGTGGGCAATCAGCTCGGCGGCGTCGGGGGTGAGTGGGGTCTTCATCGTTCTGCTATTCTTTCACAACTGTAAAGTTGTTCAACGGTAGGTCGGAGAAAGGATAGCAATGTCGACCGTCGATCAGATCAGTATCGATCGGACCTCCCGGCGGCTCTGGCCCCTGGAGCGCGTCCTCTTCCTGATGGCGGGCGCGATGACGATTCTCAGCGCCGTCCTCGCGGCCCTCGTCAGCCCCTGGTTCCTGCTGCTGACCGTCTTCGTCGGCGCCAACCAACTCGCCTTCGTCGTCTTCGGCGACTGTCCGAGCTCCTGGCTTCTGCGGCGCTACGCCGGCCTGGAGCGTGGGTGTTCCCGGTGAGCGCTCTGGGACCGATCGGGCGGCTGGGCCATTTCGCCGCCACGCACCGCCGCACCGTCTTCATCAGCTGGGCCGTCCTCGCCGTCGCCCTCGGCTTCCTCGCGCCGCGGGTCGAGACAGCCCTATCGGGAGCGGGCTGGCAGGCGGATGGCTCCGAGTCGGTCACCGTGCGCGAAGCGGTCGACCGCGCTTTCGGCGGCAGCGGTTCGTATGCGATCCAGGTGGCGGTCCACTCCCCGGAGCTGACCGTCGCGGATCCGGCCTTCCGCCGCAGCATCGCAGGCGTGCGACGCACCCTCGCCGCCGACCCGGCGGTGCGCGCGGTGATGACGCCGCGCTCTCCCACCTCGATCTCCGCTGACGGTCACACGGCAATCGTCGTGGGTACCGCCGCAAGGGGGCCGAATGAAATGGTGGCTGCCGCCGGCGACCTCAAGTCCGAAGTCGCAGCGGTCACCGCCCCGGGGGTGGAAGCGAACCTGACGGGCGCCGCCGGCATGTGGTCGGACTTCAACGAGGCCAACCGGGAAGCGATGATGCGCTCCGAGCTCTTCTCCTGGCCGGTCACGCTGGCCATCCTGGTGCTGGCCTTCGGCTCACTGGTCGCCGCCGGGCTGCCGCTGCTGCTGACGATCACCGGGCTCGTCGCCTCCGCCGGCGTCCTCTATTTGGGGACCCTGATCTCGCCGGTTTCGATCTGGGCGATGAACTTCGCCCTGATGTTCGCGCTGGCGCTCGGCATCGACTACGCGCTGTTCATCGTCATGCGCTTCCGTAGCGCTCTGTTCGGGCAGGACCAGGGTGCCGCCGCAGCCGTCGGCGAGACGATGGACACCGCCGGCAAGGCGGTCCTCTTCTCGGGGATCACGGTCCTGATCTCGCTCTCCGCGGTGATGCTCGTCCCCAGCCCCGCCTTCCGATCGATGGCTCTCGGGATCATGATCTCGGTCATCTTCGTGCTGGCCGCGACGCTGACGCTGCTGCCGGCCGTGCTAAGCAAGCTCGGACCCCGGGTGGACAGGCTGGCACTGCCCTGGGCGCACGCGGGCGAGCACCGCTCGCCTCGCTTCGCCCGCTGGGGGGAGCTGCTCTGGCGACGGCCGCTCGTGTTCGGCGGCCTCGCGCTGGCGGTCCTGCTCGGCCTGGCGCTCCCGGTGCTGAGCCTCGACACCGGGATGCCATCGATCAAGGTCGTGCCGAAGAACGATCCGTCGCGGGTCGGCTACCGGCAGGTGAGCGCCGCCTTCGGCGAAGGCGCCCCGGGCACCCTGCAGGTGATCGCGCCGCCGTCCCAGCGTGCGGCCACGCTGGCCATCTTGAGGTCTGATCCCGACATCGCCGCCGTCTCGCCGCCGCTCGCGAGCGCCGGCGGCCTCGTCCTGATCCAGGCGGTGCCGACGGGCGGCCCCTCGAGCGCCGCCGCCGGTGAAACCATCGACCGGCTGCGCGGACAGCTCCCCCCGGGAGCGCTGGTCGGTGGTCCGTCGGTCGAAAACTACGATCTCGAAGCCGCCCTGGCGGCGAAGACCCCGCTCGCGATCGGCGTCGTGCTCGGGCTTGGCTTCCTCCTCCTGCTGGTCGCCTTCCAGGCGCCGCTGGTCGCGGCGATCGGCGTTCTCGCCAACCTGCTATCGACCGGCGCCGCCTTCGGCGTCGCCAAGCTGATCTTCCAGGACGGGCACCTCTCGGGCCTGCTCGGCTTCGAATCGCAGGGCTTTCTCGACGCCTGGGGGCCGATCTTCTTCTTCGCGATGATCTTCGCGATCGCGATGGACTACACGGTCTTCCTGCTCTCTTCCGCGCGCGAGCACTGGGAAGCCTCGGGCGACCCGAAAGAGGCGATGGTCGGTGGGCTCGCACACTCCGGCCGGGTGATCCTCGCCGCCGGAGCGGTGATGGTCGCGGTCTTCTTCACCTTCGCCCTCTCAGGGCCGTTGCCACCGAAGGAGATGGGGATGATCCTCGGGATCGCTGTCCTCCTCGACGCCTTCCTCGTTCGCCTCCTCCTGCTGCCTGTGTTTCTGCGGCTGAGCGGGCGGGCTGCCTGGTGGCTTCCCGGCTGGCTCGACCGCATCCTCCCGGACGTCCACTTCGGGCACGGACCGCCCTCGCCACGGGCTCGCCCGGCCGGGGAGCCGGAGCTGGCCGGCGCCGGCAAGCTGGGGTAGTCGCGCCCGACCTTTCCTCATCGAATAATCAACATGCTCCTCGCCGCCAGGTCCCGGCCCGCCAAATCCAAGGCAGTTAGTGAGGACGGCCGTGGGATCCGCGCTTAGGGGCAGGCAGGATCCCCCTAGAACCGCCCTCATCTCCCTGTGGGCAGTCATCGAGCAAATACCTGCTGTCGTTCCGAACGGTTCGCGGTATTCGCGAGACTGCCTTATGATTCAGATACCCGCAGCAACGTGGGCAAAACCACCGCTTTTGCAGGCAAAAGTTGACCCCCGGTCAAAGGGGCGACTGCGTCCCGGCAGCGCGCTTCAGGAAGTCGATTTGATGCTGCTTCCGCATGATCTGGTGCTCCAGCAGATGCTCGAGGGCCTCCGAGCGTCCCTCTCGACCGGTTGGCTCGATCGCTTCTTGGAGGGCTTCGACAACCTCCTCCTCGCACTGGACCAGCCACTCGACCGACTCCATCGCGTCCGCATGGAACTCGAGCTTGGCGACGTTCACGGTTGGCGCTCCGTCGAAGGAGATGATCTTTTCGATCAGCTCGCGGGCGCCGCTCAGCTCTTCGTCGCCGAAACCCTTGAGCTTCTCGCCGAGGGCTTGGGCCTCCACACCCAGAAGGCTCGCAGCGACGACCGAGTACTGCAGGGCCGATCGATACTGCTGTTCCAGAGCGGCATTGAGTTTCTTGACCGCGAGTTCCTCGTCGAGTCGCTCCTCCTGATCGGGCATTTCTGGTTGGTCCCCGAGGTGGAGGGTTACGAAACCCAACCGCGTCCGGGCTCTTCTAGTTCGCCGACCGCAGTTGGCCCTCGTAGGGACCGTGTCCAGTCATGCACGCTGCGCCGCAGCGGGCGCCGAGCTCGACGGCCCGCTCCGGCGGTAGGCCCGACCCAAGCCCGTAGGTCACTCCCGCGGCAAAGCTGTCGCCCGAGCCGTAGGCGTCCGCGGCGGGACCCGGCAGCGGCGCGGCCTCCCAGCGCCGGGTTCGGCCGTCGGCCCACTGCAGCTCGCCGCCGGCGGCCCCGGCGGTGCGGGCGACGACCGCGGGGGGCGGATCGAGGCCTTCCGCTCCGTAGCGCTCGCCGCTGTCGGCCGAGCTGGCGACCAGCACGTCGATCGCGACGCCGGCCGCGGCCGGCCCGTCCATCGCCCGCGGGGTCGAGACCAGGTTGGTGGCGGCGCGGGCAGCCTGCACCGCGCCCCCGTCGCCGGCTGTGAGGTAAACGGCGTCGACATCCCGCAGCTCGTCCCACGGAAGCGAATCGTCCCCTCGGGGTTCGAGCCGCTTGCCGATGGTCGTGATCGTCCGCTCCGCATTCGCGTCCAGCATCACGAAGGCGCGCCGCTGGGGCTCACTCCGCCAGGCGGCTGCAACCCGCACTCCCATGTCGAGCAGCTCCCGCTCGGCCGCGTGCCCGAGCTCGTCGTCGCCGAGGGCCGTCAGGAACAGGCACTCGCCGGCGAGTCGCGCGAGCTGCACCGCGGCGACCGCCCCGCCCCCGGCCACCTGGGACCAGGGCTCGCCAGCTTCGACGATCTCGCCCGCGACGGGAACGCGATCGACTCGGACGAACTCGACCCACTCGACGTGACCGACGACGGCGACTCGCATCGGCCGATTAGTCTCGCAAGCCCGTCCACAAGGGCCGATCGCAAGTTGGTGCTGCTTCGCCGACCCGTTGCCTCACTCCCCCGCCGAGCCTATGCTTGCGGCGTGAGCGGATCGCGAGGACTTCGCTCGAGCGGGCGCCTGGGCGGCGTCATCTTGGCGACCGCCGTCCTCATCGCCTGCGGCTCGCTCGATTCCGCACCCGCCCTCGCGCAGACCTTCGTCTCGACCAGCGCCGAGCAGACGTTCATCGTTCCGCCGGGGGTCGCGAGTGTCGCTGTCGACGCCGTCGGCGGCCACGGGGGCAGCGCTGGGATCATCGCGGGCGGCGCGCCCGCCCGGGTCTCGGCCGTGCTGCCGGTGGCGCCGGGAGAGGTCCTCTATGTGGAGGTGGCCGGAAACGGGGAGAGCGCCGCGGAGGGCGGAGACGGCGGCTTCAACGGCGGTGGCGCGAGCGGCGAGGAAGACGCCGCCGGCGGGGGCGGCGCCTCGGACGTGCGGACCCTTCCGCGCGCCTCCGGGCTTTCCCCCGACAGCCGGTTGCTCGCCGCCGGCGGTGGAGGCGGCGCGGCCGAGGGCGCAGGCGGGGACGCCGGCAGCGACGGCGCGATCGGCAACGCTCCGGAAGAGGGCGGCGGGGCGGGCACTCTGACCAGCGGCGGCGCCGGGGCAACCGGCGGCTGCGGCGACGGCACCGACGGACAGCTCGGCCGGGGCGGGGACGGCGGCACAAGCAACGTGAAACCGAACAGCGGCGCCGGCGGCGGAGGCGGCGGCTACTACGGCGGAGGCGGCGGAGGCGCGGGCTGCATGAGCGGCGGAGGTGGAGGGGGCGGTGGCTCGAGCTTTGTCACGTCGACCGCCTCGAACATCTCTATCGGGATCGATCCGACCGCGGCCCCCGCCATCGAGATCACCCCGATCGTCCCTCTCGGCAGGGTGCCATCGAACCGCTTCAGCTTCGGCCGGCTGAGGCTGAACAGGAAAAAGGGGACCGCGACCCTTCCGGTGAGGCTCCCCGATGCCGGCGTCCTCCTCCTCAATGGCAGGGGTGTCTTTCGCAGGGAACTCGGAACCCCCGGCGCGAGCCGGGTCAGCTCCGTGGCCGGACCGGGACCCGTGATGCTCCGCATAAGAGCAAGGGGCAAATGGCTCCGCAGGCTCCGGACGACCGGTCGAGTGAAGGTGAAGGCGGCGGTGACCTTCACTCCTACCGGTGGGACGCCCAATACGAAGCGCAAGCGGATCGTCCTGAAGAAGGCCCGCTGATCATCGTACGAGTGTTCGACCCATGACGATCCAGCGGATGGATCACATCGGCGTCGTCGTCGAGGACCTCGAGGCCGCGGTCGAGTTCTTCATCGAGCTCGGGCTCGAGCGGCAGGGGGAGGGGTCGGTCGGGGGAGACTGGGTGGACCGGATAATCGGAGTCGAGGGAACCCAGGCGGAGCTCGCGATGCTCCAGACCAGCGACGGCCACGGAAAACTCGAGCTGGTCAAGTTCCGCTCCCCGCCCGCCGTGGCCGGCGACGGACAGGCGCCGGCGAATGCGCTCGGCATCCGCCACATCGCCTTCGAGGTCGAGGACATCGACGATCTCCTCGCCGGCCTGCGGGCTCGCGGTGGCGAGCTCGTCGGCGAGCTCGAGCGCTACGGGGACATATTTCGGCTCTGTTATGTCCGCGGCCCCGAGGGGATCATCGTCGAGCTGGCGGAAAGGATCGGCGCCGACTGAAAAACCGACCTTTCCTCAATCAGAAACGCGATCCTCTACACTGCCATCCCTCGTGTCTGACGGTCGGCACAGCCGGCCGGGGCACGACACCGCGTCTCCCCTGGCGCGAAGAACACCGCGCGGGACGGTTGGCGGCGGATATTCCCTTTCAGCCGCCGGCCTCCTGCGCGTGCCTGTTGCCCGGAAAGGCCGACGCCACCAGGCGGTGGAAGTCGGGCACTTCCGCGGCGAAGTCCCGCGGCCTGCCCCTGAGCAGGGCACCGTTCACGGAGTGGCGGATCGAGCCGAGCATGAAGGCGGCCGTCAGCGAGGGCGGGGCGCTCCCGGCCTCGTCGCGTTCGCTCCGCTCCTCGTCCAGGGTCCGCTCGAGGCGCGCGATCATCTCGGCCCGCTTGCGAAGGGCCCGCCCGCCGGCGACGTGGACCTCGAGGAAGAGCCCCCGCGCCAGCGCCGGCCGCTCGCCGATGAACGCAGCGGTGCGGCGCAGCCCCTCGAGCAGGCCGTCGGTCCAGCCATCCCCGCCGACGACGATCTCCATAAGTTCCATGTGGCGGCGCTCGATCTCCCTTTCGTAGGCATCGGCAAAGCACTCGACCTTGCTCGGGAAATGGGCGTAGAAGTCGCGACGGCTGCCCCCGTAGCGGTCGATCAGGTGCTGAACGGAGACGTTGCGATAGCCCCTCTCGCCGCATGCTTCCAGCATTGCCTCCATGATCTGGGCTGCGCGGGGCCCACCGCTCCCGCGGCGTCTGGTTGTACCCCTGCCAGGCACAGCCGGGAAACATATCTTTCCTGTTGAGATACTGCACTGTTTCTATCTGGGGACATCGCTCGGCTATCCTCGGCTCATGGTCTCGCTGCCCGACTACCTCACCCAGGGACCGGTCGGCAGGGAGGAGGTGTCGCGCGATGTGATCGACTCTCAGCATCGCGACCACATCCTTGACGTCGCGACCGAGGTCTTCGCCAAGCGTGGCTACCCCGCGACGACGGTCGACCACATCGTCTCCGCCGCGCGGATCGGCGTCGGCCGCTTCTACTCGCTCTTCGACGGCAAGGAGGACTGCTTCCTCCAGGCCTACGAGCGCAACCTGGCGACCGGGCGTGCCCGGGTCGCCGAAAGCATCCCCGAGGAGGCGGATTGGCCGGAGCTCGCCTGCGCGACGCTGCAGAGCGTCCTCGGCATGATCGCCGCAGAACCGCTTGCCGCCCGGCTTCTCCTCGCCGAGGCCCAGACCGCGGGCGGCGCTGCGCTGCGTCGCTACGAGGAGACGATCGATCAGCTGGTGCCGGTCCTGCGCGCCGGGCGCGAGGTGAGCCCGATGGCCGACGAGCTGCCGCAGACGCTCGAGGTCGCCGTGCTCGGCGGCCTGCTCTGGTTCCTCCAGCAACGGGTCGTGCTCGGCGAGCTCGACGGCCTCGAGGATCGGCTCCCCGAGGTGGCCGACATCGTCCTCGCGCCGTACCTCGGCAAGAAGGAGACCAAGCGCGTGCTGAAGTCGGTGAGCCGAGTGGCTGCCGCTTGACCTTCTGAGGCTCGCTGTGGAGACTCTGGGCGGAAGGAGCTTGACCTTGCTCTCGAGCCCGACACCCGATTCGCGGGCGAGGATCCGCAGCGCCGTCATGAATCTCGTCGTCGAGCGGGGCTTCGACGGCACCACCGAGGAGATGGTGATCGAGCGCGCCGGGGTGGAGCGGGAGGATTTCGAGCGCGAGTTCGGCGACCTCAGGCAATCCTGCATGGCGATCTACCGAGAGAACATCGAGGACTTCAACCAGGCGGTGTTCGGAGCGGCGGAAGGGGGGGACCCCTGGCGCGATCGGCTCCGGTCCGCTGCCTACGCGGCCGCCCGTTACATAGACGCGCGCCCGGTCCAGACCCGCTTCGACATGATCCAGATGCTCGGGGTCGGCGACATGGCGCAGGCGTATCGCGATCGGTACCTCGGCGAAATCGTGAACCTGATCGACGAAGGCAGGGAGGAACTGCCGGACCCCGACTCGATGTCCCGCGACGTCGCGACCGGCGTCTTCGGGTCGATCTACCAGTTCCTCCTCAGGGAACTGGAGGGGCGCCGCGAACCGGTCACCGCGGAGAGCTTCGTGCCGCAGCTGATGTACATCGCCGTCCGGCCCTACCTCGGCCACGATGCGGCGCGCGAAGAGCTGGAGGTCGAGGCCCCGCCGGCCACCGAGTCGCAGGAGACCGGCCCGCAGCGATGACCGCGTCGACTATTTTGGCCGCGTGAACGCAGGGAAAGGGAACGATCCAGAGGGCGGGCCGCTCGGCCGCCTTCCATCGGGCCGGCATGGGCTCTCTCGCGAGTTCGTGGTCCGAAACCAGCGCGACCGGCTCACGGCCGGGATGATCCGGGCGGTCGCCGAGAACGGCTATCACGAGGCGACGATCAGCCAGATCACCGAGGCGGCCGGCGTCTCGCGGCGGACCTTCTACACCTACTTCAACTCGAAGGAAGAGTGCTTCTTCGACACCTACGAGATCATCGCCGAGGGCCTGCGGGAGCTCGCGAGGGATGCGGCCTCGAAGGAGTCCGATTGGCCGGCGCAGGCGCGGGTCAGGGTCGCGACGACGCTCCAGTTCTTCGCATCCAACCCGGACCTGGCGAGGTTCTGCCTGATCGTTCCCGCCCGGGCCGGCGACAAGATCGCCGCCCGCTTCCAGCAGGCGGTGAAGGAAGTCTATGACGAACTCGCCGCCGGAATGCCGGCGAAGGTGGCGGATCGCGCTCCCTCGCCAGCGGTGCAGCAGTCGATGATCGGCGGTATGGCGGCGCTGGTGATGGAAAGGGTGGAAGCCGGCGAGGGGGAGAGGCTGACCGCGCTCCTCCCCGACCTGCTCGAGATCTTCTTCACGCCCTACCTCGGCCGCGAGGAGGCGGTCAAGGAGGCGCGAAAGGGCTCCTGACGGCGCCGCCGATGGCCACCGCCGATTCCCAGTCTCGCTTCGGGCCCTTGCTCCGCCAATGGCGCGAACGGCGTCGCCTGACCCAGATGGAGCTCGCCCTCGACGCCGGGGTCTCGACCCGGCACCTGAGCTTCATCGAAAACGGCCGCTCGCAGCCGAGCACCGAGATGGTGCTGTTGCTCGCCGAGCGGCTCGGGGTGCCGATCCGCGGCCGCAACGAGCTGCTGCTCGCCGCCGGCTACGCGCCGGTCTTCCCCGAGCGCCCCTTCGGCGACCCGGAGCTCTCCGAGGTGCGCGAGGCGCTCGACCTGATCCTCTCCGAGCAGGAACCGTCGCCGGCGGTCGTCGTCGATCGCCACTGGAACATCGTCGCCGCCAACCTTGCGATGGCGGCGCTGGCGGCGGAGGTCGACCCGGCGCTGCTCGAGCCGCCGATGAACGCGATGCGGATCGGGCTCCATCCGCAGGGCTTCATGCGGCAGATCCTCAACCCCGGCGACGTGCAGGCCCACTTCATCGGCCGGCTCGAACGCCAGGTGGCGCTCGGCGGCGACGCCGGGCTGGTCGCGCTGCTGGAGGAGGTGTCCTCCTACCCGCGCCACGAGCAGGAGCACGACCCGACCTCGATCCCCGCCGGCGGCGAGGTGCTGACGCCGATGTGGCGAATGCGGTCGCCGGACGGCGACGAGCTGCGGCTGTTCGCCTCGGTCGCGACATTCGGGACGGCGGTCGAGGTGACGACCTCCGAGCTCTCGATCGAGCTCACCTTCCCCGCCGACGCCGCCACCGCCGAGGCCCTGCGGCGACTACCTCGGAGGTAATCGACAGGCCGCTCCTGTGCTGGCAGGGTGGCGGGCGATGGACGGGAACTCCGAGCGGTTCGACGTCGTGGTGGTCGGGGCGCGCTGCGCCGGCTCGCCGCTGGCGACGATGCTCGCCCGCCGCGGCCTCCGCGTCTGCCTGCTCGACCGCTCGACCTTTCCCAGCGACTCCCTCTCGACCCACCTGATCCAGCCCTGCGGGGTGGAGGTGCTGGAGCGGCTCGGCCTGCTCGACCGTCTGCTCGCCGCCGGCGCAGCGACGGTCGGTCGCTTATCCCTCGTCAGCGACGGCGTCCGGATCGAGGCCGCGACCGATGCCGAGACGTTCGCGGCGCCGAGCCTCTGCCTGCGCCGGATCCGCCTCGACCACCTGCTGGTCGAGGCGGCCGCGGCAGCCGGCGTCGAGGTCCACACCGGCAGCGGCGTCACCGAGCTGCTCCAGGAGGGCGGGCGGATCGCCGGCGTGAGGACCAGGCAGAGGGCCTTCCGGGCGCCGCTCGTGGTCGGCGCCGACGGCCGCGCCTCGACCGTCGCGAACCTGGCCGGCGCCGCGGAGTACCGCGCCGAGCCGCCGGGTCGCCTCTTCTCCTGGGGCTACTTCGAAGGGGTGGCGGAAGACGAAGGCCGCCTGCGGCTGGGGAAGATCGGCGAGCTCGCCTACCTCTCCTGCCCGACCGACTCCGGCCTGTTCCTCGCCGGGGTCTGTCCCTTGATGGCGGCAAGGGACGCTTACCTCGCCGACCGCGAGGGCGGGTTCGCGGCCGGGATCGCGGGCTGGCCGGAGCTTGCCGGGCTGCTGGCGGGGGCACGGCGCATCGGGCCGATTCGCGTTCTCGCCGACTGGCACGGCTTCATGCGCGAGGCGGCGGGACCCGGCTGGGTCCTGCTCGGCGACGCCGGCCACTTCAAGGACCCGACGCCGGCGCAGGGGATATCCGACGCCCTCCGCCAGGCCGAGCGGCTGGCCGGGGTGATCGCCGAGGCGACCGGGGGAGACGTCGCCGAGCTCGACGGCGCCCTGCGCTCGTGGTGGCGCTGGCGCGACGATGACGCGCACGAGATGTATGGGTTCGCGAGCGACATCGGCTCTGACGACTCGGGCCTGCTGAGCCACGAGCTGCTCGCACGGCTGGCGGCGGAGAGCGACGGTGGGGAGCAGCTCCTGCGGGTGCTCAACCACGAACTCCTCCCGTCGCAGCTGTTCAGTCTCAGGCGCGTCGGCGGCGCGGTCGCCGGAATCGTCCGCGAGCGGCCCCGCCGGGCCCCCGCCGTCGCCGCCGAGCTGGCTTTCGAGCTGCGCAAGGAAGCCCGCCGCGCCTGGCAGCACCACCGCCGGCCCGCCGCGGCGTCGCTCTCTTAGCGCAATTGCGATCGCCTCCGCAGCCGCCTTCTTCTTCGTCCGCGACCAGGCCACCGAGCGCGCCGGGCGGACCGCGATCTCGCACACGCAGGAGATCGCTCGCGCGGTCAGCGTCCCGGGCTAGCGGCCGGGCAGGGCGGAGGCGTGGCTATGCTCGCCGCTTGAGCGTGCCCGACGTGATCGTCCGCAGTGCCGAGGCGGCCGACCTGCCGCGGGTGCTGACCCTCTGGGAGGAGTCCCGGAGCGGCCACGCGAGCACGGCGGATCGGGTCGAGGACCTGGAGCGGCTGGTTGCCGACTGCCCGGGCGCGCTCCTCGTCGCCGAGCGGGGTGGTGAAATCGTCGGCGCCCTGATCGCCGCCTGGGATGGCTGGAGGGGAAACATGTACAGGCTCGCGACCCGCGACGACTGTCGTCGCCAGGGGATCGGGACCGAGCTGACCCGGGCCGGCGAGGCGTACCTGCGGAGCCGCGGCGCCCGCCGCGTCACCGCCCTCGTAGCCTTCGACGACGAGGTCGCCGGCGGTTTCTGGGAGGCGGCCGGATACCCCGTGGACGAGGCGATCGGCCGGCGCGTTCGCAACCTCTAGAAATAATGGAAGTGCGCCGATGGCTCGTTTAGGGTGAGCGCACTTCCACAGGGAGATCAAGACGTCCACCCAGTTCAAAAGCATCCTCTGCGGGGTCGAAGGCAACCCCCACAGCACCGAGGCTGCCCGCCAGGCGGTCGCGCTTTCGACGCCGGAGACCAGGCTCCGCTTCATCGCCGTCTACACCAGCTTCGAACCGGGGCCCGACCACACCAAGGAGAGGCTGCAGGAAGCCCTCGACGAGGCGGTCGCGATCGCCGAGGAGGCCGGGATTCCGGCCGAGGCCGAAATGCAGGAGGGGCGCTACGCCTCGAAGGTCCTGCTCGCCGAGGCCGAGAACCACGACCTGCTGGTGATCGGGGGGACCCATGGTCGCTCGCGGGTTGCGGGCATGCTGCTCGGGAGCACCGCCGGCGAGGCGGCGCACGCCACGCACCACCCACTGCTGATCGCCCGCGAGCAGCCAGGAAGGAACGGACAGGCCCGCAGGGTCCTGGTCGCCAGCGACGGCTCGGAGTGCTCCTGGCCGCCGGCCCGGCTCGCCGGGCGCCTCGGCGCCGGGGGCGACACGACGATCGAGCTGATCCACGTCGACGACGGCAAGCACCCCGGCGCCGACGAGGTCATCGCCGAGCAGGCCGCCGAGATTGCCGCTGCGATCGGCAGCGAGCCGGAGCTCCTCAGGGCGGAGGGACACGCCACCGAGCGGATCGTCGAGGCCGCCAAGGAGCGCGAGGTCTCCCTGATCGTCTGCGGCCGGCGCGGGCTGACCGGGCTGAAGTCGCTCGGCAGCGTCAGCGAGCGGCTCGCCCACCAGGCCGGCTGCTCGGTGCTGCTGGTCCCCGGAAGCTGACCTCTCGAGAACGGAAAAGGGCCCCATGCGGGGCCCTTTGGTTCCGAAGGACGTACCACCAAGCTGATCAAGAAATCGCTGGCTCGTCGGTCCTCAAGCTTGAAACTCTTCGTCGCGGTCGGCGACTGTAGATAAAGAAACACGCCGTCCGCCGAGAAGTTTCACCACTTGCATCGGCACTTGCAGACCGACTCTCAATCCCCAAAACACGGTGCGTCCTGATTCAGAAAAACGTTGATTTGCCGGAGGTTCGGCCCCGGCCACTCACTGCTAGATTCAGATCCCCGGGCGCATAGCTCAGTTGGGAGAGCGCCAGCTCGACAAGCTGGAGGTCACTGGTTCGAGCCCAGTTGCGCCCATTTCGCTCAGGCGGTGGCGGGGAGTTTCACCTGAGTCAGCCGGAAGTTGTTCCCGGAGGGATCGCGGAATGCGGAGTCGATCCCGTAGGGCCGCTCTTCCGGGGTTTCGACGAACTCGACCCCTCGGGCCTTGAGCTCCTGGTAGGAGCCCTCGCAGTCCTCGGTGGTCAGGAACACGGTGCCGGCGAACCCCTTCGCCATCAGCTCCCGCACCTGCTGCTGGGTCTCCTCGTCCATCACCGGCGCGCCCGGGATCGCCATCAGGACGATCGTCACGTCCTCCTGTTCCCGGGGCGAGACGGTGAGCCAGCGGAAGTCGCCCATCTCCGGCAGGGTCACATCGGATCTGACCTCCATCCCGAGCTTCTCGGTGTAGAAGGCGAGCGCCTCGTCCTGGTCATGGACCCAGAGCTGGGCGTTTGAAATGCGGATCATCTTCGGTCCTCCTCAGCGTCGATTGAACTGTTCCTCGGCGATGCTAGGTCGGGGCGGAGGCCCTGTCTTCTCCAAACGTGCGGTCTTCGGCGGGGCGTAGAGGCGCATGAAGCAGGCCGGGACCCGGGCCTGCAGGGTGGCCGGTGGGTGGGCGTCGCGGTAGGCCGTCGGGGTACGGCCGAAGGTCCGCTTGAAGCTGGTCGTGAACGAGCCGACGCTCTGGAGGCCGACCGAGAAGCAGATGTCGGCGACCGAGCGATCCGTGGTGCGCAGGAGATCGGCCGCGCGCTCGAGCCGGCGCCGGAGCAGGTAGGAGTGCGGCGGCTCGCCGAACGTGCGCCGAAACTCGCGGCTGAAGTGGGCCCTGGAGAGGCCCGCGGCGCCCGCCATGTCGTCGACGTCGAGGGGCTCGGAATAGCGCGCGTCGGCGAGGTCCTTGGCGCGCAGCAGGTGCCGGGCGGGCGGTACGAACGCCATCACCAGAGTCTAGGACCAGGCTCTAAGCTCGCCGGCCTGTGATCGGAACCTACGCAGCCGTGGTCGCCGTCTGCGTCTCCTCGCTGGCGATCGGGCAGGCGGTCCTCGCGCTGTGCGGAGTCCCGCGCTGGTCCTGGCTCGCGCCGGCGGTGGGCCTCGCGCTCGTCTGCGCGATCAGCTGGGGCACGGTGCGATTGCCGGGCGATGGGGTGATCGGGGCGGTCGTGATCGCGCTCGCGACGCTCGCCGCGGTCGCGTTCCTGTGGCGGCGTGTGCGCGACGTCCCCGCGGCGGCCGCGATCGGCGCCGCCGTCGCGATCGGCGCCCTCGCCGGCACCGCGCTGCCGTTCATCGCCGAAGGCCACTTCGGCATCCTCGGCACCGGCTTCAACCCCGACATGTCCCAGCACCTGCTGGCCGCCGATCGGCTCGCCGACGGGTTCAGCTCCGAACTGCTGCGCCAGGGCTACCCACTGGGCCCGCACGCGATCGTCGTCTCGCTCGAAAAGGGCCTCAGTGTCTCGCTCGTCCACGGTTTCACCGGCCTCACGATCGCGGTCGCGGTGCTGGCGGCGCTGACCGCGCTCGCCGCCTTCCCCGACCGCTCGCGGGCACAGCGGGTGGCGGCCGCGCTCGTCATCGGCCTGCCCTATCTGGTCGCCTCCTACTTCGCCCAGGGCGCGTTCAAGGAGACGATGCAGGCCCTCTGGGTGCTCGCCTTCCTGCTCACCCTGCGCGAGACGACCCGGAACCCGCTCTGGCGCGACCTCGAGCTGCGCTTCGTCCCGGCGGCGGTGATCGCGATCGGCGCGGTCTACACCTACAGCTTCCCGGGGCTGATCTGGCTCGCCGCGCTTCTCGCCGCCTGGCTCGTCATCGAGCGCGAGCTGCCGCTGAGGCCGCTGCTGCTGGCGCTGGTCGTCTTCGCCGTCGGGGCGCTGCCGGAGCTGGGACGGATGATCGAATTCCACAACTTCGAGACCTTCGACCCCAACGGGCCCGGCCTCGGCAACCTCTTCGGCCAGATCTCGCCCCTGACCGCGCTCGGGATCTGGTTCTCCGGCGACTTCCGCGTCGCCGCCGGCGACGGCGCGGCGCCGGCGGTCGCCTACTACCTGGGCGCGGCCTTCGCCGCTGTCCTCCTCGTGCTCGGCCTCGTACGCTGCGCCCGCGGCCGCGAGAGCGCGATGCTCGGCGGCTTCGCCGCGGTCGTCGCTCTCTATCTCGCGGCGCGGATCGGCGGCACCCCCTACACGTCGGCGAAGGCGCTCGAGGTCGCGGCGCCGGTCCTGACGCTCGTGATCCTCGCGCCCTTGTCCGAGGGTGTGTGGCGCTTTTCCTCACCCATGGTTCGGAAAAGCGCCACGGGCGCTCGGCTCGAGGCGCTGACGCTGCCCGCATACCTCCTGGTCGCCGGGTTCTGCTCTGTCCTCGCCCTTGCCAACGCCCCGGTGGGACCGACCACGTACTCACCGGCGCTGACCGGCCTCCGCCCGCTGATCGCCGCCGACTCGACCCTCGTCCTTGCGCCACGCGAGCTGCTCGACGAACAGCACGGCGTCCGCTACATCGATTGGGAGCTGCGCGGCGGCCGGGTCTGCATCGCCGACGAAGACCGGGCGCCGGCCTCGATCCCGCCCGGGGTCCGGTTCGTGATCACCTCCGGTGAGCCGACCCGGGCGCCGTACGCGGGCATGACGCTCCACAAGGAGGCCGACCCGTATCTGCTCTGGACGGTGAAGGGATCGGTCAGGGGCAAGAGCGACTGCCCGCTGATCGCGGTCCGCCAGGCCAGGCAGGGCGAACCAGGGTGACGTCGCCGGCGGGCGCCCACGTAGCATGGGAACGATGAGAGCGGAGCGAGCAAGCATCCATCTCTGTTTCGTTGCGCAGCGAGCGAAGCGCGAAATTTGTTGATGGCCACCCCGGCGACGAAGACCACCGTCACGCTGCCCGACGGGACCCCGCTCGAGCTGCCCGACGGCGCCTCCGGCGCCGACGCCGCGGCGGCGATCGGCCCCGGCCTCGCCAAGGCGGCGCTTGCGATCAGCGTCGACGGCGAGCTGCGCGACCTCGCGGCGCCGCTCCCGGACGGGGCCGAGATCGCGATCCTCACCGACCGCGACCCTGAGGCGCTGGCGCTGATCCGCCACGACGCCGCCCACGTCATGGCGGAGGCGGTCCAGGAGCTCTATCCGGGCACGAAGGTGACGATCGGCCCCGCGATCGAGGACGGCTTCTACTACGACTTCGAGTTCCCGGAGGACGTCAAGATCACCGAGGCCGACCTCGGCGAGATCGAGGAGGCGATGCGCGCCCACATCGCCGCCGACGAGCAGTTCTCGCGGCGCGACGTCCCGGTCGCCGAGGCGATCGAGATCTTCCGCGACCAGGGCGAGGACTACAAGGTCGAGCTGATCGAGGACCTGGTCGCCGACGAAGGGGTCGAGACCGTCTCGCTCTACCGCAACGGCCCGTTCGAGGACCTCTGCCGCGGCCCGCACGGCCCCTCGACCGCGCGGATCAAGGCGATCAAGCTGAACTCGGTCGCCGGCGCCTACTGGCGCGGCGACGAGACCCGGCAGATGCTGACCCGGATCTACGGGACCGCGTTCTTCAGCAACAAGGACCTCGAGGCCCATCTCGAGCGGATCGAGCAGGCGAGGGCCCGCGACCACCGCCGCCTCGGCCCCCAGCTCGGGCTCTTCATGCTCCGCGAGGAGGCGCCGGGGATGCCGTTCTGGCTGCCGAACGGGACGACGCTGCTGCGGCTGATCGAGGCCGAGGTCCAGAAGCAGCTGAGGAAGCGCGGCTACGAGGAGATCAAGACGCCGCAGGTGCTCGACGTCGAGCTCTGGCACCGATCGGGGCACTGGGACAACTACCGCGAGAACATGTTCTTCACCGAGTCCGGCGATCGCCAGTACGCGATCCGGCCGATGAACTGCCCGGGCGCCTGCCTCGTCTTCGGCTCCGAGCGTCACTCCTACCGCGAGCTGCCGCTGCGGCTGGCCGAGTTCGGCCAGGTCTCGCGCGCCGAGCGCGAGGGCGTCCTCCACGGACTGCTCCGGGTCCGCGCCTTCACCCAGGACGACGCCCACGTCTACTGCACGCCGGAGCAGATCGTCGACGAGGTGACCGAGATCTGCGCCGCGATCGACGAGCTCTACGAGCGGTTCGGGTTCGACGACGTCCGGGTCGAGCTCTCGACCCGGCCCGAGAAGTCGATCGGCACCGCCGAGCAGTGGGAGCAGGCCGAAGCGGCATTGCGTGGCGCGCTCGAGGCGCAGGGGCGCGAGTACCAGCTCAATCCCGGCGACGGCGCCTTCTACGGGCCGAAGATCGACTTTCACGTCACCGACGCGCTCGGCCGCTCCTGGCAGTGCGGCACCTGCCAGGTCGACTTCTTCATGCCGGAACGCTTCGACCTCACCTACACCGACGCCGATGACGAGCAGCGGCGGCCGGTGATGATCCACCGCGCCCTGCTCGGCTCGATGGAGCGCTTTGCCGGAATCCTGATCGAGCACCACGCGGGCCGCTTCCCGGTCTGGCTGGCGCCGGTGCAGGCGGCGATCCTGCCGGTCGCCGACCGTCACCTCGAGTACGCGGCGAGCACCGCCGCCGAGCTCCGCGCGGCCGGAGTCAGGGTCACCGTCGACGAGCGTTCGGAGTCGGTCGGCAAGAAGATCCGCGACGCCGAGCTCGGCCGCTACCCGTACATGCTCGTCGTCGGTGACCGCGAGCAGGAGGCCGGGGCGGTCGCCGTCCGCTCCCATGAGGAGGGCGAGCTCGGCGCGATGCCGGTCGCCGACTTCGCCGCCCGGGTCGCTGCTGAGAGCGGGGCCTGAGGAAAACCTGCCGCGATGGCGCCCTGGCTCTATACTGCGCTGCACTTGATTGACGCCACGCCGAACATTCCACGCCGCTGAGCGTCCCGTGGCCTTGTCCGATTCACTCGTCCTCTTGAATATCCACCTCCTCTCCTAGTGCCGGTCCCCCGTAGGTTCGATCGGCGCCCCCCTGAGCGCGACACCACGCGGATCAACGAGCGGATCCGGGTTCCGAAAGTGCGCCTGATCGGCGCCGACGGCGAGCAGCTCGGGATCGTCGAGACGCCCGACGCCCTGAAACAGGCGCAGGAGGCCGATCTCGACCTGGTCGAGGTTGCGCCGAACTCGAAACCCCCGGTCACCCGCCTGCTCGACTACTCGAAGTACAAGTACGAGCAGGAGCAGAAGCAGAAGGCCGCCCGCAAGCACCAGCAGCAGGTCAACGTCCGCGAGATCAAGCTCCGCCCGAAGATCGCCGACCACGACTACGAGACCAAGCGCGGCCATGTCGAGCGCTTCCTGCGCCAGCAGAACAAGGTCAAGATCACGATCATGTTCCGCGGCCGCGAGCAGGCCCACCCCGAGCGCGGCCGGGCGCTTCTCCAGCGCCTCTACGAGGACCTCGACGGCCTCGCCGTGATCGAGTCCGAGCCGCTCCAAGAGGGGCGCAACATGAGCATGATGCTCGCCCCGAGCAAAGAGGTGGCGAAGGCCAAACAGGCCGAGGCCGAGGCCGAGGCCGGCGCGGAATAGGACGAGACTTCCGCGGCCCTGAGCGGGGCCAGGTCAGTCCGTGGAGCCGGTGACGTCGCTGATCTGTACAGCGACGATGTTGGCGCTGACCCGAGCCCCGGAGGCGGCATTGTCCTTGTAGCACTCCAGGTCGAGCCTCTGCCCGGACGTGACCTGGAAGAGGGCGGTGAGCGTGAAATTGTCCGCCGTGCTGTCTTCACGAACCGGCTGAGCCCGCATGGTCGCGCTGCGGACCCCGGCGCCACCCTCGTTGATCAACCTGCAGATGACCGTGCTGGTGATCGCGTTGACGGTTTCTGCGCCGACCGAGGCCGTCGCAAAATATGCGCCCGGGGGCACGCCGAGG
The DNA here is from genome assembly GCA_036265675.1 of Solirubrobacterales bacterium. Lineage (GTDB taxonomy): Bacteria > Actinomycetota > Thermoleophilia > Solirubrobacterales > 70-9 > VRUE01. The sequence continues at coordinate 80,548 of DATAOP010000062.1, forward strand.
CTGACGACGGTGGACCCGAACGGGCTCGAGCTGAATTTGTCGTAGTTGACCGAGCCGAACGCCTGGAATCCGCGGCTGGTCCCAGGGATCCCCGGTGGCCCCTGCGGCCCTTCTGCTCCCTGCAATGCTCGCTGTGCGAAGTCCTCGGGTCTCAGCGACCCGTCTTTCACTTTCAGGCTCGTCACCGAGTTCCTCTTGAGTTGCCTGTTGCCGACCGAGTTCTTGCTCAGCTGATCGGCGGCGTAGGCGCCGCCCCCCAGCGCAATGAGGAGGGCGAGGTAGGCGACCACGGTTGCGTGGCTTGGACGCCGGAGCTTCAGGTGCTTGCCCATCTTGACCCCCGTTGGGATTGTGGCTTTTAGCCTCGCCCGCACGAAGGCCCGGGACGACGGTAGTCCCGAGGGGGCGGTAGGTCAAATCAGCCGGCGCCGAGCACGACGTCCGCGATCCGCTCGGCGGCATCGCCGTCCCAGAGGGGGGGAGGGTTGCGGCGCCCGGGCGGGCGATCGGCAAGGGCGGCCGGGATGCCCGCTATCGCCGCCGGGTCGAGCCCGAGCAGCGTATTTGTGCCGGCCCTGATCGTGACCGGGCGCTCGGTGTTGGCGCGGAGGGTGAAGCAGGGGACGCCGAGGTAGGTCGTCTCCTCCTGGATCCCGCCCGAGTCGGTGAGGACTGCGCCGGCGTCGGCGATCAGCGAGAGGAAGTCGATGTAGCCGAGCGGCTCGGTCAGGTGCAGGCCCGGCTGCTCGGCCCCTGCCCCGGCCAGCATCTTCCGCGTCCGCGGGTGGACCGGGAAGACGACCGGCATCTCGGCGGCGACCGCCGCGAGCTGCGCCATCGTCTCGGCGAGCAGCGGTCCGTCGACGAGCGCGGGACGGTGGAGGGTGACGAGCAGGAATGCGCCCGGCTCGACCCCGAGCCGCGCGGCCGCGCCGGCGTCCCGGAAGCGCCCCTCGAGCGCGGCGAGCGTGTCAATCATCGTGTTGCCGACGAAGTGCATGCGCTCGTCCGGGATGCCCTCTGCCCGCAGGTTCTCGACCGCCTCGTCGCTGTGGAGGAAGAGGTGCTGGGAGAGGACGTCGGCGACGATCCGGTTGATCTCCTCCGGCATCGTGCGGTCGAAGCTGCGCAGGCCGGACTCGATGTGGGCGACCGGCAGCAGCGCCTTGGCCGCGGTCAGCGCCGCCGCCAGGGTCGAGTTGACGTCGCCGGGGACGAACACCAGGTCGGGCCGCTCCTCGAGCAGGACCGGCTCGAGCCGCTCCATCACCTGCGCCGTCTGCCGCGAATGACTGCCGGACCCGACCTCGAGCATGTGGTCGGGCTCGGGTACCCCGAGCTCCTCGAGGAAGACCTCGGACATCATCCGGTCGTAGTGCTGGCCGGTGTGGACGATCGCGTGGCGGCCGTTGGGGTCGCGGGCGCGCAGGGCGGCGATCACCGGCGCCGTCTTGACGAAGTTCGGACGGGTGCCGACCACATACACGAATCGCATCGGGCGGGAGCGTACCGGCGGCGCTCGGCGGCGCTTCTGCTTCAATACTCGTCCCGATGCCGAAGATGAAGACCCATTCCGGCGCCAAGAAGCGCTTTCGCAAGACCGCCAAGGGCAAGCTCCGTGGCCGTCGCGCCTTCTCGAGCCACATCCTTGAGAAAAAGTCACCGAAGCGGAAGCGGCACATGCGGCGCCCGGTCGAGATCGCCCCGTCCGACGAGAAGCGGATCCGGACCCTGCTCGGAGGCAAGAAGTGAGCCGGGTCAAGCGCTCCGTCCACGCGCGCAAGAAGCGCCGCAAGGTCCTCAAGGAAGCGAAGGGCTACTACGGCCGCAAGCACTCCTCCTACCGGTTCGCGAAAGAGCAGGTGCAGCGGTCGGGGATGTACGCCTACCGCGACCGCCGCAACCGCAAGCGCGAGTTCCGGCGCCTCTGGATCACCCGGATCAACGCCGCCGCCCGGCTCGAGGGCATGAGCTACTCCGAACTGATTCACGGCCTCGACACCGCCGGCGTCGAGGTGAACCGCAAGATGCTCGCCGACATCGCGGTCAACGACCGCGATGCGTTCCGCCGATTTGTGGAGCTCGCCCGGGAGGGTGCGGCCGCGTAGCTGCAGCCACACTCCGATTCCCAGGGCGGGCCGCTTGGCGACAGGCGGCCCGTTTTCGTTCCAGGAGAAAATTCGACCAAACAGAAACCCACGACGATGATCACAAGCCCACAGAACGAGAAGCTGAAGCTGGTCCGCAGGCTTCGCGAGCGCCGCCATCGCGATCGCGAGGGCCTGTTCGTGACCGAGGGCGAGGATCTGGTCGACGCCGGTCGCGCCGCGGGCATCGAGCCGGCGGTGCTGCTGACCGCCGCGGGATCGGGCCTCGGAGGCGAGGAGGTGGGCGCCGAGCTGCTTGCCGAGGTCTCGGCGCTCGGGTCTGGGACGCGCGCTATCGCGGTCTGGCCGCAGTGCTGGGCCGAGGAGATCAAGCCGCCCTGTGTCTACATGCACGCCGTCGGTGACCCGGGCAACGTCGGCGCGATCGTCCGCACCGCCGGGGCGCTGCTCGGGGGGACCGTCGTCCTCGGGCCCGACTGCGCCGATCCCCACGGCCCGAAGGCGGTGCGGGCGAGCATGGGCGCGATCTTCGCCCAGCCGCTCGCCCGCGGCGCCGTCGAATCGACGGCCGAGCCGCGGGCGGCGCTCGTCGCCCACGGTGGCGACGGTCCCGACGCGCTCGAGGGCTGCGCGACGATCTGCCTCGGCGCCGAGCGGGAGGGGCTCCCGGCCGAGGTCCTCGACCACTGCCGCCGGCGGGTGACGATCCCGCTGCGGGCCGGGGCGGCCGAGTCGCTCAACGTCGCCGCCGCAGCCGCCATTGCCCTTGAGCGCGTCGCGAGCGCAGCGTCCATATCTGATTCATCGCAGGCGAGCGAGCGCGAAATATGAATTCCCGGATATCGTCGCCCGCGATTGGAGAGGCCGCCCAGGATGCTTGACCGGATCGAGGAGATAAGAGCCGAGGCGGCTGCGGCGATCGAGGCCGCGTCCGGGACCGCGGAGCTCGAGGAGCTGCGGGTCCGCCATCTGGGCCGCAAAGCCGAGCTGACCTCGATCCTGCGCGGGATCGCCGACCTCCCCCAGGAGGAGCGGGGACCCGTCGGCAGCAGCGCCAACCGCGCCCGCCAGGAGCTCGAGGCGCTGCTCGAGGCCCGCGCCGCCGAGCTCGACGCCGCCGAGCTCGAGACGACCCTCGCCGGGGACCGGGTCGATGTGACCCTGCCCGGGGCGCCGCCGGCGCCTGCCGGCCACCTGCACCTGATCACCCGCACCACCCGCCAGATCGAGGACGTGATGATCGGGCTGGGCTACCGGGTGATGGAGGGGCCCGAGGTCGAGCACGACTACTACAACTTCACCAGCCTCAACCACCCGCCGGGCCATCCGGCGCGGATGCTCCAGGACACCTTCTACGTCCAGTCCGACCCCGAGGTCCTGCTGCGGACCCATACCTCTCCGGTCCAGACGCGGGCGATGGAGGCCGAGCCTCCGCCGATCTTCGTGATCATGCCGGGCAAGGTCTACCGCCGCGACTCCGACGCGACCCACAGCCCGATGTTCCACCAGGTCGAGGGCCTCGCGATCGGCGAGGGGATCACGCTCGCCGACCTTCAGGGAACGCTGGAAGAGATGCTGCGGGCGATCTTCGGCGAGGGGCGCGAGGCGCGGATGCGGCCGCACTACTTCCCGTTCACCGAGCCCAGCGTCGAGTTCGACGTCTCATGCTTCGCCTGTGACGGGACCGGCACCCTTGCGGGCGGCGAGCGCTGCGGCCTCTGCAAGGGGATCGGCTGGATCGAGGTCGGCGGCGCCGGGATGGTCGACCCCAACGTCCTCGAGTTCGTCGCCGACAACGGCTACGACCCCGAGCAGGTCCAGGGCTTTGCCTTCGGGATGGGGGTCGAGCGGATCGCGATGCTGCGCCACGGCGTCCCTGACCTGCGGCGCTTCTTCGACAACGACGTGCGGATGCTGAGGCAGTTCCTCTGAGCCAATGCGAAGCGAACGTCGAAATCTGGTTCTCCGTGAGCGGAGCATTGGCGAAGGCCGGGTGGTTTGAATGAGGGTCCCGTACACATGGCTGCGCGAGCACTGCGACCCCGGCGTCCCGGCCGAGGAGCTGGCCCTGCGGCTGGCGATGACCGGGACCGAGGTCGAGCGGGTCGGGTCGATCGGCCCGCCGAGCGGCAGCGGCTTCGTGATCGGCAGGGTCGAGACCCGCGAGCCGCACCCGAACGCCGACCGACTCAGCGTCTGCACCGTCGACACCGGCGAGTCCGAGCCGCGGACGATCGTCTGCGGGGCGCCAAACGTCGACGCCGGCCAGACCGTCGCGGTGGCGCTGCCGGGGGCGACGATGCCGGGCGGGGTCGAGCTCGGCGAGGCCAAGCTTCGCGGCGTCACCTCCTCGGGGATGATCCTCTCCGCCGCCGAGCTCGAGATCGGCGAGGACGCGGACGGGATCATGGTCCTCGACGACGGGCCCGAGCCCGGCACGCCGCTCTCCGAGGCGCTGCCCCTGGCCGAGCAGGTGCTCGAGCTCGAGGTGACTCCGAACCGCCCCGACTGCCTCGGTGTCTACGGGGTCGCTCGCGAGGTCCACGCGGTGACCGCGGCGCCGCTCGGCCCCGCGCCGTGGGAGGACGACGTGCACGCCGACGGCGACGGCAAGGTCGAGGACCACGCCTCGGTCACCGTCGAGGTCCCCGAGCTCTGCCCGCGCTTCACCGGCCGGGTCTTCACCGACGTCAAGATCGGCCCCTCGCCGCCATGGCTGCAGGCCCGCCTGACGGCTGCCGGCCAGCGCCCGATCAACAACGTCGTCGACATCACCAACTACGTGATGCTGCTGACCTCGCAGCCGCTCCACGCCTTCGACCTCGACCGCGTTCCCGACGGCGAGGTGATCGTCCGCACCGCCGCCGACGGCGAGGGGATGACCACCCTCGACGGCGTCGAGCGGGAGTTCGACACCGAGACCGTCCTCGTCTGCGATCGCGAGGGGCCCTCGGGCGTCGCCGGGATCATGGGCGGCCAGGTCTCCGAGGTCTCGGAGAGCACGACCAGGGTGCTGCTCGAGGCGGCCAACTGGAACGGGACCAACGTCCTCCGCACCTCGCGCAAGCTCGGGCTTCGCTCGGAGGCGTCGGCGCGATTCGAGAAAGGGCTGCACCCGGAGCTCTGCATGCGGGGCCAGATCGTCGCCTCGCGGCTGTTCGTCGAGCTCTGCGGCGCGAAGCTGGTGCCGGGGACGATCGACGTCGCTGGCGAGATACCCGACCACCACCACATCGGCCTGCGCGAGGAGAAAGTCGGCGAGCTGCTCGGGATGGAGGTCGGCGAGGCCGACCAGATCACCTACCTCGAGCGGCTCGGGTTCAGCATCCACACCGCCCACGGCAAGCTCCTGGTCGAGGTCCCCGCCGACCGCCACAGCGACGTCACCCGCGAGGTCGACCTGATCGAGGAGATCGGCCGGATCCACGGCCTCGACGAGCACCTTCCCTCGACCCTGCCGACCGCGATGGGCCAGGTCGGCGGACTGACCCGCGCGCAGCGCCTGCGGCGCCGGGCCGAGGACGCGATGCGCGACCTCGGCTTCGACGAGATCGTCGGTTGGAGCTTCACCGACGCCGGCGAGGCCGACCGGTTGCGGGTTCCCGCCGACGACCCGCGCGCGGGCGCGGTCGTCGTCTCCAACCCGCTGTCCGAGGATCAGTCGGTGATGAGGACGACGCTGCTCGGATCGCTGCTCGACGTCGCCCGCGGCAACCTCGCCCGCGGCGCCGACCGGATCGCCCTGTTCGAGTCGGGCCGCGTCTACCTGCCGCCGGACGGGATCGGGGACGGGCCGCTGGCCGGAGACTTCCCGGGCGAGCGCCCGGCTCCGTTCGCCGAGCCGCACCGGGTCGGCTCTCTCGCGGTCGGCGATCTCGGGCCCGCCTCGTGGCGGGGCGCTCCTACCCCGGCCGACTTCTTCGCCCAGAAGGGCGTCCTCGAGGGCCTCGCGTCGCGGCTGGGCGTCGAGCTCGCCTTCGGGCCCGTCTCGGAGCCGTTCCTGCATCCGGGCCGTGCCGCCGCGGTCCTCGTCGAGGGCGCCGCGGCGGGCTGGGTCGGCGAGGTGCACCCGCTGGTCTGCCGGGCATGGGACGTCGCGGCGGCCTCGGCGTTCGAAATCGACCTGGCGCCGCTGGTGGCCGCCTCACCAGCATGGCAGGAGGAGTTCGAGGACCTGACGACCCACCCCGCCGTCCTCCAGGACCTCGCCGTTGTGGTCGAGGACTCGGTCCCGGGGGCCGAGGTCCGTGCCGCGGTGCTGGCCGGCGGCGGCGAGCTGCTGCGCTCGGCCGAGGTCTTCGACCTCTACCAGGGCGAGCAGCTCGGCGACGGCCGCAAGAGCCTGGCGCTGCGGCTCGAGTTCCGGGCCGCCGACCGGACCCTGACCGACGACGAGGTCGCCGGCCTGCGCGACTCGATCGCCGCCAGCCTCGACAAGATCGGGGGGACGTTGCGTGGATGAGCGGGTCCCACAGCCGCTCGCGGGCGAGCCGGCCGCGAGGGTCCTGGTCGCCGGCGCCTCCGGCTTCACCGGGGCGCTGGCGGCGCAGATCGTGTGGCATCACCCGCGCCTGGAGCTGGCCACGATAACCTCGCGCAGCGACGCCGGGACCCGCCTCGACCGCCTCTATCCGCGCTACCGGGTGCCGCTCGAGCTGACCGAGCTCGACCTCGACCGGCTCGAGGGGATCGACGCCGCGATCGTCGCCTACCCGCACGGCGCCTCGGCCCCGACGGTCGCCGCTCTGCGGGGGCTGGGGGTGATGGTCGTCGACCTCTCGGCCGACTTCCGGCTCCGCGACCTGCCGACGTACGAGCGCTGGTACGGGGAGCACGGGGCGCCGGAACTGCTCGAGAACTCCGTCTACGGCCTGACCGAGCTCTACCGCGACGAGCTGCGGGAGGCGGAGCTGGTGGCGACGCCCGGCTGCTACCCGACGGCCAGCGTCCTCGCGCTCGCGCCGCTCGCCGAGCGCGGGCTCCTCGCCGACGTCGTGATCGACGCCAAGCAAGGGGTCTCCGGTGCCGGCCGGGGCGGGGGGGACGAGATGCACTACGTCTCGATGGACGAGAACGCCTTTCCCTACAAGACCGAGGGCCACCGCCACCGGCCCGAGATCGAACAGGAGCTGACCGCGCTCGGCAGCCCGGCGCCGGTCACCTTCGTCCCCCACCTGCTGCCGCTCGACCAGGGGGAGCTGACCAGCTGCTACGCGACGCTCTCAGAGCCGATCTCGAAGGAGGAGGCGCAGGCCCTGTATGCCGAGCGCTATGCGGGCGAGCCGTTCGTTCACGCGGTCGAGGCGCCACCGGGCCTGCGCGACGTCCGCGACACCAACGAATGCCATGTCTACGTCACGGTCGAGGAGCGGGGACGCCTCCTCGCCTTCTCGGCGATCGACAACCTCTGGAAGGGGGCCTCGGGCCAGGGCGTCCAGAACCTCAATCTGATGCTCGGCCTCGACGAGACGGTGGGATTGACATGAGCCCGGAAGCGGACGCGAAGCGGAGCATCTCGGCCAGTGAGTTTTTTCGGTCCCGCTGGGTCGAGCCGCCCGCCGGAGTCGAGGAGCTCGATCCGTCCCGGCTGGCCCCGGGCTTCGCCGCCGGCGCCGTCGCCTGCGGCCTGAAGGAGAGCGGCAACACCGACGCCGCCGTCGTCGTAGCCGGCTCCGAGAGCTGCGAATCGGCCCTGCTCCTGACCCGCAACGCGGCCGCCGCGGCCCCGGTTCGGCTCTGCCGCGAGAGCCTCGACTTCGGCGCGATCCGCGCCGCCGCTGTCAAGGCCGGCAACGCGAACGCCGCGACCGGGGACCAGGGGATGCATGACGCCGTCGCGATCCAGCGGGCGGCGGCCGAGGAGCTCGATCTCGACCCCTCCGTCGTCGCGATCGGCGCGACCGGGAAGATCGGCGAGGCGCTGCCGATGGAGAAGGTCCTCGACGGCGTCCGCCGCGCCGCTGCGGCCGTCCGCCCCGACGGCGGCGAGGAGTTCGCGGAGGCGATCATGACCACCGACCGCGGCCCGAAGCGGTGCACCGTCAGCTGCGACGGGGTCACGCTCTCGGCCCAGGCGAAGGGGGCCGGGATGATCCAGCCCGGCTTCGCCACGATGCTCTGCTTCGTCCAGACCGACGCCGTCCTCGATGGCCCCTACGGCGCCGAGGCGGCGCTGCGCGAGGCGGTCGATCGCTCCTTCGAGCGGATCACGGTCGACGGCCAGATGAGCACCAACGACATGGTCCTGCTCCAGGCGAGCGGCGAGTCCGGCCGGCCGCTGCCGCAGGGCATGCTCGACGCCGTGCTCCTCCAGCTCGCGCTCGAGATCGTCGCCGACGGCGAGGGGGCGACGCGGGTCGGGCGTGCGCGGGTCAGCGAGGCGGCGAGCCAGGAGGAGGCCGAGCGGATCGCCCGCGCGATCGCCAACTCGCCGCTGGTCAAGACCGCCCTCTTCGGCCGCGACCCGAACTGGGGACGGATCGCGCAGGCGGCCGGGATGGCGCTGGCCGGCGAGGAGGTCGAGGAGCTCGGCCCCGACCACATCGACGCCGAGGAGTTCGCCGGCGAGGGGGCGGAGGCCGATGTCACGTTGCGGCTGGGACGCGGCGACCACTCCGCCCACGTCTGGTTCTCGGATCTCGGCTACGAGTACGTTCGAATCAACGCCGAGTACACGACCTGAATGGAGACCATGATCGCGGAGCGAGCGAAGCGGGAGTATTTGCCGTGAACGCCAGCGTCGACACCCTGCTCGAGGCCCTTCCCTACATCCGGGAGTTCCACGGCCGCACGGTGGTGATCAAGTACGGCGGCTCGGCGATGCGCGACGAGGCGCTGCGCGAGGGCTTCGCGACCGACGTCGTCCTCCTCAAGTACGTCGGCCTCAACCCGGTGATCGTCCACGGCGGCGGGCCCGAGATCACCGAGTACATGGAGCGGCTCGGACTCGAGGTGCGATTCCACGAGGGACTTCGCGTCTCCGACGCCGAGACGGTTGAGGTGGCGCGGATGGTGTTGCTCGGCAAGGTCAACTCGGACATCGTCCAGCGGATCAACCGCCATGGGCAGCCGGCGGTCGGGCTCTCGGGCCAGGACGGATCGCTGTTCGGAGTCTCTCCGGTCCCGAACGCCGAGCAGGTCGGGTTCGTCGGCGCGATCGACCGGGTCGACGTCGACGTCCTCAACCACATCGCCGTCGACTACATCCCGGTCGTCGCCTCCTCGGCCTCCGACCGCGACGGGAACGCCTACAACGTCAACGCCGACGAGGCCGCCGGCAAGGTCGCCGCCGCGTTGCAGGCATACAAGGCGATCTTCCTCACCGACGTCGTCGGCTGGCTCGCCGACCCCGCCGACGATTCGAGCCTGACCTCGCGGGCGAGCGTCGCCGAGGTCGAGGAGAGGCTCGACGGGATCGACGGCGGGATGCGGCCGAAGCTCACCGCCTGCGTCGATGCGATCAGGGGCGGCGCCCAGTCGGCCCACATCATCGACGGCCGCAGGCCGCACAGCCTCCTGCTCGAGCTGTTCACGGACGCCGGGATCGGGACGATGGTGACGTCATGACTTTCCGCCCATCTGCTCTGCTCCGGGCACGGCCAGAGAATCAGATATGGATGGCCGCGCCCCTCCGCGTCCGCGATGGGCGGGTGGGTGGCAGCTCGGCGTCCGCGGCGGGCGGTCCAATGTCATGAACCTCACGGAGCTGCAGGGACTCGAGGAGCGCTACCTGATGGGGACCTATCGCCGCGGCGAGGTCGAGTTCGTGCGCGGCGAGGGAGCCATGCTCTGGGACTCGGACGGGAAGGAGTACCTGGACCTCCTCGCCGGGATCTCGGTCTGCTCGGTCGGCCACTGCCACCCGGACGTGGTCGAGGCGATCCGCGAGCAGTCCGGGCGGCTGATGCACACCTCGAACCTCTTCTACACCGAGCCGATGGTGCGCCTCGCCGAGCGACTCTCGGAGTCGAGCCTCGGCGGCCGCGTCTTCTTTGCGAACTCGGGGACCGAGGCCAACGAGTGCGCGATCAAGATCGCCCGCAAGCACGCCCACCGGCGCGGGGTCTCCTCGCCGGCGATCATCAGCTTCGAGCGCGACTTCCACGGCCGCACCTACGGCTCCCTCTCGGCGACCCCCGGGCTGGCGGCGAACCCGGCTCTCGGACCGATGCTCGAGGGCTTCCGCTCGGTCCCGTTCGACGACGCCGATGCCCTGCGCGACGCCGTCGACGGGCAGACGGCGGCGGTCCTGATCGAGCCGATTCAGGGCGAGGCCGGGATCTACCCCCTCAGCGAGGACTCGCTGATCGCCGCGCGTGAGGCCTGCGACGCAGTCGGCGCGCTCCTGATCCTCGACGAGATCCAGACCGGGGTCGGCCGGACCGGCTCGCTCTGGGCCTACGAGCAGACCCCGGTGCGCCCCGACGTCCTCACCAGCGCCAAGGCGCTCGGCGGCGGGATGGCGATCGGCGCCTGCATCACGAACGAGGCGGCCGGCGCGGTGCTGGAGCCGGGCGACCACGGCTCGACCTTCGCCGGCGGCCCGGTCGCCTCGGCGGCGGCCCTCGCCGTCCTCGACATCGTCGACGACCCGGTCCTGCTGCGGGCCGTGAGGGAGCGTGGGCGGCGCCTGCGCGAGGGGCTCGAGGCGCTCGACGGCGTTCGCGAGGTGCGTGGCCGCGGCCTGATGATCGGCGTCGGGCTCGAGGAGGGCCTCGACTCGGCGGCCATCACCGTCGACCTGCTCGGGCGGGGCGCCGTCGTCAACGCGCCCGAGCCGCGGACCCTGCGGCTGCTCCCCCCGCTGACGATCGATGACTCCCAGGCCGACCGCGCCATTGCGCTGATCGGCGAATCGCTCCTAAGCTACAAGCCATGAACGCGGAGCGAGCAAGCATCCATATCTGGTTCTGTGCGCAGCGAGCGAAGCGTGAGGCGTTGTCATGAACGCGAGCAAAATGCCGCCCAAAGGCCGCAAAGGCGGCTCCGACCCCGTCGGCGGGGCGGCCGAGCGCCTGGCCGAGATCGTCGGCGCCGCCGAGCGGGCGGCGGCCGCGGTCATCGACGACGCGGAGAAACAGGCGCAGGGCCGGATCGACGAAGCGCAGGAGCGCGCCGACCGGATTGCGGCCGACCGCCTGCGGGCGATCGCCGACGAACTCGACCCGCCCAGCGCCGGAGGCGAGGAGCGGCCGCGGCTGCGGACGGTCGAGGCGGTCCCCGAGCCGGCCGAGAGCGCCGCGCCGGCCGGGCCCCGGTCCGACGAGGCGGGCGCGCGGCTGCTGGCGACCCAGATGGCCGTCTCCGGCGCCAGCCGCAAGGAGATCGAGAACCGGCTCCGCGCCGGCGCCGGCATCGAAGACCCGGCGCCGCTGCTCGACGCGATCCTGGGCCCCGAGGAGTAGGCCCCGATGCACGACGACCCGACCCGGGTGATGGGACAGCCACCCGACCGTGACGGTGGCGGCGGCCGGCCGCACGGCAACATGCGACTGCTGATCGCCGGCCTGATCGCGGTCATCGTCGGCCTGGTGATCGCGGTCATCGTCATCGCCGGCGGCGACAGCGGCGGCGAAACGACCCCGACGGGGACCGAACTGACGACCGAAACGACCGAAACCACGGAACCGACGGAACCGACGGAAACCACCGAAACCACCGAGCCGGGGCAACCGAGCCCCGAAGAAGCCGAACCGACCACCCCGACGACTCCGACGCCGGAAGCGCCCGAATCCGGCGAAGAAGGGGGCAGCGGCGGGCTCGAAGCCCCTTGAGCGCCGGGGGCCGTACAGCTTCCTACGAGGCCGACCCCGCCGAGGTCAGTCGCGTCCTGCTGCTCTACTCCGGCGGCCTCGACACCAGCGTGATGCTGAAGTGGATCCAGGAGCAGTACGGGGCCGAGGTCGTCTGCCTGACCGTCAACCTCGGGCAGCCGGGCGAGGACTACGGGGTGATCGAGGAGAAGGCGAAGCGGCTCGGCGCCCTCGAGTGCCACGTCGTCGACGCCCGCGAGCGTTTCGCCGAGGACTTCATCGCCCCGTCGATCAGGGCGAACGCGATCTACGGCCTCGGCTATCCGCTGTTCACCGCGCTAGGCCGGCCGCTGATCGCCGAGCTCGCGGTCGAGCAGGCGCGGCAGAGCGGCTGCGACACGATCGCCCACGGCTGCACCGGCAAGGGCAACGACCAGGTCAGGATCGAGGCGACGGTGGCGACCCTGGCGCCGGAGCTGCGGACGATCGCGCCGGTGCGCTCGTGGGAGATGGGCCGCGAGGAGGAGATCGCCTACGCGCGCGAGCACGGGATCCCGGTCAAGGGCGGGACCGAGTCCCCGCCCTACTCGATCGACGACAACCTCTGGGGGCGTTCCTCGGAGGGCCGCTGGATCGAGGACCTCGACCACGCGCCGGAGGACGACGTCTTCCAGCTCGTCACCCGGCCCGAGGACGCCCCGGACGAGCCGGAGACGATCCGCGTCGAGTTCGAGGCCGGGGTGCCGGTCGGGCTCGACGGCGAGCGTCTCGGCCTCGTCGAGCTGCTCGAAAGGGTCGCCGAGATCGGCTGCCGGCACGGGATCGGGATCGTCGACCACATCGAGGACCGGATCGTCGGCCTCAAGGTCCGCGACATCTACGAGGTCCCGGCGGCCGAGATCCTGCTCACCGCCCATGCCGAGCTCGAGAAGTTGGTCGGGACGATCCACCAGAACCAGCTCAAGCCGGAGCTCGACCGCCGCTGGGCCTACCTCGTCTACGCCGGCCTCTGGTGGGAGCCGCTGCGGACCGATCTCGACGCCTTCATGGAGGCCGCCAATGTCCAGGTCACGGGGTCGATCGGCCTCAGTCTCTACAAGGGAACCGCTCGCGTCGTCACCCGCTCCTCGCCGAATGCCGTCTACGACGCCCAGCTCGCATCGTTCGCCGAGTCGGGTGGCCTGTTCTCGCAGGCGGCCTCGCCGGGATTCATCGAGCTCTGGTCGCTGCAATCGCGGATGGCGCATCAGATCCGGCGGCGCGGGGTAGAGGGCGGAGACTGATGGAACGAATCAGCAGCCCCATCTACGAGCAGATCGGGAGGGCGGTCGTCAAATACGGCTTGCTCTACGCCCGCCGCCGCTACTCGCGCCAGATCCGGATGGGCGCGGGGGCGGTCGCGATCGCGATCGGGGTCGTGATCGCGTACCTGGCGAAGAAGGAAGTGCCAGAGGGCTGATCGTCGAGGCCGCAAGATCCGTTGCGGCTTATCGTCGACCTGTGAGGGTTTGCTCACAGACTCCGTTACCCTCGCCGGTCGCGTGCGGCGAATCTCTGCAATTTCCGTCCTCGTCCTTGTCGTGCTCGCCGGCGCCTCGGCCCGCGCGGCCGACATCGGCGGCCTCCAGGGCCGGGTCGAGAGCGCTCGCTCCGAGGCCGGCGCGCTCGCGGCGCAGATCCGCTCGACCCAGGAACAGCTTGCATCGGCGGAAGAGCGAGCCGACGCCGCCGCCGCCCGCGAGCGGCGGCTGAGCGCGCTGCTCGCGACCGGCCAGGAACGCGCCGCCCGCCTCGCCGCCAAGGTCGAGGCGACCCGCCGCCACCTCGCGCTCGCGCGAAAAAGGCTGCACCGCGCCCGCCGTGCCCTCGCCCAGCGGCTGGTCGCGATCTACATGAGCGGCCGGCCCGACGGCGCGAGCATGATCCTCGCCTCCTCGAATCTCGACGAGCTCGCCGCCCGGACCGAGTACATCGACCGGATCGAGTCCTCCGACAGCGCCCTCGCCCGCCGGGTCGAGGAAGTACGCGACGAGGTCAAGCACGGGCTCGAACGGGTCGCGGCGCTGAAGGCCCGGGTCGACGCCTACAACGAGCGGCTCGCGGCGGCGCGCGAAGAAATCGCCGCGGTCCGGAGCCGGGCCGAGGCAAGCGCCGCGGAACTGGCCTCGCTGCGATCGGCACGCGAGTCCTCGCTGGCCGAGCTGAAGGACAAGATCGGCCAGTGGGTGAGCGAGATCGAGGCGGCCGAAGCGGCGAGCCGGGCCGCGGCCGAAGAAACGGTCGGCCGCTGGCTCGGCGGCCCGTACTCGATCCCGACCTACATCGTGATGTGCGAGTCGGGGGGCAACTACGGCGCGGTCAACCCCTCGAGCGGGGCCGGCGGCGCCTACCAGATCCTGCCCTCGACCTGGGCCCTCTACGGCGGCGAGGGCGCCCCGCAGGACGGCTCGAAGGAAGAACAGGACCGGATCGCGGCCGAAATCTGGGCCGACTCCGGCGGCAGCGCCTGGGCCTGCGCCTGATCTTGGAACGGTCCGAGGCGGCCGCTACCTTGGCGCCAGCTTGGGGCGGCTGCGCCGACATCTCACCTACGCCAACGTGATGGCGACGATCGCGGTCGCGCTCGCGGTCGGCGGCGCCGGCGCCTACGCGGCGTCGAAGCTCGGCAAGAACGTCGTCAGGTCCCGCAACATCGCCCCGAACGCGGTGAAGACCTCCGACATCGCCAAGAACGCGGTGAAGCGCGGGAAGATCGCCGGCGGCGCAATCGACGACTCCCGCCTCGCCAACGGCTCGGTCGGGACCAACAAGCTGGTCGGCGGAGCCGTCACCACCGGCAAGCTCGCCTCGGCATCGGTCAGCGAAGGGATCCTCGCTCCCTCGGTGCAGACCAAGCTGAACGCGATCCAGGCGGGCGGCATCGTCCGCGTCGACGCCTCGAACGGGCTCGAAAGCGCCGCCCCGGCCTACAACCTGATCCAGCGCGGGCCGTTCACCGTCTACGCCAAATGCTTCACCGGCGGCGGGCTCCAGGCCAGGGTGTACGTGGCGAGCAGCGCCGCCGGCGCCCTGAAGGTCGGAGGCGGCGCCTACGACTACCCGGGCGGAAGCGCGAGCGGGTACCTCAACCCCAACACCCCGGAGAACAAACGGATCATCGGCCAGTCCGGCCTGGTGATCCCCAGTGGCGGCGGGACGCTGACGGCGGGCGCCAGCCTGATCTTCGGCGCGACCAACATCCAGGTCGTCGTCGCCGGCTTCGTCAAGGGCGCCGAAGTAGCAAGCGACGTCAACAACTACGGCGGCGGCGGCTCACGCTGCCTCTTCTCCTCCTACGTCATCAACGCGGGCTGATCGGTCTCCCAAACTGGGGGATCTCCGCTCAGACCGCGCGTATTTCGTGACCTTGGCATCTGCCTCGATTGGCATCATCGGCGGCGATCGATGAGCAACGCCTCGGCCGTCCATCTCCATGCCCACAGCGAGTACTCGCTGCTCGACGGCGCCTGCAAGATCGACGCGATGGCGGCCCGGGCGGCCGAACTCGGACAGCCCGCCCTCGGACTCACCGACCACGGCGTGATGAACGGCGCGGTCGACCTCTACAAGGCCTGCGGCAAGCACGGGATCAAGCCGATCATCGGCCTCGAGGCCTACTTCGTCGACGACCGCAAGGCGGTCAAGGAGCAGGTGCGGTACGAGCGCAACCACCTGACCCTGCTGGCCGCCAGCGACGCCGGCTTCGCCAACCTCGTCCAGCTCACCTCGGCCGGCTTCCTCGAGGGGTTTTCGCGCGGCAAGGCAAACGTCGACATGGAGCTGCTGGCCAAGCACGCCGAGGGGGTGATCGTCCTCACCGGCTGCCTGCAATCGCGATTCTGCCGCCGTCTGGTCGAGGAGCGGCGCGACGACGCGCGCGCCCACGTCGATGACCTGATCCAGGCGTTCGGCCCCGACCAGGTCTACTTCGAGGTCCAGAAGAACGGGATCGAGGAGCAGGAGCGGGCCAACCGCGGCATCGTCGAGATCGCCCGCGAGGTCGGCCGGCCGCTGGTCGGCACCGCCGACGTCCACTACCTGCGGCGCGAGGACTTCGACAACCACGCGGCGCTCCTCTGCGTGCAGACGAAATCGACCCTTGAGGCGCCGAAGCTGAGCTTCGATACCAACGAGTTCTTCCTCAAGAGCAACGGAGAGATGGCGACGTCGTTCTCGGAGTGGCCGGAGGCGATCCCGAGCACGGTCGAGATCGCCGAGCGCTGCAACGTCGAGATCGAGCTCGGCAAGCTGCTGCTGCCGCGCTACCCGACCCCCGACGGCTCCGACCCGGAGCGGATGCTGCGCGAGATCGCCACCGAGGGGCTGCGGGCGCGCTACGGCGACCCGGTCCCGGCCGAGGCCGCCGAGCGGCTCGAGTTCGAGCTCGGGGTGATCGAGGAGATGGGCTTCTCCTCCTACTTCCTGATCGTCTGGGACTTCGTCCGCTACGCCAAGGAGAGCGGGATCGCGGTCGGGCCGGGGCGCGGCTCGGCGGCCGGCTCGATCGTCTCCTACGCGCTCAACATCACCGACGTCGACCCACTTGCCAACGACCTCCTGTTCGAGCGCTTCCTCAACCCCGGCCGCAAATCGATGCCAGATATCGACATCGACTTCTCGGTCCGCGGTCGCGAGCGGATGATCCGCTATGTCGGCGACAAATACGGGCGCGAATCGGTCGCCCAGATCATCACCTTCGGCAAGATGGCGCCGCGGGCCGCGACCCGCGACGCCGCCCGGGTCCTCGGCTACGACTACGCGACCGGCGACCGCCTCGCGAAGCTGATCCCGGAGCCGATCATGGGCCGCAGCCCGTCGTTCGCCGAGTGCCTGAAGCCGGGCCAGGACCTGAAACAGACCTATGACGCGGAGCCCGACGCGAGGCGGATCGTCGACGTCGCCCAGGGGCTAGAGGGGATCGTCCGCAACAACTCGATCCACGCCGCCGCGGTCGTGATCGCCGACCGGCCGCTGCACGAGATCGTCCCGCTCCAGCTCGCCGAGGACCGCAGCGCCGGCGCCGGGAACGGGAACGGCACCAACGGCGGCGGCAAGGCCGAGCGCCAGTACAAGATCGTGACCCAGTACTCGATGGGGCCGATCGAGGAGATCGGGCTGCTGAAGATGGACTTCCTCGGCCTCCGCAACCTCGACGTGATCGAGGACGCGATCGAGATCATCGAGCGCTCGCGCGGGGAGCGGATCGACATCGAGGCGATCCCGATCGACGACCCGAAGACCTACGAGATGCTGGCCAGCGGCGACTCGACCGGAGTCTTCCAGTTCGAGTCCGACGGGATGCGCGACGCGCTGCGCAGGGTGAAGCCGACCGAGTTCGCCGACGTCGTCGCCCTCGGCGCCCTCTACCGACCCGGCGCGATGGCCTACATCCCCGCCTACGCGAAGGGCAAGCAGGACCCCTCATCGGTCCGCTATCCAGACCCGCGGCTGCGGGCGATCACCGAGGAGACCCACGGCTGCGTCATCTACCAGGAGCAGCTGATGGAGATCGCCCGCTCGATGGCCGGCTTCTCGGGCGCCGAGGCGGACGACCTGCGCAAGGCGATCGGCAAGAAGAAGCGCGACCTGATGGCGACGATGAAGGACAAGTTCATGCAGGGGATGGAGGCGTCGGGGACCTCGCCGGCCGTCGCCAGGGACCTCTGGAAGCTGAACGAAGCCGCCGCCGACTACTCGTTCAACAAGTCCCACGCCGCCTGCTACGCGCTGATCTCCTACCGGACCGCGTACCTCAAGGCCAACTACCCGGCCGAGTACATGGCGGCGGTGATCTCCTCGGTGATGAACACCAAAGACAAGGTGCCGTTCTTCGTCAACCGCTGCGAGGAGATGGGGATCGACGTCCTGCCGCCGGACGTCAACTCCTCCGACCACAGCTTCGTCGTCAGCGAGAACGCGATCCGGTTCGGCCTCGACGCGGTCAAGAACGTCGGCCACTCGGCTGTCGAGGCGATCCTCCGCGCCCGCGAGGAGGCGCCGATCGCCTCGATCTGGGACTTCTGCGAGCGGGTCGACGCGCGCGCGGTCAACAAACGCGCGATCGAATGCCTGATCAAGTGCGGCGCCCTCGACTCGACCGGGGCGACCCGGCGCGGGATGCTCGAGGCGCTGCCGGCGGCCCAGTCGGCGGGGCAGAAGGCGCAAGAGGACGCGCAGCTCGGCCAGGGCTCGATCTTCGACTTCGCCGAGCCGGCGGCGGGCGATGAGGCGAAGGCCGCGGGCCACCAGCACCGGCCGCCGATCTCGGCCGCCGAGTTCGATCGCGCCGCGCTGCTCGCGTTCGAGAAGGAGACGCTCGGGACCTACCTCTCCTCGCACCCGCTCTCCGAGGTCCGCGAGGCGCTGCGGGCGAGGGTCGACTGCCCGATCGCCGAGCTCGCCCGCAAGCCCGACGGCGCCTGGGTCACGGTCGGCGGGATCGTCACCGAGACGAAGAAGATCCGGACCAAGAGCGGCACCCAGATGATGTTCGCGACGCTCGACGACGTCGAGGGCCAGATCGAGATGCTGGTGTTCAAGGCCGACCAGTCCGAGAGCGCCGAGGTGATCGCGCCCGACGCGGTCGTCGTCGTTCGCGGCCGGATCGACCACAAAGACCGCGGCGAGACCAAGCTGGTCGTCCAGGAGGCCGAGCGCTTCGAGCCCGACCAGCAGGAGATCGCCGCCGCCTCGGCTCCGGCCGGGCCGCTGCGGCTGACGATCGACGCCGCGACGCTGCAGGGCCGGCCCGGCATCGTCGACGAGCTGAAGGAGGTCCTCGTCCACCACAAGGGCAGGGCCGACGTCCTGCTCGCAATCGACGGCGGCGAGGGCGGGCCGATGGAGCTGCGGCTCGGCGACGGCTACCGGGTCCGGCTCTCGAACGGCCTCCGGGCCGAGCTCGACCACGTCCTCGGCCCCGACGCTCTGGCCGCCTGAGCCGGCGCTCCCTAGACTTCTTCCATGCCGGCCATACGCGAGAAGACGGGCGAGTGCCGCCAGTGTCGCGCCTTCTGCGACAAGATGATCGAGCCGCGCGGCTGCGTCGAGCTCGGCTGCCGGTACCTCTACAGCTTCGTCGACGCCCTCACCGGCACCCAGTACGTCGGCTGCATGCAGGAGGTCTTCGGGGCGAAGGTCGAGCTCGACGCCGTCCTCCAGCCCGGCGGCTTCGGCGGCGTCAAGATGACCGGCGACGGCCTGCCGCACTGCCAGTTCTCGGTCGAGCGGGCCTACGAGGGTGACGGCCCCAGCTACGACTGCGTCAACCGGCGCTTCTTCGATTGCTCCGACGAGGGCCAGGAGGGCCTGCGGGCCTTCGACCTGCGCGACGTCTGAGCGCTTTCGGGATTACACGATTCCGTGTACCATCCCGCGACCCCTCAGGGCGGGCAGGGCCCGGGCCCTCGGACGGGCAGGAAACCAATGAGTGAGCGAGGCGCAGTGGCAGAGGCGGAAGAGCTCGTCGCGGAGGCGGCCGGCGGCGGCGGGAGCACCGACGGTCCGGCGTTCACGCTCGAGCTGAACCAGGACCAGAAGGACATCCGCGACTGGGTCCACGGCTTCGCCGAGAACGTCGTGCGGCCGGCGGCCTCGGAGTGGGACGAGCGCGAGGAAACGCCCTGGCCGGTGATCCAGGAGGCGGCCAAGATCGGCCTCTACGGATTCGAAGGCCTGGCTCAGTTCTGGGCCGACGAGACAGGCCTGACGCTGCCGATCGTCAACGAGGAGCTGTTCTGGGGCGACGCCGGCATCGGGATGAGCATCTTCGGCACTTCGCTTGCCGTCGCCGCGATCTTCGGGCAGGGGACCCCGGAGCAGTTGGGCGAGTGGATCCCGCAGTGCTTCGGCACCGCGGAGGAGCCGAAGGTCGCCGCCTTCTGCTCCTCGGAGCCGGACGCCGGCTCCGACGTCTCGGCGATCCGCACCACCGCGAAGTACGACGAGGCGAAGGACGAGTGGGTCCTGAACGGCCAAAAGGCGTGGGCGACCAACGGCGGGATCGCCGACGTCCACGTAATCATCGCCAGCGTCGACCGCAAGCTCGGCTCGCGTGGCCACGCCGCCTTCGTCGTGCCGCCGGGGACCGCGGGGTGCGAGCAGGGCGCCAAGGTCAAGAAGCACGGCCTGCGCGCATCCCACACCGCCGATGTCCACCTCGACGATTGCCGGGTTCCGGGCTCCTGCCTGCTGGGCGGGAAGGAGAAGCTCGATGAGCGGCTCGCCCGGGTGCGCGAGGGCAAGAAGTCGAAATCTCAGGCGGCGATGCAGACCTTCGAGGCGAGCCGGCCGACGGTCGGCGCCCAGGCGGTCGGCATCGCCCGCGCGGCCTACGAGTACTCGCTCGAGTACGCGAAGGAGCGCGAGCAGTTCGGCCGCCCGATCGTCGAGAACCAGGCGATCGCATTCGCACTCGCCGACATGAAGCTCGAGATCGACGCCGCCCGGCTGCTGGTCTGGCGCGGCGCCTGGATGGGGAGATCCGGCCAGACCTTCGAGAACGCCGAGGGCTCGATGGCGAAGCTGAAGGCCGGCGAGGTCGCGGTCTGGGTCACCGAGCGCGCGATCCAGATCCTCGGCGGCAACGGCTACACCCGCGAGTTCCCGGTCGAGCGCATGTCCCGCGACGCAAAGATCTACACGATCTTCGAGGGCACCTCCGAGATCCAGCGCCTGGTCATCTCGCGCGCGATCTCCGGCATGCAGATCAGATAGCTGCTCCCGGCCTTCGCAAGACTTAGACGTTCGCTACTACCTCGCGGACCTCAACGCTTTCGAGCGTGACGTTGTCGTCAGCGTCGGCCATCGCCGCCGCTCGCTCGCGCGCCGCGTTGGCGGCATCCTCGGACTCGAAGACAATCATCCCGATCCCCGAGTCATCCTTACGTGTCCAGTGTCCGGTTACGAGGCCGGGGGCCTGTTTCACGACGGGCACAACCTCCTCACGCAGTTTGCTGATGGCGGCCTCGGGGTCATGGATGGTGACCATCAAGACGACTGCATGCATCGGGTCCTCCTTCGTCGGGTTGCACGACTCTATCCGCCAGCTAGGGAGCCGAAGCCAGGGGAGCCGTGGCGCAGACCTGGCGGGCGACTGCGAGCGCCGAGAGGCGCTGACTGGCGAACCGATTGCCGGACAGATCCTTGCGGTGGGAGAAACCCGCCCTCAAGGCGGGGCTTCTCCCACCGGAGCGCCCGGGCCGCCGGTTCTTCACACCGGAAGCATCCACCGGACGGTGTCAGCCGCCCCGTTTCTTCAAGCCGGATTTGCGCAGGCGCCTGGCGGCCAGGACTTCCTTGCGGTCGGGGCCTTTCTTGCGCGGGCCCGGCGTCTCGAGCGTCGCCGGCAGGCCCTCGAACCGCGGCTCGGAGAGGAATGCGGCGAGCCCGGCCTTGCCCATCTCGCCCTTGCCGATGTTGGCGTGGCGGTCGCGGCAGGAGCCGAGCGGCGCCGCGGCGTCGTTGACGTGGAGGCAGCGCAGGCGGTCGAGCCCGACCTTGGCGTCCGCCTCGTCGACGACTGCGGATAGGTGCTCGGAGTCGGTGACGTCGAAGCCCTGGACGAAGAGGTGGCAGGAGTCGAGGCAGAGGCCGAGCCGCCTGGCGCCACCCGCAAGCTCGATCAGCTTCGCGGTCTCGTCGAAGTCGCGGCCGAGAAGCCCTTTGTGGCCGGCCGTCTGCTCGAGCAGCAGCGGGCAGCTCTCGCTGTCCTCGAGGGCGGCGGCGATCACCTTCGCGGCTCGTTTCATCGACGGCCCGTGGGGCTCGCCTTTCTGGGCGCCAGGATGGAGCACGACGCCGTCCGCCCCGATCCCGTCACCCGTCCGCAGCGCATGCGTGAGGGAGGTGAGCGATTTCTTTCGCAGCTCTTTGTCTTTCGTCGCGCAGTTGATCAGGTAGACGGCGTGGATCACGACGGCTTCGATCGGGGACGCGTCCATCGCCTCGCGGAAGGCGGCGAAATCGTCCGGCCCGTAGCGGGTCGGACGCCACATTCGCGGGCTCTGGTTGAAGATCTGAATCGATTGGCAGGCGAGATCGGTCCCGCGCTCGATCGCGTTGGGAAGGCCGCCGGCCGTCGAAACGTGGGCTCCGATCAGCATCGGCGTGCACTCTAAGCTCAGAGGCGTGGCGGGGCCTCGCGTCGAGTTCCTCTGGTGGAGCGGCTGCCCCTCGTGGGAGCGGGGGCTCGCCGAGCTGCGCGGGGCGATGGAGGAGGCCGGGCTCGATCCCGCCTCGATCGAGATGCGTCAGATCGAGACCGAGGACGATGCGGCGCGGGAGTCGTTCCCCGGCTCGCCGACGATCCGGGTCGACGGCGCCGACGTCGCCGAGGCGGCGCCGTCGGCCGACTCGCCGCTGACCTGCCGCGTCTACCGCCGCCGCGACGGGCGCCCCTCGCCGCTTCCCGACCCCGAGGACGTTCGCGCGGCGCTAGGTTCCCCGGAATGAGCCCGGAGCGAGCCCAATGAGCCATATCTGGTTCTTCGCGCGGCGCTAGGTTCAGTGCCATGAGCGCCACCGACTTCGAACTGCCCGCCACCGATGGCAGCCGTCATTCCCTCTCCGGCGCAGACGCCGCGGCGACGGTCGTCTACTGGACCTGCAATCACTGTCCCTACGCGCTCGCCTGGGAGGACCGGATGCACGCGGTCTCGCGCGACTACGCGACGCGGGGCGTCCGCACCCTGGCGATCAACTCGAACGACGCCGAGCGCTACCCCGGCGACTCTCCGGCGGCGATGGCCGAGCGCGCCGCCGCCGAGGACTGGCCGCATCCGTTCCTTTACGACGAGAGCCAGGACGTGGCGCGCGCCTGGGGCGCGGAGAGGACGCCGCACGTCTTCGTCCTCGACGCCGATCTCGAGCTCCGCTACGAGGGCGCCCCCGATGGCGATTACGATGACGAGTCGCGCGACGCGGAGTGGCTCCGCGGGGCGCTCGACGCTGTCCTCGCCGGCGAGCGACCCCCTCAGGCGAAGACCGACCCGGTCGGCTGCACGATCAAGTGGCGGTAGGCATGCGGGTCAGGTTCGCGCCCTCGCCGACCGGCGCCCTGCACATCGGCGGCGCCCGCACCGCCCTCTACAACTGGCTCGCGGCGCGGCACGATGGCGGCGAGCTCATCCTGCGGATCGAGGACACCGACCGCGAGCGCTCGACCCCGGAGAACGTCGAGCAGATCCTCGACGCGATGCGCTGGCTCGAGCTCGATTGGGACGAGGGCCCGATCTCGCAGGCGGAGCGCAGCGACAGCCACCAGGCGGCGCTGGCGCGGCTGCTCGAGTCGGGCGCCGCCTACCACGACACCGCGACCGCGAAGGACGTCGAGGCCTGGAAGGCCGAGCACGGGGCCGGCAGCGGCTACCGCGGGACCGCCAGCGAGGACCCCCGCGCCGCCGTCCGCCTCCGCGTCCCCGATGAGGGCGAGACCGTCGTCGAGGACAGGATTCACGGCCCGGTCGGCTTCCCCAACCGCAGCCACGACGACTTCGTCATCGCCCGCGGCGACGGCACCGTCCTCTACAACTTCGCGGTCGCGGTCGACGACGCCGAGATGGGGATCACCGACGTCGTCCGCGGCGACGACCACCTCTCGAACACGCCGAAGCAGTTGCTGGTGTTGGAGGCGCTGGGGCACGAGGCGCCGCGCTACGCCCACCTGCCGCTGCTGCACGGGCCGGACGGCCGCAAGCTCTCGAAGCGCCACGGCGCCGCCTCGGTCCAGGAGCTGCGTGACGCCGGCTACCTGCCGGCCGCGGTGCGCAACTACCTCGCCCTGCTCGGTTGGGGGGCCGACGACGACGCGACCCTGATGTCGACCGAGGAGCTGGTGCGGCGGTTCAGGGTCGAGGACGTCGGCCGCGCCGCCGCGATCTTCGACGAGAAGAAGCTGCGCTGGATCAACGGCCGCTACATGCGGGAGATGCCGGCGGACGAGTACGCCGCTGCGGTCGCCCGCCACCTCGGCCGCGACCTCGACCAGCGACTGCGGGCGGCCTGCGAGATCGTCCAGGAGAAAGCCCAGACCATGGAGGAGGTCTGGCCGCTGATCCGCTTCCTGTTCGAGTCGCCGGTCTTTGACGAGAAGGCCTGGCGGAAGACGATGAAGGACGACGCCCCCCGCCTGCTGGAGGCGGCGCGGGGAGCGCTCTCGGGTTGCGACGGCTTCGACGCCGAGGCGGTCGAGGCGGCACTGAGCCCCCTTCCGGAGCGGCTGGGCGTCGGCGCCGGGAAGGTCTACCAGCCGATCCGCGTCGCGATCACCGGCTCGACTGTCTCGCCGGGGATCTTCGAGTCCGTCGCCGCGCTGGGGCGCGATGAGACCCTGGCTCGGATCGACGCCGCGCTTGCCCGGCTCGCGGTTTGATCTCCGCTACCGCGGGGACAACAAGGATTCCAACGGCAGGACGCTGCGTACAACGATCGGTCGGAATCTCCCCACTTATGTGGACGCACGTTCTAAACCGAGCGTCCTCTTTTGCCGATGAGATTCGCGGAGGGCGCAATTGGCCCGATCGAACTCAACCAGCATTCCAAAGGCGACAACCAACGACGACACCGGGTCCCGGGCGGCCCCGGCCCCTGGTGCTCGCCTCGCCGCCGCCTTTGAGGCGGTCGAGCGTTTTCCGGCCCTGGTCGAGGCCCGTACCCGGGTCCTCGAGGCGGCGACCGCCGACACCCCCCGAGTCGGCGACCTCGTCAACGCGGTCGAGTCCGACGTCGCGCTGACGATCTCGGTCCTTCGGTTCGCCAACCGCGCCGGATCCGGCGACGTCGCGACGATCCCGACCGCGATCGAGGTGCTGAGGCCCTCCGGCGTGCTGGCGATCGCCGGCACCGCGCCGGTCTTCGACTTCTTCGAGTCCAACGGGGGTTGGGAGCTGCGACCGGAGCGGTTCCGGGTCCACGCCAGGGCGACCCAGCAGGCCGC
The DNA here is from genome assembly GCA_036265675.1 of Solirubrobacterales bacterium. Lineage (GTDB taxonomy): Bacteria > Actinomycetota > Thermoleophilia > Solirubrobacterales > 70-9 > VRUE01. Next base: position 105,381 of record DATAOP010000062.1, read on the forward strand.
CGAGCTGATCGGCCGTGCGGTCGGCTGGGCCGAGCGCGACGAGCTCGCGGTCGCCGCCCTCCTCCACGACATCGGCCGCCTCGTCATCTCCAAGCTCCATCCCGGCCACCGCAGCTACTTCGACGCCGTCACCCACACGCCGGAGCACCGGCTGCGGGAGGAACGCGACCAGCTCGGGATCGACCACGCGCTGGTCGGCGGCGTGCTCGCCCGTCGCTGGAACGTCCCGCAGCGGATCGCGATCGCGATCGAGCGCCATCACGCCGAGGACGCCGACGGCCTCGCGGCGATCGTCGCCACCGCCGACATGGTCGCCCACTATGCGCAGGGCGAGGCGGTCAGCCCGGAGCGTCTGCGGGGCATCGCGAAACGCTGCGGTCTCGAGCCCGAGGGCGTCCGCGACCTGCTGTACGAGCTCCCCTATCCGCGGCAGGACGGCCAGCGAATGGTCGAGCCCTGCCCGCTCTCGAGCCGCGAGCTCGATGTCCTCAGGTACCTCTCCGACGGCATGGTCTACAAGCAGATCGCCGGCGAGATGCAGCTGTCGGTCTCGACGATCCGAACCCACCTCCATAACGTCTACGGCAAGATCGGCGCCGTCGATCGCGCCCAGGCCGTCCTCACCGCGCGCGAGCACGGCTGGATCTAAACCGCCGGGCAAATCCGCTTCGCGTCCGGCGCTACTCGATCAGGCAGTCGCGGAGGGCGATCGCGACCGCGTGGGTGCGGTTGCGGGCGCCGAGCCTGGCGAGCGCGTTCTTGGTGTGGGTCTTGACGGTTTCCTCGCTCAACCCGAGGTCGCGGGCGGCGGCGGTGGTCGAGCCTCCATTGGCGAGCAGCTGGAGGATCTCGCGCTGGCGGCGGGTGATCTGGCCGCGGCTGCCTTTCGGTGGCACCGCCGGGTCGACGAACCGTTCCTGGTCGATCGCAGCCTGGACGGCGCGCCGCAGGTCCTCGGGGCCCGCGGTGCGGGCGACGTAGGCGGTCGCCCCAGCCTGGAGGGCGGCGTTGGCGATGTGGCGCTCCGGCGCCTCGCCGTGGGCGACGATCCCCATCCCCGGCTCGACCTGGCGCAGCGCCCGGATCGCCTCGCGCCCGCTGGGCACCGCGTTGTTCTCCCCGGCCGCCCAGGGTCGCATGTCGACGATCGTGACGTCGATGCTGCCGACGTCGCGGATCAGGTCGAGGCCCTCGCTGCGGTTGGCGCTCTCGTGGACCTGGAAGCGCTCATGCAGCACTTCGCGCACACCGAGGCGAACCAGCGGGTGTCCGTCGATCACAAGGCAATGTGGGCGCTCGGAACCCAACCACTCGATCCTAGCCGAGGCGGGTCCGGCCCGTGCGGTAGAAAAAAGGACGTGATTTCGATCACTTCGAAGTCCCGCTATGCGGTCGTCGCGATGGCCGAGCTGGCCCGCTCCGGCGAGCGCCCGGTGCCGATCAAAGAGGTCGCCGAGCGCCGCGGGATGCCGGAGCAGTTCCTCGAGCAGCTGTTCTCGACCCTGCGCCGGGGCGGCCTCCTTACCTCTCACCGGGGGATGAAAGGCGGCTACACGCTCTCCCGGCCCGCCGATGAGATCACCGTCCTCGAGGTCGTCCAGACCCTGGACGGAAAGATCGGCCAGGAGGCCGACGAGGCCGGCGGAATCTGGGCCGAGGGCGTCACCTCCCTGCGCAAGGTCTTCGGCCAGACGACGATCGCCGAAGTCGCCCGTCGCGAAGCCGAGGAGGCCGGCGCTGGGATGTACTTCATCTAGGCGCCGCCCAAACGACTCAAGTCGGCCATTACGGGGTAGCCGACTAGATCGCCAACCTCGCCAACACAGTCAAGAGCTTCGGTAGCGCCATCGAAAAACTGGCCGAACATGCAAAGAGCCACGAGCGAAGAATCAAGAAGCTCGAAAAAAGGGTCAAGAATTTGGAAGAGACGAAGCGGGTGGGGAGGCCCAGGAGGATTCGCTCAGCCGGCGGACGCTAGGTGAGGGAGTGGTTGGCGCGATTTGACGCGGGGCGGAGGGGCGAATAGCGTCGCTTCTGAACGGGGAGCTCGATTGCGACCGAGATTGACGTACTCAAACGTCGTCGCCACCATCGCGCTGTTCATCGCCCTCGGAGGGGCGTCGTACGCAGCGCTCAAGCTGCCGCGGAACAGCGTCGGCGCCAGGCAGCTGAAAAAGAACGCGGTGACCGGGGCGAAGATCAAGAAGAGCGTCGTCACCGGGGCGAAGGTGAAGGACCAGTCGCTCACCGGCCAGGACATCGATCTCGCCACCGTGGGGACTGTTCCCAGCGCGCAGACGGCGAACTCGATCGTCCCTCCCGAACCGGTGCACCTGGTGGGCAACCCCGGCGAGCCGGGATTCGAAAACGGCAGCTCGAACGCCAGCTTCAAAGGCTCGATCACGCTGGCGCCGGTCGGCTACTACAAGGACCGGGAGGGAACCGTCCACCTGCAGGGCTACGCGAACGTCGACGTCGGGCCCTCGTTCGTCTCCGTCTTCACGCTTCCACCCGGCTACCGTCCGGCGGCGACCGGCATCGCCCGCGTGTTCGAACAGCAAAAGGATCTGATCACCTACATCGGCGGCGACGGCAGGGTGATGGCGCGCGAAGTGGGAGGCGCGGCGCTGGAAGGCATCTCGTTCCGCGCCGAATCCTGAGCCGGGAAGCCGGCTAGTCCTTGAACAGGAGCTTCGCGAAGACCCACTGGAAGAAGCGGGTGCCGGTCAGGAAGAAGGCCGCGTAGAGCGCGCCGATGAGAGGCGCCGCCGCGACCAGGCCGACCGGGGCGCCGGTGGCCAGAAGGCCGACGATGACGCCGAGGATCGCAACGGCGAGACTGGTTCGCCAGGTGAACACGACAAGTGATCATCGGCATTTGTTGCCCTGGCGTTTAGCCTAGACGCGGCGCATGAGGTTCCGGAGGAAACCGAAAGGGGTGGCAACGGGCGTGAAAATGGACGTCACCGCGACGCTCAAGCGGTCGGCCGCGGTCGCGATCGGGATCGGGGGGCTGATCTTCATCGTGCTCCTGGTCTGGATCGGAGGCGAGCTGCACTACCGGAACTGCCTCGAGGAAGTCGAACTGAAGCACCCGGTCGCGCTCAACCAGACCGCCGCCCAGACCTCAGAACGCGAAGACGCGATCGACTCCTGCTCGCGCTGGCCCTAGTCGGGCCGGCGGGCGCTGCAGACGAAGTAGGTGCCGGCCTGGAAGCGGTCGGTCTCGACCTCGGCCGCGCCGAGCGCGACCAGGTCCTCCCAGGGCCGCGAGTCGGGGTCGCCGAGGACGGTCGCCCGGCTGACGGTGCTCGCCAGCGGCCGCAGCAGGCGGCCCAGCCGCCCCGCCGGCAGGCCGGCGTCCATGACCACGATGCGCGCGCCGGGGCGAAGCAGCGACCAGACCGCGGCCAGCGTCTCCCGCGGACACGGGAGCACGGAGTAGGAGAGGCTGAAGAGGACGGCGTCGAACTCGGCGCCGCGGTCGAGTTTGCGGGCATCCTGTTCGCGCAGGACGACGTTCTCCCAACGATTGCGCTGGCGAAGCCGCTCGGCGCGCTCGAGCATTTGCGCTGAGAGGTCGATCCCGGTGATCGCGCCGCCCGGCCCGACCGCGGCGACGAGCCGCTCGAGGTTGGCCCCCGAGCCGCAGCCGACCTCGAGCACCGAGTCGCCCGCTCCCAGGGCCAGTCGCCGGACCGCCTCGTCGCGCATCCGCCGCCGCAGCATCAGGGCGACCGAGAGCGGACCGTAGATCAGCGCCAGCCGGTCGTACCGGTGGGATATGCGCTCCGCCGACGCGCGCTGCACGCCTCAGCGGAGGACGATGCCGGCCATCAGCAGCCTCGAGTTGCCGCTCGCGTCCGAAGCCGACACCCGGACCAGTGCCTTCACGCTCCTGCCGCTCCGGCGCGCCTCCTTCGCGTGGCGGAAGGCGCGCCTCTTCAGCGTCAGCCGCAGCTTGACCGGCACGCCGGGAGCGCCGGAGGCGGGGCTCGAGAGCCTGATTTCCCCCGGGCAGCCGGGGCGATGGCCCCCCGCCGTGCAGACGGCCGAGGCTTTCGCCCTGGAGGTCCGCAGCCAGCCGGTCGCCCACAGGCTGCAGGCCTCGTCGCAGGTGGCGACGACGGTGATCTTCCGGCGCAATCGCTCGCGGCGTGGGGCCTTGAGCCTGAGGCCGGGCGGCTGGCGGTCGGCGGCCGGGCCGGTCGGCGGTTGTGGCGGCGACGGCGGCAGTGGCGGGCAGGCCTTCCCCGCGTCGGGTGAGGGCGCCACCCGGTACGCGTTCTCGGTCGACAGGACGTAGATGCAGCCGCGTGAGTCTTCGCCGAAGCCGCGCAGGTTGCCGCCGTCTTCGGGCAGCGATACGCCGGCGGGCCGGGGATCGGCGCCGGACACGGCCAGGTCAAGCGTCCGCAGGTCGGTGCGGCAGAGGTCGCCGTAGAGGTAACGGCCGGTGAGGCCGATAAGCCGCGGGTCGCGGACCACGTAACCGCCGAGGATCGCGCAGCCTGTCGTCTCCGAGGAGCCACCGCTGTGCGGGTACTCGAAGACCGGTTCCGTGAGGCCCGACTGGGGCGGCGGCGAGGAGCAGAAGCCCTCGCAGAGCGGCCAGCCGAGGTTCGCGCCCCACAGCGTCGTCGCGCGTTCGTCGCCGGTCGGGCGGCCGACATCGACCTCCTCCCAGCTCCCCTCGCCGACGTCGCCGACGATCAGTTCGCCGTTGGGGCCGAACGAGGCGCGATAGGGGTTCCGCAGACCGATCGAGTAGAGGGCCGAGTGGATGTCTTCGGGGAAGGTCGGGTTCGACGCCGGCACGGTGTAGGTCGGTTCGCCGGGCGGGTCGCGCGGGTCGATCCGCAGGACCTTGCCGAAGAAGTTGAGGACATTCTGCGCGTTCGAGCTGTTGGCGTCGTCGCCGATCGTGATGTACAGCAGCCCTTCCGGACCGAACATGATCTGGCCGCCGTTGTGGTTGCCGGCGTCGTGTTCGGTTGAGAAGACCAATCGGGCCGAATCGGGGTCGGCGAGGTTCGGGTCGCCCGCCGAGCGCCGGTACTCGAGGATCCGGATCTGGCCGACTTCAGCTCCCGGGTCGAGTTCGTCCGGTCCCGCCGCCACCGTGAACACATAGAAGAGGCCGCTGCTCGCGTAGTCGGGCGGGAACGCGATCGAGAGCAGGCCGCGCTCGACGTCGGTGTCGACATTGGGCACGGTGATGAACGGTTTCGCCAGCAGGTTGCCGTCTTCGACGATCCGGACCCCGCCGCCGCGTTCGACGATGAAGACCCGCGGATCGCCCGGCGGCGATGCGGCGAAGACCGGTTCGCTCGCGAACGATCCGGGCGCGGCGAGCGGGACCAGGGCAGTGGCCGAGGCTGTCGCCGGCGCCAACATCAGCGCCGCGAGCACAGCGAGGATTGCGTGCCTGCATCTCATCGCCCTCAAAGGTAGTGATACCCGGCGATACTTCTTCGATGCGAATCGGCCCGGAGGCATCGGCTGCCGTCGGCGACACGCCGCTCGTCGCGCTGCGGCGCCTCGGCGAGAGCGTCGGCGCCGAGGTCTGCGCGAAGCTCGAGTACCTCAATCCCGGCGGCTCGGTCAAGGACAGGATCGGGGTCGCGATGATCGACGCCGCCGAGGAGGCGGGCGAGATCGCGCCGGGGAAATCGGTGATCGTCGAGCCGACCAGCGGCAACACGGGCATCGCGCTGGCGATGGTCTGCGCGGCGCGCGGCTACGAGCTGATCCTGACGATGCCCGAGGGGATGAGCCGCGAGCGCGCGAAGCTGCTGCGGGCCTACGGCGCCGAGGTCCGCGAGACGCCGTCGCTCGGCGGGATGAACGAGGCGGTCGAGCTCGCCGAGCAGATCTGCGAGCAGCGCAAGGGGTTCATGCCGCAGCAGTTCGCCAACCCCGCCAATCCGGAGATCCATCGCCGCACCACGGCGGAGGAGATCTGGAACGACTGCGACGGTGAGATCGGCGCCTTCGTCACCGGCGCCGGGACCGGCGGCACGATCACCGGCGTCGGCCGGATGCTGCGCGAGCGCAGCCCGGACACCCTCGTCGTCGCGGTCGAGCCGGCGACCTCGCCGGTGCTGTCCGGCGGCCCGCCCGGCCCGCACAAGATCCAGGGGATCGGGCCGGGGTTCGTCCCCGAGGTCCTCGACCGCTCGGTGATCGACGAGGTGATGACGGTGGACGACGAGGACGCGCTCGAGACCGCCCGCCTCACCGCCCGCAAGGAGGGGATCCTGGCCGGCATCTCGGCGGGGGCGAACATCCGGGCCGCGCTCGAGGTCGCGGCGCGCCCCGAGCTGGCCGGCCGGCGGGTCGTCACGATCATCTGCGACTCGGGCGAGCGATACGTGTCCCTACCCTTCTTTGCACCATGATCCCGGCTCTCAATCGAGTCCTGCGCGAGGTCCGGGCGGACGTCAGGGCCGCCCGCGAGCGCGACCCCGCCTCGAAGGGGGTCTCGACCTTCGAGATCCTCAGCGGCTGGGCCGGGGTGCAGGCGCTGCTCGCCCACCGCATCGCCCACGCCCTGCTCGAGGCGGGCGTGCCGGTCGCCCCGCGCACGATCGCCTACCTCAGCCGCGCCATCACGGGGGTCGAGATCCATCCCGCGGCGCGGATCGGCGACGAGTTCTTCATCGACCACGGGTCCGGGGTGGTGATCGGCGAGACGGCTGAGATCGGCCACCGCGTCACCCTCTACCAGGGCGTCACCCTCGGCGGCACCGGGTTCCAGCCGGGCAAGCGCCACCCGACGCTCGGCGACAACGTCACCGTCGGCTCCGGCGCCAAGCTGCTCGGCCCGATCTCGGTCGGCGACGGCGCCAAGGTCGGCGCCAACACGGTCGTCGTCGAGGACGTGCCGCCGGGCTCCACCGTCGTCGGCAACCCTGGCCACCCGGTCCGGGTCGAAGGCCGCAGGGTCGAAGGGCCCGACACCGACTGGATCCACCTGCCGGACCCGATTGCCGAGGCGATCAAACGACTCTCGGAACGGATCGGCGACCTCGAGCGGCGCCTCGAGGAGCTCGACGGCAACGGCCGGCGCGTCGGCGAGGAGCCGGAGCTGCGGCCGCGCACCGGCCGCTCCTCGGCGGGAGGCTGACCCCTCCGCCAGTCCCTCTATTCTCGGCTGGAGATGCTCCAGACCGAGTCGGAGACCCCGAATGACCTCCCGGGCGGCAACGAGGCCGCCCCGACCGAGGTCGGTGCCGATCGCGCCGAGCGCCTGCTGGCCGGCCTCAACGAGCCCCAGCGCGAGGCCGTCCTCCACGGCGAGGGGCCGCTGCTCGTCGTCGCCGGCGCCGGCTCCGGCAAGACCCGGGTCCTGACCCGCCGGATCGCCCACCTGCTGGCGACCGACGCGGCCCGGCCGGGCGAGATCCTCGCGATCACCTTCACCAACAAAGCGGCTTCGGAGATGCGCGAGCGGGTCGCGGAGCTGGTCGGCCGCTCGACCCGGGCGATGTGGGTGATGACCTTCCACTCGGCCTGCGCGCGGATGCTCCGCGCCGACGCCGAGCGGCTCGGCTACTCGCGCAGCTTCACGATCTACGACGAGTCGGACTCGCTGCGGATGCTGAAACGGTGCATCGACGAGCTCGGGATCGACCCCAAGCGCTACCCGCCGCGATCGATCCGGGCCCAGATCTCGGGCGCGAAGAACCAGCTGGTCGATGTCGACACGTTCACCCAGTCGGCGCGCGAGAACACCTTCGAGGAAACGGTCGCCGCGGCCTACGCCCTCTACGAGAAACGGATGCTGGCCGCCAACGCGATGGACTTCGACGACCTGCTGGTGCGGATGGTCAATGCGCTGGAGCTCTTCGAGGAGGTCCGCACCCGCTGGCGGAGCACCTTCCGCCACGTCCTCGTCGACGAGTACCAGGACACGAACCGGGCCCAGTACCGGCTGCTCCAGCTGCTGACCGCCGAGCACGGCAATTTGATGGTGGTGGGCGACGAGGATCAGTCGGTCTACGGGTTCAGGCACGCCGACATCCGCAACATCCTCGACTTCGAGCGCGACTTCCCCGAGGCCGAGGTCGTCAAGCTCGAGCAGAACTACCGCTCGACGCAGACGATCCTCTCGGCCGCGAACGCGGTCGTCGAGCGCAACCGCGAGCGCCGCCCGAAGCGCCTCTGGACCGATCTCGAGGGCGGCGAGCCGGTCCAGCTCTCCGAGCTCTCCGACGAGCACGAGGAGGCTCGCTGGGTCGCGGGCGAGATCGAGCGGCTCGGCGAGGAGGAGGGGGTGCGGCGCGAGGACGTCGCGGTCTTCTACCGGACCAACGCGATGAGCCGGGTGCTCGAGGACACGCTGGTCCGCTTCGAGCTGCCCTACCAGGTGATCGGAGGGACCAAGTTCTATGAGCGGGCCGAGATCAAGGACGCGGTCGCCTACCTGAGCCTGCTCATCAACCCCTCCGACGAGGTCTCGTTCGGACGGGTCGTGAACTCGCCGCGGCGCGGGATCGGGAAAACGAGCCAGGCGCGGCTCGTCGCCCACGCCAACACGACCGGGCGGCCGATCTGGGAGATCGCCGGCGCGGTCGAGGAGGTGCCCGGAATGGGCGCGGCGGCGATCAAGGCGATCTCCAGATTCCACGAGACGATGGAGGACCTCCGCCGCCGTGCCGCCAATCTATCTCCGGTCGCGGAGTTACTCGAGGCCACGTTGCGGGAGACCGGCTACCTCGACGCCCTCGCCGCCGAGCGGACGGTCGAGGCCGAAGGGCGGGCGGAGAACCTCGAGGAGCTGATCGGGGTCGCGGCCGAGTTCGACGCCAATCGCGAGCTCGAGGGCGAGGGGGATCTCTCGCCGCTCGAGGAGTTCCTCCAGCAGATCTCCCTCTACACCGAGCAGGACGGCCTCCGCGACGAGTCGGTGATCACCCTGATGACGCTCCACAACGCGAAGGGGCTCGAGTACGACACGGTCTTCATCGTCGGCTGCGAGGACGGCGCCTTCCCCCACATGCGGGCGCTGGAAGAGGGGGGAGAGGAAGAGGAGCGCCGCCTCTGCTACGTCGGCATAACCCGCGCCAAGCGCCGCCTCTACATGACCTGGACCCGCGAACGGCGGCTGTTCGGGCGGGCCGAGCGGAACCTGCCGTCGCGGTTCATCGACGAGTTGCCGGCGGAGCTGACCGAGCGTCAGTCGAGCGCCGTCGGGGCCGGTTTCGGCGGCGGCCTCGGGCAGCCCTCCGCGCCGGCGCCGATCGATCCCGGCCCGACGCTCGAACTGCGGACCGGCGACGACGTCGTTCACGCCGCGTTTGGCGACGGCGTGGTCACCGGGGTCGAGCCCGGCGGGGTGGTCGTCGTCCGCTTCGCCTCGGACGGCTCCGAGCGCAAGCTGATGGCCGACTACGCGCCGATCAGGAAGCGGTGAAGGGGCTGGCGGCGGAGATCATCGACGGCAAGGCGGTCGCCGCCGCGGTGCGCGAACGGGTCGCCGTCGAGGTCGCCTCGTTCGCCGCCGAGCGCGGGCGGGCGCCGGCGCTGGCGACCGTGCTCGTCGGTGAAGACCCGGCATCCCAGGTCTACATCCGCAACAAGCGGCGCGCCTGCGAGGAGGTCGGGATCGACTCGATCCACCACGGCCTTGCGGCCGAGACGAGCGAGGACGACCTGCTGGACCTGGTCGCCGGGCTCGGCCTCGACGACGCGGTCGACGGGATTCTCGTCCAGCTCCCGGTCCCCGACCAGATCGATCCCGACCGGGTGGTGGCTACGATCGACCCGGCCAAGGACGTCGACGGCCTGACGCCGGTCAACGCCGGCCTCCTCGCCCATGGGACGCCCGGCCTGATTCCCTGTACGCCGGCAGGGGTGATGGAGCTCCTCGCCAGCAGGGGAGTCGAGCTCGAGGGGGCCGAGGCGGTCGTCGTCGGGCGCTCGAAGCTGGTCGGGGTG
>DATAOP010000063.1:0-14922 GCA_036265675.1 Solirubrobacterales bacterium
CGGCCGAGGACGCCGATGTTGGTGTGGGGCAGGATCCCGCGCTCGATCGCCCGCTCGCAGGCCCAGACGACGTAGGAGGTGAAGTCCGCGTGCCCCCACTCGGCCAGCCGTGCGGCCACCTCGGGGTTGACCTCGGGCCGCTCGCCGGTGAGGACGAGCAGCTCCTTGGCGTTGCGCCGCAGCGCCTCGTCGAGCCGGCGCTCGACCTCGTCCGGCGCATGGATGTGGGCCTGGCGGGTCGCGAACGCGCAGTACTTGCAGTAGCACTGGCAGGTGCGAGAGAGAGAGAGCGTGTAGTTCCGAGAGAAGGTGACCCGGCGCACCCTCCGCACGCTACTGCAACCCGCCGGGCCCCGATCGGGCCCGGCGGATGTCCGGGGCCTGGGGCCCTCAGTCGGCGGCGGCGCCGGGTTTCGTCGAGGTCGGCGTGCTCGAGCCCGAGCCGGACCCTGAGCCTGATTTCGGTGCCGAGGCTTTCCTCACCGGTTTGGGCGACTCGGTCGGCGGCACCCCGCCGGGCTCGAGGACGAACAGGTAGACGGCGGCGGCCAGGCCGGCGCCGACGATCGGGCCCACCAGGTAAGGCCAGACGCTGCCCCACTCGTTGGCGACGAGCGCCGGGCCGAACCAGCGGGCGGGGTTGAAGGAGCCGCCCGTCAGCGGGCCGCCGACCATGACGATGAAGCCCAGGGTCGTGCCGATCGCCAGGGGCGCCCAGTCCTTGAAGCTCTTGTTCGAGTAAACCGCGGCGAGAACGACCAGCACCAGCAGGAAGGTGCCGAGCGCCTCGATGATCGCCCCGTCGAAGTTGTTCCCGAGCAGAGGGCTGACGGTGGCGGCACCGTAGTGGGTCGCCCTCCCCTCGTCGGTCAGCAGCGCCTTCGCCAGCAGCGCCCCGAGCACACCGCCCGAGAGCTGGGCGAGCAGGTAGATGGCCGCGTCGATCGGGTTGATCCGCCTGATCAGCGCCGCCCCCAGCGTCACGGCCGGGTTGAAATGGCCGCCGCTGACGACGCCGAACATCACGATCAATCCGAACAGAAGAAACGCGTGGACGAGACCCACGACGGCGAAGTCACTGCCGAACTGCGCCTGGCTTCCGGTCGACACGAACAGAATGACGACGGTGCAGATGAAGAACACCAGGAAGAAGGTGCCGATCAACTCTGCGAGATATGCCGCAAGTCCTCGTTCCTGCACTGGGTAACCCCTCCTCTTTCCCTCGATCCCAAGTGGGTTTGCGCGCGGCAGTCTAACTGGAATCGCGAACCAAATAGGTTTTCCCGCGAAATGAGACCGGCTGTCGCGCTGCTGGCGGCCGTCCTCGCGCTCACCGGCGCAGCCGGTTGCGGGGGCGGCGCTGAACCGGGCGCGCCCCAGGGCGCGACGCTGATGCTCGATTTCACGCCCAACGCGGTCCACACCGGGATCTACGCGGCCCAGAGGCGCGGCTACTACGAGGACGCAGGCGTCGACCTCGAGGTGCGCGAGCCCGGAGACCCCGGCGTGGTGCCGAAACTGCTCGCCGCCGGCCGGGTCGACTTCGCGATCCTCGACATCCACGATCTCGGGATCGCCCGCGAGCAGGGCCTCGACGTCGTCGGCACGATGGCGATAGTCCAGCGGCCGCTGGCGGCGATCATCGCCCCGAGCAGCGGCCCGGTCCGGCGCCCCCGCGACCTCGAGGGCCGGACGGTGGGTGTCACCGGCCTGCCTTCCGACGAAGCCGTGGTCGACTCCGAGCTCCGCGCCGACGGTGGCGACCCGGCCCGCGTCCACCGGGTCACGATCGGTTTCAACGCCGTCGCCGCGCTCGCCGCCGGCAGGGTCGACGCCGCAACCGGCTTCTGGAACGCGGAGGCCATCGCCCTCGCCCGCCGCGGTGTCCCCAACCGGGTCTTCAAGGTCAACCGCTACGGCGCCCCGTCCTACCCGGAGCTGATCCTGACCGCCTCACGGCAGACGATCGAACAGGAACCCGATCTGGTCGACGCGGTCCTCGCCGCGACCACCAGGGGCTACGAGTTCACCTACGCGCACCCCGACCAGGCCCTCGACGACCTCCTCGCCGCGGTCCCCTCGCTCGACCAAAGCGAAGAGGCGGCCCAGCTCAGGGCCCTGCTGCCGGACCTGCGCCCGTCCCCCCTCGACCCGGCCGTGCTGCGCGAATGGGCGGCATGGGACCTGAAGCACGGCCTGCTCGAACGGCCGCTCGACGTCGGCGCCGCGTTCAGGCTTCCCGGCTGAGCACCGACCCGACGAGGTCGGGCAGCTCGCGGACCATCCGCGAGCGCGGGACGATCACCAGGACGCCGGCGGCCTCGGCGGCGCGCCTCGTCTCGACCTCGACGTGGGAGTAGTAGCCGAGCACAGGGACCCCGGTGGCGACCAGCGCCTCGGCGTCCTCGGTGTCGAGGTCGGCGACGAGGAGGTCCGCCTTGCTCGCATCGGCCCCGGGGAGCGATGCCGAAAGCCTCACCTCATGGCCGGCGGCGCTCAACATCGCCTCGACCTTGCTGCCGAGCAGGAGGTCGGGGGTGACGGCGACGACCTTCGCCATCAGCGGTGCACTAGATCGCGCGGCGCTGACGGAACTCCTCGCGCACGCTCTCCGGCCGTCCCCACCCAGGGAAGATCTCGGAACGACCCTCGCGCACGTCGCGGACCGCGAGCTCGCCGGCGACCCCGTCCGCGTCGAGCCTGCTCAACACCGCGAGAACCGTCTCCGCCGCGGCGGCGTGACCGAAGTCCTTCGCGACCAGCAACCGCCAGCCCAGATCCGGCCGCGAGTACACCTGCGCATTGATCTGGCTGAGGGCGACGGCAGTGTCGACGTACCGGGATTCGTCCTCGATCCGGAGGTCGAGCTCGAGGTCGGTCCAGTCGGACGGCATCCCGTCGAGCACCTGCTGGAAATCCTCGGCCAGCGCCACGACCGCAAGCCTAGATGATCAGATCACGAGATCGGCGAGGAGGAAGACGTTGAAGCCGATGATCACCGCCGCCAGCAGGCCGCAGACGGCGCTCAGCCAGGGCGGGCTCGCCAGCGCGCCCATCAGCTCGCGGTCGCGGGCGATCAGCAGCAGCGGCACCAGAGCGAACGGGATCCCGAACGAGAGCACCACCTGGCTGAGGACGAGCGCGTCGGTCGGGTTGAAGCCGATCGCCAGCACCAGCAGCGCCGGCGCCAGGGTGATCGCGCGGCGGACGAAGATCGGGATCCGGCGCCGGATGAAGCCCTGCATCACCACCTGGCCAGCCATCGTCCCGACCGAGGACGAGGCGAAGCCCGAGGCAAGCAGGGCGATCCCGAACGCCGTCGCGGCGCCGCCCGAGACCAGCGTCCGGAATCCGTCGTAGGCGCCTTCGATCGAGTCGATGCCGGTCAGGCCGCCTTCGTGGAAGAGGGCGGCGGCGACGATCATCATCGAGAGGTTGACGACGCCGGCGATCGAGAGGGCGATGACGACGTCGACCTTCTCGAAGCGGAGGATCCGGCGCTTCTCCTCATCGTCGCGGCCGACGATCCGCCTCTGGGTCAACGCCGAGTGCAGGTAAACGACGTGCGGCATCACGGTCGCGCCGACGATCCCGGTGGCGAGCAGCAGGCTTTCGGTGCCGGAGAGGCCGGGGACGAAGAGGTGGCGCGCAACCTCACCCCCGTCGGGATCGGCGTTGAAGAGCTCGACGAGGAAGGAGACGACGACGACCCCGACCAGCGCCGTGATCCCGGCCTCCAGCCTTCGAAACCCCATCCGCTGCAGGGCGAGGATCGCGAAGGCGCCGGCGCCGGCGATCAGGCCGGCGGGGAAGAGCGGGATGCCGAAGATCAGGTTGAGCCCGAGCGCGGCGCCGACGACCTCGGCCACGTCGGTCGCCATCGCGACGATCTCGGCCTGGACCCAGAGCCCGATCGAGGTCCGCCGCGAGAACCGCTCGCGGCAGAGCTCGGCGAGGTTGCGGCCGGTGGCGATCCCGAGCTTCGCCGACTGGGTCTGGACCAGCATCGCGACCAGGTTTGCGGCGAGGACCACCCACAGCAGCAGGTAGCCGAACTTGGCGCCGCCGGCGATGTTGGTCGCGAAGTTGCCGGGGTCGATGTAGGCGACGGCGGCGATGAACGCAGGGCCGAGGAAGGGCCAGATCCGGCCCACGCCCCGGACCTCGCCGGCCAGGGAGCGCCGCGCGGCCTCGGCGACCGCCGCCTCGCCGGGGAGGACGTTCTCGACCGTGGGATCGGCGGCGGGAGGCGGTGGCTTCATTGCGGCCGCGACTCCCGCGGCGGCCGCAGATCCGGCCCGGGGATCGGGTTGCCGTGGGGATCGTGGCTCGGCTCGCCCAGCTTGGCGGCGATCAGCTGCTCGAGGTCCTCGGAGATGTAGTGCTCGAGCACCTCGGCCTCCTCGTGGACCCGGTCGTCCGGCATCCCGAGCGCCTCCGAGAGGTAGGCCTCGATCAGGCGGTGGTGGCGGATCACCTCGAGCGCTACGCGCTCCCCGGCGCTCGTCAGCACCACTCCCTTGTAAAGGGTGTGCTCCACCAGCCCCATCTCGTCGAGCCGCTTCAGCATCGCCGTCGCGGTCGCCGGCGTGACCGCGATCCGCTGCGCCAGCTCACCTGTGAGGACAGGGCCCTCGCGCTTTTGGGAGAGGCTGTAGATCGCCTTCGCGTAGTCCTCGATCGCTTCGGTCTTCGGCCGCTGCGAGCGGGCGCCCCCTGGCGGGTTTTGATTCATCAAAAAGCGAGTTTAGACGACTCTAAACCGGCCGGCGCCGGCACGCTCCTAGAATCGAGGCGATGCCGGAAGCGACGACAGTCGAGCTCGACGCCCAGTACCGCCAGCTGCGCGAGGAAGCCGGGCTCCTCGACCGCAGCGACCGCGGCAAGATCCTCGTCTCCGGCGCCGACGCCGCCGAGTACCTCCAGGGACAGCTGACGAACGACGTCGAGGCGCTCGGCGAGGGCGAGGGCTGCTACGCGGCACTGCTCGACCGCAAGGGCCACCTTCAGTCCGACATGCGGGTCCTCCGCCTCCCGGATGGGAGCTGGCTCGATCTCGAGTCCGCCCCGACCCCCACCGTCCTCTCCCATCTACGGACCTACAGCATCGGCCGCGAGGTCGAGATCGCTGACGTCAGCGACGAGTGGGCGATCCTGGCGCTGATCGGGCCGCGCGCCGCCGAGCTCGCCGGCTTCGAGGGCCTGGGGCCGGAGCATGCGCAGCGCTCCCGTCGCTGGGACGGGGTCGATGTCCGCGGCGTCGCGACCTCGCTCGGCGTCGATCTGATCGTCCCCGCCGGCGACGCCGGGACCCTGCGCGAGCTGGCACTCGCCGCCGGAGCGGTCGAGGTCGGTGATGACGCGGCCGAGATCATCCGGATCGAGTCCGGGATCCCCCGCTTCGGCGCCGAGATGAACGCCGAGACGATGCCCGCCGAGGCCGGGATCGTCGACGCCGCGGTCAGCTTCACCAAGGGCTGCTACATCGGCCAGGAGCCGGTCGCCCGCCTCCATTACAAGGGGCGCCCGAACCGCCACCTGCGCGGGCTCGAGCTGAGCGCCCCCGCCGAGCCCGGCAGGGAGCTGCGGCTCGGCGATCGAACGGTCGGCCGGATCGGCAGCTCCTGCCTCTCGCCCGCCCGCGGGCCGATCGCGCTCGCGATCGTTCGCCGCGAGGCGGAACCGGGGGCGGAGCTCGCGGTAGGTGAAGCTGGCGTTACGGCGCGCGTGGTCGACTTGCCGTTCGGCTAGATTCCGCCCCGATGGGTCCGTGGAGAGGCAGAGGGACGCTCGCGTGCGCCCTGCTCGCGATCCTTGCGCTCGGCGCTGGCGGCTGCGGCGTCGAGGAACACCCGAACGAACAGCGGCCCACGCCGTCGGCGCGGGTCAGCGTCATCGTCACCGACAGCGGCGTCTCGGTCCAGCCGGCCCAGGTGGGGGTCGGGCCCGAACCGACGACACAGTTGCCGCAGAACCGCGACGCGAAGCAGCCGCGCCTGCGCCGTGCCCGCGGGCCGCTCGACGTCGTCATGGTCGCCGCCAACCTCACCGACCGCAACTCCGAACTCGTCGTCCGCGGCCCGGGCACCGAAGACAGCCTGGAAAACCTCTACGCGAACACCAACGGCTCGCTGGAGACCTCGCTGCGTCCCGGCACCTACCGGATCACCGCCGCCGGCCTTCCCAAGGCCAAGCCGGCGCGCCTGACGGTCGGCAGCTTCCGCGCCTCCTCCCAGAACGACGTTCTCATCCCCTAGCGCGCCGTCGACGGTGGCCCCGCCGCCGTCAGGTTTCGTCGGACCCGCGCGGCGACGATCGAAAACTGCATTGCCGCGCTGAGCGCAGCAAATGCAACGTTCATCGATCTAGCCGTCGGCAGCCTCGCGCCAGCGCTCGGCGATCTCGCCGGCGTCGCTGCGGGGCGGATCGAGCTCACGCACTTCGCCCTGGTTCTCGGGGAGCCGGCGGGCGAAATCGAAGACGCGTGTGGCGTGGCGCCAGAGCTTGCCCCGCGACCCGGTCATCCCAACCAGCTTGTCGTAGCTCTTGAAGGCGGTCTGCAGGTGCTTTCCGTGCTGGTCGACCTGGTCGAACATCGCGACGAGGTCCTCGGCGGCATCGTTGAGGGCCATTGCCACCTGCTCGGTCTCCTCCCCGCGACGCGCCTCGTGTGCAACCTGGGCGACGAAGCCGAGCGCCAGTCCGAGCTGCGACGGCGTAACCATGTAGACCCGATGGCGCTGGGCGAACTTCTCGATCGAGAAGTTCGGCAGGATCCGAAGCGCCTCATAAGCGCCCTCGACGGGCACGTAGAAGAACACGATCGGGACGCCGCGCTCGGCCACCTTCGCGTAATCACGTTTGGCGAGCTCCTCCGCCCTGGCACGCAACTTGCGCCCGTAGCCGAGCAGGCGCTCCTCGTCCTCGGCATCAAGCGCCCCATCGATGCCGGCGAGATCCTCGTCGAGAGCGAATTTCGCATCGACAATGACGCTTGCGTCCCCGGCCCTGATCACAAAGTCGGGGCGTAGCTTTCCGTCCTCGCCGGCGACCTGGCGCATGTAGTCGCGGCCGCGCTCGAGCCCGAGGCTCTGGAGCTGGTTCTCGACCGCGAGCTCCCCGAAGGCGCCACGGCTCTGGGGGTTCGCGATCCGGCGCGTCCAGGTGGTCATGCTCGCCTCCACACGCTCCGCCCCGCTCGCAGCCTTCGAGCTGTGGTCGAGCAGCTGCGGCAGCTTCTGCTGCTTGATCTCGTCGAGGTCGCGCCGGAGATCCCCCACGTGTTTGTGCGTCTGGGAAAGCTTGTCCTCTTCGGCGACGAGCAGGCGGTCCCGCTCGGCCTCAATCGCCTCCAGGCGGGCCATCGTCGCCGCCAGGTTCTGCTCGCTCTCGGCCAGCGCCGTCGCCTTGGAGAGCAGCTCCTCGCGCTCCGCGGTGGCGGAGTCGCGCTCCGACTCCGCCCGCTCGAGATCCCCGCCCAGGCGCGAGGCACGCACGGCGAAGAAGGCCGCCAGCGTGCCGGCCAGCACCAACGCGACCAGCAGCGCAATTGTCATCTGGATCCCCTCATCGTCGAACCAATGAAGGTAGTCGCGACCCCGGACGAGAACCTGACGCGGGGGCTTGATCTAGGATTGCCGCCGTTCGGTAACTCAACCCTCGAAGGAGCCGGTTTGGCAGTCGACACGAGCGCAGTCGCGAAGTTGGACGTGGAGCCCGGGAGGCTGCCGGAGACGATGGCGGCGTGGGTGATCCGCCAGGACCGCGAGGGCGAACCGACCGAGGCGTTCCAGCTCGAGCAGATCGAGGTCCCGGAGCCCGGCGCGTTCGAGGTGATCGTGCGGGTGATGGCGGCGGGCGTCAACTTCAACAACGTCTGGGCCGCGCTCGGCAAGCCCGTCTCGGTCTTCGGCTACGGCGACCACCCCGAGTACGGTCACCACATCGGCGGCTCCGACGCCTCGGGGATCGTCTGGAAGGTCGGCGAGGGCGTCACCCGATGGAAGCCCGGCGACGAGGTCGTGATCCACTGCAATCAGGCCTCCTACGAGGACGTCGAGGTCCACGGCCTCGACCCGCTCGCGGCACCGAGCCAGCGGATCTGGGGCTACGAGACGACCTGGGGCTCGTTCGCCCAGTTCACGAAGGTCCAGGCCCAGCAGCTCCTCCCTCGCCCCCAGAACCTCTCCTGGGTCGACTCCTCGGCCTACGGCCTGACCTACTTCACCGCCTACCGGATGCTGATCGACCAGTGCAAGCTCCAGCCCGGCCACAACGTCCTCATCTGGGGCGCCGCCGGCGGGCTCGGTGTCTTCGCGACCCAGCTCTGCAAGGCCGCCGGGGCGAACGCCGTCGGCGTCGTCTCCTCGGCCGAGAAGGGCGAGCTCGTGAAGCAGCTCGGCGCCGTCGACTACATCGACCGCAACGAGTTCGGAAAGATGATGCGGACCGACGAGAACCTCGCCGACCCGGCCGCCGACCGCGAGCGCTTCAAGGCCTCGCGGGCGTTCGCCAAGCGGGTCAAGGAGATCCTCGGCGACTCCCCCGACATCGTCTTCGAGCACGTCGGCCGCGCGACCTTCCCGACCTCGGTCTTCGTCGTCAAGCCGTTCGGCAGGGTTGTGATCTGCGGGGCGACCTCGGGCTTCCAGCTCGACTTCGACGTCCGCTACCTCTGGATGCGCCAGAAGCAGATCATCGGCTCGCACTTCGCCAACGCCTACGAGTGCATGCGCGCCAACCAGCTGATGGCCGAGGGCAAGGTCCGGCCGGTGATCTGGAAAACGATGGGGTTCGAGGGCGTCGCCGAGGCACACCAGCTGCTGCACGAAAACAAGCACCTCGGCAAGATCTCGATCCTGGTCGGGGCCGAGTCCGAGGAAGAGGGCAAGAACGAGGACGGCCCGGGCGCGATCCGGGCGGAGGTGGGAGCATGAGCCCGGAGCGAGCAAGCAACGAGAGGAGTTCCTGATGGCCGCCGAACTGTGCACGCTCGACTGGCACATAGCGCCGTTCCGGGCCGATCGCTGGCTCGACCTCTGGGAGCCGGCGGCGGCGAAGATGCCGGCCTACGGGGCCCGCAGGTGGTCGCTGACCCGCTCGATCGACGACCCGCTTCAGTTCCGCCAGGAGTCGATCTGGGACAGCCGGACCGACTTCGAACGCTACTGGTACTCGGAGGAGATCGAGGCAGCGCGGGCGAGCATCATCGACCTGCACGACCTGCCGATCCTGCCGTTCTGGAGCACGCTCGTCTACAGCGAGTAGCGGTGCCTACGGCTTCCGCGGCAGGATCTTCCAGCTGAACTTCGAGGGCGTCGCGTCGGTGAGGCCGTCCGCGGAGGCCCAGACCTTGAACGTGTGCAGTCCTGGCTTCAGACGTTTGTAGATCTTCGGCGAGCGGCAGGGCGCCTTCGCCTTGCCGTCGAGCTTGCAGGTGAAGCCGGCGCCCGCCTTGTCGGCGCCGAAGACGAACTTCGCGGTGGTCGAGCGGGTTCTCTTCGGCGGATGCTTGCGCAGCTTCGTGACCGGCGGCTCGGAGTTGGCCGGACGCGGCGGCGCCAGTGGGCCCGGCGGTGGCGGGCCTGCCACGGCCGAATAGACCGCGGTGTAGGTCCCGGAGGAGTTGGCGACGATCGCGTGGCTGCGGGCCCCCTGGTCCGACCAGCTCTGCCAGTCGTAGGTCTGGCCGTTCAGCTCGGCCGTCTGCGGCGCCGAGAGGACGAGCTGGGCACCTTGGATCGTCGGGACGTCGAACGGCGCCGCCTGTGACAAGAGACCGGCGACGATCGTGACCCCGGGCGGTTCGGAGGCGATTTGCACGTCGACGGTGCTGGGGTCGATCCGCACGGTTTTGGTCGCCGCCAGCCCGCGTTCGTCGGTTACGCGGAGGCTGACCTCGATGTAGGAGGGGTAGTCGTGTTCGGGCGCGAGCAGATCGCCCTTGAAGACGCCTGGGAATACCTGGAGCGGATGAGCGTGGCAGCCGCCACCCCCGGGGCAGTGATAGAGCCACGAGCTCCAGTAGAAGTAGAGCGAGTTGTCAATTTTGTTGCCCTGGCCATCGACCGCCGACCCTTCGAAGTGGATCTGATCCCCCACTTTCCAGGTCAGGGTCGATTTCGGGCTGGTCACGGTCGGGACCGGCGGTTTATCCCCCGGGTAGACGGTGACTCGGGCAACGCTCGAATTGCCTTCGCCGTCTTTCACAAGTACCGACAGCACCTTGTTCGGGCTTTCTTCATTTTCTTCTGCTTCTTCGAGTTCTTTCTTGGTGAATTCGACTTCCTGCGTTTCGCCGCCATCGGTCTCGAAGCTGCCGTCGCCGTCCAGGTCCCATTCGAATGCGAGCGTTTCGCCGGTGGGGTCGGAGGAAGCGCTCGCATCGAGTTGGGCCTTGAACGGCCATTGGGTTCCCCATTGCGGCGTGGCGCTGAGCCGCGCCTTCGGCGCGCCGGGTGCGTAGGTGATGCGATGGATCGCGCCGGGGGCGAAGTTTTCGCCGAAAAGGCTCGCGTAGTAGAGCGCCCCGTCCGGTCCTTCCTGGATGTCGACGCCGGGATAGTTGCTGCCGCCGGTCATGAACGGCACGACCTTCTTCGGGTCGGGGTGGCCGTCGGCCCCGGGCAGCATCACGTAGATGCAGTTGCGCACCGAGTCCGAGAAGAAGAGCGCTCCCTTGTATTCGGCCGGGAAGTCGTCTCCCTCGTAGAAGGAGAGCCCCGAGATCGCCGAGCCCGACGTGAAGTCGCATTCGTCGGCCGGCACCACCGTCTGCTTGTGGCTGTAGTAGAAGAACGGTTCCGACGGGGCGCCCGGCCCGCCGACTTCGGTTTCGTGGTAGAGGCCATTGCAGAGCGGCAAATTGAGTTCCTTGAACAGATACTCCTTCCCGTCGCCCTCGTAGCAGGGCCAGCCGGAGTTGTAGAGGGTGCCGGAGGAGGGGTCGATCCGGTCGATCTCCTCGAACTGGGAGCCGCCGACGTTGGCGATGTAGACCTTCTGGGTCAGAGGATCGGTCGTGAAGCGGAACGGGTTGCGGAAGCCGAAGGCGACGATCCGTTTCTCGTTTACATCGGTGCTGGCGTATTTGGGGTTCGTCGGCCAGCCGGCACCCGTTTCGGGGTCGATGCGGATGATCGTGCCGTTGAGGCCGGTCGGGTCGTGGGGCGCCGGGGTGCGCAGATCCTGAGACCGCAGCGAGCCCCCTTCATCCGGAGGATCGCCGCATGGATTCGCAGGCGAACCGAGGTCCCCTGTGTCGGTGCCGCTGAAGCTGGCCCCGTCGCCGCCGCTGGCATATAGCGCGCCTTCGGGGCCGAAGCGCAGGTCGCCGATCGAGTGCGAGGAGAACTGCTGGCACCAGTCTTCCGGGATCAGCGGCGTTTCGACGCCGGCGACGGCATGCAGATTTCCGCGGGTTCCGGTGATGTTGGCCGTGTAGCGGACCAGCCGCCCGCTGACGAGGCAATCGTCGGCTCCGTGCTTGTCCGCGAGAGAGCATTCGTCGCCGGTCTGGTTCGGTTCGCCCCATTCGGGCGCAGGTTCGTTTGAACCGAGCACATGGTCGTAGGTGAAGAGGGCGTAGACGTAGGGCTTGGTCGGAAACTCCGGGTCGACCGCCAGCCCCAGAAGCCCGCGGTCGGCGTGGTTGTAGACCTCGGTCCGCAGGTCCTTGAACAGTTCCGGTGTTTCGTCGCCGACCTTTTCGTAGACGAGGATTTTTCCCGCCTTCTCGGCGACGAAGACCATCCCGTTCGGCGCGAAGCGAACCGCGGTCGGCTGTTCCAGCCCTTTGAAGACTTCGGTGTCCTGGAACCCCTGCGGCAGTGCCGGATCGGCGCTAGCGAGCGATGGAAACAGCGGCAGCAGGACCAGGGCGGTGAGCAGGGCGAGGAGGCCGCGCCGCAGCGCGGCCGCCGTCACGAGCGCTCCAGCGGCGCCATCGTCAGCCCGGCGGAGTCGAGCTGCTGCCAGTAGAGCTCGGCGGTCTCGCGCGGGCCACTCCAGACGATCGCCTGGCCGGTGTTGTGGATCTGCTCGGCGATCGCGTGCCCCTGCTCGAGGGTCGTGTTCGGCAGGACGCTGGCGAGGGTCCGGGCGACGTGGTCGAACGTGTTGTGGTTGTCGTTGCGGACGATTACCCGCCAGTCGCCGCCCAGGCCTGATCCAGGCCCGGCCTGGCGCGGCCGCTCGATCGTGGTCGTCGACACCGCGCAAATTATGCCCTGACTATTCGTAGGGGTTGGGAACGCGGACGACGACATCGTCGAAGCTGCCGACCAGTCCCTTGGCGGCCTTCGAGGCCCCGATCGAGATCGCCGCCGAGCGGCCCTGGAGCTCCCCGGCCGCATCGTCGGTGACGTCGGCGACCTTCGTCTGGCCGACGAAGGCGAGGATGTGGCACGAGCCTTTGCGGGGGCCGGTGGTCACGTTGAAGGCACGCAGCCGCAGATCGGTGGGCTCGTTGACCCCCTTGATCGCCGTCACGCCCTTGCTGATTTCGAGGTACTTGGTTCGTCCATTGGTAACGGTCTTTCGGAGCTGTGCCTTGCGCTGCAGCGGGTAGACGGCGAGCTGGTAATGCGCTCCCTGTTCGCCGGCGCGGACGTCGACCGCGAGGTAGGCCTTCTTGCGCAGCGCCTTCGGGGTTCCGCTCAGCAGGCGCACGGTCGCGCCGATTTCGAGGTCGCGGCCGACGACCGGCGTCCGCAGCGCGCATTCGGCGGTGCGCTTGCCGAGAGTCACGCGCAGGGCGTCCTCGGAGCCGCCGCGATTGCAGCTCTGGCCGCTCAGCTTGCGCATCTCCCCGCGTTGGGTCTCGCTTCCCATCGCGTTCCGGTAGACGCCGACAGGCGCGCCGCTGGCCACGGCTGTCGCCGCAAGCATGGTTGCGAGCAGGGTCAAAAGCGCTGCTTTTCCGCGAAATCGCATCGTCGGAGCCTAAACACAGCCTGGGGCGAAAGATGCGCGGAGTGACCGATGAACGCAGACTTTCCCCGCTCCGCAAATATCATTGACGGAGATGTCCGAGCACCGACTTCCAGAGCCCGACCGCCCGTGGGTGATGCGGACCTACGCCGGCCACTCCGACGCGCGGCGCTCGAACGAGCTCTACCGCCGCAACCTCGAAAAGGGCCAGACCGGACTCTCGGTCGCCTTCGACCTCCCGACCCAGACCGGCTACGACCCCGGCCACGTCCTCGCCCGCGGCGAGGTCGGCAAGGTCGGCGTCTCGATCGCCAACAAGGGCGACATGCACCAGCTCCTCGACGGCATCCCGCTCGACGAGATGAACACCTCGATGACGATCAACGCGACGGCGGCCTGGCTGCTCGCCCTCTACATCACGGTCGCCGAGGAGAACGGCATCGGGCGCGACAAGCTCAAGGGGACGACCCAGAACGACATCATCAAGGAGTACCTCTCACGCGGGACCTACGCCTTCCCGCCCGAGCCCTCGATGCGGCTGATCGCCGACATGGTCGCCTTCACCGTCAACGAGGTGCCGAGCTGGAACCCGACCAACATCTGCAGCTACCACCTGCAGGAGGCTGGGGCGACGCCCGTGCAGGAGATCGCCTACGCCCTCTCGACCGGGATCGCCGTGCTCGACGAGGTGAAAGCGCGCGGCCAGGTCGCCGATGACGACTTCCCGAAGGTCTTCGGCCGCATTTCCTTCTTCGTCAACGCCGGCATCCGCCTTGTCGAGGAGATCGCCAAGCTGCGCGCGATGGGCCGGCTCTGGAACGAGATCGGCCGCGAGCGCTACGGCGTCACCGACGAGAAGATGCTGCGCTTCCGCTACGGCGTCCAGGTCAACAGCCTCGGCCTCACCGAGGCGCAGCCGGAGAACAACATCCAGCGGATCGTGCTGGAGGCGCTCGCGGTGACGCTGAGCCGCGACGCGCGGGCACGGGCGATCCAGCTGCCCGCCTGGAACGAGGCGATGGGGCTGCCACGCCCCTGGGACCAGCAGTGGAGCCTGCGGATCCAACAGGTGCTCGCCAACGAGACCGACCTGCTCGAGTACCCCGACATCTTCGAGGGCTCGAAGGTGATGGACGGCCTCGTCGAGGAGCTGACTGAGGGCGCTCGCGCCGAGATGGCGGTGGTCGAGGAGCACGGCGGCGCCGTCGCCGCCGTCCCCTACATGAAGGCCCGCCTGGTCGAGTCCCATCGCGAGCGGGTGGCGCGCATCGAGACCGGCGAGCAGAAGGTGATCGGCCAGAACAGTTTCACCGAGACCGAGGACTCGCCCCTGACGGCGGGAGCCGACGGCGGCATCCTCACCCCCGATCCGGAGGTCGAGCGCGAGCGGATCGAGGCGCTGGAGGCGTGGAAGGCCGAGCGCGACGAGGGCGCGGTCGAGGCAGCGCTCGGCGAGCTCGCCAAGGTCGCCGCGGATGACTCCCAGAACGTGATGCCGGCGACGATCGCCGCCGCCAAGGCGGGAGCGACCACGGGCGAGTGGGCAGAGGTCCTGCGCGAGGCGTTCGGCCGCTACCGCGGCCCGACCGGCGTCGACGGAGCCGCCCCGCCGGCCGACCGCGAGCAGCTGGCCGCGATCCGCCGCCGCGTCGACGAGGTCTCCGAGCGCATCGGGCACCGGATCAAGATCCTCGTCGGCAAGCCCGGCCTCGACGGCCATTCAAACGGCTCCGAGCAGATCGCCCTGCGCGCCCGCGACGCGGGCATGGAGGTGATCTACCAGGGCATTCGACTCACTCCTGAGGAGATCGCCGAGTCCGCCCTGCAGGAGGACGTCGACGTTGTCGGCCTCTCGATCCTCTCCGGCTCCCACCTCGAGCTCGTCCCCGAGGTCGTGCGGCGGTGGCGCGAGGAGGGCGTCGAGGCGCCGGTGGTCGCCGGCGGCATCATCCCGCCGGCCGACGCCGAGCGGCTGCACGAGGCCGGTGTCGA
>DATAOP010000064.1:0-15786 GCA_036265675.1 Solirubrobacterales bacterium
GCCCCGTCGCGGACCTTCTTCACGGCCTCCTGCTTGATCCGCTCGATCGCGCCCTTGGTCGTCTCCGACTCGAGCAGCGAGATGTCGACCGCGCCCGAGCGCCCCCGGAACTCCTCCCAGAGGTCCTCGAGCAGGTAGGTCTCGTGTTCGCGCGCGATCTTGCGGTAGGTCCTGTCCGAGAGCGGCGCCAGGTCGTGGTGGCCGCCGAGGATGACCGGGAAGGCCGTCTCGATCGTCTCGGTGTCCTCTCCCCCGGCGCGGATCGCCGGCCGCCTGCCGAACACGGCCCTGGTCGAGAAGTGCTCGACCTCGCGCTCGCGGTCGATCGCCGGGTTGGTGACCACGGCGACCGTCTCCTTGAAGTAATCGGCAAGGTTCTGACGCTCGGGGGAGAGCGCCGCCAGCGGCCCGTCGTAACCGAGCGACCCGATTGGCTCGGCGCCGTTGGACGCCATCTGCTGGACGAGTTTGACGTCATCGCGCTGCCAGCCGAACCCGGCGAGGACGCGGTCGGAGACCTTGACCGGCTCCTCGGGGCCGGCGTCGGAGTAGCCGGGGACCTCGCCGCCCTCGAGCGGGCCGCCGGTCTCGAGCGCGCGCTCGTAGGGGCCGACCTGCTCGACGCCGTTGCGCTTCAGCCAGCGCTCGCGGACGATCCGGAGCATCTCGTCGTGGGGCCAGAGCAGCGAGCGCTTGCGCTCGCGATCGATCTCGACCATGACCTTCTCGCCGGGAGCGAGCGGCTTCGGCTCGCTCACCATCTCGCTGACGGCGACGACGCCCGGCTCGGAGCTGAAGATGAAGTCATCGTCGGTCTCGACCTGCCAGAGCGGCCGCAGGCCAAGGGCGTCGGCAGAGAACACGCACTCGTCGCTGTGGCGGGCGATCAGCGCGACCGGGCCCTGCGCGAACGGGCCCATCGCCTGGTGCAGGTACATGTAGAAGCCGTGCAGTTCCTCCGGCAGGGCGCGGATCGCATCGACGATCGGCGGCACCACCATCTCCATCGCCTCGGCGAGGGTGAGGCCGTCGCGGCTGACCAGCGTCTCGATCGTCCGGTTCAGGTCCTGCGAGTCGGAGTTCCCCTCCGGGATCGGGACCCCGAGCATCCGCGCCTCCTGGCGCAGCTGCTCGATCGTGTTGATCTCGCCGTTGTGGCCGAGGACGGAGAACGGCTGGACCCGTTTGAACGAGGGCCAGGTGTTGGTCGAGTAGCGGTTGTGGCCGAAGCACCCGATCGTCTCGAAGCGCTCGTCGCTGAGGTCGGGGTAGTAGGCGGCGAGCACCTTCGGCGAGCCCATCACCTTGTAGACGCAGGTGGTCGCCGAGAACGAGGGGACGTGGACGCCGAGGCGCAGCTCGAGCTCCGTCAGGAGGCCGAAGAGGACGCGGTCGCGGTGCGAGGCGTCGGCGACGAGGCCGCAGAGCTGCCAGAAGTGCGGCTCCTCCTCGCGCGCGGTCGGCCCGAGCGCGGTCGAGTCGACCGCCCCGATCCGCTCAGCGAGGATCCGGAAGCCGCCGCGACCGAGCAGCTCACGCGCGTCGTGCTGGACCTGCTGCAGGTCCGCGGTCCGCTCGACGAAGACGTGGGCGACGGCGAAGGCGTCGTCGAGGGTCAGCGAAGGGTCGTGGCCGCCGCTGCGGACCTCCTCCGCCCAGATTTTGCGGGGAATGTCCAGGAGGACGCCGCACCCGTCACCCTCGCCGTCGACGTTGCCGGCGCGGTGGAGCATCTTCTGCAGGGCCGGAATCGCCCTGCGGATCGGCTCGTGGCTCGGGGTCGCGTCCTTGCGCACAGAGGCGTAGATCGCGCACGCGTCGCGGTCTTCGACGCTCGGCGGCGAGACCCGCGGTCGGTATTCCTGCTCGGGCGAGTAGCGAAAATCACCGCCCGCGTTCTTCGGTGACTGGATACCGCTCATGTTGACCTCCCGGGATCCGCACCTTCTTCGAGCGGGTGCGCGACGGGTTGACGAGTCGGAGAATTATAGGGCCGCGAGGGGCGCCTGAGGCATAGCTTCGGTTTGCCCCGCAAACGACGTATTGAGAGCGCGGCTAGCCCCAGGACATCGGCTCGTAGCCGCCGTCGGGCAGGACGCCGATCAACAGCGCGGTGACGGAAGCGTCGGACCGGTTCAGGATCGTGCGACTGGTTTCCGGGTCGATCGATGCATAGGTTCCGGCCGGAGCCGGGTGATCCTCGCCGCCGAGTCGCAGCGTCGCATCACCGTCGAGGACGATGTAGACCTCGACCTCGCCGGAGTTGCCGTGGTTGTGCTCCGGGATCTGGCCCCCGGGCGCAATCTGGACCAGGTTGAAGCCGAAGCAATCGGTTCCGAGCGCTTTTCGCGCCAGCAGCCAGGTCGCGTCGCCGGAGCCCTCCATCACCTCGAACTCGTCGCGATTCTTGATCGTGTAGCCGTCGGCCATGGCCCCGACCCTACCTTGGGGGTGCAGCGACGGCAACATCTGCCTCACGCGCCACCGGATGTCCATCAGCGGTGGGAAACTGGCCGCTCGCGGGCGCCCACGTCTTCAGTGAGTTCGCCTAGAGCTCCGGAACGTCCGCGCCAAGCGGCGTGAACGGGAGCCGCCGCACCTCCGCCCAGCCCGACGCCCGATCCTCGAGCGCCTCGGCGACCTTGCCGGCGTCCTGCCAGGTCGTCCAGACGAGGACGGTAGGGCCGGCGCCGGAGATCGTCGCGCCGAGAGCGCCGAGGTCGCGGGCGGAGTCGACCAGCTCCATCGAGCGCGGGTAGAGCTCGCGCCGGCGCGGCTGGTGGATGCGATCGGCCAGGCCGCCGGCGACGAGGTCGAGGTCGGCGCTTCGCAGGCCGAGCACCAGTCGCGAGGCGGCGGCGATGTTGGCGACCGCGTCGGCCAGCGGGACATCGGCCGGGATCGCCTGCCGCGCGCGCTCGGTCGAGACCTCCTCTGCGGGGATCACGACGATCCCCTCGAGGCCATCGGGTGGGTCGAAACGCGCTGCGCTCGGGACACCGTCGGCGCCGTCGCCGCCGCAAATGACGAAGCCGCCATAGATCGCCGCCGCGACGTTGTCGGGGTGTCCCTCGATCTCCGTCGCCCGCGCCAGCAGCTCCTCGCGCGAGAGCGCCAG
This sequence comes from Solirubrobacterales bacterium, assembly GCA_036265675.1. Lineage (GTDB taxonomy): Bacteria > Actinomycetota > Thermoleophilia > Solirubrobacterales > 70-9 > VRUE01. The sequence goes on from DATAOP010000064.1 coordinate 3,119, forward strand.
CTCGAAGAGATGATCGGCCGCGACGAGGCCGGCGACGATCGCCGCCGCGCTCGACCCGAGGCCGCGCGTGAGCGGGATCGCCTCGCGCAGGTGGAACCCGATCCCGTCGGCCGGGTGAAGGGTCTCGAACGCACGGACCAGGAGGTTGTCGCGTCCGCCGGGGACATCGACCGGGCCGGGGTCGAACGAGAACTCGCCGGTCTCGGCGATCTCGAGCTCGAGGTGGAGGTCCAGCGCCGCCGCCATCACGTCATAGCCCGGCCCCAGGTTGGCCGAGGAGGCCGGGACCCGCACGATCCGGTGCCTGGCCGTCATGCAAATACCGCGCGCTCGACGGCCTCGAGGTCGTTCTCGCAATTGACCACCGGGGGCGCTTTCGACAACGCGGTGTCGGGGTCCTTGAGGCCGTGGCCGGTGAGGACGCAGACGACCGACTCGGGCGGCTGCTCACCCTCGAGCACCGGCATCCCGTGCGCGAGCAGGCCGGCGACGGAGGCGGCCGAGGCGGGCTCGCAGAAGACACCCTCGTTGGCGGCGAGCCAGCGGTAGGCGTCGAGGATCTGCTCGTCGGAGACCGCGGCGACCCGCCCGCGGGAGGCGGTGAAGGCGGCCATCGCCTCCTCCCAGCGAGCCGGGTTGCCGATCCGGATCGCCGAGGCGACCGTCTCCGGGTTCTCGACCGCGGCGCCGCGGACCAGCGGCGCGGCGCCCTCGGCCTGGAAGCCGTAGAGGACCGGAGCGGCGTCCATCTCCTGGAATCCCTGCCAGTAGGCGGTGACGTTACCGGCGTTGCCGACCGGGATCGCGAGGGCGGCCGGCGCTTCCCCGATCTCCTCGATCACCTCGAAGGCGGCGGTCTTCTGGCCCTCGATCCGGAACGGGTTGACCGAGTTGACGAGCTCGATCGGATGCCGCTCGGCGAGGTCGCGGACGATTCGCAGCGCCTCGTCGAAGTTGCCCTGCAGGGCGATCACCCGAGCGCCATGCATCAGCGCCTGGGCGAGCTTGCCGATCGCGATCTTCCCCTCGGGGACGATCACCGCGCCGCGCAGCCCGGCGCGGGCGGCGTAGGCGGCGGCGCTCGCCGCAGTGTTGCCGGTCGAGGCGCAGATCACGGCCTCCGCCCCGCGCGCCTTCGCCCGCGAGACGGCAACCGTCATCCCGCGGTCCTTGAAGCTCCCGGTCGGGTTGGCCCCCTCGAACTTGAGCAGCGCCCGCACCCCGAGCCGCTCCGAGAGCCGCTCGGCCTCGATCAGCGGCGTCGAGCCCTCGTTCAGGGTGACGACTGGATCGCCCTCCTCGAGCGGCAGCCGGTCCCGGTACCGCTCGATCAGCGACCGAGCCATGAACAAGCCTTTCGCGTCTGCTCCGCTGCGCGCATGATCAGATTTCGACGCTTGGTCCGCAGACGCTCATACGAACTCCTCCTCGATCACGCGGATGAAGCGCGGTGGCGCCCGCAGCTCGTCGAGGCCGGCGATCTCGGCGACGGCGGCGGCGAAGTTCGACTCGCGGCACTCGTGGACGACCATCACCAGCCGCGCGTCGTCGCCGATTCCGCGCTGGACCACGCTCTTGACCGAGACCTCGTTGTCGCCGAGCACGCGCGCGATCTGGGCGAGGACGCCGGGCCGGTCGGCGACCTCGAGGTGGAGGTAGAAGGAGGAGCTGACGTCGGAGACGAGCTCCAGATCGGAGCCCGCCTCGTGGACCGGCGCCTCGCCGGAGATGATCGAGACGACGTCGCTGAGCACCGCCGACGCGGTCTGGATCCCGCCGGCTCCGGGCCCCGACATCGTCACCTCGGTGATCGCCGGCGCCTCGACCATCACCGCGTTGAAGGGCCCGGCGACCGGAGCGAGCGGGTGGCCGCCGTAGAGAAAGCAGGGGAAGACGCGGACGCTGATCCCGCCGTCGCGCCGCTCGGCGACGCCGAGCAGCTTCAGCGAGAGGTCGAGCTCGCGGGCGTAGGAGATGTCGTCGGGCGTCACCCCCTCGATCCCCTCGTAGGCGACATGGTCGAGGGTCACCGGGGCGTGGAAGGCGAGGCGGGCGAGGATCGCCATCTTCGCCGCCGCGTCGGCGCCGCTGACGTCGTCGGTCGGATCGGCCTCGGCGTAGCCGAGGTCCTGGGCCCGGGACAGGGCCTCGCGGTAGGCGACGCCGCTCGCCGCCATCTCGCTGAGGATGAAGTTGGTCGTCCCGTTGACGATCCCGAAGACCTTGTCGATCTCGGTGACGCCGAAGCTCTCCTGGATCGCGCGCACGATCGGGATCACCCCGGCGACCGCGGCCTCGAACCGGAGCTGGACGCCGGCCTCGCGCGCCGCCCCGAACAGCTCCTCGCCGTGCTGGGCGAGCAGCTGCTTGTTCGCGGTAACCACCGGCCTGCCGCTGCGCAGCGCCTCGAGCACGTACTCGCGGGCCGGGTCGGTGCCACCGATCAGCTCCACGATCAGGTCCGAACGCCCGAGGATCTCACCGAAGTCTCCCTCGCTGCGGGTCAGGGTCCCGGCGAGCTCGACCGGCCGCCCGGTGGCCTCCTCGACCGCGGCGGCGCGCTCCCCGAGCAGGTCGGCGAAGGCGGCACCGACGGTGCCGCGCCCCAGCAGCCCGATCCGAAACGGCTCAGACATCGCGTGCCGTCAGGTCCTCATTGGTCTCGCGGCGGACGACGACACGGGCGTCGCCGTCGCTGCAGAAGACGACGGGAGGCCTGGGCACGGCGTTGTAGTTGCTCGCCATCGAGTGGCCGTAGGCGCCGGTGGCGGCGACGACGACGACGTCCCCGACCCGGGGGTCCTCGAGCCGCGCCTCCTCGATCAGGACGTCGCCGGACTCGCAGTGCATCCCGACCAGGCGGCACGCGGTCGAGTCGCCGACCCGATCGGCGATCTCGGCTTCGTAGGCGGCGCCGTAGAGCATCGGTCGAATGTTGTCGGCCATGCCGCCGTCGACCGCGACGTAGCGCCGCACCCCGGGAACGTCCTTGACCGTCCCGACCGTGTAGAGCGAGACGCCGGGGTTGGCGACCAGCGAGCGGCCCGGCTCGCAGAGGAGCCTGATCCCGTCGGGCAGGCGCTCGAGCATCGCCTCGGCGTAGGCCGCCGGGGGCGGCGGCGCCTGGTCACGGGTGTAGGCGGCCGCGAAGCCGCCGCCCATGTTGACCTCGGGATAGTCGCCGGCAGCGACCAGCACCTCGGCCAGCCGCTGGTAGACCTCGAGGTCGAAGACCTGCGACCCGATGTGGGCGTGGAGGCCTCGGACCTCAAGCCCCGCCGCCTCGCAGCGCTCGACCGCCCGCGGCAGCGCCGCCAGAGGGATCCCGAACTTCGAGTCCTCCTGGCCGGTGGCGATCTTCTCGTGGGTGTCGGGCCGGATCCCCGGCGTGACCCGCAGCAGGACCCGCTGGCGGCGCCCGGCGGCGAGCCGTTCGAGACGATCGATCTCGTCGAGCGAGTCGACGATCACATGACCGATGCCGGCGTCGAGCGCCGCCCGTAGCTCGGCCTCCGTCTTGTTGTTTCCGTGCATGTAGATCCGGGCCGGGTCGAAGCCGGCGCCGAGCGCCAGGTGCAGCTCGCCGCCCGAGGCGACGTCGCAGGAGAGTCCCTCCTCGGCGAACAGGCGGTAGGCGGCGGTGCAGCTGAGGGCCTTGCTCGCGTAGAGGACCTCGAAGCTCTCGGTCCGCTCGGTGAATGCCGCCAGCGTCTGCCGGGCGCGAACGCGGAGGTCGTCCTCGGAATAGACGTAGGCCGGGGTGCCGAACTCGGCGGCGAGCTCGATGACGTCGCAGCCCGCGATCTCGATCCGGCCGCGCTCGTTGATCCGGCTGTCGGCGGGGAAGACCGGCGACCCCGCGATCGGGTCGGCGAGCGCGCTGCCGGGTTCTACATCAGAGGACATTGGAGAACTCCGGGTATGCGACTGGCGAGCGCCGGACCAAGCGGGACAAGGACGCAGGAAGGCCGAATAGTCGGACGCTATTCGGCCGACCGAGGACACAGGACCGCGCAGGTCCGCCGCCGGCAGGCGTGTGCGCGGAGTTCTCCAATGTCCTCACAGGGCCCATCATCGACGGGCATTGTGACGCCTGGGGCGTCCTGTGCGGCTACTTGCCGATCTTGCCGATCGCTTCGGTGACCTTTTCGCTCGTCGACCCGGCGGGCGGCGGGGTCGGCATGACCCTTTCTTCGACTTCCTGGACCGCGTGGGTGACGGGCGTGGGTGCCGGCGGGGTGGCGGTGGTGGAGATTTCCTTGACGGTCTTCGTCACCTGCCGCGTGGTCCGGGTTCCGACGTTGCTCGCGGGCGGGTTGCCGCTGTTGCTGTTGCCGCCGCTATTGCTGTTGCCGCCGCTGTTGCCGGTGGCAGGCGACGAGCCGTTGCCGCCGCTGGGCGACGGAGAAGCTGTTCCCGAGCCGGACGGCGGCGGCGTGGTGCCGGGCGTCGGCGCGGGTGCGGGCGAGGTGCTGGAAGGCTGTTTGACCGGAGCGGAGTCGACCCCGCGGCTGCCCTGGATCTGCGTCTCGGGCGAAACCTTCCCGGTCGCCTGGTGGTGCCGGTGCGCGGGCCGGCCGCCGTTGCCGCCGCCGGCCTTGGGCGCGGCGCCAACCCTGGCGGGATGGGCGGTGATCGGACCGTTGAGGTTCGCCGCGGCGGCGTTGGTCGGGCTGCCGCCGAGCGACTTGGCGGGCGCGACCGCTGCCGAGTCGTTGCCGCCACCGGGCAAGTTCAGATCGGAGATCGGCCAGTCACGGAGCGCCTGCGCGGACACGAACAGGATGAAGCACACGACTGCCGCCGCGATCACCGCCGTGCCTGAGATTGCTCCGAATAGATATGACTGGGAGTGACGTATCAACGAGTCCTCCTGCTTCGTCTCTCCGATTGGTCAATACCCATATTGGCCTGCGAATCCTTTTTCTCCATACTGAAAATTTGGACTTTTAGACCAATATCCGATTTCAATCTAATCGCTATTAGGACCTTAGAGGTATCCGAGCGGGTCCGTGGGCACGCCGCCGATCCGCACCTCGAAATGCACATGGGGGCCGAAGCAGTGCCCGGTGCAGCCTGAATAGCCGATCACCTGGCCCTGGGAGACGCTCTGACCGGCGCTGACCGCGACCGAGGATTGGTGCGCGTAGCAGGTCTGCAGCCCGCCGCCGTGGTCGAGGCAGGTGAAGTTGCCGTATCCGCCGCTTTCCGACTCGGATTGCACGAGGACGACCGTGCCGGCGTCGGCGGCGCGAATCGGGGTCCCTTCCGGGACGGCGATGTCGATCCCCTCGTGCATCCGCCCCCAACGCATCCCAAAGCCGGAGACGACCGCGCCGTCGACCGGCCAGATCAGCTGCCCCGAGCCGTAGCGGATCGGGCCCGCCGGCAGCGAGCCGGAGGGGGCAAGCTGGGCCGCGATTTCGGCCTGAATCTCTCCGACCTCGCCCTCGAGGTGCTGTTCGTGTTCGTTGATCTTCGCGAGCGCCGCCTCACGATCGCGTCGCGCCGCGACCAGCTTCGTCTGCCGCTTCTGCAGGGCCGAGCGCGCGGTGGCGAGCGCGTCGCGTTCGGCGGCGATCGCGTCGCGCGCCGCTTCGATCCGGAGCTTCGCCGAGCGCAGCCTGCGGACCGTCGACTGCACCTGATCGCGGAGCTGCTGGACCCTGTCGATGACGGCTTCGTCCATGCTGTGGATCCGTTCCAGGTACTCGGTGCGGTCGATCAGCTCGTCGTAGCCCCGGGCACCGACGATCACGCTCAGCATGTCGGGAGTGCCCGTCTCGTAGATCGCGACCAGGCGCCGCCGGAGCGTCACCAGCGCCCGCTTCAGGCGCGCCCTGACGACCTCCAGGTGCTTCTTCGCGACATCGAGTTCGGCGACCGCGTCGTCGAGTTCGGCCTGCTTCGCGTCAAGGCGCCTCCTGACGTCGGCTTCCTCCCTGTGCAGCGAGGCGACCTCGCCGGTCAGGCGTTCGATCTGGTCGCGGTAGTGGGAGATCGTGGTCGTCAGCACCCCGGCACGCTCGCGCACGTGCGAGAGCTTCGATTCCCTCGCTTCGAGCTTCGAGCTGAGATCCTGGGCGGACGCAGGCGTGCTCGAGAGGAGCAGCACGATCAGCGCCGCCGCGGCGGCCAGCAGCGCCGCCGGGGCAGTGCGAATCTGGAGCATGGCGAGGCAGGCTAGCGAGCCGCGGTCGGCGGCCCGCCGCGAATCCCTGCCCCTGCAACCGCTGTTGCGCTAGGCGGCCGCCGGGAGCTTCTCGGTGCTGCTCTTGGCGGCGATCGCCTCGGCCGCGATCTCGGCGCCGTAGCCGAGGCGCTCGGCGTATTCGGCGGCCTGCATCCGGGAAATGACCATCCGCTGGATCTCGGCCGTCCCCTCGAACAGCTGGTAGATCTTGGCGTCGCGGAAGAACTTCTCGAGCGGACAATCGGTGCTCCAGGCGGGGGGACCGACGAGGTCCATCAGGGTCGTCGTCGCCCACATCGCGACGTCGCCCCCCTTCAGCTTCGACATCGATCCCTGGCCGCCGCGCATCGGCACGCCATTTCGCCCCATCCAGGCAGCGCGCTGGACGAGCAGCCTCGCCGCCTCGATCTCGGTCGCAACGTCGGCCATCGTCTGCTGGACCCGCTGGGTCTGGCCCAGTGGCATGCCTTCCTCGGTCCGCCCGTCGAGGTACTCGATCGTCCACTCGTAGGCGGCCTGAGCGATGCCGAGCGCCGACGCGCCGACCAGCGGCCTGGTCACCTCGAAGGTGGCGAGGGCGTCGGCGCCGCGCGATTTCTTGCCTTCGCGACCGCGCTGAAGCTTCTTCTCCAGCTTCTCGTCGCCGCCGAGCAGGCAGTCGCCGGGCACCCGGCAGTCCTCGAGCACGACCTCGGCGGTGTGCGAGGCGCGAATCCCGAGCTTCGACTCCTTCTTGCCCTGGCTCAGGCCGGGCGTCCCCTTGGCGACGACGAACGACGCCTGGCCCCTCGTCCCCAGCGACGGGTCGACCGTGGCGACGACCACGTGGACGTCGGCGATGCCGCCGTTGGTGATGAAGACCTTGGTCCCATTCAGGACCCACTCCTCGCCGTCCCGCCTCGCGGTCGTCTTCAGGCTCTTGACGTCGGAGCCGGCCTGCGGCTCGGTGACGGCGTAGGCGCCGAGCTTGACCTCGTCGGCGCTCCCGAAGCACTCCGGGACCCAGCGTGCGATCTGCTCCGGCGTGCCGGACGACGCGATTCCGGCGGCGGCGAGCCCGGAGCCCGAGATCGCGAGCGCCGTCCCGGCGCAGCCCCAGTGGAACTCTTCGGCCGAGATCACCTGCAGCTGCCCCTCCGGATCGGCGGCCGAGCGTTGGATCGACTCGAGCGTCCCGAAGCCCTGCCTGCGCGCCTCGCGGATGACCTCCCAGGGGATGCTCTCCTCTTCGTCGTGCTTCCGCGCCGCCGGCCGGATCACATCGCGGGCGAAAACCCGGCAGCGGTCCTTGAACTCCAGCTGCTTGTCGTTCAGTTCGAAATTCATCGGTCTCCTAGCGGTCGGCGCGGTGGTTGATTGACTGGTCAGTCAATGCTCCTAAAAGGTTAGCTGACCGACCAGCCAGTTTCGGTCGCACCGCGCCGTCCCCGTTGCTCTAGGTTGCGCTTCGTGGCACGCAGGAGCCAGCCGATCAATGCCGATGTGCCGGTCCCCGGGGGTGGGCAATCGCCGGCGCGCGTCCCTCCCGAGCACGATCGCCGGCAGCTGCCGGGCGCGATCAAGGTCGTCGCGGCGCTGGTTCTGATCGCCGTCGTCTTCATCGTCGCCGCGATCGTCGGCGGCGGATCGAACGACGGCAACTCGATCCCCAGCGCCGCCCCGGGCGGCGAACAGACAGCGAAGCGACCTGAAGCCACCACCCCGGAACCGGTCGAGACCGAGGCGCCGGAAGAAATCGGCTTTCCGGGATTCGCGACCAACAACACGACCAGGGTCGGAGGCGGCGACCCGGCCTCGAACGCTGCCGGCGTCGCGCTCGCGGTGTTCCCGTCGCAGACGCCGGAACAGCGCCCCGACGCGGTCGCCCTCGTCGACGAAGCCGACTGGCAGAGCGCGGTTGCGGCATCGGTGCTGATGGCGGAACCGATCAGGGCGCCGCTGCTGATCTCGAATGCGGACGAGGTGCCGGATGCGACGGAGGAAGCAATCCAGTCGCTGGACCCGGCGGGGTCCGGCCCCGCCCACGGCGCGCAGACGTTTGCGATCGGCGAAGCCGCCGCCCCCTCCGGGCTCCAGACGACCCGGATCCACGGCGCCGGCCCCGAGGCCGCGGCCACGATCGCGAAGCTGCGCGACAAACTCCTCGGCGGGCCTCCGGACCACGTGATCGTCGCCCCCGCCGCGAAGCCCGCCTTCGCGATGCCGGCCGCGGCCTGGGCGGCCCGCTCGGGCGACCCCGTCCTCTACGCGGACGCCGAATCGCTGCCGAAGCCGACCGAAGAGGCGCTGCGTCGCCATCCGGAGGTCCCGGTCTACGTCCTCGGACCCTCCTCGGCGATCTCGTCGCAGGTGGTTCGCCGAATCGCCGCGATCGACAAGCGGGTCCGGCGCGTCTCGGGCGAGGACCCCGTCACAAACTCGGTCGCACTCGCCCGCTACTCCGACGCGGGGTTCGGCTGGAACGTGAACGACCCCGGCCACGGCTTCGTCGTCGCCCGCTCGGACTCGCCGCTCGACGCGGTCGCCGCGGCCCCTCTCTCGGCCTCGGGGACGTGGGGGCCGCTGCTGCTCACCGACAGCGCCGATACGCTTCCGGCGGCGTTGCGCGAATACCTGCTCGACGTCAAGCCGGGCTACACGACGGACCCGACCCGCGCCTTCTACAACCATGTCTGGCTGATCGGAGACCAGGACACAATCGACGTGACACAGCAGGCGGAAATCGACGAGCTGGCGGAACTGGCGAAGATCGGAGGAGGAGAACGTTGAGCGAGGCAGAGAACCCGAACCTCCTCGCGCCCGACCGCGAGATCACCCCCGAGGACATCCGCGCCCTGGCCGGCGCCTCGACCCCTCACTTCGCGCTCCAGGTCCGCAACCGGATCCATCGCCTGATCGAGCCGCTGCCCGCCGACCACCCGGCGCGGATCGAAGGCGAGCGGAAGATCGCCGCGCTCGAGGACCTCGCCGACCATTCCGGCGACCCGCGCGGCACCCTCGGCATCGACCATTGATGAAGAGCGTCGCGCGCGACGTCTGGCGGCTCGACGAGTCCCCGCGGCCGCTGATCAACGTCTATCTCGCCGGCGACGTCCTGATCGACGCGGGCCGCCGCTGGGACCGGGGCCGGATCTTCAAGCAGATCGAGGGCCGCAGACTGGCGCTGCTCGCCCTGACCCACGCCCACTGCGACCACCAGGGGTGCGCGAGGGCGGTCTGCGAAGAGCGCGGCGTTCCGCTTGCCTGCCATCCCGACGACGTCGACGCGATGGAGGGCCGGCGCCCGATCGCCGCCACCAACGGACTTCAGTCGCGCCTCTACGCCCGGCTCTGGGCCGGCCCGCCCCGCAAGGTCGACCGGCTGCTGAACGAGGGCGATGAAGTCGGTGGGTTCCGCGTCGTCCACGCGCCCGGCCACTCCCCGGGCGAGGTGATCTTCTTCCGCGAGGAGGACCGGGTCGCGATCTGCGGCGACGTGATTCGCAACATCAGCTACGTATCGCTGCGGACCAGGCTCGCCGAGCCACCCGCCAACCTCACGCCCGACCCGGCCGAGAACCGCCGCTCGATCCGCAGGCTCGCCGAGCTCAAGCCGAAGGTGATCCTGCCGGGGCACGGTCCCGCCGTCACCGATGGTGGCGGCTTCAGGCGCTGGGCCGAGGCGCTGCCCGAGTAGTTGCAAGCGAGCGCCCGGGCGGCGCAGGACCGCGACTTCATCGCGTCGAAGCTGTTACCTAATTTCAGGTAAGTGACTCAGGGCGGCCGGGTTAGCCGCCCGTGGCGAGGGTGACCGTGGCCCCGGCTGCGGCGGCCGAAAGGAGCAGTGATGACGAGGCTGATGAAGAAGCCCCCGTCACCGGCGATGGTCGTGGCGCTGATCGCGCTGGCGGTTGCGCTGGGGGGAACCGCGTATGCCGCGCAGCACATCAACGGCGGTGCGATCAAGAAGCAGACGATCGGCGGCGGCAAGCTGAAGCACAAGACGCTGACCGGCTTCCAGATCAACACCAAGAAGCTCGGTGTCGTGCCGGTCGCTCACCGCGCGGCGAACACCTACTGGGCCGTGGTGAACAACCCGGCGGGACCCGGCAACGCCGCGTTGGCCAGGGCGAGCGACGCGGGCATCACCGCGGCCGAGGGCGGTGGCGCGGTGCTCATCGGGATGCCGCAGAACATCACCGCCTGCGCCGACGTCGCAGGTCGCAACAACGCCGGCACGACGGTTCCGACCTCCGGCTACGCGCAGACCAACACGTCACCGGCCAACCCAGGGGTGATCGAAGTTCACACCCGCGACAAATCGGGTGCCAACGAGGACGCCGACTTCCACCTGATCGTGGTCTGCCCCTAGGGGCGGGCTTCGGCACGGCCCCTCCGCCGGGCAGTGAGCGGAGGGGCCGGCCGTCCCTCCTCTGTCAATAGGCTCTAACCATGAGCGAGGACGCGCCGCACGCCTTCAGCGAGGGCGACAGGGTCTGGGTCGAGGACGGCGAGGGCAGGCACCACCCCGGGATCTACGTCGGCGAAAACGAGAGCGCCGGCTGGTTCGGAGGAGGGCCGAGCGCCTACGTCGTCCACCCGGAGGGGCAGCAGGCCGAGGTCGTCTCCCTCTTCCGCATCACCCCCCGCGAGGAGTAGGCGCGGCCCGATGCTCGCCTACCTGTTCTGGCACCGGCCGCGCGAGGGGGTGGACCCGGAGCGCTACGAGGAGGCGCTGCGGGAGTTCCACTCGAGGCTCGAGACCGAGTCGGCCTGCTTCCGGCTGGGCGAGCTGCCCTTCGACCCGGGCCCGGGCTACGAGGACTGGTACCTGGTCGACGATTGGAGCTCCCTCGGCCGCTTGAACGAGGCTGCCGTCGACGCCGCCAGGCGGCCCGCCCACGACCACGCGGCCGACGACGCCGGGGCCGGCTGGGGCGCCGTCTACTCGCTGGTGCGCGGGGCGGCCGAGCCGCCCGCAGGGGCCGAATGGCACGACAAGCCCCGCCTCGTCCCGACCGACACCTTCCTCGCCGACCTCCCCGAGACGACGATCTGGCGCCGCGAGCTCGCCCTCGGCCCGGCGCCGGAGTTCTGCGTCGCGGTCCCGGGCGCCGGCCGGCGCGAGCCAATCTGGGGCCCGGATCAGGGCAGGCGCGCCTGATCCATCGCGACCCGCTCGCCGCGGAAGGGCACGCCCTCGGCGACCAGCAACCGGCGCTGGCGGGCGCCCTTCGCGAGCGAGCCGTCGGCCCTGACGACGCGCCACCAGGGAAGGTCGGGATCGGCGGCCTCGAACAGGACCGCGCCGGCGTAGCGTGGCGATCCCGGCGAGACGTCGCCGTAGGTCGCGACGAACCCCTCCGGGATCGCGCGCACCCTTCCCAGCACCTCCTCCTCACGGCTCCTTTCGACGCTGGCTCGCTCCGCGCTCATGCGGGGCCGAAGGCGTCGATCAGCCGGTTCTGGTACTCGCTCAGCTCCTCGGGCGAGATGAAGTAGGTCGGCGGGGTGAGGAAGAGCCCATCGGCGCGCTCCGCGGTCTGCTCGACCCGCGCTCGCACCTTGTCGAGCGGGCCCGCGGCGCAGTAGGTGTCGACCATCTCGTCGCTGATCGCGGCCGGGACCGCGGCGAGGTCGCCGCGGCGGAAGGCCTCGCCGGCCTCGGCGGCGTCGTCGGCGAAGCCGTGCAGCTCCCAGAGCGGCCTGTAGGTCCTGACGGTCGCGTAGAAGGAGATCGTCCGCCGCGCCATCTCGATCGCCTTCGCCTCGTCGTCGTCGATCGCGCAGCAGACCGTCGGCAGGTAGTCGAAGTCGCCGCGGTCGCGCCCGGAGCGGCGCAACCCCTCCTCGAAGGAGGGGACGACCACCTCGTCGATCCAGCGCAGGCTCTGGATCGGGTGGCCGATCAGGCCGTCGGCGACGTCACCCGCCATCCGGCACATCCCGCCCTGGACCCCCGCGGTGTAGATCGGCACCGACTCGCGCGGCGCCGGGTGCGGCCGGACCCACCCCTTTATGTCGATGTCGTAGTAGCTGCCCTCGTAGCGGATCGGCTCGCCGCTGCCGGCCTGCTGCATGATCAGCCGGGTCGCCTCGATCGCCTCGCGCAGGTGAGGGGCCGGTTTCCCGTAGGCCGCGTTGTGCCAGGTTTCGTTGAGCCGTTTGACGCCGGAGCCGAGCCCGAGCCGGAAGCGGCCGCCGGACATCTCGTCGACGTCGAGGGCGCTGACAGCGACGATGAACGGGCTGCGGGTGAACGCCCAGATAATCCCGGTTGCGATCCCGATCGTCTCGGTGCGGCCGGCGAGGTAGGAGGCCTGGGTGACGGCGGAGCGGAACAGCTCCGGCGCCCAGACGCACTCGACCCCCGCCGCCTCGGCCCGTTTCGCCTCGGCCTCCAGATCGGCGACGGTGTTGCCGATCGCCGCGACCGAGATCCGGTCCAGCGCGGCCAACGACTCAGGCGGGGACCGGCTCGGAGGCGGCCCAGATG
>DATAOP010000065.1:0-12587 GCA_036265675.1 Solirubrobacterales bacterium
GCCCGGCGCGGCCACGGCAAGGCCTGCTTCCTCGACCTCCGCGACGGCAGCGGCCAGATCCAGCTGCACGCCCGCGAGGACGTGCTCGGCGAGGAGCCCTATCGGCTGCTGGTCGATCTCGACCTCGGCGACCTGATCGGCGTCGAGGGGACGGCGATGGCGACCCGCAGCGGCGGCGAGCTGACGCTTACGATCGACCGCTGGCGGATGCTGGCGAAGAGCCTGCGACCGCCGCCCGACAAGTTCCACGGCCTCGAGGACGTCGAGACCCGCTACCGCCGGCGCGAGCTCGACCTGCTCGCGAACGAGGAGAGCCGGCGGATCTTCGCCCTTCGCGCGCGCACGATCGCCGAGATCCGGCGCTGGCTCGACGAGCACGGCTTCGTCGAGGCCGAGACGCCGGTCCTGCAGCCGCTCTACGGCGGCGCCCTGGCGCGCCCGTTCGTCACCCACCACAACGCGCTCGACCGCGACTTCTACCTGCGGATCGCGACCGAGCTCTACCTGAAGCGGCTGGTGGTGGGGGGGATCGACCGCGTCTATGAGCTCGGCAAGGACTTCCGCAACGAGGGCGTCTCCCACAAGCACAACCCCGAGTTCACGATGCTCGAGTGGTACGAGGCCTACGCCGACTATGAGAAGACCGCCCACGATCTCGAGCTGATGGTGGCCGAGGTCGCCGAGCGCGTCCTCGGCACACTCGAGGTCGAGCGCGACGGGGTGACGATCGACCTCAGCCCGCCATGGCGGCGGGTGACCCTGCGCGAGGCGATCTCCGAGCGGACCGGGATCGACATCGCCGAGCATCCCGGCCGCGAGGAGCTGGCGGCGGCGATGGGGACCGAGCCCGACCCGGCCGAGGGCTGGGGCAAGCTCGTCGACGGCCTGCTCTCGAAGTCGGTCGAGCCGGAGCTGATCCAGCCGACCTTCGTCGTCGACTACCCGGTCGAGCTCTCGCCGTTCGCCAAGGCGCACCGCAGCGAGGAGGGCCTAGTCGAGCGCTGGGAGGCGTTCGCCGGCGGGATGGAGATCGCCAACTCGTTCACCGAGCTCAACGACCCCGACGAGCAGCGGCGCCGGTTCGAGCAGCAGGCCGCTGAGCTCGCCCGCGGCGACGAGGAGGCGCAGCCGTTCGACGAGGCCTTCGTCGAGGCGCTCGAACAGGGAATGCCGCCGACCGGGGGCGTCGGACTGGGGGTTGACCGCCTTGCAATGATTCTTACCGGGGCGAAAAGCCTCCGCGAAGTGGTGCTTTTTCCCGCCATGCGTGCCTGATTCAGCACCTTTCGGCGCCTAAAAACCCGCTACCAGCGACTTTCCGACCCCGAAGGCCAGGGGGGCGCCCTCGGTATCGTTTAAGAGGCGCTTAGGAGGGTTCCCGATATCCCGGGACCGGCGTCCGGTACTTCGGCCACCGAAAAGCGTTTGATCAACCAGAAGTGAGATAGAGGCGAATTGTTCGAGAGATTCACAGAGCGAGCCCGACAGGTAGTCGTCCTGGCCCAGGAAGAGGCCCGCACGCTCAAGCACAACTACATCGGCACCGAGCACATCCTGCTCGGCCTGCTCCGCGAGGAGGAGGGACTGGCGGCCCGGGTGCTCGAGTCGCTCGACATCACCACCGAGCGCGTCCGCTCGCAGGTCGTCCGCATCGTCGGCTCCGGTGAGGAGGTCACCTCCGGCCAGATCCCGTTCACGCCGCGCGCCAAGAAGGTCCTCGAGCTGGCGCTGCGCGAGGCGCTCTCGCTCGGCCACAACTACATCGGCACCGAGCACATCCTGCTCGGGCTGGTCCGCGAGAACGAGGGCGTCGCCGCCCGGATCCTGCTCGACTTCGACGCCGACTCCGACAAGATCCGCAACGAGGTGATCCGGATGCTCTCCGGCCCCGGCGGTCGCCGCCAGGGCGCAGCCGCGGGCTCCGGTGGCGGCGGCGAGGGCAAGAAGTCTTCGAAACTGCTCGACCAGTTCGGCCGCAACCTGACCAAGCTCGCCGAGGAGGGCAAGCTCGACCCGGTCATCGGCCGCGAAACCGAGATCGAGCGGATCATGCAGATCCTCTCCCGCCGCACCAAGAACAACCCGGTGCTGCTCGGCGAGCCGGGCGTCGGCAAGACCGCCGTCGTCGAGGGGCTCGCCGCCCGGATCAACAAAGGCGAGGTGCCGGAGCTGCTGAAGAACAAGCAGATCTACACCCTCGACCTCGCGGCGCTGGTCGCCGGCTCCAAGTACAGGGGCGAGTTCGAGGAGCGCCTCAAGAAGGTGATGAAAGAGATCACCCAGCGCGGCGACATCATCCTCTTCATCGACGAGCTCCACAATCTGGTCGGAGCCGGTGCAGCCGAGGGCGCGATCGACGCCGCCTCGATCCTGAAGCCGGCGCTGGCTCGCGGCGAGCTGCAGACGATCGGCGCGACGACGCTCGACGAGTACCGCAAATACCTCGAGCGCGACTCGGCGCTGGAGCGCCGCTTCGCTCAGATCAAGGTCGACCAGCCCTCGGTCGAGGACACCGTGAAGATCCTCGAGGGGCTGCGCGAGCGCTATGAGCAGCACCACCGCGTCAACATCACCGACGACGCCCTGGGCGCCGCCGCCGAGCTCGCCGACCGCTACATCTCCGACCGCTTCCTGCCCGACAAGGCGATCGACCTGATCGACGAGGCCGCGTCCCGGATGCGGATCAAGTCGATGAGCGCGCCTCCCGTCTACCGCGACCTCGAGGAGGAAATCGAAACGACGCGGCGCGAGAAGGAGGCCTCGATCGAAGCCCAGGAATTCGAGAAGGCAGCCAACCTGCGCGACACCGAGCGTCAGCTGACGACCCGCAAGCGCCAGCTCGAAGACGAGTGGGCCGAGGGCGAGGAGGGCGACCGTCCCGACGTCGGCGAGGAGGAGATCGCGGACATCGTCTCGATGTGGACCGGGATCCCCGTCTTCAAACTGACCGAGGCCGAGACCAAGAAGCTGATCCGGATGGAGGAAGAGCTCCACAAGCGGGTGATCGGCCAGGAGGTCGCGATCACCGCGGTCTCGAAAGCTATCCGCCGCTCCCGCGCCGGGATCAAGGACCCGAAACGGCCGGCCGGCTCGTTCATCTTCCTCGGCCCCTCCGGGGTCGGCAAGACCGAGCTCGCCCGCACCCTCGCCGAGTTCCTGTTCGGCGACGAGGAGGCGATGGTCCGGATCGACATGTCCGAGTACATGGAGAAGCATGCGGTCAGCCGCCTGGTCGGCTCCCCGCCGGGCTACATCGGCTACGACGAGGGCGGTCAGCTGACCGAGGCCGTGCGGCGCAAGCCGTACAGCGTCCTGCTGCTCGACGAGATCGAGAAGGCCCATCCCGACGTCTTCAACATCCTGCTCCAGATCCTCGAGGACGGGAGGCTGACCGACGCCCAGGGGCGGACTGTCGACTTCCGCAACGCGATCGTGATCATGACCTCGAACATCGGGGCCTCGGAGATCGCGAAGAACACCTCGATCGGCTTCACCGTCGCCGACGAGACCGGCATGTCCTACGACGACATGAAAAACCGGATCATGGGCGACCTCAAAAAAGTCTTCCGGCCCGAGTTCCTCAACCGGATCGACGAGGTGATCGTCTTCCACAAGCTGGCCAAGGACGAGGTCAAGGAGATCATCGACCTGATGATCAACCGGGTCCGCGTCCAGGTCGCCGAGCACGAGCTCCAGCTCGACCTCACCGACGAGGCCAAAGACCTGCTGGTCGACAAAGGCTGGGATCCGTCGATGGGCGCCCGGCCACTGCGCCGCGCGATCCAGCGCTACATCGAGGACCCGCTCGCCGACGAGGTCCTGCGCCAGGGCGCCGAACTGGCCCCCGGTTCAACGGTGCTGGTCGAGCGCGACGAGTCCGGCGACGACGAGGACAAGCCGCTGAACCTGCGGATCGTCCCCCCGGCGAAGCCGGCGAAGTCCGAGCTCGCGGAGGCCGAGGAGACCGAACCCGAGAAGGTCGGGGTCGGGGCGAAGCGCAACCGCGAGGGCGACGAGCCCTCCGGCGAGGACGGCCCGGCGCCGCAGCCTTCGGACTCCGCCCAGACCGACGACGCCTAGCTCTTAGGGCAGCTTCTTCCGGGTCTCGCAGCCGGCGGCTTTCGCGTCCTTGCCGGCGCCGCCGTTGCAGACGTCCTTGCCGGACCCGCCGAGCAGACGGTCCTTGCCGTTGCCGCCCACGAGCGTGTCCTTCCCGGCTTCGCCGAGCAGTTTGTCCTTGCCCGGGCCCCCGTTGATCACGTCCTTGCCCTTGCCGCCGCAGACGACGTCGTTGCCGGCGAGGGCGCTGATCCTGTCGTTGCCGCCGAGCCCGGCGATCACGTCGGCCTTCTTGGTCCCCTTCAGCCTGTCGGCTCCACGGGTGCCGACGATCGTCGCTTTCCGTCCCCCGCAACGGGCTTTGGCCGCGACGAGGCTGACCTTGATCGGTTGCGGATCGGCGGTGAACCGGCCGATGAGCATCTTCTCGCTTTCGGCGAAGACGTCGCCCGCGATCACCGCCCGGCCGTCGAGCTGTAGAGCGAGGCCGCTGACGAACTCCCTTTGGGGAACCACGTTGACGTCGGTTTCGCCGCCGCTGCCGAAGGAGGGATCGAGGTGGCCGTCGGGCGTCAGCCGCACCAGCCAAGTGTCGGCGGTGTTGGTCAGGTCGTCGCCGCCGCGGCGCCCGGCGGCGACGATGCGGCCCACTCCGTCGATCTCGAGCGCGTACAGGAGGTCATCGTGGCTGGTCGGGTTGAGGCGCAGGATTCCGCCGGCCCCGAAGCTCGGGTCGAGCTGGCCGGTGGGAGTGAAGCGGGCGACGAAGCCCTCTTCGTCATTTTCGGCAACGAATGCGTCTCCGACGGCGATGATGCTCCCGTCGGGGAGGACCTTGAGATCGTAGATTTCGCCCGACGGGAACGGGGCTGTGCCGAGGTTGTCGACGGCGACCCCGTTTTTCCCGAATCCGGAGACGAGATTCCCTTCGGAATCGACCTCCGCCAAGAACGCCCCGTTTTCAGCCCACCCTCCGACCAAGATGGTGCCGTTGCCCAAGACCTTCACCGCGTACCCTTCCTCATCGAGGCTGCCGGGAACGTTGATGACGCGGACCCCATCCGACGGAACCGTGCTGAACGAGGCGTCCGGTTTCCCGCTTTCGGTCACTCGAACCACTGCGAGCTGGAACGGCAACAGGTTCGTTCCCGAGTTGCCGGTCGCGACGATCTTCCCGTCGGGCGCCTGGTCCATCGCCGCCGCGCCGCCGAATTCGTTCATCGGAACCGTGGTCAGTCCGCCTTCGCCGAAGCTCGGGTCGAGGTTGCCGTTCGGCAGGTAGCGTCCGAACTCGAACGCGTCGACACCAGTGACGGGCGCGCGGCCGTCGCCGGCGACGACGAACTTGCCGTCCGCACGTTCCTCGATCGCTTCGATCCCGCGCGGGTCGCCGCCCTGGCCGAGATCGGGCTCGACCTTGAAGCCCTCGCCGCCGAAGCTCAGGTCCGGGCTGCCGTTCGAATTGAATCGGGCGAGCAGGAATCCGGACAAACCGCCGCGGGAGCCTGCGCCGAGGATCTTTCCGTCGGGCAGAACGAGGAGGTCGCTGAGGAACTCGTCTTTCTTGCTCGGTTCATCGAAGATCGTGAACCCGCCGCTGCCGAAGCTGGGATCGGGTTCGCCGGCGACAGCTCCCAGGCCCTGGGCCGGAAAGGCCGCAGCGACGACAAGCACCGATGCAAGGGCGCTCAACGTCGCGACATGTCGGGGTCGGCGCATCGGGCTTGTCTACGTCGATCCTAACCGCCGGGTTCACACACCGCTACCGCTACGGTTCCGGCATGAGCGCGCCGGGTCGGACAGCGATCGGCACCTGGAGCGGGGGGCGGTTCCTCCACTTCGGCAAGGCGATCCCCGAGGAGCGCCTCGAAGCCCTGCTCCGTCCCGACGAGGGGATGTCGACGCTGCTGACGGCCGATGCCTACGGGCAGGGCGAGGCCGACGAGCTGCTGGGGCGGGCGCTGACCGGGGTCCCGCGCGAGGAATACACGCTGGTCGGCGCGATCGGCCACGACTTCTACGAGGGCGAGCGCGACGGCCCGCGCGGCTTTCCCCGCTTTACCGACCCCTCGCTGCGGGGGGCCGACGCATACGGTGAGTACCTGCGGATGGCGGCCGAGCGCAGCCTCGGCCGTCTCGGTGCGTCCTCGTTCGACCTCCTCCTGCTCCACAATCCTGACCGGATCGGGTATACGAGCGAGGCGGTCTGGGACGGGATGGAGGCGCTGCGCGAGGCCGGCCTCGCGGCGAGGGTCGGCGTCGCCCCGGGCCCGGCCAACGGCTTCACGCTCGACCTGATCTCCTGCTTCGAGCGCTTCGGCGAGCGGATCGACTGGGCGATGATCATCCTCAACCCGTTCGAGCCGTGGCCGGGGGAGCTCTGCCTCGAGGCCGCGGCCCGCCACGACGTCCGTGTCATCACCCGGGTGGTCGACTACGGCGGCCTCTTCTGGGGCGACCTCGAGCCGGGGATGGAGCTGCCCGATGGGGATCACCGGGCCTTCCGGCCGGCGGGCTGGATCGAGGCCGGGCTCGAGAAGCTCGAGCGCGTGGTGCCGATCGCCGAGCGGGTGCAGCTGAAGCCGATCCAGCTCGCCTGCCAGTGGAATCTCGCCCACGATGCGGTCGAGTGCGTCGTCCCTACCCTGATTCAGGAGGCCGGACCGGCGGCGCTGCCGATCGAGGAGAAGCGGGCGCA
Organism: Solirubrobacterales bacterium; assembly: GCA_036265675.1. Lineage (GTDB taxonomy): Bacteria > Actinomycetota > Thermoleophilia > Solirubrobacterales > 70-9 > VRUE01. Next base: position 6,758 of record DATAOP010000065.1, read on the forward strand.
GTTGGCGACGCTGCCCGAGCAGCGGCTGACGGCCGACGACGTGGCCGAGATCCGAGCCGTCGGCGACAACACTGGCTGCATGGCGCTGAAGGGCGCGAGCCCGGAGCACGAGGGCGACGAGCGCCCAGACCGGTGGCCGCTCGACGCCGACCTCGTCGCGGTCGGCGAGCGCTGGGGCATCGACCCCGCCCGCGACCTCTCCGGCGCCGCCGCCTGACCGGGTGTTCCGCCTAGACGACCGAACCAGGCCCTGGTGGACGCTGGTCGGGGCCTGCGCCGGGCTCTTCATCCTGATGCTCGACTCGACCGTCGTCGCGCTGGCGCTGCCGAGCATCCGCGAGGACCTGGGCGCCACCGCCGAGGCGCTGCAGTGGGTGATGAACGCCTACCTGCTGACGATCGCCGTCCTCGTCGTCACCGCCGGGCGGCTCGGGGACATGTTCGGGCGCAGGCGGGTCTTCCTCGCCGGGATCGTCGTCTTCGGCGCCGGCTCGGTTCTCGCCGGCGCCGCCCAGGGCCCGGCGATGCTGATCGCCGGCCGGATCCTGCAGGGGGTCGGCGCTGCGCCGACGCTGACCCTCTCGCTCGCGATCGTCTGCAACGCATTTCCGGCCGGCGAACAGGCGCGGGCGCTCGGGATCTGGGCGGCCGTCTCAGCGATCGCGCTGGCGGTCGGGCCGCTCGCCGGCGGGGCGCTGATCGAGATCGACTGGCGGGCGATCTTCTGGATCAACCTGCCGGTCATCCTCGCCGGGTTCTCGATCATGTCGGTGGCGGCGACCGAGTCGACCGACCCCTCGGCCGGGCGGCGAATCGACCCCCCGGGCCTGGTCGCGCTGACGATCGGGCTGACCGCGCTCGTCCTGGCGATGATCCAGTCGCGCGCCTGGTCGGCAGCGGCGGTCGTCGTCCTCGCCGTCGTCGGGGTTCTGGCCCTGATCGCCTTCTGGCGGATCGAGCGCAGCGTCGATGACCCGATCGTTGAATTCAACCTCTTCCGCAACGGGCCCTATCTCGGCGCCAGCGCCGCCGCCTTCGCGATCGTCGGCTCCTACTGGGCGGTGATGTTCTTCCAGCCGCAGTACCTCCAGGACGTCCGCGGCCACTCCGCGCTCGAGAGCGGAGTCCTCGTCCTCCCGATCACGGCGCCGATGGTCCTGATCTCGCCGTTCTCGGGACGGCTGATTGGCCGCTTCGGCGCCCGCCGCCTGATGACCGCCGGGATGCTGTTCGGGACCGCCGGCCTCGTCTGCCTGACCCAGATCGGCGGGTCGAGCTCCTACGGCCTGGTGCTCGTCGGATACCTGCTGTTCGGGATCGCCCTCGGCCTCGTTTACGCGCCGATGTCGACCGCGGCGATGGCGGCGATGCCCGGCGAGAAGGTCGGGATCGCCTCGGGCGTGCTGGCGATGGACAGGATCGTCGCCGGCTCGCTGGCGCTGGCGGCGACCAGCGCCGCCTTCCATGCACTGCAGGGAGGCGGCCACTCGTTCGCCGCCTCGATCGCCGGCTCGACCTGGGTCGAGGTCGCGCTCTGCGCGCTCGGCACGGCGCTCACCTGGGCTTTCGTCCGCGACGTTTCCCCGCCCGGCTCCGATCCGGCCGTCGCCGGGGAGCCGCCGGCGGCCGAGCTGCACCACCATCGCCACCACCGTCGATTCCATCTCTGAGTGAGGAATCGCCTTGACAAATCCCGTTCCGACCTTTCCACTCGGGATTAAGCAGACCGCATTGGAAAGCGGAATTTGGCATCCTTGACTTGATGTCGTCGCTGCCTGGGGATGAGCTTCAAGAGCTTTCAGAAAGGCAGGACCCCAGGCTGCTCAGGTCTCTCGACGTCGTCGCCCCGGGCGGTGCGCTGCGCGAGGGAATCGACAACATCGTCCACGCGAGGACCGGCGCTCTGATCGTCGTCGCCGAGCCCGGCGACATCTCCCACCTCCTCTCGGGCGGGATCAAGCTCGACATCGACTACACCCCGGCGATGCTCTACCAGGTCGCGAAGATGGACGGCGCGATCGTCCTCAACTGCGAGGCCACCAAGATCACCTGGGCCAACGTCCAGCTGATGCCCGACCCGACGATCCTCTCCAGCGAGACCGGCACCCGGCACCGCACCGCCGAGCGCGTCTCGAAACAGACCGACGCGCTGGTGATCGCGATCTCGCAGCGCCGCGACGTCGTCTCGCTCTACGTCGAGGGGACGAAGTACATCCTCCAGGACATTCCCGCGGTCCTCGCCAAGGCCAACCAGGGCCTGGCGACCCTCGAGAAGTACCGCGAGCGGCTCGACCAGGTCGCGACCCGGCTCAGCGTCCTCGAGTTCGAAGGCGGCGGCGTCCTCTACGACGCGCTCTCGGTCCTGCAGCGGGCGGAGCTGGTGACGCGGATGGCGGTCGAGGTCGAGCGCTACATCGTCGAGCTCGGCACCGAGGGGCGGCTGATCGAGATGCAGCTCGAGGAGTCGATGGTCGGGGTCGCCGCCGAAAAGACGGCGCTGGTCCGCGACTACTCGGTCGAGGACTCCGAGCAGAACCTGGACACGGTCCAGGAATCGCTCTCGCGGCTGCCGCACGAGGACGTCCTCGACTTCGGCCGGCTGGCCGAGCTGCTCGGCTACGACCGCAAGCTCAACACGCTCGACTTCCCCGTGAGCCCGCGCGGCTACCGCGTCCTCGGCCGGATCCCGAGGATCCCCAAGCTTGTCGTCCAGAAGATCATCCAGGAGCTCGGCACCCTCGAGGACGTGATCGCGGCCTCGGATGCCGAGCTCGAGGCTGTCGATGGAGTCGGCCCGACCCGGGCCAAGGACATCCGCGAGGGGCTGCGGAGGCTCCAGGAGGTCGATCTGGTCGACCGGTACTTGCAGAGTTGACGGTGCTGAACGGACCGTCAGAAATCGAAAGGAGCGAGCGATTCCTGAGCTAGAGGAAGTAGTCGAGGTGACCGAGGTGGACGTCGAATACGTCTGCGACTTCGAGGAGGGGGACAAGGTCGTCTACCCCCACCACGGAGCGGGCCTCGTGATGAAGAAAGAAATCCGCGAGCTGATGGGGGAGAAGCGGGAATACCTGACGATCAAAATCCTCCACAACGAGCTCACCGTGATGGTCCCGTGCGAAAACGCGGGCAAGGCTGGGCTGCGACGCGTGATCGACGAGGAAGAAATCAAGAAGGTCACCGACGTCCTCACCGACGACGTGTCCGAGATGCCGAAGAACTGGAATCGGCGCTTCAAGTACAACCGCGAGAAGATCAAGACCGGTGACGTGTTCGAGCTGGCCGAGGTCGTCCGGAACCTGGCGATCCGGGAGATGGAAAAGGGGCTCTCGACCGGCGAGAAGCAGATGTACACGCGGGCCAAGAAGATCCTCGCGTCCGAGTTCATGTACGCCCTCGACAAGGACGAGGAGGGCGCGGAGGAGTACCTGGACGGCCTGCTGGAGGGGCGCTTCGCCGCCACCGCGTAGTCCAGGCGCTGTAACAGCGGTCATCGCCGCCGCCGGCTCCGGTCAGAGGTTGGTGGGAGCCGGCGGCCCGAAGGCCTTCGTCGAGTTGGCGGGCAGGCCGATGGTCGAGTGGTCGATCGAGGCCCTTCGCGGAGCCGGGTCGGTCGGCGAGATCGTCGTCGCCGCCCCTCCCGGCGCCGAGCACGAGCACGAGTTCACCGGCGGGGATCTGTTCGTCGTCGCCGGCGGCGAGATGCGGGCGGAATCCGTCCGCAACGGCCTCGAGCGGGTCGAGACCGAGCTGGTTGCGATCCACGACGCGGCGCGGCCGCTGCTGACCGCGGAGCTGGTCGAGGAGGTGATCGCGGCGCTCGTCGCGGACCCCGGTGCCGACGGCGCAATCGCCGCCGCGCCGGTGTCCGACACGATCAAGCGCGCCGCTCCCCGCTCGAGGAGTGCATTTGCCTCGCTGGAGGGGGCAAATGCACACCTCGCGGTCGAGGAGACGGTGGATCGGGCCGAGCTGTGGGCGGCGCAGACGCCGCAGGTGTTCCGAGTCGAGACGCTGCGGCGGGCGCTCGAGGCCGATCCGGAGGCGGTCGCGGCGGCGACCGACGAGGCGATGCTGGTCGAGGCCGCCGGCGGCCGCGTCCTCATCCACCCCGCCCCGGCCGCCAACATCAAGGTCACGACGCCGCTCGACCTTCGCGTCGCCGAGCTGCTCCTCGCCGAGCGCGACGGCTGAGACTCAGCGCAGCAGGACCCAGACCAGGGCGGCGGCGAAGAAGAGCTGGCCGACTCCGAAGGCCACGCCGAGATTGATCGCGCCGAAGATCGTCGCCACCCCCACCCCGACCGCAAACGCGGCCGCCAGGATCGCCAGTTGGGCGGCGGGCGGCAGCCGCCTAGGCACTTCCGGCTCGCTTGCGGCGGTCGAGGTGTCGCTCATGGCGGGTCCGACGATCGTCGGCTGGTAGCCCGGCGTCCGTCCTCGACCGGTCGCCGAGGTGGCGGTTGCGTCGCCGCTCATACAGCACCCGCTGGAGAAAGAGCGTGAACACGCCGGCCACGACGATCGCCGAGAGGTTGATGCTGAGCTGGAGCATCGCGCCGCGCCAGTCCGACCAATTTGCGAGCGCCGCCGAGACCCCGATGTTGGCGGCGGCGGGGATCGTCGTCACCGAGACGAGGACCCCGATCAGTGCCCCCGACTTGGTAGAGGTCAGGGACAGCATCCCGGCGGCCCCGGCGAAGAGGGCGACGATCAATGAGAACTCTTCCGGCTTGACGATGAACCTGACCAGGTCGTTTTCGGAACTGTGGAAATTGGAGTCGAGGATCCCGATCGCGACACAGAAGAGCGTGAACAGGAAGGCGGCGCTGATTCCGATCGGAAAGCCGACCGCGAGTGCGGCCAGCGAGCGCACCGCCACCCCCCGACGCCGCTCGATCACGGCGACGCAGAGCCCCGCCAGCGGCCCGAACTCGGGCCCGACGATCATCGCCCCCACGATCAGAATCGGCGAGCCGACGAAGATGCCGACCGAGGCGATCAGGCAGGCCAGAGTAAGGAAAGCGACGAATGTGCCCGACAGCTCGGTGCTCTCCGACGTGCGCGACTCGACCTCCTCCCAGACGACTGCGTCGGCGCCGGCGCCGCTCGCCGCCTCTTCTGCTTCTCTCGCGGCATCCGAGATCTGCGAGTCGATCTCGTCGATCGAGATCGAGCCCCTGCGCCCGACACCGAGCTCTTTCATGTCCTCGACGAGGACGCTCGCGTCCTCGCGGGCGATGTCGCACAGGATCACATCGCCGCGCGGCTTCAGGGCGGCGCCGTCGAGACGGACCAGATTGCAGGTCGAGCTCGAGGCTTCGAGCAGCGCGATCACCTTCTCGGTCAGGTCATGCGGTGCGACGATCCGCAGGTGGACCATGGCGGCAGGGTATCCGCGCACAGGGTCACCTAGGCTCACAACCGTGCTCACCGACTACCACCTCCACCTCCGGCCCGACGAGGACGGGACCACGGCCGAGCGCTACTTCACGACCGAGAACGTCGATCGGTACCGCGAGGCGGCCGAGGCGGCGGGCATCGCCGAGCTCGGCGTCTCCGAGCACATCCACCGCTTCACCCAGTCGCTCGAGCTCTGGGACCACCCGTTTTGGCGCGAACAGGCCAGGGACGACCTCGACTCCTACTGCGAGTTCGTCCGCGGCACCGAGCTGCGGCTCGGGATCGAGATGGACTTCGTCCCCGGTGCCGAGGACCGCACCGCGAACCTGCTCGAGGCGCGCGACTTCGACTACGTCATCGGCTCGGTCCACTTCGTCGGCGACGAGGCGGTCGACCACGAGGGGTTCGACATCTGGGAGGACGCCGG
>DATAOP010000066.1:0-1745 GCA_036265675.1 Solirubrobacterales bacterium
GACCCCGAGCTCGGAGGTCGGGTCGCCGTTGAAGGTGGCGGCGATCGGGGCCATCGCCGCGCGCGCGTCCTCGACGCGGGCCTGGGGCACGTCGAGATCGAGCGGCCTCTCGACGACGAGCGCCGAGGCACCCGCCTCGACGGCCGCCGGCGCGAAATCGTGGCCGTCGGTCCGCTCTCCCGGGAAGCAGAACAAGAGCGTGCCGGGGCCAGCCCGGCGGCTGTCGTAGGCGAGGTCCCGGATCTCCACGGAACCGCCCCGCGACAGCTCGGCGGCCACCCCGGAGGCTCTCAGCAGCTCTCCCAGCTCCATCCCGCGCGATTCTAGGAGCGAGGTGGCGGGGACCTCGTTCTCAGGCCGGCTAGTTCGGCGAGATGCCGAGGTAGGGCAGGGCGAAGGCGGCGATCTGACCGAAGACCGGCGCGGCGACGGCACCGCCCACGTGCACGTACTGCGGCTCGTCCACGACCACCGCGACCAGCAGCTTCGGGTCCTCCGCCGGTGCGAAGCCGACGAAGGAGGCGACGTACTTGGTGTCCGAATAGGTCCCGTTCTCGACCTTTTGCGCGGTACCGGTCTTCCCCGCCAGGACGTAGCCGGGCACGCTCACCGCGGACGCCGTTCCGCCCGGCTCGAGCACGCCCTCGAGCATCCGGCGGAGCTGCGATGCGACCCGTGGGCTGATCACCCGGTGCGGATCGGTGTCCTCGTCCAGGGGCTGGCCCCCGATCGACCTGATCAGTGTCGGCTTGCGCAGGATCCCGCCGTTCGCGATCGCCGAGTAGGCGGTCGCGATCTGCATCGGGGTCACTGCGAGGCCCTGGCCGATCGGCAGGTTGCCCATGGTCGAGCCCGAGTAGTCCTTCAGCGCAGGGACGATGCCGCGCTCCTCGCCGGGGTAGTCGAGACCGGTGGGCCGGCCGAAGCCGAAGCGGTTGATCCACTGCGAGAAGCGGGTGGCGCCCTCCTTCATCCCGATCGTGACAGCGCCCACGTTGGACGACTGAGCCAGGATCTGGGAGGTCGTCAGGGTGACCGCTCCGCGGGGATGCGACTCGCCGATGACCCGGTCGTAGACCCGGATCGTGGGTGGCAGGTAGAAGCTCGAGTTCGGCGTGACCACGTGATCGGAGAGCGCTGAGGCGACGGTGAACGCCTTGAAGGTGGAGCCCGGCTCGTATGTGAAGCCGGTGGCCCGGTTCTCGAGCTCGTCTGGCGTCGCGCTCTGGAGGTTCGAGGGATCGAAGCCAGGCCAGTTCGCCATCGCCAGGACCTCGCCGGTGTTGGGGTTCATGACGATCGCAGTCGCGCCCTTCGCGCCGTAGTGCTCGGCGGCGGCCGAGAGAGCCTCCTCGGTCTTGCCCTGGATGGCGGCGTCGATCGTCGTCTGGATGTCGTCGCCGACGCTCGCCGGCTTCACGGTCTCCATCCGCAGCGGCTGCCCGAGCGCGTCGTGGACCACGTCCTGCTCGCCGTTCGCACCGCCGAGGACGCCGTTCTCGGAGTGCTCGAGCCCGGTGAGGCCCTGATTGTCGGTCCCGACGGCGCCGATCACCTGCGACGCCATTTCGCCCTGCGGGTAGAGGCGGCGGCTGGTGGGAACGGTCGAGACGCCCGCGATGTCGAGCTTCTCGATCCTGGACGCGGTGCCCGCGGAGACCTTGCGCGCCAGGTACTCGAAGCCGGAGCTGCGATCGCCGAGCTTGGAGACCAGGTCGGTGGTCGGCACGCCCAGCAGGTCGTGG
>DATAOP010000067.1:0-2176 GCA_036265675.1 Solirubrobacterales bacterium
TGGAAACCGGGTGGGCGGGGTTGAAGGAGCCGCCGAAACCGGTCTGCCCCGCGAGCGTCACCGACGCCGGGCTCACCGATTCGTCCGGCAGCCGGGCCTCGAGGGTGACCGTTCCGGTCGCCGCGTCCCAGTCATAGAGGAACGGTGAGGTCGTTTCGGCGGCGTCGGTGGTCAGTTCAACGCCGAAGATCCCGAAGATCACGTGACTGCCGTCCTCGGAGACGGCCACCGGCGCCCATTCGGTCTGGCCGAGTTCCGGCGGGGCCCCAGCGCTCACCAGGCGGTAGCTGCCGTCGGAGTTGTCGCGCAGGTAGAGATTCGCCGTCCCCGGGGAGGCGTCCTGGGTGAGGGGTGGGTTCCACGGCCCTAGCAGCGCGGACATCGCGAGGTCCGGGGTGTAGGCCTCAGCCGCCGCCGTGTCGAGCGAGGGGATCGGAGCGATCGGAGGCGAGATCTGTTCGGTCTGCCAGCCGCCGGATCCGCGCTGCGAGAGGTAGTTGCTGATCACCCCGTTCGAATTCGGTTCGGCGAAAGCGCCATAGGACTCGAAGGCGACGCGTTCACCGTCGTTCGAGATCACCGGGACCGAGTCGAAGCCGAAGACCGGGCTGGCGACGACGTCCTGGCCCGCCTTGTCGGGCGGCGAGACCATCTCGTAGGCGCGACACGTCGGGAGATCGGCGGAGGGGCCGATCCGCAACGCTTCGTTGCGGCAGGCTTCGGCGGCTGTCGCCGGCCTCGCGCCAACGATGAGGATGAGCGCAACTCCGAGGAGGGGGACGCAGAAGGCGGCGAGCACCCGGCTCCGATCGCGTACCTCCTTTATGTCCGCGCCCGCCTTCCCTGGCATGCGGCGCATCTCCTCGTCGGGCCCCGCCGCCCGAACCAACGCGGTCCCGGTAATGACGCCTCTAAACATTTCGTCGGAGATACGTCGAGAGCGCCGGTTGCGTTCAGCGCCCTGATTTCGTGCCACGATCCGGGGGTGCACGTCATTCAGGACGCGATATTGGGCTGCTGGATCGTCTTCGGCGCCTTCTGGGCGGCGACCGCGCTGCGGACGAAGCGGACCGTCGAGCGTCAGGACATGTCATCCCGCCTCAGGCATACGCTGCCGATCATCGCCGGAGCCTGGCTTCTGGTGAAGGGGACTTCCGATCCGGATCCTCTCGGCGATCGGGTGATCCCGCACAGCGTTCCCTTCCTCATCGCCGGCCTCCTGCTCACGCTCGCCGGCCTGGCGCTCGCCCTCTGGGCGAGGACGGCGCTGGGCGGGAACTGGAGCGGGATCGTGACCCTCAAGGAGGACCACGAGCTGATCCGCCACGGCCCCTACGGCCATGTCCGGCACCCGATCTACAGCGCGATCCTGCTGATGGTCCTGGGCTCGGCGCTGGCGATCGGGACGATCGGCGCCATCGTCGGCCTGCCGCTGATCGGGCTCGGCGTCTGGCTCAAGGTCCGCCAGGAGGAGGCGCTGATGACCGCCCACTTCCCGGCCGAGTACCCGATCTACCGCACCGAAGTCAGGGCGCTGATCCCCGGCCTTCTCTGAGCGGGAGCAGCCGGCGAAACCAACGATTGACTCGTCATAGCCCCGATGGCCGGTGCCGGGCGGACCCTAAGCTTTGCTGTCTCGGAGTTCGAAACGTTCGAGACCCGAGCCAGGAGGTGGATTTGCGCCCGGTTCGCACGCGGTTGGCAGTCTGCGCGGCGCTCGCGCTGACCCTCGCCGGCTGCTCGGCGGGCAGCTCAGGCTCCGGCGGGCCCGACCCAGACGCCGTTCGACTCTCGATCACGCCGGCCGGCGGCCGAACCGACACCAGTCCCGAGCGGGGGATCACTGTCAGGGCCGCGAACGGGAAGATCAGCAAGGTAGTGGCCCGCAGCGAAGGCGAACGCGTCAGCGGCAGGCTGAACGCGGCGAGGACCGCGTGGCACAGCAGCTGGGCGCTGAACGTCTCGAGCCGCTACACGGTGACCGCGACCGCCGTCGGTCGATCGGGAGATCCGGTCACTCGGACCAGCAGCTTCCGCACCCTGAAGCCTGACAAGACCTTCTCGACCCAGATCATCGAGGGGTACAAGCAGGTCTACGGCATCGGGATGCCGATCATCCTCTACTTCAGCCGGCCGGTCGCCAACCGAGAGGACGTCGAACGGGCGCTCGAGGTGA
>DATAOP010000068.1:0-8358 GCA_036265675.1 Solirubrobacterales bacterium
CGAGGCAATCCGCGCCTTCGCCGAGGCGCGGACGCCGGTCCTCGGCGTCTGCCTCGGGCACCAGGCGATGGTCGAGGCGTTCGGCGGGCGCACGGTCCAGGGCGAGCCGATCCACGGCAAGGACGCCGAGATCGAGCACGACGGCCGCACGATCTACGAGGGCCTCCCGAGCCCTCTCGTGGCCGGCCGCTATCACTCGCTCGTCGCCGACCCAGACCTCCCGGACGAGCTCGAGCAGAGCGCCGGCCTCGGCGACGTCGTGATGGGCGCGCGCCACCGCGAGCTGCCCGCCGAGGGGGTCCAGTTCCACCCCGAGTCGGTCCTCACCCCGCAGGGCAAGCACCTCCTCGAGAACTTCCTTCGCCAGTCCAGGGAGAACGGGGCATCCGAAAACGACCGACCGTCATCCTCTGATTCATCGGGAGGGAGTTGAGGATGCCCAATGATGTCCTGACCCGGGCGATCGACGCGGTCTGCGCCGGCGACCACCTGACCGCCGACCACGCCTCGACCGTCCTTGCCGAGATCATGGAGGGGCGCAGCAGCGAGGTCCAGACCGCGGCCTTCCTGATCGCACTGCGGGCGAAGGGGGAGACGGTCCCGGAGCTGGTCGGTCTGGCGCGGACGATGCGGTCGCTTGCCGCGCCGGTCTCGACCTCGCGCGACGACCTCGTCGACACCGCCGGGACCGGCGGCGGGCCATCGACCTTCAACATCTCGACGACCGCGGCGCTGGTCGCCGCCGGCGCCGGCTGCGCGGTCGCGAAGCACGGCAACCGATCGAACACGAGCCGCTGCGGGTCCGCCGACCTGCTCGAAGCGCTCGGCGTCGAGATCGAACTGACCCCCGAGCAGGTCGGGCGCTGCATCGACGAGGTCGGGTTCGGGTTCATGTTCGCTCCCCGGCATCACGCGGCGATGGCCCACGTCATCCCGGCCCGGAAAGCGCTCGGGGTGCGGACGATCTTCAACTTCCTCGGCCCGCTGACCAACCCGGCGGGTGCCCTTCGCCAGCTGATCGGCGTCTCCGATCGGCGCTATCAGGAGACGATCGCCGAGGCCCTCGTCGGGCTCGGCAGCGAGCGGGCGCTGGTCGTCACCGCCGAGGACGGCGTCGACGAGCTCTCGATCACCGCCCGGACGCGGGTGATCGAGGTCGCTGAGGGCGGGACCGAGGAGTGGTTCGTCGAGCCCGGCGAGTTCGATCTCGCCCCGGCCCCCCTCGACGACGTCGCCGGCGGGACACCGGAGGAGAACGCCGCCGCCTCGCAGGCGGTGATCGAGGGCGAGCTCGGGCCGAGGCGGGACCTGGTCGTCCTCAACGCCGGCGCCGCGATCTATGTCGGCGGTCTGGCGTCGAGCCTGAGCCAGGGCGTCGAGAAGGCCGAAGTGGCGATCGACGACGGCCAGGCCGCGGCCCTGCTCGATCGCCTGGTCACGGCCACGACGGATCTCGGCCAGGCGACCGACTAGGCTTTTCAGGTTCCAGTGGGAATGATCGAGCAGCTCATCTCCGCCGCGCGGGACGGGGTGGACCGGAGGAGGCGGGAGACTCCGCAGGCCGACCTCGAGTCGAGGCTGCCCGACCGCGGCCGCGACCGCCCGTTCAACGAGGCGCTGGCTCGCCCGGGCCTCTCGGTGATCGCCGAGTTCAAGCGCCGCTCGCCGAGCGCCGGCGACATCGACGCCGCGGCCGAGATCGTCGATCGCGTCGCCGCCTACGAGCGGGGCGGGGCCGCGGCGCTTTCGATCCTGACCGAGGAAGAGAGCTTCGGCGGTTCCCTCGAGGACCTGCGCGCCGCCCGCGAGGCCTGCGAGCTGCCGATCCTGCGCAAGGACTTCATCGTCGATTCGTACCAGCTGTACGAGGCTGCTGTCCACGGCGCCGATGCGGTGCTGCTGATCGTCCGCGTACTGGACGACGGCGAGCTTCGCGCGATCTACGACGAGGCGCGGGGGCTCGACCTCGACTGCCTCGTCGAGGTCCATGACGGAGGCGAGCTCGAGCGTGCGCTTCAGCTCGACGCCGAGGTGATCGGGATCAACAACCGCAACCTCGACGAGGGGACCGTCAACGTGCGGACGACCTATGAGCTGATGCCGGACGTTCCCGCCGGCAAGACCGTCGTCGCCGAGAGCGGGATCTCGGCCCACGAGGAGCTCGAGGAGCTCGAAAGGGTCGGGGTCGACGCCGTCCTGATCGGCGAGGCGCTGATGCGCTCCGCCGACCCCGAGGCGCTGGCGCGCGAGCTGACCGGGATCGACGAGGTCACCCGCGAGCACCACCTGCCCTAGCAGCGGGGCCGGCATCTTTAGGAGATTTTTCGGGGGCTTTAAGAATCGGCACAGCGGTTGCCCTCACGATCTCACTCGTGACCACCGCAAAACGATTCATCCAGACTCCGTTCGGCGCCGCCCTGCTCGGCGGCGCCCTCGTCGCCCTCGCCTTCTGCCTCGCCCTCGGCGCCGGCTGGGTCAAGGCGGACAGCTCCTCCCCTGAAGGCGAAATCGCCCCGCTCGCTGCCCCGATCGTCGACCGAGGCTCCGAAGAAGGCACCGGCAACCTGATCAACCAGATCTACCGCCGCGACGGCGAGGGCGTCGCGTTCATCAGCGCGCAGCTGAAGCCGAAGCAGGAAATCAGCCCCTTCGGCCTGCCTGAAGAAAGCGGCGGTGGCACCGCGACCGGATCCGGCTTCCTGATCGACACCGACGGCCACATCGTCACCAACGCCCACGTGGTCGAAGGCGCGGACCGGATCGAAGTCAAACTCGGCGCCTCCGACAAGGAGTACACCGCCGAAGTCGTCGGGGCCGACCCGGCGACCGATGTCGCCCTGATCAAGGTCGACGCGCCCTCCGACGAACTGCACCCGCTGGCACTCGGCGACTCATCGAAGATCGAAGTCGGCGACCCGGTGATCGCGATCGGCAATCCCTTCGGCCTCGACCGCACCGTGACCAGCGGCATCGTCTCCGCCCTGCAGCGGCAGATCGAAGCCCCCAACGGGTTCTCGATCTCACACGTGATCCAGACCGACGCCGCGATCAACCCCGGCAACTCCGGCGGCCCCCTGATCAACGACCAGGGCCAGGTGATCGGGATCAACTCGCAGATCCAGAACACCGGCAACGACGGCAACGTCGGGATCGGGTTCGCGGTTCCGATCAACACCGCCCGCGAAGTCGTCCGCCAGCTCGAGGAACACGGCGAAGTCAAGCACGCCTATCTCGGACTCAGCGGCGGCAGCCTGAGCCCGGAGCTGGTCAGCGCCCTCAAGCTTCCGGTCAAGGAAGGCGTGCTCGTCTCCGAAGTCGTCAGCGGCGGTCCCGCCGACCAGGCCGGGATCCGCGGCGGCGACACCTCGGCGACGATCGAAGGCGCCGAACTGCGGCTCGGCGGCGACATCATCACCGAAATCAACGGCAAGAAGATCACCGGGATGGAAGACGTCGTCAACCTCGTCAACGAGGCGAAGCCCGGCGAAACTATGGAAGTCAAGGTCCAGCGGGGCGACACCACCAAGACGCTCACCGTGACCCTCGGGGTCCGGCCCTCCTCGGTCGAATCGGCCGAATCCAACGCCCGCTAGCCGCGCCACGTACTCTCACCGTGTGAGAGTCAAGTTCTGCGGCATCACCAATCTCGACGACGCGGCCGATGGCGTGCGGCTCGGCGCCTGGGCGATCGGGCTGATCCATTATCCCGAGAGCCCGCGCTTCTGCGAGCCCGCCGAAGCGGCGGCGATCGCCGCCGCGTTCCGCCGTAAGTGCGAGGTCGTCGGCGTCTTCGTCAACGCCGAGCTCGACGAGATCGCCGGCGCGGTCGAGGACGAGGGGCTGACGATGGTGCAGCTGAACGGCGAAGAGGGGCCGTCGTTCTGCGCCGAGATCGCCCGGCGGGCGGGGGTCAAGGTGATCAAGGCGATCCACGTCGCGAGCGCCGCCGACATCCACGCCGCCGAGGCATTCCGCACCGACTTCCACCTGTTCGACCGGCGGGGCAACGGCCTCTGGGGCGGCAGCGGCGAGAGCTTCGACTGGAGCCTCCTCGCGAGCCACGGCTCCGAGGTGCCGGCGATGGTCGCCGGCGGCCTGCGGCCAGACAACGTCGCCGAGGCGATCGCGGTCACGCACCCCTACGCGGTCGACGTCGCCAGCGGCGTCGAGTCCGAGCCGGGCCGCAAGGATCACGCCGCGATGACGGCGTTCTTCGAGGCCGCGCAGGCGGCCGGCGTTCCGGGCTGATGACGACGGTCGAGGAGAGATTCGGCGCCTACGGCGGCCGCTACGTCCCCGAGACCCTGATCGCGGCCCTCGACGAGCTGAGCGAGGCCTGGGCCGGGGCGCGCGACGACGACGAGTTCCAGGCGCGGCTCGGCGCCCTGCACCGCGACTTCATCGGCCGCCCGACGCCGCTCTATCGCGCCGAACGGCTCTCCGAGCGGGCCGGCCGTCGCGTCTATCTCAAGCGCGAGGACCTCGCCCACACCGGCGCCCACAAGATCAACAACGCGGTCGGCCAGGTCCTGCTCGCCGAGCGGATGGGCAAGCCGCGGATCATCGCCGAGACCGGCGCCGGTCAGCACGGGGTCGCGACCGCGACCGCGTGTGCCCTGCTCGGCCTCGAGTGCATCGTCTACATGGGGACCGAGGACATCCGCCGCCAGGCTCCGAACGTCGAGCGGATGCGGCTGCTCGGGGCCGAGGTCGCGGCGGTCGACGCCGGTGCCCGCACCCTGAAGGAGGCGGTCAGCGCCGCAATCCGCGACTGGGTCGCGAACGTCGAGACCACCCACTACGTGATCGGCTCGGCCGTCGGCCCGGCTCCGTTTCCGGCCCTTGTCCGCGATCTGCAGCGGGTGATCGGCGACGAGGCACGGGCGCAGGCGCTCGAGGCGGAGGGGGCACTGCCGGCCAGGGTGATCGCGTGCGTCGGCGGCGGCTCGAACTCGATCGGGATCTTCACGCCGTTCATCGGCGATGCCGAGGTGGCCCTGATCGGCGTCGAGGCGGCGGGCGAAGGAATCGAGAGCGGTCGCCACGGGGCCTCGCTCGGCGCCGGGCGGACCGGCGTCCTGCACGGCTCCCTGTCGTCGGTGATCGCCGACGAGGAGGGGCAGATCCTCGAGGCCCACTCGGTCTCGGCCGGCCTCGACTATCCCGGCGTCGGCCCCGAGCACGCGCACCTTCGCGATACCGGCCGCGCCTCCTATCACTCGGTCACCGACGCCGCCGCCCTCGCCGCATTCGGGGAGCTGGCGCGGCTGGAGGGGATCATCCCGGCGCTCGAGTCGGCCCACGCGATCGCCTGGCTGACCGAGAACGGCGGCGGGGACGGGTACGACATCCTCTGCCTCTCGGGCCGCGGCGACAAGGACCTCGCCGAGGTGGTGGCGCTGAGCGGTGGGTGAGTCGATCGCGGAGGCCTTTGCGGCCGCCCGGGCGGATGGACGCGCCGCCCTGATGCCCTACATGATGGCCGGCTTTCCCGATCACGAGTCCTCGCTCGCGATCGCCGCCGCATACGTCGACAACGGCGCCGACTTGATCGAGCTCGGGATCCCGTTCTCCGACCCGCTCGCCGACGGCCCGACGATCCACGCCGCGGCGACCGCGGCGCTGGCGGCCGGGACGACCCTCGAGAGCGCCCTGGAGGTCTGCGAGTCGGTCGGCGGCCGGGTGCCGGTCGTCCTGATGGTCTACTCGAACATGGTCCTCGCGCACGGCGGCGCCGATCGGTTCGCCCGCCGCGCCGCTGCCGCAGGCGCCGCCGGCGTGATCGTCCCCGACCTTCCGCTCGGCGAGGGCGACTCCGCCCGCGAGGCGCTCTCCGCGGCCGGCCTCGCCCTCGTGCCGTTGCTGGCCCCCACGACCTCGCCGGAACGCCGAGCGCGGATCTGCGCCGACGCCGAGGGCTTCGTCTATCTGGTCTCGACCCTGGGGACGACAGGTGAGCGCGGCGAGCTGCCGGGCGGGCTCGCGGACCTGATCGCAGCGACCAAGGCCGATGCCGAGGTCCCGGTCGCGGTCGGCTTCGGGATCGGGACGGCCGCCCAGGCCGCCAGGGTCGGCGAGAGTGCCGACGGCGTGATCATCGGCAGCCGCCTGGTCCGAGCCGCCGCCGAGGCGGGGTCAGGCGACGGGGCGGCGGAGGCGGTCGGCGCGTTCCTGCGCGAGACGCGCGTCGCCCTGGCCGGATAAGCTCCGCGCCGCAATGGGAATGGTCGTGACAGTCTTCCTGGCGCTCGCCGTCGCCACGTTCTTCTACTCGATCGGCCAGGGCGGCCCGGTCGCCGGGCTGCTCTTCTTCACGGTCCTCCTGATCGGCGCGATGATCAGGCTCCTGTCCTCCTCCAAGGCCTGAAGCGCCTCAGGCGCGGATCGCCACCACCTCGAGATAGTCGGCATCGAGCACGAGCGCGCGGCCACCGGCGCTGTTGCTCTCCTCGAGGAAGTCGCGAAGGTCGCTCGCCAGGGCCTCCTCGCCGTCGGGCCCGACCCTTTCGAAGGCCACCTTGGTCGGCCCGAAGTACGTCCGGAAGAATTCCAGCCAGTGATCGGCTGAGCGGAAGACCTGGCGCGAGGTGCGCCGCTCCAGGCGCAGGTCGGAGATTCCGTCGCCGAACAGCTCGCGCAGGCTGTCCTCCACGCCCCAGATGAGTGGCGGTTTGAAGCCGGGCGGCGGCGGGGCATGCTTGGCGACGGTCATGAACATCTTCCCGACCTCGCCGTCGGGCACCCAGTTCGCCATCCCGATCCTTCCTCCCGAGCGGCAGACGCGGAGCAGCTCCGACGCCGTCTTCTCCTGTTCGGGCGCAAACATCGCGCCGAAGGTCGACATCACGACATCGAACTCGCCGTCGGCGAAGGGCAGCTCCGCAGCATCGCCCTCGACGAACTCGATCTCGAGGCGCTCGGCGGCGGCGCGCTCACGGGCGCGCTCGAGCAGGGCAGGGACGAAGTCGACGCCGACCGTGTTGCCCCAGGCCCGCCTTGCCGCCGCGATCGCGCTGTTGCCGCTGCCACAGGCGACGTCGAGGACCCGCTCGTCGGGGACGATTTCCAGCGCTTCGGCGAGATCCTCACTGACCTTGATGATCAGGCTGCCGACCATCGAGAAGTCACCCTCCGACCAGGTCCGCTGCTGAGCCTGCCTGACCTCGCCGATGCTCACCGTCTCACTCATGCGACCTCCTTGTTGCTCACGATCCAGAACCTAGTTGGTTTCGGCCACCTCACGCAGCTTTAAGCTGAGTCGATGCGGATAGGCGTCCTCACCGGCGGGGGAGACTGCCCTGGCCTCAACGCAGTCATCCGCGCGATCGTCCGCAAGGGGGTCGAATTCCAGGGACACGAGTTCGTCGGCTACCGCGACGGCTGGCACGGGCCGCTGAACGCGGACAGCAGCCCGCTCGGCGTGCCCGAGGTCCGCGGGATCCTGCCGCGCGGCGGGACGATCCTCGGCTCCTCGCGGACCAACCCCTTCAAGGAGGAGGGCGACGCCCAGCGCCTGGTCGCGAACCTCGAGCGCGACGCCGTCGACGGACTGATCGCGATCGGCGGCGAGGACACCCTCGGCGCCGCCTCGCGCCTGCACTCCGAGCTCGACGTCCCGATCATCGGCGTGCCGAAGACGATCGACAACGACCTCAGCGCCACCGACTACACGTTCGGCTTCGACACCGCGGTCAACATCGCGATGGAGGCAATCGACCGCCTCCACACGACCGCCGATAGTCACCACCGGGTCCTGATCGTCGAGGTGATGGGACGCCACGCCGGCTGGATCGCCTTCCACGCCGGTCTCGCGGGTGGCGCCAACGTGATCCTCATCCCCGAGCAGCCATTCGACCTCGACCGGGTCTGCGAGCTCGTCGGCCGCCGGCTCGACGCCCGCTTCGCGCCGATCGTCGGCGTCTCCGAGGGCGCCGCCCCCGTCGGCGGCATGCCGGACGCCGACGATTCCCAACGCGATGCCTTCGGCCACGTCCGCCTCGGCGGCATCGCGCACTGGCTCGAGGGTGAGATCGAGGCGCGCACGGGGAAGGAGACGCGGGCGACCGTGCTCGGCCACGTCCAGCGCGGCGGCACTCCGACCGGGTTCGACCGGGTGCTCGCGACGCGGTTCGGACTCCACGCGATCGACGCCGCCGACGGCGGCCGCTGGGGGATGATGACCGCGCTGCGGGGGACGGATATCGAGCTCGTCGAGCTGAGTGAGGCGACAGCGGAGTTGAAGACGGTTCCGAAAAGCCTGTACGAAGAGGCCGAGGTTTTCTTTGGGTGAGTGGTGGGGCGGCGGGGCCTCCCCCCGCCGGGTCCCGGTCGGCCCTCCCCCCGCTGGAACCCGCGTCG
>DATAOP010000069.1:0-21883 GCA_036265675.1 Solirubrobacterales bacterium
ACCGCCTGGAAGCGTTTCGCGTCGCCGGCGGCGATCGCCCGCAGCAGCTCGCGCGCGGGCCCGCCGGAGAGGGCCGCGATCGCGACCTTCGGCCCGACACCGCTGACCGAGACCAGCTCGCCGAACAGCTCGCGCTCCTCCTCGGAGGCGAACCCATAGAGGGCGAGGGCGTCGTCACGAGGGATCAGCTGGGTGTGGAGGAATGCCTCGCGGCCCGTCGCCGGCACCGCCTTCAGGGTCTCGGCCGAGACCGTGAGCAGGTACCCGACCCCGCCGGCGTCGATCACCACGTGGTCGGGGCGCCGGACCAGGACCTCGCCGCGGACCGCGGCGATCATCCGCTCACCCGCGCCGCGGCGGCCTCGATCGCGTTCCGGCGGCCCGCCCCTGCGCCGTGGCAGATCGCAACCGCGAGCGCGTCGGCCGCGTGGTCGGATGCCGGCGGCTCGGGCAGGCCGAGCAGGGTGCCGACCATCCGCTGGACCTGGGACTTGCCGGCCGAGCCGCTGCCGCAGACGGCCATCTTGATCGCCTGCGGCGTGTAGGCGGAGCAGGCGATGCCGCGCTGGGAGGCGGCCAGCATCGCGACTCCGCTCGCCTGGCCGACCGCCATCGCCGAGCGCACGTTCTTGCCGAAGTAGAGATCCTCGATCGCGAGCGCGGTCGGCTCGTGCCACTCGATCAGCTTCGCCAGCTCGGCGTGGATGTGTTCGAGCCGGCGCTCGATCGGCAGTTCGGCCGAGGTCTCGACGACGCCGGCGTCGAGCGCGCTCATCCGGTTCCCCTCGACGCGGACAAAGCCGAATCCGAGGTTGGCTGCGCCGGGGTCGACCCCGATAACGACTTGCATGGGGTCTGATTCTGGGAAAAGCCTCGGATGCCTTCCGGCGAGGCTAGGCTGCGGCGAGCTGCTCGAGCACGCTCTCCGGGATGTCGAAGTTGGCGTGGACGCTGTCGACGTCGTCGTGCTCTTCGAGCGTCTCGATCAGCCCGAGCAGGGATTTTGCGTCGTTCCCCCTGACCTCGACCGTGCTCTTCGGCTCCATCGCGATGTCGGCGGATTCGACCTCGACGCCGGCCGACTCGAGCGCCTGGCGGACGGTCGCCAAGTCGCCCGGCTCGGAGAGGACCCGCAGCAGGTCCTCCTCGTCGCGGACGTCCTCGGCGCCGGCGTCGATCGCCGGCATCAGGTCGTCTTCGGAGTAGCGGCCGCCGTCGACCGCGATCACGCCGCGTTTCTCGAAGATCCAGGCGACCGAGCCGGGCTCGCCGAGGCTGCCGTTGTGCTTGTTGAAGGCGAAGCGGACGTCGGCGCTGGTTCGGTTGCGGTTGTCGGTGAGGGCCTCGACGAGGATCGCGGCGCCACCCGGGCCGTAGCCCTCGAAGATGACGTGCTCGATCGCCGCCGCGTCGGCGCCCGCCCCCGTGCCGCGGTCGATCGCGCGCTGGATGTTTTCCTTCGGCATCGACGCGTCGCGGGCCTTTTGGATCGCGGTCGCGAGCGTCGGGTTTCCGTCCGGATCGCCTCCCCCGTCGCGTGCGGCGACGGTGATCGCGCGGGCGAGCTTGGTGAACATTTTGCCTCGTTTTGCGTCTGTGGCGGCCTTCTTGTGTTTGATTGAAGACCATTTGGAGTGCCCGGACATGCGCCTATTCTATGAATGAGATGTCCCCGGAATCGGTCACCCATGGCCACCACCACATCAGCGCGGTCCGGGGGCTCGCCGCGAGCGCGGTCTTCATCGTGATGCTGGTCGCGGCGCTCGCGCTCTGGACCGCGATCCCGCTGGGCTGGATCTGGATCGGCTCGAAGGTCTCCGAGACCCAGTTCCCGGCCGAGGGCCCGTACGCCGTGGTCGCGATCGGGATTCTCTTCACCACCCTCGCCGACGCCTGGATGATCGGCAAGCTGAACGACGTCTACGTGTGGATCACGGGCACCAACCGCCTCGCCCCGATGCGGCCGAGCTGGCTCAAAAGCATGCGAGACAGCGCCACCCCGATGGGCACCACAACAGTCGTCGAGGCGACGATGATGGGCTCGGTGATCCTCGCGCTGATCGTCTTCACCGGCTGGTTCTTCCTCCTCGCCGGCTCGCCGATCCCGAGCCAGTAGCTGCAACCCATCACGTTTTCCATCCGACGGATGGAAAACGTGATGGGTTGGACGACGCCCGCGTCCGCGATGAGCGGGTCACGTCTGACTCATTAGGAACGCAAGCCCGCCCGCGTCCGCCGCGAGCGGGCGAGCGTTTGCTGGGCAAATCCCGTTCCGGTGGGAGAAACCCGCTCCCAGGGCAGGTTTCTCCCACCGGAAGCTGAGTTTCTACTGAACGAATTTGCCGTCGACCTGGAAGTCCTCGCCGTCGACGACCAGCTTGCCGCCGAGGCGGAGGTCGCAGACCAGGTCGGTGTGAACGGCGGACTCGTTGACGCCGCCGGACTCTGGATAGCTCTTGCCGACCGCCATGTGGACCGTGCCGCCGATCTTCTCGTCGAGCAGGACCTCGCGGGTGCCGCGGTCGATCGCGTAGTTGGTCCCGATTCCGAGCTCGCCGAGACGGCGGGCCCCCTCGTCGGTGTCGAGCAGCTTGACCAGGTACTCCTCGCCGCGCTCGGCGCTCGCGTCGACGACCTTCCCGGACTCGAACTTCAGATGGACGCCGGCGACCTCGCGGCCGCCGATCGTCGCCGGCAGGTGAAAGGTCACCTCCCCCTCGACCGAGTCCTCGATCGGCCCGGTGAAGAACTCGCCGTCGGGCATGTTGTGCTCGCCGTCGCAGGGGATGAAGGTCCGGCCGGCGATCCCGAGGGTGATGTCGGTGCCGGGGGCGACGACGCGGACCTCCTCGTGGCCCTGGATCAGCTCCGACAGCCGCTTGGTCTCGGCCGACGCGCGCTCCCAGGCGGTCAGCGGGTCGCCGTCGCCGGCGAGGCAAGCTCCGTAGTAGAAGTCTTCGTAATCGACCAGGCTCATCTCGGCCTCGGCGGCGTAGGCGTTGGTCGGGAACAGCGTGTAGACCCAGCGGAACTCGCCCTTCGCGCTGCGTTCCATCGCCCGCGAGAGCAGCTCGCCGGTGGCCGCCTGGCGCTTGGTCTGGCGCTCCGGAGGGATCGCCGAGAGCTCGCGGGTGTTGGTCGTGGCGCCGACCGCGATGCGGACGTCGGCGTTCTCCAGCACCCACCTGGCGACCGGCGAGATCCACTCGAGCTGGGCGTCGCTCGAGTGCGTGAAGTAGGCGGCCGACTGCCCCTCGAGGGCGACGTTCAGCATCGGATGGGCACCGGCCTTCAGCACCTCCTCGTAGACGGCGAGCAGCAGCGGCTCGGCCGCGGCATCGCCATCGATCGCGACGACCTCCCCCTCCTTCACCTTGGTTGAGTAGCCGACGAGAATCTTCGCCAGGCTTTCAGCCCTCGGGTCTCTCACCTCTGTGCCTCCTCGTGCGCGCGCCCGCGGCGCGCTTCGGTCGTGATTGCCATGAACAGCGCGTGCAGCCGCGAGTCGTCGGTCAGCTCGGGGTGGAAGGCGGTGGCCAGCACCCGGCCTTCGCGGATCGCTACCGGATGGTCGTCATAGGCCGCGAGGACCTCGACCTCCGGGCCGGCGCGCTCGACCCACGGCGCGCGGATGAAGACCGCGCGGAGCGGGTCCTCGCCGATCCCCTCGACCTCGAGGTCAGCCTCGAAGCTCTGCAGCTGACGGCCGAAGGCGTTGCGCCGAGCGGTTGCGTCGATCAATCCCAGGTGGGCGTCGTCGCAGACGATCAGCCCGGCGCAGGTCCCAAGCACTGCGAGGCCGTCTCGGTGCGCGGCCCGGACCGGATCCTCCAGTCCCCCGGCGCGCATCCCCTTGACGATCGTCGTGCTCTCTCCGCCCGGGATGACGAGGCCATCGAGTCCCTCGAGCTCGGCCGCAACGCGGACCTCGCGAGCGTCGGCCCCGAGGGCGTGCAGCATCCGGACGTGGGCTTCGAACCCGCCTTGGATCGCGAGGACGCCGATCCTGAGGTCAGGCACCGCGGTCCTGGAGGAGCGCGTCGGCCGCGGCGAGATCGGAGATCTCGAGCCCGGCCATCGCCTCGCCGAGGCCGATCGACGCCGCCGCGACCCGCTCGGGGTCGTTGTAGTGGGTCGTAGCCTCGACGATCGCCTTCGCGCGGCGCTCCGGGTCGGCGCTCTTGAAGATCCCCGAGCCGACGAAGTTCCCCTCGGCTCCGAGCTGCATCATCAGCGCCGCGTCGGCCGGCGTCGCGATCCCGCCCGCGCAGAAGAGCGGCACCGGCAGCCGGCCGGCCTCCGCGACCGTCCGCACGACCTCGAGCGGGGCCCGGTGCTCTTTCGCGGCGGTGGAGAGCTCCTCCGGCCCGAGCTGGGACAGGCGCTTGATCCCGCCGGTGATCCCGCGCATGTGGCGCACGGCCTCGACGACGTTGCCGGTCCCGGCCTCGCCCTTGGAGCGGATCATCGCGGCGCCCTCGCCGATCCGCCGCAGCGCCTCGCCGAGGTTGGTCGCGCCGCAGACGAACGGGATCTCGAAGGCGAACTTGTCGATGTGGTTGGCCTCGTCGGCGGGGGTGAGGACCTCGGACTCGTCGATGTAGTCGACCTCGAGTGATTCGAGGACCTGGGCCTCGGCAAAGTGCCCGATCCGCGCCTTCGCCATCACCGGGATCGTCACCGCCTCCTGGATCCCCTTGATCATCGCCGGGTCGGACATCCGCGCGACGCCGCCGTCCCTGCGGATGTCGGCCGGGACGCGCTCGAGCGCCATCACGGCGCAGGCTCCCGCCTCCTCGGCGATCCGCGCCTGCTCGGGCGTGACCACGTCCATGATCACCCCGCCCTTCAGCATCTCGGCAAGGCCCGTCTTCAGCCTGAATGTCGCGTGCTCGGCCACGAAGCAAATATAAAGCGCCGCCTGCTCCGCTTCCGTCAAGCCCGCATCTCCTCCGCTCCCGCGCGGGCGCGCTGAGCGGGCGCGCTGATCATCACCGGCCGTCTCGCGCCCGCGCTTCCGCGTCCGGGGATGCGGGGTGCCTCCTTGGGTCGCTGATTAGCGAGCATCACGATCTGATCCTCTGCGAGCGGCACCGGTGGGACACGTTGCCGCCGCCCGCGGACGCGAAGCGGAGCAGGCGGCGGTGTCCTCCTACTTCAGTTTGTACGCGCGGATGCGATCTTTGTGCGCGGCCTCGTCGCGGGCGTAGAGGCCGTGGGCGAGGCCCTGGACGAGCGCCATCAGCGCGGTGTTCGAGCGGGCGAAGGAGGGGCTGTTCGACGAGTAGTAGAGCGTCTGTTCGGCGTGCTCGCCCACCTCCGACATCGAGGCGTCGGAGATGGCCAGGGTGCGCGCCCGGCGGTGCATCGCGAGCTTCATCGCCCGCAGCAGCAGCGGGTGGGCGCGTCCGGAGGAGAGGACGATGACCAGGGTTTCCTCGTCGATCCGGCCGAGGCGCTGGAGCGACTCGCCACCGGTGCTGGCGACGATCTCGGCCCTGATGTCGAGCAGGCTCAGCATGTGGCGCAGATAGCTGGCGAAGAAGGCCATCTGATCGACGCCGACGACGACGACGCGCTGGGCTTCGGCGAGCGCGGCGACCGCACCGTCGACCTGCTCACGGGTCAGGTTCCGCGCCGTTTCCTCGAGGTTCGAGTGGTCGGTGCTGAGCGACCCCTCGAGCTCGGAGTGGTCAAAGGAGAAGAGAGCGCCGCCGCCGGCTGAGCCGTTGGCCGCCACCGCGGTGGTGCGGTACTCCTCGATCGCGGCCTGCTGAAGCTCGGGGTAGCCCTCGAACCCGAGGGACTGGGAGAAGCGGACGACGGTCGAGGACGACGTGCTCGCTCGCCGGGCCAGCTCCTCCGCCGTGAGGAAGGCCGCCTCGTCGAGGTGGTCGACGATGTAGCGGGCGACGTCTTTCTGGGACCGGGAAAACTCATCGAAGCGCTCCTGGATGTACTCCGAGAGGCTTTTCAACTGGGGGGATTTGGTGGCAGTCTTGGTCACGGCCGTCAATTTCGCCGGGGCGCGGGCTTTCCCTTCCGATCTGGTTGGATGGGCGGTGCAGATGACGCTCGAGCAGGCGCTGCGCATCACCAACCGCAACATGGTCGGCTTCGATCTCGTCCTCGGGTCGGCGGCGATCGCGGCCCCCGAGGCGACGCTGCGGGTCCTCGGCCACGACGAGCCCTCGCCCGACGCCGCCCACCTGTTCCGGCGCTGCGGGCCGATCTGGCTCACCTTCGCCGCCGCCCACACCCTCGCCGCCGTTCGCGACGAGCCGCGCGACTGGTGGGCGCTCGCCTGGCTCCGCGGAACCGAGATCGCCACCGACGCCCTCTGGTCGGCCTCGCCGGCGGTGAGCCGGCCGGGCGCGAAGCTCGGCCTCAGGCTGGCCGGTGTCGCGAACGTCGCGATGGCCGCCGGGTTCGCCTGGCTGGCCACCAGACGATGAGCGACCTCGGCGGGCTGCCAAGCATCCGCTGGAGCCTGCGCGGCTACGACGACGAAGGCAACGAGGCCTGGCTGATCCGCAACATCTCCCAGAAGCTCTACCGCTGCCCCGGCTGCCACGGCGAGATCGAGATCGGGTCCGAGCACGTCGTCGTCCAGTACGTGATGCGGCTCGGCGGTACCGAGCATCACCACTGGCATCGCCGCTGCGCCGAAGAACTGCTGATCCCGGACCTGATCCGGCTCAAGCGCGTGCCCGCGAACGAGTCTTCGCGCTCGAAGCTCGAGGCAAGGGGCCGCAGACCCGCCGGGCGCCGGCGCCACTGAGATGGCCGAGCGGCTCACCGTCCTCGGGGCGTACGCCAGGATCTGGCGGCTCTATCTCGCCTGGGCCCCGCTGCTGCTGCTGATCGGGGTGATCGTCTTCGTCCCGGTCGGCCTCCTCCACGCCCTCGCCGACGACATCGAGAACAACGCGATCGAATTCGGCAGCCCGGCCGAGATCGCGGGGACGGTCCTGGCGCTCGTCGTGCTCGCCATCACCGGCCTGCTCGGTGAGGTCTTCTACACCGGCGCGCTCGCTGCGCTGATGACCGGCGAGCACGAGGACCACGAACCTCCCTCGCTGCAGGAGATCGCGCGCGAGGTTGAGTACGGGCGCTTGATCCTGATCGACGTGGTCTACGCGGTCGTCGTCGCGATCGGCTTCATCCTCCTCTTCGTCCCTGGCCTCATCGCCTTCGTCTTCCTCGCCCTGGCGGCCCCACTCGTCGAGATCGAGGGCCGCGGCCCGCGCGACGCCTTTAGCCACAGCATCCGGCTGGTCAGGGGCAGGTTCTGGACCGTGCTCGCGATCCTCGTCCCGATCGAGCTCATCGGTGACGCCCTGACGCAGTTCCTCACCGATCTTCCCCACCACCTGATCGGCAGCGAGTTCGTCGCCGACTGGGCGGCAGACGTCCTCGGGAACCTCGCGACGACTCCCTTCTATGGGGTCGCCGCGGTCCTGATCACGGTGGCGCTGATCCGCGAAAAGGAGGGCGACGGGCCGCGGATACACTCGGTACCCGGCCGATGATCACAGCGTCGATATTCGCCGACTTCTGGAACGACCAGATCCTCGCCGAAGAAAAGCAGGGCCTTTTCCTCGTCCTCGTCGGGTTCCTGCTCTCCTTCGGGTTCATCCGGATGAGCACCAGGCTGATGCGCAGCCCGCGGGTCCCGTGGTGGCCCGGGAGTGTGGTCAGCGAGAGCGGCGTCCACGTCCACCACCTCGTGTTCGGGATCGTGACGATGATGATCGCCGGCGCGATCGGGTTCACGGTCCTCGGCGACAGCCCCTGGGCCGAGATCTGCGCCTTCGCGTTCGGCGTCGGCGCCGGGCTGACGATCGACGAGTTCGCGCTCTGGGTCTATCTCGAAGACGTCTATTGGTCCGAGCAGGGCCGGGTCTCGATCGACGCGACGGTGATCGCCGCCGCATTCATGGGGCTGATCCTGCTCGGCTTCACGCCGTTCACCTTCGACACCGGGTCGGTCGACGAAACGATCGAGAGCATCATCGGCGCTCTGGCGATTCTCACCGTCGTCGCGATCTGCTTCGGCAAGCAGCGGATCATGCACGGGACGGTCGGGTTCTTCGTCCTCCCGATCGCGATCTACGGTGCCGCCCGCATCGGCAAGCCGGGAT
Organism: Solirubrobacterales bacterium; assembly: GCA_036265675.1. Classification (GTDB taxonomy): domain Bacteria; phylum Actinomycetota; class Thermoleophilia; order Solirubrobacterales; family 70-9; genus VRUE01. The sequence goes on from DATAOP010000069.1 coordinate 8,145, forward strand.
CGCCGTGGGCGCGACGGCGCTATGGCGAGCGCAACCCCTCGAAGCAGGCGGAGGCGGAGGACCGGTTCAGCCCCGACCGGCGCACGGAGCGGCTCAAGAACGCGTTCCGCGACATCATCGGCGGCAAGCCGAGCCAGGGCGTGGCGGCGGCGACGCAGGAGGTCCGCGACGCCGGCCGCGAAGCGGCTGAAGAAGTCCGGGAGCGGCTCACTCCCCCATCGCCTTGATCACCAGCCGCTTCCGACGGCGGCCGTCGAACTCGCAGTAGAAGACCTGCTGCCAGGGGCCGAGGTCGAGCCGGCCGGCGGTCACCGGGACGATCACCTGGTGATGCATCAGCAGGTTCTTGAAGTGGGCGTCGCCGTTGTCCTCGCCACCGCGGTGGTGGCGGTAGTCGCCGCCCTCCGGGAGGAGCTCCTCGGCGACCTCGTTGGCGGCGGGCTTCCAGCTCGGCGGCGCGACCTTGTCGAGCCATTCGAGCGTGTCCTCGTGGAGGCCGGGCTCATCGTCATTGACCCAGACGCCTGCGGTGATGTGCATCGCCGAGACCAGCACCATCCCCTCGCTGATCCCGGCCTCCTCGACGGCGGCCTGGACCTCGTCGGTGATCCGCACCAGCTCCCGGCGCTGCTCGGTCTCGAACGTCATGTATGCGGTGTGAGTCTTCATCGGCTCTCTTTCGCGGTTCGTCCCTTCTCCGGCCAGAACGGCCACTCCTCGAAATCGGTGCAGCGTCCGTCGCCGCCGAACCTGATCACCCAGAGGTCGCGGTACTCGGTCCCCCGCTCGTAGGAAACGTCGACCCTGACCACCCCGGTGTCGCCCTCCACGGCGACGACCTCGTGCGCCATCTCGAACCCCTCGTCGGGTCCCTCTCGCTCGCGCTCCCACAGCGCCGCGATCGACTCGAGCCCGCTGACCGGCACTTCATAAGGGGACATCCGGTAGCTCGCGTCCTCGCCGAACAGGGCGGCGAGCGGCTCGGTCCCCTCCGTGCGCCAGGCGCGCTCGTAGGCGGAGACCCAGGCGTCGATGTCGGATCGGCTCGCGATTGGAGGCCAAGCCTATGCAAAGGCCTAACGGATCCCCTGCTATCGCCCACCTACACTGGATTCGATGAGGAGGATTCTCGTACTCACCGTGGCCGCCGCGGTGCTGCTCGGTGCCGGTCTCGCCCGGGCCGAGCAGGTGCAGCGCGGTGACGTGCGCCTCGATTTTGACGGCCGCTTCACGCCGAAGGTGCTGCCGCGCGATCGCGATGCGCCGGTCAGCGTCCTGATCGGCGGCTCGGTGTCGAGCGTGCACGGCGGCCGGCCGCCGGGGCTGCGCCAGATCTCGATCGCCGTCAACCGCTACAGCACGCTTTACACCCGCGGCCTGTCGCGCTGCGCGCCCGGGATCCTCCAGTCGACGTCGACCAACGAGGCGCTCGAACGCTGCCGCCCGGCGCTCGTCGGGACCGGGAAGTTCGGCGCGATCGTCGACTTCTCCAACGACCAGTTCCCGGTGAGCGGGAGGATCCTCGCCTTCAACGGCGGCAGCACGCGACACCCGAGGCTCCTCCTTCACATCTACAACGCCAATCCGGCGAAAACGACGATCGTCCTCAAGTTCGCGATCACCCACCCGAAGCGGGGCGACTTCGGGACCGTGTTCACGGCGCGGATCCCCGAAATCGCCTCCGACCTCGGCTACGTCACCGACCTCTCCCTCCACTTCGACCGCCAGTACCGCTTCCACGGCAAGCCCCGAAGCTTCCTCAGCGCCCGCTGCGCGGCGCCGGCCGGGTTCGGCGGCGGCCCGTTCGCCTTCGCGAGGGGCAGGTTCGAGTTCGCCAACGGGCAGCGCCTCAGCACCACCCTGACTCGGGTCTGCCAGGTCCGCTAGCTACGGATTCTTGGCTTCTTCGAGGCCCTTTTCGGCCTGCTTCTTCGCCTTTTCGATGCCCTGTTCGGCCTTTTCGGCCCCTTCTTCAACCGCCTTTTCGGCTTCTTCCTTGGCCTTCTTGACGCCCTGCTTCGTCGATTCGCCGCCTTCCTTCAGGCCCTGCTTCAGTTCTTCGCTCCCCTTCTTCAGGCCTTCCTTCGCCTTTTCACTGCCCTTTTCGATTTCCTGCTGGGCTTCGTCAGCCTTTTCTTCCAGTTCTTCCTGGATCGAGTTGATGGTGTCGGTGCTTTCGTTGCTTCCGCACCCCGACCAGGCCGCGCCGGCAAGGCCGACCGCAAGGACGAGGACCACTGTCCTGGCGCGCGCCGCGCCCTTCCACTTCAACAGGTCGACTGACAACCTTCGCTCCTCTCGTTGGGACGGACTGGGACCGATCGCCGCGATCTTCGCACGTGCGCGGCGACGCTGCCGAACCTTTCCGGCTAGATCGGCGCCGGGTCCATCGGGTGCAGCTCGCCCCGCTCCAGCGCTTCGGTTCGCAGGTGGCCGATCGCCGTGTACTCGGGCGAGGCGATCATGTCGAGGAACGCCTGCCGGCTCGGGTATTCGACCACGGCGACGAGGTCCCAGCCCTCGTCTCCCAGCAGCGGCGCGGCCGGTTGCCCGGCGAAAACGATCCGGCCTCCGACCTTCTCCAGGCAGGGCGCCACGGCGTCAGCGTATTCGGCGTACCGCTGCTGTCCCCCATCCGGCCGGAACCGCAGGAGGTTGAGCATCACCACCGGTCCCTCCTCGTCGGTTCGTTGCCGAAACGCGTCGAATCCCTCCTGGTTGAGGTGCTCTGGTTGGGCCGCGGCCTCCATCGGTCTCCTCTCCTCGTGGCCTCCGTAGGGCGCGCTCATTCTGATAGTTACCTCGGGTGATGGCGGGCGCGGCGGACGGCATTGCTGGGACGGTGCGGTCGGCGCTGTCGAACCGCACCGTCTGGATCTGGGTCGGAATCTGGGTCGCGACCAGGGCGCTGATCGTCGTCAACGCCGGCTTCTGGCACCACGAACACCCGCTCCACCTCGAGGACGTCAACGTCTATCGCCATTGGTCGGAAATCCTCGCCCACGAACACGCGATACCCGACGAAGAACGCTGGCAGTACCCACCCGGCGCCGCCTTTCTGATGCTGATCCCCCGGCTCGGCCCGGGGAGCTATGGAGCCTCGTTCGTCGGCCTGATGCTGATCGTCGACCTCGTCGGCGTCGGCCTGCTGGCACTGCTCGGGCGCCGGACCGGCAAATACACCGGCATCTGGGTCTGGCTGATCGGGCTGCCGATACTCGGCGTCTACCCCGTTCTCCGCTTCGACCTCGTCCCGACCGTGATCGCAATCGCGGCGCTGGTCGTGATCCATCGCCGCCCCAACCTGTTCGGAGCCCTCGCCGGGCTCGGTGCCGTGATCAAGGTGTGGCCGGTCGTGCTCCTCTTCGGCGAGTGGGACCGGCGGCGCCTGCTCCGCTCGGGGCTCGCCGCGATCCTCACCGTCGCGCTCGTCACCCTCGCCGCCGCGATCTGCTTCGGAGACCTCTCGACCTTCCTCACCGAGCAGGGTCATCGCGGCCTGCAGGACGAAGCGGTAGCGACCGCGCCCTGGCAGGTGAAGGAGCTGGTCACGGGGGAACCTCCGCCGCGGGTCCTGCGGTTCGGCGCCTGGGAGATCTCCACCGCGACCGCCGACACGGTCGCCGCTGTGCTCGAGTGGCTCAGCGCCGCCGCGCTCGCCGCGGCAGCGCTCTGGTGGTGGTTCCGCGCGCGGGCGATCCACGACGGCCGCACCGACCTCGCCGACGCCTCGGTCAGCCGCGACTTCGTCTTCGCGATCGTCCTGCTTCTGGTGGTGACCAGCCGGGTGCTGAGCCCTCAGTACATGCTCTGGCTGGTCGGCCTCGCCGCGGTGGTCCTCACCGCGGGGACGACTCGAATGGCGCGACCGGCATGGATCGTGCTCGGGGCCTCGATCCTGACGACGGGCCTCCTGCGGTCGGCCGAACACACGCTTCTCCGCAACCTCGGCCTGATCGTCGCCTCGATCGACGCCTGCGTCACGTTGATCCTGCTGCTGCGCCCACCGTCGCCTCTGCCCAGGGAGGAGCCCGTCCCGGCGCTTCCCGTCGCTCGCGGCGAGCCCGTCCGCCGGTAGGGTCGTCGCGGTGTCCGAGGAGGCCAACACGGCGGTGATCCGCCGCTTCTACGACGAGCTCTGGAACCGGTGGGAGCTCGACGTCGCGACCGAGATCGTCTCGCCGTCGATCCGCTTTCGCGGCTCGATCGGAACCACGTTGAGCGGTCGCGACGCCTTCCTCACCTACGTCGAGAACGTCCGCGCCGCGTTTCCCGATTGGCACAACCAGGTCGACGAGCTGCTGGCGGTCGAGGACCGGGTCATCGCGAGGCTCACCTGGAGCGGGACCCATCGCGGCCCGCTCGGCGACCTGGAGGCGAGCGGAGCCAGGGTCACCTACGTCGGCGCCGCGTTCTTCCGTCTCGCCGATGCGATGATCGAGGAGGCCTGGGTCGTCGGCGACACCCAGCAGCTCTGGCGAGCGATCTACCGCGGGATCGAGTAGAGCTGGGCGCCGCCGCTGGCGACGAGGTTCCCCTCGGCGTCCCAGACGCGGCCGTTGACGCCGATCAGGCCGTCGCCCGCGACCGGCGACTGATGATCCACCAGCAGCCACTCGCTCGGCGATCGCGCCCGATGGAACCAGACGGCGGTGTCGAGGTTCGGGGCGACGAAGTCGGCGCCGCGATGCTTCATCCAGACCGCGGGCCAGCCGAAGGTGTCGAGCAGGATCAACGGTCGCGCCGCGTCGACGAAGGGGTCCTCGAAGCTGGCGACCGGCTCGAAACGGACCCACTCCCTGATCCGCGGCGGTGACTCACCCTCGGTCCGCTCGATCGGCGGGCGGCGGCAGCTGACGTTGTTCCAGAACGCGTAGAGCGGGCTCCCATCCGCCGCCTGTCGATCGAGCGGCGGCGAGGCATCCGGCCCCGGCACGGCGGGCGCGGCGACCTCCTGATGCCGGTAGCCCGGGCCCTCGGCGGCGGTCCGCACCAGCGCCGCCAGGATGTCCGTTCCGTCCTGGGACATCCGCACCGCGAGCGACTCCGAGCGGCGGCCCTGTTTCACACCCAAGACCGCGAGCTCGACCCGAGCGAAATCGGGCGGGCTGAGGAAATGGCAGTAGTAGCTGACCGGGCGCGGGATCCGGGCGACCATTCCCGCCGCGCGCAGGGTCAGCGCCGCGAGGTAGCCGCCGCTCGGGCCCCAGATCTCCCAGGCGTCGCTGAGCCGCGCGGTGTAGGAGCCGCCGTCCCCCTCGAGCTCCGTCGCCGCGTCGAGTGCGACCGCCTCACGCTCCGTCGCCCCCATCTACTTCGGGTCTCGCCACATCCCCCAGATCGGCGGCGCGCCGGCGCCGACCCGGAACTCCTGGGTCACCTCGAAGCCGTGGCGTTCGTAGAGGGCTCGATTTCGAGGTGAGCTCGCCTCGAGGTAGGCCGGGACTCCGTCGGCGTCGCAGCGGCTGAGGATCGGGAACATCAGGGCGGAGCCGAGGCCGCGGCCCTGGCTCTCCGGCTCGACCCCGAGGACGGCGAGGTAGTAGTGGCTCCGGGTCGGGTGCCCGCGTTCGATCTTCGCCAGCGTCAGCAGCGCCCGGGGCAGGTTTCGTCCCCAGACCCGGAATGCCCGCGGCAGCAGGCCGACCTGAGTCGGGATGCTCACGCTCCACTTCCCCGGCGGGTCCCAGATCGCAGCGCCCGAGGTCGTCGCCGTCGTGTAGGTGGCCTCGTGCTCGAGCCAGACCTCCTCGAGCAGCATCCGGAAGTTCCCCGCGAGGACATCGGGCCGGCGGCCCGGGTCGCGGACGAGCCAGCTCATCACCGGGTCGTCTGCGAAGGCGGCTCCGAGCGCCTTCGAGATCGCCTCCACATCCGTCTCCTCGGCCTTCCGGACCTGCTTCCCGACCGGGCCACCGGCGGGGTCCACGGCACCCATCGCCGACAGTATCTAGGTTCTCGCGGCAGTGATGGTGACGGGCGACAGCTGTCCGGTCCTCGCGACGTGAGTGCCCACCCCGGCGGCGGGCGCACGCCCGGTCGCCATCTCCACTGGCACCTGACCCGCCGGCGGCCGGCGTTGCTCGGGATCGGCGGCCTCGCCTCGCTGCTGGCCGTGGTCGGGCCCGGGGTCCTCGCCGGCCTCTCCGACGACGACCCGGCCGGGATCACCACCTACTCGATCCTCGGCGCGAAGTACGGCTATGAGCTGCTGTGGGTGCTCGCGGTCTCGACCCTGGCGCTGATCATCTTCCACGAGCTCGGAATGCGGTTGGGGGTGGTCACCGGCAAGGGCCTGCTGACCCTGGTGCGAGAGCGGTACGGCGGGCGTTCCGCCGGGCTGGTGATCGGGGCCCTGCTCATCGCCAACACCGGCACCCTCTGCGCCGAGTTCGCCGGGGTCGCGGCGGCCGGTGACCTGCTCGCCGGGCTCAGCCGCTATGTCACGGTCCCGCTCGCGGCGGCCGGTGTCTCCCTGCTGGTCCTGCGCGGCTCGTTCCGCTACGTCGAGCACGTCCTGCTCGCGCTCAGCGCCGTCTTCGTCACCTACGTTCTCTCCGGCATCCTCGCCCATCCCGCCTGGGGGGAGGCCGCAAAGGGCATGGTGGTCCCCGATATGCCGTTGACCCGCGATGCGGTACTGGTCGCCGTCGCCACCGTCGGCACGACGCTCGCCCCCTGGGGCCTCGCCTTCATCCAGTCCTACGCCGTCGACAAGCGGCTGACCGCCCGCGACCTTCCCTACGAGCGGATCGACGTCATCGTCGGCGCCGTCCTCACCGGGGTGATCGGGGCCTTCGTCGTCGTCGCCTGCGCCGCCACGCTTCACGCCGAAGGCGTCGAGGTGAACGACGCGCGCGACGCGGCGCAGGCGCTGCAGCCGCTCGCCGGGCACGTCGCCGCGACCCTGTTCGGGCTCGGGCTCCTCGGAGCCGCCCTGCTCGCCGCGGCGATCGTCCCGCTCTCGACCGCGTACTCGGTGTCGGAGACCATCGGGCGCAAAGCGCGGATCGACGACAGCTTCGAGGAAGCGCGGGCGTTCTACCTCAGCTACGCCGTGGTGGTGGTCGTCGCCGCGGCGCTCGTCCTGATCCCGGGCGCGCCGCTGATCTCGATCCTGTTCCTCTCGCAGGCGCTGAACGCAGTCCTGCTCCTGGTGCTGCTGCCGTTCATGCGGGCGCTGGGAAGGGACGCCGAGCTGATGGCGGAGAACCGGCTCGGCCGCGCGGGCCGGGTGCTCACCGGTGCCGCGCTGCTCCTCGTCGCCGCCTCGGTCCTTGCCCTCGCCGTGCTCACCGTGTTCTAGCGCCCTAGCATGCGGCGATGGACCGCCTACCCGAGCGGATCGAGGCCGGCGAGCTGCTGTTGCGGCGCTGGACGGTCGACGACGCCGAGGCGCTGGGGCGGCTGGTCGCCGAGAACGCTCAGCACCTGGGTCCGTGGATGCCGTGGATGGCGGAGGAGCCGAGGACCCTCTCCGAGCGGATCGCGCTGATTCGGGTCTGGGAGGAGGACTGGAGGGTCGGCGGCGACGTCCTCCTGGCCGTGGTTCGCGACGGCGATCTGGCGGGCAGCTGCGGGATGCACCGGCGCATCGGCGCCGGAGGGGTCGAGCTCGGCTACTGGATCGGGGTCCCCCATCTCCGCCAGGGCGTCGCGACCGCGGTCGCGATGGCGCTCACCAACACCGCACTCGGGCTACCGGGGATGGATCGGGTCGAGATCCATCACGACGTCAACAACCTCGCCAGCGCCGGGGTCCCGGCCGGCCTCGGGTTCGAGCCGGTCGGTCAGGAGCCCGGCGACTCGCGGGCGCCGGCCGCCTCGGGCGTCGAGAGGATGTGGCGGGCGACCGGGCCGGTCGAGCCGCTCGGGTCGCGAGCCTGACCGCCTTCGTGCGGCGCGGGCCTCGCGGGTCGCCTCGGCGACGAAGGAGGCGAGAACGTGGGAGTAGCTCTGGTGCCGGCTCATTCGCCCAACCTAGGAGGCCGACCTTCAGCGGACATGTGAGCTTCCTAAATTCCGCTCTTCCCATGTATACGTCAGCGCGATCCTTTCCAGCGCAGTCGGATGGGTCCCGAACAGGAACGACGACAGCGGCGAGGGGTCGGGCTCGCTCAGGCTCGTGATCGCCAGCCGCCGCTGCAGGGACCTGGCGGCGGCCGGTTCATGGGTCGCGGCCAGAGCCGACCAGTCGGCAGCGGCCTCCTGGCGGCGGGAGACGGCGTTGAGGACCGGCGTCGTCACCAGCTGCAGCGCGACCAGGACGAGGAGCGCGACCGGAACCGCCTCGGGTCGGGCCATCCCTCCCCTGCCGCGGGTCAGCAGCGCGATCAGCCCCCAGGCCGGGATCAGGAAGAGAGCCGCCCAGCCGACTCCCTTCAGCGGGTCGTTGTGGGCGAGGTGCGAGAGCTCGTGGCCGAGGACGGCCCGAACTTCGGCGCGCCTGAACCTGCCGTCGAGGAGGGTGTCCCAGAGGACGACGGTTCGGCTGGGGCCGAAGCCGGCGGCCTCGGCGTTGGGCGCGGTCGTGAACCGGTGCACTTCCTCGACCTCCAGCCTCGTCCCCGATAGGCCCTTCTCGCGTTCGAGCGCCCGCGCGTCGGCGACCAGCTGCGGGGTGCGCAGAGGCGAGGTGCTCGTGATCAGGTAGGGGCTGGCGAACGTGTAGAGGAGGGCGATGCCGACCAGGACCGGAGCCGCGACGACCCACCACCAGCGGCGGAGAACTCCGGCCAGGCCCATCGTCACCAGGAGCGCCAGGCAGATGAAGAGGAAGGTCCCGCCGAGGCCGACGAAGCTGTCGATCAGCCACTGCACATATCCCTGGTGGGAGACGCCGTAGCGCCGCTGCCACCAGACGGCGACGAGGCCGAAGGGGACCGAGGCCAGCCAGACGACGCCGAAGCCGAGCATCCCGAGCAGCATCCCGGTGCCGATCCGGCCCGCCGCCGACTCCCGCATCAGGCGGTGTCCGTGGCGCGCGTAGAGGACGAGCACGACCAGCAGCACCACCAACCCCAGCAGCGACTCGATCTCGAGGAAGTGGCTGTAGGTGGCGCTGCGATCGAGGAACGAGTCGCCGAAGTAGCGGCCGGCGTCTAGGTGCGGGCCGCTGACCGGCGCGGTCTCGGTCGAGGCCCAAAGGGCATGTGCCGCCCAGGCCCAGAGCGCGGCGCCGCAGAGCAGGAGGTATGTGGTCGGGCGCCGGAACCATCCCGGCGCCGTCGCCCGCACCTCGGCCATCCCGGCTGTCGCTCCCGCCGCCATCGGCAGCCTCAGACCGGCACCGGGGGCGGCGCCGCCGGAGCGCGGATCGGAAGCGGTTGCCGCGGGAAGGCCGGCGCCGGACGTGGCTCGGCCGGGCCGCTGTTCGGATAGGTGTCGGTGACGATGAGCAGGTACGCGTAGGTCTGGGCGAGGTAGCCGACGACCAGTGCCCCCGCGTTGCGGAGGCCGGTCGGCATACGTCCCGTGATCAGCGACGCAAACCAGCCGAGGAGGGCGACGACGGTCAGGAGCAGGTTGTAGACGGCGAGGATGAAGAACGCCGGCACCACCAGGACCAGACGGAAGAGGACGGTCCAGCGGTTCTGGCGCTGCGGCCCGTCGACATGGAGTTCGACCGGGTAGGTCCCCTCCGACCCGGTGAACCCCGGGAAGGGGTTGCCGATCAGGAAGAGGTAGGCGGTGACGTGGGCCTGGTAGCGGAGGTAGGCCGCGAGGAGGCGATGGATCGCCCGCGGCGGGGTGGCGCGGATCAGCGTCGCGAACCAGTTGATGATTGCGGCGCCGACGGCGAGGATCCCCCACAGCGTCAGCCAGACCAGGTGCGGCAGCGCGAGCAGGACGCGGAAGAAGACGGTCAGCCGGCTGCGCCGGAGATCGCCACCGGCATCGAGCCGAACCGGGGCGTTGCGGACCGGCAGCGGGCCGATCGCCTTCAGGGGATCGCTCGACGGATAGCGGTCGGTGAGGAGCAGCAGGTAGGCCCAGAGCTGGGCGCCGTAGGAGAGCCCGTAGGCGGCCAGGTCGCGGAGGCCGCGCGGCATCCGCCCCCTCGCCAGCGCCGAGAACCAGCCGAGAAAGGCCGCCATCGAGAGCACGGTGGAGAGCCCGACGCGGGAGTTCAGGGCGCTGTAGATGTTGGCGCCGTAGCCGGCGAGGACTGCGACCAGGAGCATCGCCGGTACGGCGAGCACGAGCCGGCAGGCGACGCTCCAGCGGTTCTGGCGTTCGGGCTGGTCGATCTCGAGGTCGATCGGATACCCGGGCCTGCCAAGGAAGCCCGGAAACGGGCCGGCGGCGAGGTTGAGGTAGGCGAAGGCATGGGTCGCATACCTGACGAAGCGGGCGAGGAACCGGTGCAGGGACGACGGCGAGCGGCCGAGAACGAGAGTCGCGCCCCAGTTGACGACGGCGACTACGAACGCTCCCACGGCCCAAACCACGAGCCAGACCATCAGCGGAAGCGCCAGCAGAAAGCGGAAGAAGACGGTCGCCCGGTTGCGACGAAGGTCGTCGGCGATCGTCAGCCTGACTGGACGGACACCGCGGTCTGAGGCCATAGAGGCTTATCGGACCGCGGTGTTCCGCCTTGAGTTGCTAGATCCTGCCGTCGCCGTCACTCGGACCGCCATTGTTGTCGGCGTCGTGGTCGCCGCCGTTGTGCTGGGGAATCCCGTTGTGATGGTGATGATGGTGATGGGAAGCGACCGCGAGCGACGTCGTGCCGCCCCCGCCAACCGCCACGACAGCGGCGACCGCGGCCAGTCTCTTTGCCTGTGTTGCGATCATGGTTGTCCTCCTTTCGATCTCGTTGGTTCAGGTGGTGAAGCTGTCGATCGCCTGCTCGATCGTCGGCGCCTCGGCCGCCCAGCGGCCCGGCGGCGCCGCCCCTACGATCACCGTCGTCGCCGAGGCGCCGGAGACGATGCAGGCGAGCTCGCGGTATCGGTTGCCGCTCTCGGTGGTGTAGGAGTCGAGGACGCAGGAGCCGGTGGCAGCGCGGAAGCGCAGGTCGGGCGCGGCCGCCAGGAGCGTGACCTTGCGCTCGCCCTCGTCGCGGTTGTGCTCGAGGCGGAATTCGGTCCAGTCGCGCGCATTCTCCGAGCCCTGGCGCGGCGTCGCGTTGAGGTAGCCGCTGATCCGGCCCGCGGCGGAGCGCAGCGCCTCGGTCCGGGTGCCGGCGTCGCCATCCTCGCGTCGCCAGCCCGGGGGCAGCGGCAGCCGCGCGGGCCAGTCCGGGAGTGGCGATGAGGACCAGCCCCGGGGTGCGGCCCCCGGCTCGAGCCAGGAGAAGGTCGAGGGATGAAGGGTCGCCGGCGCAGGTGGCTCGTCGGCCCCGCCGAGGGCGGCGGTGGCGGCGACGATCGAGCTGATGACGGCGAGGACCACCGCGGCCGCCGCGATTGTCTTGCCGTTCGCCTTCACGCAGCGGTCTACGGCTCCCTGCCCGCGGTGGTTCGCGGTGTGAGCGGGTTCTCACACAGGGGGTGGGGCAGCGCATAGGATCGGCGACATCACCCTCCGTATCTGGAACGCCGGACTCGCGGTCCTGATCCTGATCGGGTGTGGAGTCCTTCTCCTCAACGCACATACGCGCGCCGCCGGGGCGGGCGTGACCCCGGTCTCATCTTCCTCCTGCGGATCGCTTCAGTACGGGGGCAGCGGTTCGCCCGACGCGCTGATCGTCTCCGACCTGCCGCTGCAGGGGGACTCGCGCCAGCGCTCGCGGCAGATGAACGACGCGATCAGGCTCGTCCTCGAAAACGCCGGCTGGAAGGCCGGCGGCCACTCGATCGCGTTCCAGTCCTGCGACGACTCGAGTGCCAAGACCGGGCTCTGGACGAAGTCGCGCTGCCAGGCGAACGCCAGGGCCTACGCCGCCGACCCCGCGGTGCTCGGCGTCGTCGGCACCTACAACTCCGGCTGCGCCGAAGCGATGATCCCGATCCTCGGTCGCGCCCCGGGTGGGGGCGTCGCAATGGTCTCGCCGGGGAACACCCTGATCTGCCTCACCGAGTCGAGCCCCAGCTGCCCCAAGGGCCAGCCCAAGAGCCTCTATCCCGCCGCGCACAACTACGCCCGGGTCGTCCCCAACGACGCCTATCAGGGTGCGGGGCTGGCGCTGTTCGCCAAGCAGCGGGGCGTGAGGAAGCCCTACGTCCTCTACGCGGCGAAGGACCCGACCAGCCTCGGCCAGGCGAAGACCTTCCGCGGCGCGGCCCGCAAGCTCGGCCTTCGGCTGCGGGGCTTCCGCTCGTGGAATCCGAACGCGTCGAGCTATCGGAGCCTGATGAAGAGCGTCGCCAAGAAGTCTCCTGATGCGGTTCTCCTCGCCGGCCTGACCGAGGAGAACGGTGGCAGGCTGATCAAGGACAAGGTCACCGTGCTCGGCGCCAACGCCGGGGTCAAACTGCTGGCGCCGGACGGCTTCGCCCAACAGTCGACGATCGACCTCGCCGGCGGGGCCGCGAAGGGGATGTACGCGAGCGTCCCGGGCCAGGTGCCGCAGAACCTGAAGGGCCAGGGCAAGAAGCTCGTCGGCCAACTCGAAAAGGAGCTCGGAGGAGCGGTGGAACTGTATGCGCCTTACGCCGGCCAGGCGGCGAGCGTCCTGATCGATGCGATCGGCAAGGGCGCCGGCCGCTCCGGGGTCATCAGGGCGGTCCTCGCGACCAAGGTCCACAACGGGATCACGGGCAGCTTCGACATCCTCCCCAGTGGCGACCCGAGCGTCGGGCCGATCACGGTCTCGGTCGCGAAGAAGATTTTCACGCCGTTCAGGGTCGTCAAGCCCTCCTCGCGTCTGGTCAAGGCCGCACGGCAGGGCTGAAGTACCGTCCGCCGGGTGCGGATCGCGACCTGGAACGTGAACTCGGTTCAGCAGCGGCTGCCGCGGCTGCTGCCGTGGCTGGACGAACGGCAGCCGGACGTCGTCTGCCTGCAGGAGACGAAGCTCGCCGACGACGCCTGCCTCGACCTGCTCGGGGACGAGGTGACCCAGCGCGGCTACGAGATCGCCGTCCACGGCGAGGCGACCTGGAACGGCGTCGCGATCCTGTCCCGCGTCGGGTTGGAGGACGTCGTCCGGGGGCTCGAGGACGGGCCCGGCTTCCCACATCAGGAGGCGCGCGCGATCGCCGCCGGCTGCGGCGGGATCCGCGTCTTCTCGGTCTATGTGCCGAACGGGCGCGAGCCGGGCTCCGAGCACTACCGGTACAAGCTCTCCTGGCTCGCCGCGCTGCGCGACGTCGTGGCGGCGGGTCCCGACGCGGCGGTCGTCTGCGGCGACATGAACGTCGCCCCCACCGACGAGGACGTCTTCGACCCCGAGGCCTACGTCGGCCAGACCCACGTCACGGCTCCGGAGCGCGCGGCGCTGGCGGAGCTCCAGGCACTCGGTCTGCGCGACGTCGTCCGCGACCGCTGGCCCGGCGAGCGGGTCTTCAGCTACTGGGACTACCGGGCCGGGATGTTCCACCGCGACCTCGGGATGCGGATCGACCTGATTCTCGCCGGCGCGCCGGTCGCCGGGCGGGTGCGCGCGGCCTGGGTCGACCGCCAGGCGCGCAAAGGGAAAGGCCCGAGCGACCACGCTCCGGTGATCGTCGACCTCGACGAGGCGCCCGACGGCGACATCGGCCCTGTCGTGCCGCCGCCCTCCGCCCCGGCCGCCAGGCGCGGGTCGGTCAAGTTGCCGCAGGCACCGTAGCCGCACACCGGAAACGCGCCTG
>DATAOP010000070.1:0-59244 GCA_036265675.1 Solirubrobacterales bacterium
GGTCGCCGCCAGGACGCGGTAACCGGCCACGACCTGCGCTCGCGCAACGACGCGGTCGACCTGATCGAAGAAATCCAGCGCACCCAGGAGAACGCGGCGCGCAAAGTCGCGGCCCGGGAAGCGGCGAAAGAAAAAATCGAAGCGGAAGCGGAACGGCGCCAGGAAGAAGCCGAAGCGCCGCCAGAACCGACGCAGCCGCAGAAGCAGAAACAGGGCGGCAAATGAGCTCCGCCCGCAATCGCGAGCTGCTGGCGCTGGTCCCCGTCGCGCTGCTCCTGACCGCCGGCTTCGCCGGTGTCTTCGCCCAGGAGAGCTCGGAGCTCGGCAACGCCAGCCTGATCTACGGCGCCTACTTCTTCGCCGTCTGCCTCGCGACCCACATCTACCTGCGGCTGCGGCTCCCCGACTCCGATCCCTACCTGTTCCCGCTGGCGGCGCTGCTGACCGCGTTCGGCCTGGTGATGATCTACCGGATCGACGAGAACCTCGCCCGCGACCAGGCCAACTGGTTCGTCCTCGGCCTCGTCCTGTTCGCCCTGACGATCCACTTCCTCCGCGACTACGACGTCCTCGAGCGGTACCGCTACACGATCGCCGTGGTCGGCCTGCTGCTCCTGCTCGCGCCGCGGCTGCCGGGGATCGGGGCCCAGGTCAACGGCGCCTACCTCGGCGTCGACATCGGGCCGCTCGCCTTCCAGCCGGCGGAGTTCTCGAAGATCGCGATCGTCATCTTCCTCGCCAGCTACCTGCGCGAGAACCGCGAGGTGCTGATCGTCGGCGCCCGCCGCCTCCTCGGCGTCACCCTGCCGCCGCTCAAGCACCTCGGGCCGCTGCTGGTCGTCTGGGGCGCCTCGATGTTCATGCTCGTCTTCATCCGCGACCTCGGCAGCTCGCTGATGTTCTTCGCCGCGTTCCTCGCCCTCCTCTACGTCGCGACCGGGCGCTTCTCGTTCGTCGTGATCGGGATGGCGCTGTTCGTCGTCGGCGCCTGGTTCTTCGCCTCCCACGTGCCCCATGTCCACGATCGGGTCGACATCTGGCTCGACCCCTACCACGACCCCACCAGCGGCAAGTACGACCCGGGCGGTGACGGCTACCAGATCCTGCAATCGATCTTCGCCCAGGCCGACGGCGGCCTCTTCGGCAAAGGCTTCGGCCAGGGGCTGATCACGATCCCGGGCACCAACAACGCGCTGCTGCCGGCGGCCCAGACCGACACGATCTACTCGCTGATCGTCAACGAGGTCGGCCTCTTCGGAGCCTGCGCGCTGATCCTCGCTTACCTGCTGTTCACGGCCCGCGGATTCAAGATCGCGCTGATCGCCGACGACGGCTTCTCGAAGCTGCTGGCGACGGGCCTGACCGCCGTCTTCGCGATCCAGGCCTTCGTGATCATCGGCGGGGTGACGCGGGTGATCCCGCTGACCGGCGTCACGCTGCCGTTCGTCAGCTACGGCGGCAGCTCGATCGTCGCCAACTTCGTCCTCCTGGCGCTGCTGCTGCTGGTCTCCGACCGGGCCCGTCGCGAGGCGAGGATGGGCGGATCGTGAACCGCCAGATCGTCAAGCTCTTCGCCTTCGTCGTCGCCCTCTTCGCGGTCCTGGTCGGGTTCACGTCGTACTGGGCGGTCTTCGACGCCAAGGCGTTGAAGGAGAAAGACGCCAACAAGCGGCCGCTGCTCGAGCAGCAGCAGATCCGCCGCGGCAGGATCCTCGCCGCCGACGGGACGGTCCTCGCCCGCTCGGTCGCGAAGGGACGCGGCGATGCCCGCCGCTACGTCAGGCGCTATCCCGAAGGCGAACTGTTCGGGCACCCGATCGGCTACAGCTTCGTCGAACAGGGCGACTCCGAGTTCGAGCAGTTCCACAACGACACGCTGGTCGGCGAAGAATCGGAATTCGCCTCGATCCTCGACGAGCTGCGCGGCGGCACCCAGGAAGGAGACGACGTCGTCACCAACCTCGACCCCGAAGCGCAGCGGGTCGCGCTGAGCGGGCTCGAGGCGGTCGGGTTCGGGGCGGTGGTCGCGATCGAGCCGTCGACCGGGAGGGTCAAGGTGCTCGCGTCGAACCCGCCCTACGACCCGAATCGGGTCCCCGAGCATCTCGAAGAGCTCAACCAGGACCCGACCTCGCCCTTGTTCAACCGCGCGACCCAGGGTCAGTACCCGCCGGGCTCGACCTTCAAGGTCGTCACCGCGGCGGCCGGCCTCGACAGCGGCGTGATCACGCCGGAAACCCCGATCAACGCTCCCGGCACGCTCGAGGTGCAGGGCCTGCCGCTGGCCAACGACTTCAACCAGGACTGGGGCTCGATCACCCTCGACACCGCGCTGACGAACTCGGTCAACACGTGGTTCGCCCAGCTCGGAGAAAAGGTGGGTCAGGAAACCCTGTTCGAATACATGGAAGCCTTCGGCTTCGGCTCGAAGCCCGCGATCGACCTGCCCGCGAGCGAGCTCTCACCGAGCGGGGTGTTCTCCGAAGGCGAACTGCTCGGGCGCCACGACCCGGTCGACGTCGCCCGGGTCGCGATCGGCCAGGAGCGCCTGCTGATGACGCCGCTGCAGGATGCGCTGGTCGCCGCCGCCGTCGCAAACGGGGGCCACGAGATGAAGCCGCAGATCTGGAGCCGGGTGGTCGACCCCGACGGCCGCGTCACCAAGCGGCTCGATCCCAACCAGTACAGCCAGCCGATATCGGAGCAGACGGCGAAGGAGCTGACGACCGCGATGGAAGGGGTCGTGAACGAAGGGACCGGCACCAACGCCGCGATCCCCGGCGTTCCGGTGGCCGGCAAGACGGGGACCGCCGAAACGCCGTTCAACGAAACCTGCGGGGGCGGCGACCTCAACCAGGCCTGGTTCATAGGCTTCGCTCCGGCCAATGACCCGAAGATCGCGATCGCAGTCTCGATCGAGTGCACCAGCGCGTTCGGCGGCGACGTCGCGGCGCCGATCTTCCGCGAAGTCGCGGAAACCCTTCTGAGCGAGGAATCGGCGAGTGGCTGAGATCGGCGAGGGCAGCGTCCTCGACTCGCGTTACCGGCTGTTGCAGCGGATCGGCTCCGGCGGGATGGCCGACGTCTGGCTCGCCGATGACCCTCACCTTCAGCGCCGGGTCGCGCTCAAGGTCCTGCATCGGCGCTTCGCCCAGGACCGCGAATTCGTCGAGCGGTTCCGGCGCGAGGCCGAGGCCGCCGCCTCCCTCCAGCACCCGAACATCGTCGCCGTCTACGACCGCGGCGAGGTCGAAGGCACCTACTACATCGCGATGCAGCTCCTCGAAGGGCACACGCTGAAGGAGCTGATCGACGCCGGCCTCAGCCCCGATCAGGCGGTGGCCCTGATCCGCCAGGTCCTCGAGGCCGCCGGGTTTGCCCACCGCAACGGCGTCGTCCATCGCGACCTCAAGCCGCAGAACGTGATCGTCGACTCCGAGGGCAAGGCCACCGTGACCGACTTCGGGATCGCCCGGGCCGGCGCCTCGGAAATCACCCAGGCCGGGTCGGTGATGGGGACCCCTCACTACCTGTCCCCGGAGCAGGCCCAGGGTCTCGACGTGACTGCTGTCTCCGACCTCTACTCGATCGGCGTGATCCTCTACGAGGCGCTGACCGGCCGGGTTCCGTTCGAGGCCGACTCGGCCGTCGCGATCGCGATGAAACAGGTCTCGCAGGCGCCCCAGCACCCGAGCTCGATCAACCCGCAGGTCTCGCCGGCGCTCGACGCGGTCGTGATGCGGGCGCTCGAGAAGGACCCGGGCCGACGCTTCCAGAGCGCCGAGGCCTTCATCGCCGCGCTCGACGCCGCCGCCCGAGATCCGGGCGCGCGGAGCGGGACCGCCGCCTTCGCGCCGCTGCCGCCGGTCGTTGCCGTCGCCGAGGAGGAGCCGATCGAGGAGGAGCGCGACCGGACCCCCTGGATCATCGCCGGGGTGATCGCGGCGATCCTGATCGGCCTGCTGATCGGCCTCCTCCTGACCCGCGACAGCACCACCAACGTGCCCGACGTGACCGGGGCCAACCGGCAGCTGGCGGAAAAACGGCTCGAAGACCGGGGTTTCACGATCGGCAACCGGCGCGAAGTGCGAAACGAAGCGGCGGCCGGCACGGTCCTCGAGCAGGAACCGCTGCCCGGCAAGGCCTCCCTCGACTGCTCGTTCCTCGGGTTCTTCTGCTCGAAGCCGGAAGTCGTCCTCACGGTCAGCACTGGGCCCGGCAGCGGCAATGTCCCGAGCACCGCCGGCCTCTCCAAGGAAGACGCCGAAGACGCGATCGAAAGCGCCGGGTTCGAACCGCAGGTGACGGAAGTCAACTCGGAAAAGGTCGAATCCGGGCTGGTGATCAAGTCGGACCCGCGCGGGGGGACGAGCGCGATCCGCGGCTCGGTCGTGACTCTCACGGTCTCCAGCGGCCCGAAGCTCTCGAAGGTCCCGGTCCTGGTCGGGACGACCCGCAGCCTCGCGGTCCAGCAGATCCGCGGCCGAGGCCTGGTCCCGAACGTCAGCGAAGAGGAGAGCTCGAAGCCACAGGGCCAGGTGATCCGGCAGGCGCCCAGCGCGGGCTCCGAACTGCCTCGCGGCTCCGGCGTCTCGATCGTGGTCTCGAAGGGCGAAACGAAGGCGAAGGTCCCGAACGTGATCGGCGACGAACGCCGCGAAGCGGTGGAAGCGCTG
This sequence comes from Solirubrobacterales bacterium, assembly GCA_036265675.1. GTDB lineage: Bacteria > Actinomycetota > Thermoleophilia > Solirubrobacterales > 70-9 > VRUE01. The sequence continues at coordinate 4,677 of DATAOP010000070.1, forward strand.
CGCGCCGCCGGGCTCGAACCGACCGTCCAGGAACAGCAGACGGAAGTCCCCTCGCAGGTCGGCCGGGTCACCGACCAGTTCCCGCCGCCGGGCTCGGAAGTCGAACCCGGCTCCTCGGTGACGATCGTCGTCGGCAAGCCCGCGCCCTCCGGCCCCGAACCCGAAGCACCCGTCGAAGGCGAAGAATGAGGGTCGCCGTCCTCGCCGGCGGGCGCTCCTCCGAGCACGACGTCTCGCTGCGCTCAGGAGAGGCGGTCGCCGGTGGCCTCGAGGCCGGCGGTCACGAGGCCCTGCGGGTGACGATCGCACGCGACGGGGCGTGGAGCTGCGACGGCGAGCCCGTGTCGCTGGCCCCGGCCGGCGGCCTGCTCGAGGCCGACGTCGCCTTCCCGGCCCTGCACGGCCCGTTCGGCGAGGACGGCAGCGTTCAGGGCCTGCTCGAGTGGCTCGACGTCCCCTACGTCGGCTCCGACGTCCTCTCCTCGGCGATCTGCATGGACAAGCTGACCCTGAAGCGCCTCTGCGCCGAGCGCGGCCTGCCGCAGGTGGGGTTCGTCGCCGTCGGCGAGGAGGGCTGGCGAGAGCGCTGCGCCGCGCTCGGCCTGCCGCTCTGGGTGAAGCCGTCGCGGCTCGGGTCGAGCGTCGGCATCAGCCGGGTCGAGACGCTCGACGCCCTCGACGCGGCGGTTGCCCAGGCCCGGCACCACGATCCGCGGGTCATCGTCGAGGCCTCGGCCCACGGCCGCGAGGTCGAGTGCTCGCTGCTCGGCAACAACGACGAGGTCGAGGCATCCCCCCCGGGCGAGCTCGACGTGCACGGGCAGTGGTACGACTACGAGCGCAAGTACGGGGAGGGGGGCATGGAGCTGCTCGTCCCCGCCCGGATCCCGGCCGAGCAGCAGGAGCGGGTGCGGGAGCTGGCGGTCGAGGCCTTCGCGGTCGGCGGCTGCTCCGGACTCGCCCGCTGCGACTTCTTCGTCGAGCCCGACGGCACGGTCCTGCTCAACGAGGTCAACACGATGCCCGGCTTCACCGAGACCAGCGTCTACGCGAAGCTCTGGGAGGCCACCGGCCTCGCCTACCCTGACCTCTGCCGGCGCCTCGTCGAGCTCGCGGTCGAGCGCCACGAGAGCGACCGCTCCTACGAGTTCTAGCCGGAGATCCTGAAGCCGGCGCGCTTGACCGAGGCGCCGGCCTTCGCGACGAGGCGGTAGCGGCCCGGCTTCAGGGCTCTGCCCCCGAGCCGGCCGGAGAATCGGAAGGCATTGGCCCCGGTCACCCCCTGGAGCGAGAACGTGCCCCTGATGGCGCGGAAGCGGGTGCACCTCTTCCTGCCCCTGTTGGCCGTGGTCTGCTTCCGGCATCTGCCGCCGACTCTCCGGCCCATCAGAGCCCTCTCGACGGTGAAGCCGACGCTCGCAACCGCGGTGAGGCCATAGCGGACGGTCGCCCCCGCTCTCTTCCCGCGCCGTGCCCTGCTGACGATCGCTTCTCCCGCGCTGCGCGCCCGGAACGACCTCGGCGAGACCGAGAGCGAGGTGAGCGCGGGCGCCGCCACCGGAGGCGGCGGTGGAACGAACTCGAATGCGCCGATGTCGGGAGCAGGCCCGAGCAGGCGCGGGTTGCCGCCGAGGTCGAGCGGCCCGAGCCCTTCGACCGAGCCGGCGTCGATCGTCGGCGATCCCGGGGCCTCGCGGTAGTCGCCCGCAGCGGGGTTGAGGAAGAGAGGCGTCGAGTTCTGGTTGGCCGCGCCCGAGAGCGCCGCCGCTCCCTTTTCGGAAATGGTGTTGAAGTTGGAGTTCGAGACCGTGATGTTCCCCGGCCCGGCCAGAGAGTCATCGGCCCGGAGGTCGAACGCGCCCCCGCGCGCGATCGAATTGCTGAGAAGGAGGGTGTGATGTCCTTCGCCGCTGTTGCTGTACCTGGACTGGATCCCGACCGAGTTCTCACCGGTCGCGATCGCGGTCAGGTTGCGGGCGACCGCAACCGGTTCACCGGCTTCGATCGCCAGCGACTCCATACCGATCGAGTTGGTGCCCCTGCCGCGGAGCAGGCTGTCCCGCACGAGGCATCCTCGGAACTGGCGCAACCCGGCCGCGCCTTCTCCGATTCCGAGCGCGCTGACCCGCTCCACCTGACTCTGGCTCAGGCAATCGACCCCGACACCCTCCGTCTCTTCGTTGATCACGTCGAGATAGCTGAGGGTGGCACCGGCGGCGTTGACGCGGATCGCCGGCAGCCCGCCGAGCTGAGCGGAGATCCGCGGCATCGGCCCGCCGAGGTCACCGTGGATCCGCAGCCCTCCGTCGACGACGTTGATCGGGGTCCCGGTGACCTGGTAGTCGCCGGCACCGACTATCACCTCGTCGCCTTCCGATGCTTCGTCGACCGCGTCGGCGAGCGTGCAGGGGGCGGCCTGGGTGCAGACTTCCCCGGTGCCGTTCGGCGCGGCGTAGCGCTGCTTCGCGTCGGCGCAGGCCGGGCTCGTGAGCAGGACAAGGCCGAGGACGACTCCGGGGACGAGCCTCACGCGCCGATCGTATCGCCGCCCGCCGCCCGCGATCGGAATCAGTCGAGAAGTTTGATGTCGCTGATCTCGACCTGGTAGCGGCCCGGCTGGTCGCGGGCTTCGGATGCCCTCGTGAACCAGAGCAGGAAGTAGGTCGAGGGCTGCGGGACCCTGAGCTCGATGTCCTGGCTGCTCTCGGCTTCCGAGACTTCGCCGACCGGTTCGTCCCACCCCTTGATGTCCGACGGCGGCCCCGCCGCGGCGGCGAAGACCTGCGCGTCCCAGCCCGGGGTCGGCGTCCGGACCGCCATCGTCCTCGGCCGGGCTGGTGAGTTGACCGTGACATATATGCCGACGCCGGGATCGGGCCCGGTCTTGGTTCCCGCGAAGACGTCGGAGTCGTAATGCTCGGTTTCCCAGGCGGTGCCGGTCGGGTCGCCGTCGGCCGCGAGTTCGACCTTGCTGCCGACCTCTTCGCCGTCCCCCTCCGGGTCGTAGTCGGTCGCCGAGGTGATCTTGATCGGGGCGCCTTTGCCCTTGTTCGCGCCGCCGCCGCCGAGCAGGCCGTCGGAGATCAGCTGCACCGCCAGCAGGGCGCCGCCGGCGATCAGGAGGACGGCGACGATCGCCGCCCACGACCAGCGGGCCCGGCTCGAGAGCTTCCGATCCGGCGCCGGGACCGCGTCCAGGACGCTCGTCGCCTCGCCGGTGGTCGAGCCGGCGCGGGCGGCCTCGACCTCGAGCGCGGTCTCGAGGTCGTCGATCATCTCGGCGATCTTCTGGTAGCGCTCATCCGGGTTCTTCGCCGTCGAGCGCTCGACCACCAGTGCCGCCGCCGCCGAGACCTCGGGCCGCCGCCGCTGGACGTCCGGCAGGTCCTCGTTGACGTGTTTCATCGCGACGCCAACCTGGCTGTCGGCGTGGAAAGGGACCTGGCCGACCAGCATCTCGTAGAGGACGACTCCGAGCGAGTAGATGTCGGAGCGGGGGTCGACGCCGCGGCCCATCGCCTGCTCGGGGGCGACGTAGTCGGTCGTGCCGAGGACACGGCCGGTCGCCGTCATCCCGTCCTGTTCGAGCTGGCGCGAGATTCCGAAGTCGGTCAGCTTGGCACGCCCCTCCTCGTCGATCAGGACGTTCTGCGGCTTGATGTCGCGGTGCACCATCTGCCGCGCGTGGGCGACGCTGAGGCCGTGGGCGATCTCGATCGCGTAGGCGAGCGCCTCCTGGGTGTCGAGTGCGCCGACCCGGGCGATCCGCTGCTTCAGCGTCTCGCCCTTGACGTACTCGAAGACGATGTAGGGGTGGCCCTCGTCCTCGCCGGCATCGATCACCGAGACGACGTTCGGGTTGCTCAGCTTCGCGACCGCCCGGGCCTCCTGGCGGAACCGCTCGAGCTGGTCGGGCTGCTCCGACATCTCGCGGTGCATGACCTTGACCGCGACCGGCCGGTCGAGCGTCTCGTCGCGGGCTAGGTAGACGGTGGACATGCCGCCGCTGCCGAGCTTCGCCTCCAGCCGGTAGCGGCCGGAGAGCCGGGTTCCGATCATGCGAGCGCTGGTCGAGCGGGCATCCATTTCTGTCTCAGTGCGAAGCGAGACCAGCGCGAAGCCTCATGGTGGTTGCGCTTGTCGAGCGGGCATCCATCTGTGTGCGTTCATTGTCGGGCACGCCGTCCCGATCTGGTTCTCTGTCGCGCCCGCGACTCCCGCTCAGGCGCGGGAGATTTCGCCCACGGCGGATGAGGCGCGGCCGATCCGCCTGGCCTGCGGGTGATGCCGGCGCAGGATCTCCAGCGCCGCAGCCTCGTCCCCGGCGGCCACCACGCAGCAGAAGCCGCATCCCATGTTGAAGACCCGGTGCATCTCGGCGTCCTCGACCCCGCCGCGCTCGGCGATCAGCTCGAAGATCGGCTGGGCCGGCAGCGGGTCGTCGATCTCGTAGCCGACGTCGGCCGCCAGCCGCAGCAGGTTGTCGAGTCCTCCCGAGGTGATGTGGGCGAGGCCGCGGACCTCGACCGGTGAGCCCAGGAGCTCGAGGATCGGCCGGACGTAGATCTCGGTCGGCTCGAGCATGATGTCGCCGAGAGAGCGGCCGAGGCGGCCGTCGGGGTCCTCGTCGAGCGGGATCCCGTCGAGGGCGGAGCGGGCTAGCGTGAACCCGTTCGAGTGGAGCCCGCTCGAGGGCAGCCCGATCACCGGGTCGCCCTGCTGGACGGCAGCGCCGTCGATGATCTCGTCCAGGGCGACGGTGCCGAAGCAGGCCCCGGAGACGTCGACGCCGCGCACAAGGTCGCCGAGCTGGGCGAGCTCGCCGCCGGGGATCTCGACGGCCGCCAATTCGGCGCCCCGTGCAAGTCCAATCCCGATCTGCTCGCAGACCGCGGGGTCGGCCCGTTCGATCGCGATGTAGTCGAGCATCGCCAGCGGCTCGGCGCCGACGCAGATGACGTCGTTGACGTTCATCGCGACACAGTCGATTCCGACGGTGTCGAAGCGCCCGAGCTGCTCGGCGACGAGCAGCTTGGTCCCGACCCCGTCGGTCGAGAGCGCGATCCCGGTCCGGTCGTCGATCCGGATCACGCTCGCGTAGTGCCCGGGGAGAGGAACCTGGCGCGAGGGACGGCCGAGCTCGATCCGGCCGAGTGCGGCGACCAGAGAACCGACCGCCGCGTCCGCGGCGCTCTGGTCGACCCCGGCCCGGGCGTAAGCGTCGTTGCTCATACCAATGCCTCGCGCTGCGCTCGCTGCACGAAGAACCAGATATGCCTCATTGGGCTCGCTCCGCGCTCATGGTCGCCGCAGCTTCGCAAGAACCGCGGCGGCGAGTCCGGCCCGGTAGACGGCATAGGGCCAGAGCGCCCGGTCGCGCTCGACCAGCTGGATCAGCCGCTGTGACGCCAGCGTCGACGCGAACGACGCCGCTGCCCCGATCGCGAGCGAGCGACGCAGCTCGCGAGAGGCCCCGCGACGCCGCAGCCGGACGCCCTTGAGAACGCTGGCGCCGACGATGATCGGCAGCGCGACCGTGCGCGAGAGCAGATTCGACTGATCGCGCGAGAAGCGCCGCCAGCGGGCGGCTGCGAGCGTGATCCCGTTGCGGGACACGCCCGGCACCAGGGCCGCCGCCTGGGCGATGCCGAGGACGAGGCCGTCGACCGGGGTCGCGTCGCCCCGCCCCCTTTCCTGCGGCCGCCGGTCGGCGGCGACCATCGCCCCGCCACCGGCGAGGAGGCCGAAGGCGGTGGCCCGCGGCCCTCCCAGGCGCTGCTCGATTGGCCGCTCGAGCGTGTATCCGACGATCGCCGCCGGGACGAAGGAGAGGCCGAGGAGCAGCGCCCGGCGGGCATCGAAGCTGCGCAGCTCCTCGACGATCAGGCGACGCTGGCCGATCAGAAGCGCCGCCGCGGCTCCGGCATGGAGCGCGACCTCGAAGCTCTTGCGCACCTCAGCGTCGAGCTCGTCCCACTCCCAGCCCGCGAGCCAGGGGACGAGGACGATGTGGGCCGAGCTCGAGACCGGCAGCAGCTCGGCGGGGCCCTGGACGAATCCGAGCGCCAGCGCGCGGCCGCGGGGAATCAAGCGCGGCTTTTTGACCCGGCAGGCTCGGGCCCGGGCCTGCGCCCGCGGCGGCGCCGGATCAGCAGGTAGGCGATCAGCGCGATCACGGCGACGATCACGGCGTAGTCGAGGTAGTGCAGGTGGTCGCGCCACTGTTCCCAGTTTTCGCCGACGGCCCGGCCGATCAACGCCAACGCCACGACCCAGGGAATGCAGCCGGCAAGGGTCAGGGCGGTGAAGCGCCAGAACGGCATTTTCGCGACGCCGGCCGGGAGCGAGATGAAGGTGCGGATGATCGGCAGCATCCGGGTGAAGAAGACGGTCACGCTGCCGTATCGCTGGAACCAGTCATCCGCCCATTTCAGGTAGCGGGGCGGAAGGTGAATCAGCCTGTTTTTTTCGAGCAGGTCGAGCCGCGCGTAGTAACCGGCCGCGTACGCGATCCATGACCCCGCCAGGTTGCCCAGCACCCCGGCGACGATCACTCCGACCAGCGACAGTTCGCCTTCGGCGACGCTGGCGCCGGCGAACAGCATGATCGCCTCGCTGGGGATGGGCAGGCATGCCGACTCGAGCGTCATCAGGATGAAAACCGCCGGCAGGCCGGTGCTGCTGATGAAATCGGTCCCGGCGTTGACGATCGGGTCGAGGATGATGTCGGTGAAGCTGGCGAAGGGGAGCATGCGGGGAGCCGAGATTGTAGGCGGGTAGCGGGGTAGCAACTAGACTCGCCCCTGAGCCAAGCGCGAAATCCCTCTGTCCCATCACACCCTCGATGCGCCGCCTCAACCACCCCGTCTACCGCACCCGCCTCCTCCAGCTCGCCGCCGACGGCGTCCTCGTCGCGCTCGCGTTCTACCTCGCCTTCCGCCTCAGGTTCCTCGACGACCCACGCGGGCTGCCGCACCGCTACGAGGTCCTCTTCGCGCAGGCTGTCGCCTTCGTCGTGATCGGCAAGCTCGCCGTATTCGCCGCGTTCGGCCTGTACCAGAAGTGGTGGCGCTACGTGAGCGGCGGCGACTTCCTGATGATCGTCCGCGCGGTGGCGGCGGCGAGCGCCATCCTGGTCGTCCTCTTCACCGTCCTGAAGCCGTTCGAAGACGACCTTCCGCGCTCTGTCGCGGTGATCGACTTCATGCTGACCCTGCTCTTGATCACCGGCGCCCGCCTCGCCGTGCGGCTGATCGTCGAGCGCCCGAGCCACGGCCACCTCGTGCCCAAACACGAGGTGCTGGTGATCGGGGCCGGCTCCGGCGGCCAGATGGTCGTCCGCGAGCTCCATCTCAACCCGAACCTCGGCTCGACCGCGATCGGGTTCGTCGACGACGACCCCCGCAAGCAGGGAATGCGGACGCTCGGACTCAGGGTCCTCGGGACCACCGAGCGGATCGAGAAGATCCTCGACGAGACCGAGCCCGACGACGTCGTGATCGCGATCCCCTCGGCTCCGGGGATGGTCCGTGGCAAGGTCGTCTCCGCCTGCCGCGAGCGCGGGATCAGGGTGCGGACGCTGCCGACGGTGTTCGAGCTGCTGCGCGGCGGGGTTCAGCTCAACCGGCAGCTCCGCGACGTTCAGGTCGAGGACGTCCTCGGTCGCGACCCGATCGTCGTCGAGCTCGACCGGGTCGGGGCCTACCTGCGCGACCGGATCGTCCTCGTCACCGGCGCCGGCGGATCGATCGGCTCCGAGCTCTGCCGCCAGATCGCCCGGGTCCGCCCGCGCCTGTTGGTGATGCTCGACCAGGCCGAGGACAACCTCTTCCAGATCGATCGCGAGATGGTCGAGGAGCGCCACTTCACCAACGTCGAGTCGGTGCTGGCCGATTGCAAGGAGCCGCACCGGATGCTGGAGGTGATGCAGCGCTTCAAGCCGAGCGTCGTCTTCCACGCCGCGGCCTACAAGCACGTCCCGCTGATGGAGGCGAACCCGCTCGAGGCCGTGCGCAACAACGCGATCGCGACCCGGATCACCGCCGAGACGGCGGCCGCCTCCAACGTCGAGCGCTTCGTCCTCGTCTCGACCGACAAGGCGGTCAACCCGAAGACTGTGATGGGGGCCTCGAAGGCGATGGCCGAGTGGATCATCGAGACCGCCGCCGTCAGGCACCCGGGGACGAGGTTCGCCGCGGTGCGTTTCGGCAACGTCCTCGCCTCCTCGGGCAGCGTCGTCCCGCTCTTCAGGCGCCAGATCGAGCGCGGCGGCCCGGTCACGGTGACCCACCCGGCGATGACCCGCTACTTCATGACGATCCCGGAGTCGGTGCAGCTGGTGATCCGCGCCGGCGACATCGGCGCCGGCCGCGGCGAGGTCTTCGTCCTCGACATGGGTGAGCCGGTCAAGATCGTCGACCTCGCACAGAACATGATCAGGCTCGCCGGCTACGAGCCCGAAGCGGACATCGCGATCGAGTTCACGAAACCGCGGCCGGGCGAGAAGCTGCACGAGGAGCTGTTCGGCTCCGGCGAGACGCCGCAGCCGACGGCGGCCAAGCGGATCCACCGCGCGGTGCGGGAGACACCGCTCGACCCCGATTGGGTCGACGCCACCCTCAACTCGCTAGAGCACATGGTGATGGCCGGTGACGAGGCGAACCTCGCCGAGCGGGTGGTCGCGCTGATCACGTCGGGGTCCGATGACACGGCGGCAGTCGGCTACGACGGGTAGCCTCTCGCCTCCACTTGCGTGAATTGATCCAGGAAATCGGGGCCTATGCCGGCCTGGTCGCGTTCCTCGGACTCGCCGTCCTCGCGCTGCTCGCATTCACCCAGGGGCGGGACCTCCGCCGGCTTCGCGAGTGGGCGGGATCGGCGCCCGAGCGCGACGCCGAGCGCAAGGAGGCGACCTCGGTCGTCGCCGCGCAGCGGGCGGAGGAGCTGCGCAAGTTGGAGGAGGCGCGGACCGCCGAGCGCGAGGCCACGCAGGAACGCGAGGACCGCCGCCGCCGCCGCGAGGAGGGCCTGCCGGCGATGTCGATCGGCGAACGGGTCCGCGACACGCTGTCGCTCAACGGCCGCCTCGCCGAGCCGCGCTACCTCGCCGCTTTGTTCGTCGTCGTCGCTCTGATCGCCGGCGGGGTCGTCTACGCGGTGACCCAGGGCGACAGCGAAGCCGACGGACGCGGCAAGCACGCCAAGAAGTCGGCCGCCGCCCCGAAGCCCGGCGAAATCGAAGTCACGGTCCTCAACGGGACCGCGGTGCCCGGCCTGGCGGCGAGCTTCGGCGACGAGGTCGAGCGCAAGGGCTTCACCCTGGGGGCGATCACGAACAGCACCTCGAGCTTCGCCGAAAGCGTCGTCATGTTCGACAACGGCAGCGCTCCGGAGGCCCACAGGGTGGCGAAAGCGCTCGAAATCTCGCAGGTTCGGCCGATGACCGAAGACGTCGAAGCGGTTTCCGCCGGGGCGCCGGTCTCGGTCGTGGTCGGCGAGGACAATGCCTCTCCGTCGGGCTAGCTTCGCGAGCGTCGTCTTCGCTCTTCTCGTCCTCGCAACCCTCGCTGCCTTCGCCTGGTCTCAGCGGCTGAAGCGCGACCCGCTCGTCCTCGACCGCGTCAGCTTCGTCGCGGTTCCCCGGGTTCACCCGAATGCCCCTCCGGTGCACTCGTTCACCCCCAACGACGACTGCCGCTACGACCGGATCCGGATCCGGTTCCGGATCACCCAGTCGGATCGTGCCGACGTCCAGATCGTCAAACCCGGCGGCAAACTGATCCTGACGCTCGCCCGCGACGAGTTCCTCAAGCGCTACACGTACTCCACCTTCTACTGGGACGGCCGGATGAGGAGCGATGGGATCGCTCCCCCCGGGCGCTACAAGCTGCGGGTCAAAATGCTCGGCCAGGGTCGGACCCTGGTCCCCGGGGCGGTCATGAAGCTGCACAGGTCGGCCCAGCGACCGGTCGGGCCCTGTCTGTCCGTGTCGGGGGGCAAGAGTTGAGCGACCTCCTCGGGGGGGCGGCCCTGCTGGTCGTCTCCGCCGCGGCGGCGGCATCGATCCTGCTCCCGGCGGGCCGGCTGCGATCGGCGGCGATGCTGTTCGCGGTCGTCTGCTTCCCGGTCCTGATCCTCGCCGACCAGTGGAACTCGGCCCAGATCTCGGACCTTCGCGACGACCCGGCGCGGCTGGTCGCGCTGGCTGTCGCGGCGGTTGCCGCCGCCGCCGTCCTGGCCGCCGCATTCCGGCGTTGGCCGGCGTCCCTCCCGCTCGCGATCGTCCTCGCCCTGCCGTTCCGAATTCCCCTCCACGCCGGCGGCGACACCGCAAATCTCCTCGTCCCTCTCTACCTCGTGATCGGTGGAGGGGTCCTCGCCACAGCCGCCCGAACCCTGGGCCGTCCCTCCCCCGTGACAGGACCCGCCGGCCAGGCCGCAGTGTGGTTGCCCAGAGTCTTGGCGGGAGTCGTTGTCCTCTACGCCCTCCAATCCCTCTACTCACCGGACCTGTCGAAATCGATCCAAAACGTCTGCTTCTTCCTCGTCCCGTTCTCGCTCGCCTACGCGCTGCTGCGCGACGTCGATTGGGACCGGCGGCTCCTCACCGCCGTCCTTCTTGTCGTCGCGGTCGAGGCGGTCGCCTTCGTCATCGTCGGCAGCGTCGAGTACGTGACGGAAAGCCTGTTCTGGAACGACCAGGTGATCCGCTCGAACGACTTCCACACCTACTTCCGGGTCAACTCGATCTTCTGGGACCCCAACATCTACGGCCGCTACCTGGCGCTGGCGATCGTCATCGTCATGTCGGCGCTGCTCTGGGCGCGGGAGCGCCGCATCCAGGCGCTGCTGGCGACCCTCGTCGCGATCCTCTGGCTGGGGCTGGTCCCGACCTTCTCGCAATCGAGCTTCGCCGCGCTCCTCGGCGGCCTCGCGGTGCTCGCCGCCCTGCGCTGGAGCGTTCGCTGGACAGCCGCCGCCGTGGCGGTCGCCGCGGTGGCGGGGGCGATCGCGGTGATATTCATCGGCGGCTCCTCCTCGCTCAACCCCTCGCGCCTCAACGTCGACACCGGCGGCCGGGCGAACCTCGTCTCCGGCGGCGCCGAACTGTTTGCGCGCCGCCCGGTCTGGGGCTACGGCGCGGGCTCGTTCCCGGCCGCCTACCGCGAACACATCGCGACCAGGAAGGCGCCGGTCTCGGTCTCCCACACCGAGCCGGTCACGGTCGCCGCCGAGCAGGGCGTGATCGGCCTCGCCGCCTACGCCGCCCTGATCATCTGCGCCCTCTGGACCATGGGCGCCGGCCTCTTCGCCTCACGCGCGGAAAGCGCCGGCCAATTCGTGGGCAGGGCGGCTGTCCTGGCCACCTTCGTCGCCCTGCTCGTCCACACGATGGCCTACGCGGGCTTCTATGAGGACCCGATCACCTGGGTCCTGCTCGCGGTGGGCGCGTCGCTGGCAGGGTCCGCGGTCCGCGAGCCCGCCTAGGCTGCGACTCTGATGTCCGGGTACCTACGCCGCCTCGCCACGACCGGCGCCGCGTACACCGCGGCCAACATCCTCTCGAAGCTGATCGCGGTCGGGCTGCTGCCGCTCTACACGCGGTACCTGACCCCCGCCGACTACGGCGCCGCCGAGATCCTCTTCGCCGCGGTCGTCTCGGCGAGCATCGTGATCCGGCTCGGCGTGATCGAGGCGGTGCTCCGCTTCTACTACAAGCCGGGCGAGGACCCGGAGGCGGTCGTCGCGACCTCGTTCGCGGCCCTGTTCTGGTTCGCGACGATCGCCTCGCTCGTCGCCCTGCCGTTCGCCGGGCCGATATCCGAAGCGCTCCTCGACAAGCCCGCCCCGGATCTGACCCGGATCGCGATCGGCGGCCTCTGGATCGCGACTATGCACGAGTACCTGCTGACGCTGTTCCGGCTCGAGGAGCGCGCGAAGGCGTTCTTCGTCGTCACGATCGTCAACGTCCTCGCGGCGATCGCCCTCACCGTCGTCCTCGTCGTCGGCCGCGACGAAGGCGCGCGCGGCCTCCTCCTCGGCAGCTACGTCAGCGGGGCGGTTGTGGTCCTAGCGCTGATCTACATCCACCGGCGCCGGCTCTCGCTCTGGTTCGACCGCGTCCTGCTGCGGCGGATCATGCGCTTCGGCCTGCCGACGATGCCGGCCGAGCTGTCGCTCTACGCGCTCAACTTCGTCGACCGGATCATCATCGTCCGCACCGTCGGCCTCACCGAGGCGGGCCTCTATTCGCTGGCGGTCAAGTTCGCCCAGGGCGTCAACGTCCTCGTCCGCGGCTTCCAGCTCGCCTGGCCGCCGCTCGCCTACTCGATCCGCGACGACGAGGAGGCGCGCCGCGCCTACGCCGCGGTCGTCACCTGGTTCATGGCGGCGTGCGCGTTCGTCGTCATCGGGATGTGGCTGTTCTCGCGCTGGATCGTGCGGGCCCTGGCCGCCCCCGAATTCTTCGACTCCTACGAAGCGATCGGGCTGCTCACCACGGCGGTCACCCTCTATGCGCTCTACATGGTGCTGCTGGTGATCCTCGGCAGGACCGGGCGGACCGAGTTCAACTTCCCGGCGACCGCCGCCGCGCTCGCGGTCAACGTCGTCCTCAACCTGATCCTCGTCCCGTCGCTGGAGATCGTCGGCGCCGGGATCGCGCTCGTCGTCTCCTACCACGTCGTCATCGCGCTGATGTACCGGTTCACCCAGCGGCTCTTCCCGGTGCCCTACGAATGGGCGCGACTGGCGCGTCTGCTCGCGGTCTCGATTGCGCTGGTCCTGATCGGCGAGGTGCTGCTGCCGACCTCGGGCGCGGCGGGCCTCGCTGGCCGGATCGTCGTCTGGCTCGCCTACCCGGTGACCCTGCTCGCGGCCGGCTTCTTCAGCGACGAGGAGCGGCGCTGGCTGCGGCGTCTGCGGCACCCCGCCGGGCTGGTGGCCGAGTTCACCGCCGCGAGCCGCGAGGCGCCGGCGGTCGACGGTGCGATCCCGGAGGCCTACGAGGTCGCCCGGATCGACGAAGACTCAACCGCCTGACGCGAGGTCGCGGAGGCTCCGACCCCGCTGCGGGAGGAGCGCCTGCCGTGCATGGGCCCAGTAGATACGAGCCGGGCGGCCGGGGACGACGGCCGCGATCGCGGTCCGCACCGCGTAGGACCAGGCGGTCAGCGCCCGGACCCCGAACGCTCCGAGTCGGGTCTCGTGCTTGCGCATGTAGAGGTCGCGGTTGCGGTGGAATTCGACGATTCGCGGCAGTCCGGCGGCGAGGTCGGTCGAGAGCTGGTCGTGGTGGATGGCCTCGGCGGCCGGAACGTAGAGCGTGTGGCGTCCGGAGTCGGCCAGCCGCCGGCAAAAGTCGCACTCGTCGTAGTAGACGAAGAAGGCCGGGTCCATGTAGCCGATTGCCGCGGCGGCCTCGCGGCGGACCAGCAGGGCGCTCGACTGCGCCCAGTCGACCCGCCTGGTTCTGTCGCCGCGGCTCTGCACCGTCAGCCGGCGGTGCAGGAAGAGGGCGCCGATCACCGCCGTGCCGACCCCCGGGAAGCGCCAGGCGCAGGGGGCCCGCTTGCCGTCGGAGTCGAGCAGCTGGGCGCCGGCCGCTCCCGCTTCGGGGTCGGCGTCGAGCGCGGCGACCAGCGCCGCCGCGGCGCCCGGCCGCAGCTCGGAATCCTCGTTGAGGAGGAGGCAGTAGCGGCCGCCCGCCTGCCGCATCAGGGTTGAGTCGTTCTCGCCCTTGCCGGTCCGCCGGTCGAGTTCGATCAGCCTCAGATTGCCATCCCCGCGCGCGCGGACCGCGTCGGCGGAGCCGTCGTCCGAGGCGTTGTCGAGGACGAGGACCTCGTGCTCGAGGCCGTCCGGATGGGTGCGCTCGATCGCGTCGAGGCAGGCGAGCAGGTGCTCGCGCCCGTTCGTGTTCACGACGCAGTAGGAGAGCGTGGGCGCCACGCGGGTCACGATAATCGGCAGCGATGCGAGTGCAGCTCGTCGACCCCTCGGCCTTCACGCCGCCCTACGACCGCGCCCTCGCCGCGGCGCTGGCCGGGCGTGGCGCCGAGGTCGAGCTCGTCACCAGCCGCTTCCTCTACGGCCCGGTTCCCGAGGCAGATGGCTACCGCGTCGAGGAGCGCTTCTACCGGCGGACCGCGGAGCGCGGCCTCGACGCTCGCGGCCGTCGCGCCTTCAAGCTCGCCGAGCACCTGACCGACATGATCGGCTTCCGCCGCGATGCGGACGCCGACGTCCTTCATTACCAGTGGCTGACGGTCCCCGGGCTCGACGCGCTCCTGCTTCCGCCGGCGCGGCCGCGGCTGATGACCGCCCACTACGTGCTGCCGCAGCGGCCGAGCCGACGCCAGCTGGCGACGGCGCGCCGCGTCTTCGCCCCGATGGATGCGGTGATCGCCCACTCCGAGCACGGGGCCCAGCGCCTGCGCGCCGAGGTCGGCCTCGACCCCGGTCGTGTCCGGGTCATCCACCACGGTGCCTTCGACTATCTGACGCGGCTCGAGGGCGAGATGCCGCTGCCGGCGGAGCTGGGCGAGCCCACCGGTCCGGTCATCCTCTTCTTCGGTCTGCTCCGTCCATATAAGGGCCTCGACGTCCTGCTCGACGCCTATTCCGGCATCGAGGGGGCCGAGCTCTGGATCGTCGGCCGGCCGCGCATGGACCTCGAGCCTGTACGCGCCGCCGCCGCACGGGCGCACGGCCCGGTCAAATTCGTGACCCGGTTCGTCGAGGACGCCGAGATCCCGTCGATACTGCGCCGCGCCGATGTCCTCATCCTCCCATACCGAGACGCCGAGCAGTCGGGCGTCCTCTACGCCGGCCTCGCCTTCGGCAAGCCGATGGTGCTGAGCGCCGTCGGCGGCTTCCCCGAGGTTGCGGCGACCGGCGCGGCGCGACTGGTCCCGCCGGAGGACCCGGCGCCGCTCCGCGCCGCCCTCGAGGAGCTCGTCGCCTCCGAGAAGGAGCGGAACGCTCTCGCCGAGGCCGCGGCGGCCGCGGCGGCCGGCCCCTACTCGTGGGACACCGCGGCAGAGCGGACGATCGCCCTCTACGAGGAGCTGCTGGAGGACCATCGATGACGGCCGCCGCAGTGCTCTTCTGGGTCAGCGTCGCCCTGATCGCCTACACGCACCTCGGCTATCCGCTGCTCCTCGCCGCCGTCGGCCGCGGCCGCAGGGCGCCGGCATACGAGGAGCTCGACCCGCTGCCGATGGTCTCGCTGATCGTCGCCGCCCACGACGAGGAGGAGGTGATCGGGGCGAAGGTCGAGAACGCGCTCGCGCTCGACTACCCGCGGGAGCGGCTTGAGGTCATCGTCGCCTCGGACGGCTCCGGCGATGGGACCGCCGAGCGGGCGCGGGCGGCGGGCGCCGACCTCGTACTCGAGCTGCCGCGCGGCGGCAAGACGGCCGCCCAGAACGCCGGCGCCGAGGCTGCCGGCGGCGAGATCCTCGCCTTCTCCGACGCCAACAGCGCCTGGGCCCGCGACGCGCTCCGCGCCCTGGTGGCGCCGTTCGCCGACCCGAAGGTCGGCTATGTCTGCGGCCAGGTCCGCTTCCTCTCCCCCGAGGGCGACAACCTCGAGGCCGCCTACTGGCGCTACGAGATGGAGGTTCGCGAGCTCGAGTCGAGGCTGGCCGGGGTCACCGCCGGCAACGGAGCGATCTACGCCGTCCACCGCGACGCCTACGTCGCGCTGCCGCCGTCCGGCAGCCACGACCTCTCGTTCCCGTTTCGGCTCGCGAAGCGCGGCCTGCGCTCGCGGTACTCGTCGCAGGCCGCGGCCGAGGAGAAGATGGTGCCGACGATCGAGGGCGAGTTCGCCCGCAAACGGCGGATGATGGTCGGGCTCTGGGACATCGTCGTCGGCGAAGGGATGCTGTCGCCGCGCGGCTACCCGCCGCTCTACTGGTTCGAGCTCCTATCCCACCGGCTGCTGCGCTATCTGACGCCGTTCCTTCACCTCGTCGCCCTCGTCGCCAACGCGGTGCTGCTCGGCGACGGCTGGGTCTACTCGCTGACGTTCACCTTCCAGCTCTGCTTCCTGCTCGCCGCGCTCTGCGGTTGGGTCGTGCCGCAGGCGCCGTTCCGGATCGCCCGCTACTACCTGCTCACGACAGCCTCGATCGCCGCCGGGCTCTGGGACCGGCTCCGCCGCGGCTCGCCGGGGACATGGGAGAAGGCCGAGGGAACCCGATAGCCGTGCCCCGAGCGTTCGACCTCGCCGTCTCCGCGCTGACCCTGGCGATCCTCTCGCCGCTGCTGCTGCTGGCGGCGATCGCGATCAAAGCCGGCAGCAGCGGCCCGGTCATCTACCGGCAGCGGCGCGTCGGCCTCGGCGGTCGCGAGTTCGAGATGCTGAAGCTGCGGACAATGGTCGAGGGCTCGGACCCGGTCGGGTACGGGACCGCCGTCACCCGCGACGACCCCCGGGTCACTGGGTTCGGCCGCTTCCTGCGCCGCACCTCGCTCGACGAGGTCCCCAACCTCATCAACGTTCTCCGTGGCGAGATGGCGATCGTCGGACCGCGACCGACGATCCCGGCCCAGGTCGACGACTACACGCCGCGCCAGCGCCGCCGCCACGAGGTCCGGCCCGGGATCACCGGCTGGGCCCAGGTGCAGGGACGGGCCGGGATCCCCTGGGAGGAGCGGATCGAGCTCGACATCGAGTACGTCGAACGCCGCAGCGTCGCGCTCGACCTGCGGATCCTCGGGAAGACGGCATGGCTCCTCCTCACCGGCCACGGCCTCTCGCCCGACTGACACGGCGGGCTCTAGGGTTCTGCACGTGTCCGAGCGACCCGAGGTCAGCCTGCGGCCGTTCGAGCCGGGCGACGCCGCCGCCGTCCACCGCTGGTTCAACAACCCCGAGGCGACGAGGACGCTGATGGAGCAGCGAGCCGCGTTCAGCCTCGAGGACGCGGAGGGCTGGGTCGAGCGGGCGATGAAGGATGGCGGCGAGGACCGCAAGTACGCGATCCTCGTCGAGGGCCATGACGAGCCGGTCGGCTTCACCGCCCTCTACGGCCTCTTCCGCCAGACCGCGCCCGAGCTGGGGGCGCTGATCGGCGACGAGGTCAGGGGCCGGGGCGTGGGACGGCGGGCCGAGGCACTGACGATCGCGAAGGCCTTCGACGAGTTCGGCGCCCACCGCGTATACGGACGTATACCGGCCCACAACGAGGCGGCCAAGCGGGTGGTGACGAGCCTCGGCTGGCGGCACGAGGGGACGATGCGCGGGCACCTCCGCCGCGAGGGCGAGCCGGCCGTCGACTGCGAGGTCTGGGGAGTGCTGCCCGACGAGTTCCGCGCCGCGGCCGCGGACCTCCTGTTGTGAGCGGCAGCGCCGAGCTGATCGCCGACGGGGGCGAGGCCGCGGCCGGCGAGGAGTTCTTTCGCTCGCGCCCGTTCCTGGCTGCCGAGGGGGTC
The DNA here is from genome assembly GCA_036265675.1 of Solirubrobacterales bacterium. Classification (GTDB taxonomy): domain Bacteria; phylum Actinomycetota; class Thermoleophilia; order Solirubrobacterales; family 70-9; genus VRUE01. The sequence continues at coordinate 22,119 of DATAOP010000070.1, forward strand.
ACCCACACGCTCCGGATCGAGGCCGAGGGCCGCGAGCTCGCGGCCCCGCTCGTCGTCCGCGAGATCCCCGGCAGCGACCGGATCGACGCGAGCTCCCCCTACGGCTACCCGGGCTTTCACGTATCCGACTTCGACCCGGCCCTGGGTGGGGCAGAGTCGGATGCGCCGCCGATCGATCCCGCCTCGATCGACCTCTCGCCGACCGGCCTCGTCGCGATCTTCCTCCGCCACACCCTCGGCGAGCCGCCGCTCGCCGGGGCCAGCGAGCGCAACATCGTCCAGATCGCCGATCCCGCGCAGCCGCCGAAGAGCAGGGGGAGCGACCGCAACCAGATCAACCGCAATCGCCGCGCCGGATATGAGGTGCGGATCGTTCCCGGCCCCGAGACCAGCCCGGAGGATCGGGCCGGCTTCCTCGCCGCCTACGAGCAGACGATGCGCCGGGCCGGCGCCGAGCGCCGCTACTTCTTCGGCGCCGCGTACTTCGACCGGATCCTCGGAGCGGACCGGGCCTGGCTCGCGCTTGCCGACGCTCCCGACGGCGCGATCGCCGCCGGGTCGGTCACGGTCGAGAGCGACGGCTTCCTCCACTACTACCTCAGCGGCAGCGCCGACGCCAACCTGCGCGACTCGCCGATGAAGAACGTCGTCGCGGCCCTGGTCGACCTTGGCGCCGAGCGCGGGATGCCACTCAACCTCGGCGGCGGGATCACCCGGGGCGACCAGCTCGAGGAGTTCAAGCGCGGCTTCGCCAACCGTGAGCAGCCCTGGCACACCTCCGAGATCGTCTGCGACCCCGTGGCCTACCGCACCCTCTCCGCCGATCGACCTGACAGCGGTTTCTTCCCCGCCTATCGGATGGGGTAGGGAGCAGGGGCCCCTCCGCAGGAACTCCCGCGAAGCGGCCTGAGGAGGGGCCCCTGCTCCCTACTGCTTGGGTTCGGCAGGAGTCGGACCCGCCGCCAGGCCGAACGCGTTGACCGGCTCGCCCCCGTATTTGCCCCAGGTCGCCTGGCCGAAGGCGCGGATCGCGTCGTCGGTGATCGAGCCCTTGTATTCCTTGCAGCCGAGCAGGTTCGTCCAGGTCGTCGCCGCGACCGCGTAGGGCATGCTCTCGTTCGGGAACAGCAGCGCCCCGCCGTACATCGTGTCGTAGAGGCCCTTCAGCGCAAGCTGGTCCTTTTCGGGCAGGTCGGGGCTGTACTGGATCTCCATCCGCCCATGCTCGAGCGAGTGGACGAAGTCGATTTCGGCGGGCATTTCGGAGTAGGCGCCGTCGGCCTGCTGGAACGGCGGTTCGACGTGGCTGCCGGAGGTCGGCGGGTTGGTCCCGTAGTTGGGCGGAGACGTTCCCGGCGCGATGTGAGTGTGGCCCTCGTCCTTGAGGTGCAGCCGCAGGTCGCAGCCGGCCTTGTTCGCCGCGACTTTCAGGTTCGTCACCTTGGCCGGCGGTGGCGGCGTTCCGGTGCGGTCGTCCGGTTCGACCCCATTGGTGCTGCCGCTTCCCTGTTCGATGTGGGCGTCGGCCGTGCTTGCACCGGCGCCGCCGCCCGAGCTGACGATCAGGGCGACCACCCCGGCCACCACCAGGAGGCCGACCAGCCCGGCGCCAGCGTAGGCGAGCATCAACCGCCGCTGGGTCTGCTTCGCCCGCGACGACTGCCGCTGCTCACGCACTTCGCGGAGCCGTTCCCGCTCTTCCTCCCTGCGATTGGCCATGATTTGTCGGCGGCAGTTTAGATCAGTCGCGCATTGGGGCGGCTCCGGCGCCGGCGCCGGAGCGCTCCCAGGGCCGCGCCGCATGCAGGGCTCCGAGCACCGCGCGCGTCGCCGGCGCCCGGTTGAGGGCATAGAAGTGGATCCCCGGCGCGCCCCCGAGCAGGAGCTCGGCGCACTGCTGCGAGGCGTATGCGACGCCGAGCTCGAACTCCGCCTCCTCGTCGCCGCCGGCGGCCTCGAACGCCTCCTCGAGCCGGGCCGGGATCGAGGCGTCGCAGAGCTCGCAGATCCGCTTCGTCTGGGCGAAGCTGGCGACCGGAATCACCCCGGCCAGGATCGGTACGTCGATCCCGGCCTGACGGGCTGCCTCGAGGAACTCGAAGTAGACCCGGTTGTCGAAGAACAGCTGCGTGATCAGAAAACTGGCGCCGGCGTCGACCTTGGTCTTGAGGTAGCGGAGGTCGGTCTCGAGGTCGGGCGCCTCCGGGTGGACCTCGGGGAAGCAGGCGCCGCCGATCGTGAAGTCCCAGTTGCCGGAGATGAACTCCGCGAGCTCGGCGGCACTGCCGAGCCCGCCCTCGGCCTGGACGAAGTCGGCCTGACCGCGCGGCGGGTCACCGCGCAGCGCGAAGACGTTCTCGATTCCCGACTCGGCGATCCGGTCGAGCGTCGCGGCGAGGCCCTCGGTCGTCTCGCCGACGCAGCTCAGGTGGGCCATCGCTTCGAGCCCGAGCTCATCCTTGAGCCGCTTCGTGATCTCGACCGTGCCCTCCCGGGTCGAGCCGCCGGCGCCGTAGGTGACCGAGACGAAGTCGGGCCCGAGCTCACGCAGCGAGCGGGCGGTCGCGAACAGCTGCTCGGTCGCCTCCGCGGTCTTCGGCGGGAAGAACTCGACCGAGAACACCGGCGACTTCGACTCGATGATCTTGTCGATGCGCATCGGTTGAGGGTATTTCAAGCCGCCTCCGGACGCCGAGCGCGGTCCCGGCGGCACATTTACCCGCACTTTGCGGGGTTGCCGACGGAAGCGACTGGCGTTCGCGGGCCGGCCGCGCTAAGTTCGCTTTGCGACTGGCAGAGAGAGGCCCCACAAAAGCCAAGTGGGACACCATCTCGAAGGTGGCGGGAGCAAGCTTCTACGCGCGAAGGCTACGCGCGGGGCAGGCTTCGAACGCCACCGCTGGTCGTTTTTTTTTGCCCGCAACCGGCGGCGAGATGTCCGAGCCGGTCCCTAGCGTTCGTGGCGGCTTGGAACCGCCTGCCCTCCGAGCCGTGCGACCGGGGCGCAACCTGGGAGCCGGGTGCTTCGGCGAAACCCCGCGAGTGACCGCCGCAGCTAGCCCGCCCGCTCCCTACTCTTTCCACCGTGGCTGAGCCTGTTCGCTACGACCGCGTCGGCGCAGCGGCGGTGCTGACGATCGACCGGCCCGAGCGCCGCAACGCGGTCGACGCGGCGACAGCGGAGCAGCTGCGTCAGGGCCTCCGCGACTTCGAGGCAGACGACGAGGCACGGGTCCTGATCCTCACCGGAGCCGGCGGCGAGGCGTTCTGCGCCGGGGCCGACCTGAAAGCACTCGACCTCGACGTCGACCATCCCGAGGGGCCGATGGGCTCGACCCGGGTCACGCCCTCGAAGCCGGCAATCGCCGCCGTCGACGGCTGGTGCCTGGCGGGAGGGGTGGAGCTGGCGCTGTGGTGCGACCTGCGGATCGCGACGCCCGGCTCGACCTTCGGACTGTTCGAGCGCCGCTGGGGCGTGCCGCTGGTCGACGGCGGGACTCAGCGGCTGCCGCTGGTCATCGGTATGGGGCGGGCGCTGGAGCTGATCCTCACCGGCCGCCCGGTTGACGCGGAGGAGGCGCAGCGGATCGGGCTCGTCAACGAGGTCGTCGCTCCCGGGGCGCATCTCGAGCGCTCGCTCGAGCTCGCCGAGAAGATCGCCTCCTTCCCGCAGGAGACGATGCTCGCCGATCGCCGCGCCGCGATCGAGGGCGCCGGCATGCCGCTCGAGCAGGGGCTCGCGCTCGAGCACCGGGTCGGCCGCGAGGTCCTCGAGGTGGCGGCGCGCGGCGCCGCCCGATTCGCGGCCGGCGAGGGCCGCGGCGGCGCCGGCGTCTAGGCGGGACCCTGGCTCGCGGCGACGCGCCGCATCTCGTCCTCCGCGGCTTCCGGGCCGAGGTAGGGCATCAGCACCGCGAAGACCAGGTCGGGGAGGATCCGTTCGAGTTCGGGTCCGCGCCCGGCACGGATCTCGTCGAAGATCATCGAGGTGGCGCCGCCGATCGCGAACCGCGCGGTGTCCGGCGGCAGGCTGTCGCCCCCGGCCGCGTACTCGCGCCCTTCCTCGAGCAGGCGCGAGAAGCGGGTCAGGGCCGCGCGATAGCGCTCGCGCGCGCTCTCGCCGACTGCAGTGACCTCGACCATCGCCATCCGCGCGATGTCGGACTCGGCGGCGAGCAGCGAGACGAGCGCCCGCAGCGCCGCCGTCATCCGGTCCGGCCAGGGCTCGCCGGACGCGGCCTCATAGGCGCTGGTGACGTGGGCGACGAGGACGTCGATCACCGCGTCGTAGGCCTCGAGGAAGCAATCCTCCTTGCCGGCGAACATTTCGTGGAAGGTCTCGGGCGAGACCCCCGCGACCTCGATCACGTCATTGACCGTCGCCGCCTCGTACCCCTTCGCCGCCGCGACCCGCACCATCGCCTCCCGCAGGCGCTCCCTCTCGGAGCGGACGGCATAGGCCTCGGGAAGCCCGTGACGCCCACCCGGGGTGGAGGGGGAATCCATCAGCCCAGCCTAGGGCAGTCCCGGGGGCGCTGCAACGGGCTCGCCGCCCCCTACACTGCCGACGATGAAGATCGGGATCATCGGCCTCGGTTACGTCGGCCTGCCCCTCGCGGTCGCCTTCGCCGAGGCCGGTCACGAGGTGGTCGGGCTCGACACCGACCCGCGCAAGATCGAAGCGCTGAACGCCGGGCGCAGCTACGTCGAGGACATCCCCGACGAGTCGCTGGCGCCGCTCGGCGGCCGGCTCGAGGCGACGAGCGACTACGAGCGGCTCGAGCCGTGCGACGCGGTGATCGTCTGCGTGCCGACCCCGCTGACCAGCTCGCGCGAACCCGACCTGGCCTACCTGATCGAGGCCTCGAACGCGCTCTCAAAGGTGCTGCAGAAGGGGCAGCTGGTGGTGCTGGAGTCGACGACCTACCCGGGGACGACCCGCGAGCGGCTGCTGCCGATCCTCGAGGAGTCGGGGATGTCGGCCGGCGACGAATTCCATCTCGCGTTCTCGCCGGAGCGGATCGATCCCGGCCGCACCGATTACACGATCAGGACGACGCCGAAGCTGGTCGGTGGCGTGACCGAGGCCTGCACCGAGCGGGCCCGCGATCTCTACTCGCTGATCTGCGACGAGGTCGTCGTGCTCTCGAACCCGGAGGCGGCCGAGCTGTCGAAGCTGCTCGAGAACATCTTCCGCTCGGTCAACATCGCCCTCGTCAACGAGCTCTCCCAGCTCTGCGACCGGCTCGGGATCGACGTCTGGGAAGTGATCGACGCCGCCGCGACGAAGCCGTTCGGGTTCATGCGCTTCGACCCCGGGCCGGGGATGGGCGGGCACTGCCTCCCGGTCGACCCCTTCTATCTCGCGTTCAAGGCACGCGAACTCGACTTCTACCCGGAGTTCATCGAGCTCGCCGGCAAGGTCAACCGGGCCCAGCCGGCCTACTGCGTCAACCTCGTCGCCCGGGCTCTGAACGACGCCGGCAAGGCGGTCCACGACGCCGGCGTCCTCGTCCTCGGCGTCTCCTACAAGAATGGGGTGGGGGACACGCGCGAATCGCCGGCGCTGCAGATCATCCGGCGGCTGCGCGACCTCGGCGCCGAGGTCTCCTACCACGACCCCCACGTCGCCGAGCTGCCCGAGTTCCAGCTCTCCTCGGTCGAGCTGCCGACTGCGCTCGAATCAGCCGACGTGGCGGCGATCGTCACCGCCCACCCCGAGCTCGACTACGAGGAGGTCGTCGCGAAGGCGCCCCTCGTCGTCGACTTCCGCGGCGTGACCCGGGAGATCCGGGCCGAGAACCTTGTCCGGCTCTGACCGGGGCGATAGGTTGGCACCGCGGGACGGCGCCTGAGACCAGAGGAGATCGCGAGATGACGAACCGGAAGATCCGTGCCGCGCTGACGCTGACGGCGATCGCCGCCGCCCTGCTGTTGATCCCCGCCGCCTCGCCGGCCGCGACCGTCGTCAACGGCGACTTCGAGACCGGCAGCCTCAGCGGCTGGCAGGTCCACAACAGCACGCAGTTCGGGAACTGGTTCGCCTACACCGGCAACAAACCACCGCTGCAGAAACAAGCGGAAGAAGAAGAAGGCGAATTCGAAGAAGTCCCGCTCGAACCGATCGCGCCGAGAGTCACGCCGCTCGTGACGCCGGCGTTCCCGGCCTTCTTCGTACCGCCTCAGGGGAGCTGGGCCGCCGTCGATGACGAGCGCCGCCAGGACACGGCGATCCTCTACCAGGACATCGCGCTCGAGCCGTACTGGACCCATCACCTGACGATGACGTTCTACTACCACTCCTTCGCGCCGATCTTCGTCCCGAATCCGGACACCCTGGGGTTCCCCGGCCCCCAGATCATCGTCATCGGCGAAGAACCGAAACCGATCCAGCAGCAGGTCCGGGTCGATGTGATGAAGCCGACGGCGCCGCTCGAATCGCTGAACCCGAGCGACATCCTTACCACGCTGTTCGCGAGCAGGACGGGAGACCCGCAGACGATGGCGCCGACCCAGCTCAGCGCCGATCTGACGCCGTTCGCCGGGCAGACGGTTCGGCTGCGGATCGCCAACGCGGTCTACGACGACATCTTCAACACCGGCGTCGACGCGGTCTCGGTCGCCAGCACCCCTCCCAGCAACCTCTTCACGAAGGGCAAGCTGAAGCTGAACAGGAGGAAGGGGACCGCGACCCTGACGGTGACCGTCCCCGGGCCCGGGGTGCTGACCCTGGCCGACGCCGGCAGAACCAAAAAAGCCACCGCGAGCAAGAGCAGGAGGAAGCCGAAGCTCCTCAAGCCGGCGACGGTGAAGCCGACCGCGGCCGGGACCGTGAAGGTGCCGGTGAAGGCGACTGGCGCCGGCAAGAGGATCCTGAGGAAGAGGGGCAAGCTCCGGTTCAAGGCCTCGTTGAGCTTCACCCCGACCGGCGGATTCGCCGCCACCCAGAGCTTCAAAGGAACTCTGAAGCGCGGTCAGAAGAAACACCCATGAGACGCTGGCTTCCCGTCGCCGCCCTCGCCGCCCTGCTGCTGATCCCCGCCGCCTCGCCGGCCGCGACCGTCGTCAACGGCGACTTCGAGACCGGCAACCTGAGCGGCTGGCAGGTCCACAACAGCACGCCGGAAGGGGATTGGTTCGTTTACTCCGGGACGAAAACGCCGCTCGAGAAAAGAGCGGAAGAAGAAGCCCTGGAAGAGGCCGAAAATGAAGAAGAAGAACAGGAAGTGATCGAATCGTTTCCGCCCTTCTTCCCGCCGCCTCAGGGAGGCTGGGCCGCGGCCACGGACGAGAACCAGCCCGACACCGCGATCCTCTACCAGGACATCGCTCTCGAGCCCTACTACTCGCATCTTCTGACGATGACCTTCTACTACCACTCCCAGGCGCCGATCAGGGTCCCCAATCCGGACACGCTCTCGGTAACCCCTCCGCCTCCGCCCGAAGAAGAAGACGGGCCGACCCAGCAGCAGGTCCGGGTCGACGTGATGAGGCCCACGGCGCCGATCGAATCGCTCAACCCGAGCGACATCCTCGTCACGCTCTTCGCAAACAGGAACGGCGATCCGGAAACGATGGCGCCGACTCAGCTCAGCGCCAACCTGACCCCATTCGCGGGGCAGACGGTGCGGCTACGGTTCGCGAATGCGGTCAACGATTTCGTCTTCAACGCCGGCGTCGACGCGGTCTCGGTCACCAGCACCCCTCCCAGCAACGTCTTCACGAAAGGCAAGCTGAAGCTGAACAGGAAGAAGGGGACCGCGACCCTGACGGTGACCGTCCCCGGCGCCGGGGTGCTTACGCTGGCTGACGCCGGTGGGACCAAAAAAGCCACCGCGAGCAAGAAAAAGCGGAAGCCGAAGCTCCTCAAGCCGGCGACCGTGAACGCGACGGCGGCCGGCACGGTGAAGGTCCCGCTGAAGCCGACTGGCGCCGGCAAGAGGATCCTGAGGAAGAGGGGCAAGCTCCGGTTCAAGGCCTCGTTGAGCTTCACCCCGACCGGCGGATTCGCCGGGAGCCAGAGCCTCAAGGGCACCCTGAAGCTCAAGAGGAAGTAGGCGGGAGTTGCCGTTCGATGCCGTCCAGGACGGCATCGAGCCCCGCCTCGAAGCGTTCGATCGAGGCCCGGGTCCGGAGGTAACCGGGCAGCGATTGCAGCTCCGGGATCGCCTCGATCGCGGGCTCTGAGATCACGTCCTCGAGGGCCTCGGGTTTGGGGATCGTCACCGCTCGCAGCGAGTGCCCGAGGACGTAGTCGTTGACCGTCCCCACCAGGACCCACATCTCGGCCGACTCCAGGGAGAGGCCCGACATCGCCGTGGCGAACTGGGCGGCCTGCTTCTCGCTGTTCGTGCCGAAGCGAGGGTGTTTGCTGGTCACGAACACCAGCCAGGGGTGTCTCACCAGCATCGCGTAGAGCTGCCGTGAGATCGCGGCGAGCGCGTCCCGCCAGCCATCGGGGAGGGGCGGGTCGATCAGCACCTCCCCGACGACCTCGTCGGCCATCCCCGCCAGCAGCGCCTCCTTGTTGGCGAAGTGGTCGTAGAGGCTCATCGGCCGGGCGTCGATCTCGGACGCGATGCGGCGGATCGAGACGGCCTCGAGGCCGTCCTCATCGGCGATGCGGATCGCCGCCGCGAGGATCGCCTCCGGCGTCAGCGCGGGCCGACGCCTTCCCTTGCCCCCGTCCTGCACCTCCGAAAAGCTACCCCCTACCGTCGCTCCTCATGGCGGTCGCCGAACGGTGATACGGTGTATCGCCAACCAGCCAGCATCGTGGGGACCGGGGAGCGAACAGAAACACGATTGGGAATAGCCGACCGGTGTCCGGCTGCGCTGGGCGGATCGCGACCGATTGCTCCGGGTCCACCCCTGACAATCCCTGATGCGGACTCGTAGCGATCTTCGGCGGGGGGCTTGCGGGAGGCCCCCGTCGTCGCGATTCCACGCCGCGGCATCCGCTTTTGATCGGTCCTCGCGACGACTATGCTCCCCCGGATGCGCGCTCTTCCGGGATCCGCCTCCCGCACCTCCTCGGTCGATACCACCCCTCGCCTCACCCGCGAAACGGTCGCCGAGGGTCAGCGCCGGCGGATTCGCCGCGCGACCGGGGAGCTCGTCGCCAAGCGTGGTTACACGGGCGTCCGGGTCGAGCTGATCGTGAAGCGCGCGCGGGTCAGCTTCAAGACGTTCTACAAGCACTACGCCGGCAAGGAAGCGGCGTTCATCGATGTCTTCGAGCGCGCGACCGCGGCGACCGAAAGCCAGGTCCGGGCGGCGCTCGAGGAGAGCGAGAGGGAATGGCCCGACCGGGTGGCCGCCGCCCTCACCGCCTTCTTCGAGGCGATTATCGCCGAGCCCCTGATCGCCCGCGCCTGCCTCGTCGAGGGGCCGACCGCCGGTCCGCAGATCCTCGAGCACTACGAGAAGGTGGCGCAGGCCTTCGTCCCGATCTTCAGCCAGGGGCGCGACTACAACCCCGAGGCCAGGGCGCTGCCGGGGACGCTCGAGGACACCCTGGCGGGTGCCGTTCTCTGGTCCGCCTACCAGCGGCTGAACCTATCGGAGACCGATCGGATCGCCGAGCTGATCCCGGAGAACATCGAGCTGGTCCTTCGCCCGTACATCGGTGAGGCCGAGGCCTCGCGGGTGGCGGCGAGGAGTGTCGCCGCCGGGACCTAGTACCGGCGGAGTGAGCGAGCGCTCTCCCAACCGCGAGCCCCTCCATGAGGCGCTGATCGACCTCTGCTTCGAGCGGGGGCTTCATTCCTTCACCGAGGCCGATCTCTGCCGGCGGGCCGGAGTCAGCATCGAGCAGTTCCGGTCGCGTTACGAGACTCTCGAAGACTGCTTCTATGAGGCCTACTCCACCGAGTTCGCCCGCTACCGACGCGAGGCCGCCGACGCGCGCGACGGGCTGGGCGATTGGCGTTCCCGCCTGCGGGCGACCGCGTACGCATTGCTGAGATTTCTCGTCGAGGATGAGCGCGTCACACACTTCACGGTGGTCGAGGTGCGCCGCGCCGGCGACCGGAGCGCGCTGTTGATCGGCGAGGGGATCGAGGAACTGATCGACCTCCTCGACGAAGGGCGCTCTCAGCCGCAGGCTCCCGCCGATCTCACTCGGGCCACGGCCGAGTCGGTCGCCGGCGGGCTCTTCAACCAGCTCTACCTGGCGGTCGCCCGCGGCGCCGGCCCGACCGATGAGACCGAGATCGTCCCGCAGGCGATGTACACGGCGGTCCTGCCCTATCTGGGGGTCCAGGTCGCGATGGAGGAGCTCTCGATCCCTCCGCCTCCCGGCCCCGCGCCGCTGCCCGATCCGCGCCCGCCGGTCGACCGCGCCCTGATCGAGCTCTGCCGGGAACGGGGATTCGCGGCTCTCACGGTGGCCGACGTCTGCCGCCGCGTCGGCATCGACGAGACGAGGTTCCGTCGCGACCACGGCTCCCTCGACGACTGCTTCTGCGCGGTGTTCGAGCGCGAGCTCGATCTCCTCCTGATGGAGTTCGCCACGGTGGTCGCCGCAGCCGATGGATGGCGAGCTCGGCTGCGGGCGGTCGCCTACGCTTTTCAGGCCTGGCTCGCGGAGGATTCCGCCCGAACTCACCTGATGGTCACCGAGATCCGCTTCGCCTCCGAGCGGGCCCGCCAGATCCAGTGGCGCGGGATCGCGAGCATGATCGACCTCCTCGATGAGGGTCGCGCCGAGGCGCCCGATCCGAACCACCTCAGCCGCGCCACGGCGGAGGGAATCGCGGGCGGGATCCTCAGCCAGATCTACGAGGCCGCTTCCCACGGGGCCGAGATCCGTCCCGACGCGGTCCCCGGAATGCTCTACGCGGCCTACCTGCCCTACCTCGGTCCGGAGATCGCCGCCGAGGAGTGGCAGATAGCGCCCCCGAACTCGCGCAGCTAGGGCCGTGAGCTGAGCTGGCGATCGCGCTCTCTTAGACCGCGCCGGTGAGCTGCCTTCCTCCCGCGAGAAGCCTAGCCCGCCTCGCCGATACCCTGTCCGGGTGCCTCTCGCAGGGGATGCCGAAGCGGGGACCAGGGTCGAGCTCGGCCCGCTTCCGGGTGGGCATCATGGGCTTTCCCGGGAGGAGGTCGCCGAGTCCCAGCATGAGCGGCTGATCGCCGCGACCGCCGAGCTGATCGCCGAGCGGGGCTACGGCGACGTCCCGATCACCGAGATCGCCAAACGGGCGTCGGTCGCCAACCGCGTCTTCTACGAGAACTTCAGGTCCAAGGAGGAGGCTTTCCTCGCCGCCTTCGACGCGATCGCCGACCATGTCTCCGCGGTCATCGCGGCGTCCGCCGAGCCTGCTGCGGATTGGCCCGATGGCGTCGTCGCTGCGCTTGGTGCCGCGATCGACTTCTTCGACGCGGAGCCGAAGCTCGCACGCTTCTGCCTCGTCGCTCCGTTCACCTCGACCCCCAAGATCGCCGCCCACGCCCGCGACCGGGCCGCCGCAGCGCTGCCCCATCTGGCGCGTGGCCGCGACCTTCACCCCGGCGGAGCACAGCTCCCCACCTCGACCGAGGACTCGCTCCTCGGCGGGGTCGTCAGCCAGCTGACCCGCTCTCTACTGGCCGGCGTCAGGCCGCTCGCCGCCCTCCTCCCGGACCTGATCGAGTTCGTCCTGACGCCATATCTGGGTCCCGACGAGGCCCGCCGCCATGCGGTCGAGGCGAGGTCCGCTGCCTGAGTGGTGGCGGCCGATCCCTCGCTGCGTCAACGCCCCGACCAGGATTCGAACCTGGGGCCTACTCCTTAGGAGGGAGTCGCTCTATCCAGCTGAGCTATCGGGGCCCGACCGGTGGCCCGATCCGGGGCCGACCCGGCGCAGAAAGAGTAGTGGGACGCGGTTCTTCATCCTCAACGGCCAGGTGTCGGTGATGCGGCAGGCGGAATCGCGTCGGACAAGAGGGGCCGCCTGCGGACGCGCTAGCGCTCCCCGGCCCTGAGCGGGACGAAGACGGCGACCCGTCGGAAGCTGCTCGTCCGCGGGACGCCGGGGCGCCGCGGCGGGCGGCCGCTCTGCGTCGGGCGCCGGGCCTTGGCCGCGGCCGCCGTCGCTCCCCGCACCCTCATGCCGCCACCTCCGCCTCGGCGTGCTTCGCCGGGAGTAGGCGGGGCCGCATCACGGCGATGACGGTCGTCAGCGAGAGGGCGATCAGGATCGCCGCGCCCGCGAGGACGGTCGGGACGCCTTCGACGAGGGCGTGAGGCCCGGCGCCGCTGCTGGCGGCTGCGAAGACCGTAACCAGGGCGCCGACGCCGAGGGTGCCGCCGAGCTGGTGGGCGACGTTGACGAGCCCAGAGGCCGCGCCGGCGTCCGCGTCGGCGACCCCGGCGACCCCGGCGGTGGTCAGCGGCGTCAGGGCCGACCCGAGGCCGACTCCGAGCAGGATCAGCGGCGCCGCCATCTGGGTCAGGTAGTCGGCCCCCGGTGAGATCTGGCCCAGCCACAGCATCCCGGCGAGAGCGACCAAGAGGCCGGCGGCGAGGACCCGCAGCTCGCCGACCCGCGGCGCGACCCGCGGCACGACCCGCACCATCGCGAAGACGGAGAGGGTCATCGGCAGGAACGCGGAGCCGGCGGCGAGCGCGCCGTAGCCCTGCACCACCTGCAGGTACTGGGTGAGGAAGAAGAAGGTCGAGTACATCGCCCCGACGACGAGGATGCGGGCGAGGTAGGCGCCGACCCGCTCGCGGCTGGCGAACAGCCGCAGCGGCGTGATCGGCTGCTCCGCACGCCGCTCGCCGACGACGAAGTAGGCCAGCAGCGTCGCCGCCGTGGCGAACGCAGCGAGCGTCAGGGAATTTCCCCAGCCGTCTTCCGCGGCCCGGACCAGACCGTAGACCAGCGCCGTCATCCCGAACGTCGAGCTCAGCGCCCCGGGAAGGTCGAAGCGGCCCTGGTGGCGTGGCGTCTCCGGCAGGTGGCGGGGCGCGAGCCAGATCAGGGCTGCGCCGAGCGGGACGTTGATGAAGAGGCCGCAGCGCCACGAGATCCAGGAGGTGAGCATGCCCCCGAGCAGGAGGCCGATGCTGCCGCCGGCGCCGGCGACGGCGCTGTACCAGGCGACCGCGCGGGTGCGCTCGGGACCCTCGGGGAAGCTCACGGTCAGCAGCGCGAGGGTCGAGGGCGCGGCGATCGCGGCGCCGATCCCCTGCAAGGCGCGGGCGCCGAGCAGCCAGGCCGGCGACTGGGCGACCCCGCCGAGCATCGAGGCGAAGGTGAAGAGGGCGATCCCGGCGATGAAGACCCGGCGGCGGCCGAGGATGTCGCCGGCACGGGCGCCGAGCAGGAGCAGGCCGCCGAAGGTGAGGGTGTAGGCGTTCTGTACCCAGGAGAGCCCGGTGGTAGAGAGGCCGAGGTCCCGATGGATGCTCGGCAGGGCGGTGATCACCACCGAGATGTCGAGGATGATCATCAGGTAGCAGCCGAGGATGATCGCGAGGGAGAAGGCGTTTCGGGGAGAGGCTTGGGTCATAGAGGTCCTTTTCAGAAGCGGAGCCCGGTGGTAAACTGGAGGCCTCCTCCGGGTAATTCGGAGGGAACCTCCGGTTAGGAAGAGAACTATACGGAGGGTACCTCCGGTTTGTCAAGGGATTTCTGGAGAAATTCATGAACGCGAACCCGAATGACCTCGCAACCCTCGCTCCGCGGCCGAAGCGGGCCGATGCCCGCCGCAACTACGAGAAGCTGATCGCCGCCGCGCGTGCCGAGTTCGCCGAGCAGGGGACCGGCGCGACCCTCGAGGACGTCGCCGCTCGTGCCGGGGTCGGGATCGGAACGCTGTACCGCCACTTCCCGACCCGTCAGGACCTGCTCGAAGCGGTCTACCTGGGCGAAGTGGAGGCGATCTGCGCGTCGGCGCAGAAGTACGTCGACCAACCGCCGCTGGAGGCGCTGACCGGGTGGCTGCACGAGTTCGTCGGCTTCGCCGCGACGAAGCGCGCGCTGGCCGAGGAGCTCTTTGCCTATGTCGACCGCGACTCGCCCGTCTTCAGCTCCTGCGCGACGGCGATCTATGGCGCCGGCGAGGGCCTGCTCGAGCGCGCCCAGGATGCGGGTGCCGTCCGCGACGACGTCGACATCTCAGACGTCACGAAAATGGTCAGCGGCATCGCCGCGATTCGCAACGCCGACGCCGAGCAGATCGACCGCATCCTCGGGCTCGCGCTCGACGGGCTCCGCGCTCCTACTGCGAACTAGTTCGTTTCCTGCCGTTCGCGCCGTTCGCGCTGGAGCCGCTGCTTCCACGGCAGGACCGGAATGCCACGGCGGGCGCACCCCAGGCCTTCGGCCTGGGGCAGCAGACGCCATCTGTGCCCGGCATGGAGGCGGTACCCCCGCGGCATCTCCGCCGCGAGTTCCCGGATCAGCTTCGGGTAGCCGCCTTCCTTCGCCATCTCGTGGAGGATCGGCAAGTGCCTGGAGGTCGCCATCGCTTTCTCGGCTTCGGCGGCCGCGGCGCGGTCGCCCGTGCGGCGGGCCTCGCCCCACTGACGGAACCAGAGGCAGGTGATGGTCGACGTCACCGCGGCGCCCACCTGGTAGCGGCTGGTCGTCAGCCCTTCGTCGGGGACCATCCCGGGGTCGAAGCTCGCCGGCACCGGAATCCCCTTCAGCATTTCCCGGACCACCGCGTCGTGGTCGGCCGCCTTCACGACGTTCGCCGGCATCGCGTCGAGCCAGGTCTGCAGATCAACCCGCGTCAGCCAGCCGAGCCGTTCTTCGAAGGCGGCGAGATTCGGCACCGCGGCGCGCAGTTCGAGCAGGTAGCCGTTTTCCTTCCAGACGGCGGCCATCTCGCGGTCGCCCGGTCCGCCCGATTCGATCACGTGCCTTCCGGCCGCGTCCTGGATGACGATCCTGCCGGCCCGGGTGTTGACGAGGGCCGTCGTGTCGAGCACGGGCAGGTGGATCGGATGGGGCACCGCACCCCATCCGAAGCCGAGATCGTCGGTGTGCCAGCTCAGTTCGACCTTGCGCTGCCTGACCGATGCCGGAGCCAGGCCGCGCTCGGTGCCGTCGGGCAGGATCCGGACCGAGTCGGGCGGGACCGGCCTGCCGGTGACGAATTCCATCGAGCCCGCTCCGGCGCTGCCCTTCGGCAGATACTGACCGTGCCCGGCCTCGTAGATGTCCTCGACCCGCCAGCCCGGCCCCTCGAGCAGCAGAAGCGGCGACGATTCGGCGAAGCGCACCAGCTCGGCGCCATAGGCGCGCTGCGACTCCGACGCGCCGCCGCCGACGAGGAGGACGATCGCGGCCACCACGGCGGCGGCCACCGCACCGGCGGCGACGACCAGAGCGGAGCGGCTCGGACGGCGAGTCCCCGCCGGGCGAGCTGCGGTTTCGCCGGCGAGGGCGGACTCGGCGACGAGCGCCCGGCCGAGCGCCGCTTCTCCGCCGCCGAGATCGAGCGCCGCGAGCGCCTCAGACGGGAGCGGGTTGGCCGCGCGCAGCGCGCCTTCGATCCTCTCGGTGCTCATCCTGCCTCCTCGACTTCGATCTCCGCGGTGCGCGGATTGCTCGGCTGTCGTTCGGCGAGCCGCGCGCGCAGCCGGCGACGGGCGCGATGCAGTCGGGTGCGGGCCGCCAGCGGCGAGATATCGAGTGCCCGCGCTGCCTCGGTCGGCGTCAGCTCCTCCCAGCCGATCAGCATCAGGAGCTCGCGATCGGCCTCCCTCAACTCGGCCAGCGCCTCGAGGATCGGGCCGTCCTCGCGCGGCGGCCGGGCCGGAAGTCGGCGGCGGAGCTCGCCTCGGAGTCGCTCGGTGAGGCGGTCACGGCGGCGGGCGCCGCGGACCTGGTTGGCGAGGACCCGGCGCGCGGTCCCATACAGCCAGAGGCGCGCCTCGTCCCCCGGCGGCACGTCGCCGAGGCGACGCCAGGCGATCAGGAAGGTCTCGGCGACGACGTCGGCGGCGTCGTCGGAATCGGCGCTGCGGCGCAGCGCGTAGCCGAGCAGCTCGCGGGCGTGCCGGCGATAGAGGTCGGAGAAGCGAACCTCGGCGAGCTCACGTGTCAGGTCGCCGGACGCGGCGAGGTCGCGCTTCATCGTCCATCCATGTCCGGCACGGGCTCCCGCGTTACACCCCGCCGGGGAACGGCAGAGATCAGACCTTGAGCTGCGCTCCGACCTCGTATTTCTCGACCGAGACCCGCTGGCCCATTCCCGGCCCGGGCGGGTCCATCGAGTCCAGCGCGCGGTCACCCTGGTCGTAGTCGTCCTCGGTCTCGAAGAGGATGATGCCGAGCGAGCGACCGTTCTCCTTGTCGTTCAGGAGGAGGAACTCCTTGGCAGGGACGCCTTCGGGCGGGCCGGCGTCGGATTCGGAGCGGATCTGCGAGGCCGTCTCCTCCAGGGTCTGGGCGTCGGCGCCCTCGAACCGGACAACTCGTGCGTACATCGCTACCTCCTCGGCAGGATTATCGATGGTGCGACCGAGCCTAACGCGGGACGGCGGCAGGTTCAGCCGATCACCATTTCTCCTGCGCCTCGGTTGCCCGCTCGTAAGCCTCCTCGGCGCCGATGAAGGGCGACAGGGTCATGTAGGTCGCCAGCGGCGCCAGCTCCGGCAGCGTCTCGGGGCCGTGCCGCTTGACCTGGTCGTGGATCAGGGCATAGATCGCGCCGCCGATCGCCTCGGCCGCGATCGGCGGAGTGTCCGGAGCGCGTTCGTAGCCCGGCGTCAGCAGCACCTCGAGGCCTTCCATCACCCGGTCCCGCGTCTGCAGCGCCTTCCTCCCGACCGTGTACATCTCGACCGCGCCGAGCCGCGTGTACTCGGGCTCTTCGATCCCGAACGCGAACATCGCCTCGTAGGCCGCGCGGACCGACTCCTCCCAGCTTTTCGCCCTGCGGAAGGCGGGCAGGACGGTCCCGAGCATCTGCGCCGAGCCGCTGTCGAGGGCGGCGAGGAAGGCCTCCTCTTTGCTCTCGAAATGCCCGTAGAAGACCCGCTGCGAGGTGGCGGCGAGTTTGACGACTTCGGCAACCTTCGTCTCCTTGTAGCCCTTCTCGGCGACGATCGCGGCAAGCGCCCGGAGGACCCGCTCCGGCGGGTGGGCGACGGCCTGCCGCTCGGCGAACGGCCGGGCCTTGCGGCCGCGCCGCCGCAGCGCCTCGAGCGGGCCGGGCGGCGGCGGGTAGGAGAGCCCCCAATCGGCGATCTCCTTCGCCAACCGCGGGAGCTGGTCGGCTTCGTTGCTGTAGAGGCGCTTGTGGATCACCTTCTGGAGACCGCCGATCAGCGCCCGCACCATCTGCGGCGGCGTCCCCCTGCGCCCCGGGATCTGGTTCAGCTGTTCGACCCCGAACTGTTCGAAGATGTCGAGGGCCCGCTCGACGGTCGCTTCCCCCTCGGGGCCGGCCGCGTAGACCTCGATGAACCCCATCCGCGAAGCCGCCGGCTGGGAGGCGATCAGGCTGAGGAAGGCTTCGACGGCCTGGTGGACTTTCGCCTCTCCGGTCGGCGCGTCCTCGGCCCGCTCGATTGCGGCGATCGTCGGCTCTACTAAGGCTTCGACCGCCGCCAGCAGGCACTCCTTCTTGTTCGCGAAGTGCTCGTAGAAGGCGGCCCGGGAGACGCCGGCGAGTTTCGCCAGGTCGCCGATCTTCGTCGCCTCGTACCCCTGCTCGGAGCTGATCGCCACCATCGCCCCGAACAGGCGCTCGCGCTGGCTCCGCTGCGACTCCTCGGGAGCGTTTCCCCGACCGGGCCGCATCTTCATCGACCTCAGGTCTGCAGCGTTCCCCCATGGCGTGCGAACCATTGCCCGCCAACCATAGCCGGGTACCTATATTGCACTCAAATCTCCGATCGGCTCGCGAAATACTGCGGTATGTCGTAGTCTCATTTATACCGAGGTCTTGTGCGGGCGCGGAAGCCGCGTTACACAGGGCTTAACCGGACTTTCCGCAATGACACCGTCCGACCGCTATCACGCTGAGCTGACCTTTGAGCAGCCAGTGAAATTTCCAATTGTTCTCGGATCGAAACTACGTACCGGTCTGTTCATAAGGCACACGCGGGTTCCAAAGGTGGTTCTGGGCACGGATCGCGGGGCTAGGGACCGTAGTGGTACGCAGGAGAACCAATACGGCGCCATGCCCCGCAATCGGCGCTGTAGACCCGATTTACCCTTAAGACAGGGGTTTTTCGAGAGCCTCGAATGCTGGGCTCCCGCCACCCGAAGTCCGTCCAGACTTGACTTTATGGTCCAGCTGTGTTCCGATTTAGAGGCAAACCCACGGACGTGCGAGGAAGCGGTAGCGGGTGTTGGTGAGCCAAGAGAACGGCGGCAGGAAGATCGGTCAGCTGGGGTCCGGGGAGTCATCGGCGGCCGCCGCAAGACGCGGGAAGGCGCGCTTCCTGCCGAGCTTCGCGGCACTCAAGGACCGCGTCACCATGGCGTGCTCCGGCCAGGAGTCGTGGGAGGCGAGGGTCGTCGCCGGGATCAGGGCGGTGCTCGAGTTCGCCGCGTCCGATCCGCAGGGCGCGCATGCGCTCACCGTCGATGCACGCCGGCGGACGTCCGGCGAGGTCGACCTCGAGCAGGAGGCGATTTCCTACTTCGCCGAACTCCTTCGTCAGGTGGTGGCCGTCGAGAGGCGCTTTGCGATCTCCAACGAGGAGGCGATCGTCGAGTCGATTGCGGTCATCGTCCGGGGCCACCTCCAGCTCGGGACCGCTGCCGCCCTGCCCGACCTCGCGCCGGATCTCATCTACGTCACCCTGATGCCGTACCT
Source organism: Solirubrobacterales bacterium (assembly GCA_036265675.1). Taxonomy (GTDB): domain Bacteria; phylum Actinomycetota; class Thermoleophilia; order Solirubrobacterales; family 70-9; genus VRUE01. Next base: position 40,890 of record DATAOP010000070.1, read on the forward strand.
CGGAATCGCTGACGCAGGGCGCTGGGCCTCGTCCTCCGCAGTCACCTAACGGTACGCGCAGTTTTGCTTTAACAGGCATATGAGGAACCGTCCTGGGACTATCGCTTGACTTTACGGTCCATTCCTGTTCTGATAATGAGGATGCGAGAAACGTCTCGTAAGCACCCTCGCAGCTGGCATGCCAGGCCAGGGCCGTCCCGTCCCTTCCCTGTACGGCACGGCCCGATCGTCAACGCGGACGGCCCGGGAAAGACCGGTGTTCGGCTTCCCCGGGCCGTTCTGCGTCCATCGCCGATCCTGGCGCTGTTCCTCGGCGCCCTCTCACTCGCTCTCACCGTCGGTCCTGCCGCTGCGCAGGCATCCGACCTCGGGCTCTGGGTCGACCTGGCGGGCGGGCGGATGGGCGGCGTCCAATGGTCCGTCAAGGTCGCGAGATTCGTCGCTTCCGCGGACGCCGGGAAGAGCGTGTCGGCGCGTCCCTGCCTCCAGGTCGGGACCAAACGCGAACGCAGCCGCTGGGACTACGACGGCAGCCGCTACCAGGGATGCGTCGATCGCTCCAGCAGACTCGCTGCGACCGAGGCGCCCCTGATCGTCACCGGGGCCCAGGCCACGGCCGGCCTCCGGGTCAGCCTGACGGCGGTCGGGATCCTTGCCTCTCCCGCCGCCCGCAGGGTCGTTGTGACCTACGAAGACGGGCGCCAGGCGACCATCCACCTGCAGCGGCCGAGCCCGAGCATGCAACGGAGAGCCGGCCTGGCCCGCTTCCGCTACGCCGCATTCGCGGTTCCCGGCACCTGGTCGGTGCAGCGGGTGGTCACCGAGAGCGCCTCCGGCCGGACGCTCTGGGACAGCGTCGCCGCCGCCTGAGCCGCCGATTCTGGCCTTTTTTGAGATTTGGTACCCCTGTGGTACGGCAAATTTCTCTTATCTACATCCCACGGCTTCCGGCATCACGAGCGCGTTTCAACGACTTTTGATAGGCCGCGTAATTCCCAAGTACTTGACAGAACGGTAGATCTCTGTTCTCATTACCGACGGAGAGAGATGAACGGCCCCTTGGATCGCTCGGGGGATCTGCAATCGCAGGTCATGGCAAGAGCGGAGGCGGCCAGGGAACGAGGGAGAAGGATCGAGTGAGAGATACGGGACCGAAGTCCTCGGGTTTGAGCGAGATCCACGCCGCCCGGCTCGGGATCCTCCTCGCCCTCCTCGTCGCCGCGATGTTCGCCCTGACCGGTGCGAGCGCCGAGGCCGCCTACATCCATCCCGAATCGGCATACGAATTCGGCCCCGACGGCCTCGCCACGAGCGCCTTCCCCGGCTCGGGCTCGGTCGCCGAGATGGACTACGACCAATCGAGCAAGCGGATCTTCATGCTCGACAAGTCCGACGGCAAGGTCTACGCGGTCAACTTCGCCGGTCCCGGCTCCTACTCGGCGGCGGGCTCGCCCTATCCCCTGACGGTCGGCTCCGCCGGCTGCTGTACCGACATCGGGATCGACAACACCTCGGGCGCAACCGCCGAATATCTCTACTACTCGCCAGACGGCCCCCCCCTTTACGGCTTCACGTCAGCGGGGACGCCGCTGCCGGCATTCGCGCCGGAATCGGGAGAGAAGTGCGGGGCCGCCGTCGACAACGAAGGCCACTTCTGGAGCGGCAACTTCAGCACCCAGAAAATCGAAGAGTTCGAACCGACCGGAGGCGCTCCGATCAAAACGGTCGACGTCAGCGGCACCGGCCTCCCGTGCAGGGTCAGGTTCGACCTCTCGAACAACGACATGTACGTGTCGCAGTACTCGGGCCAGGGAGCGGTTCGCTACACCGCCGCCAGCGGCTATTCGGCGGCCTCGGCTCAGGTCTTCGACCCGACCACGAACTCCAACATCGCGATCAACGCGACCAGGCACGTCGTGTACGTCGCCGGGCGCAACAAGGTTTCCGCCTACGACACGGCCACCGGCTCGCTGCTCGAGAGCTTCGGCGAAGAATCCGGCTGTTTCATCAATGGGATCGCCGTCGACGACGCAACCGACACGGTCTTCCTCTCCCGCTCCTGCACGAACAGGATTCAGGAATGGAAAGGCGCGGTCGTCCCGGACGCGGTGACCGGAGAACCGACCGGAAATACGACCGTCTCGGGTTCGGTGGCGCTCGCCGGCGGCGGCGAAGTCACCAGCTGCGAATTCCAGTTCGGCACGTCGACCGAATACGGCCAGTCCGAGCCGTGCAGCCCGGCAGCCCCCTACAACAGCGACCAGGCGCTGGTCACAGCGGACCTGAAGGAAGACCTCGAAGGCGAGACGACCTATCACTACCGCCTCGTCGCTTCCAACGCCAACGGGACCGCCAAGGGGGTCGACAAGACGATCACCCCGCACAACGTCAAGAGCCTGGCCACCGGCCCGGCCACCGAAATCACTAACAACTCGGCACTGGTGTCCGGCACGTTCGAAGGCAACGGAGAAGACACCCACTATTGGTTCGAATGGGGCAGAACCGCCTCCTACGGCCACAAAACGCCGTTGCCACCGGGTACCGACGCCGGCTCGCCAACCGGGCCGACCGAAATCCAGACTGAACTGACCGAATTGGTGCCGGGGGCGACCTACCACTACCGGGTGGTGGCGGTCAACGGCCTCGGACTATCGCGAGGGGGGGATGCGGTCTTCTCCACCTTCCAGCCACCCTCGATCCTGGGCTTCTCGAGCTCGGGGATCACCGCGACGTCGGCCGATATCAGCGCCCGGATCAACCCGAACGGTTTCGACACCGAATACGAAGTCGAATACGGCCCGACGTCCGCCTATGGGAAGCGTGCGCCGATACCGGCCGGCCTCCTCCCGGCCGGAGAAGCCACCGAACCGGTCGCGATCCACCTCAGCGATCTCGAAGGGATCGTCTACCACTTCCGCGTCGTCGCTCACAACAAGTGGGGGACGACCGCCACCAGCGATCGCACCTTCACCTTCTTCCCGCCGTCCTGCCCCAACGCGGTACTGCGGCAGAAGACCGGCAGCAGCTATCTCCCCGACTGCCGCGCCTATGAGCTGGTATCGCCTCCGATCGCGGGGAACATCAAGCTGCTCGCCCTGTCTTCCCCGGGTCCGTACGCGGAGAATCCGACCCGATTCCTCTACCTCGGCGTCGACGGCGTGCTCTCCGGGACCGAAGGCACCAATGCCTTCAGCGCCGACACCTACGTGGCGACGCGAACCATCAGCGGCTGGGTCTCCAAGTACACCGGAATCCACGCTGACGAAACCTCGTTCAACTGGTTCGCGGTCGGAGACATGGCCCTCGACAAATTCATCAACTTCAAAAGTGGCTGCTGTGCCGCCCAAGTGCCCTTCGTATTCGACAACAACGAAGACTTTCTTGGCAGATGGCCGGCCGACTGGTCCGACTTCGTTGAAGAAACCGGTCCAAACGAAGCGCTCGGGATCTTCCAGCCTTCGCCGGACTTCACTCACATGGCGTTCTCATCACAGGTCAACTTCGACGCCGAAGAAAAAGGACTCACGAGCGCCCCCGGATCCGCATACGACTATGACGTAGCGACCGAAACGACGGAAATTATCTCGAAGGACGCACACGGATTCGACATCACGCAGGATCCGAGCAGCACCGATGCGAACGAAGTCATCAACTTTCCTGGCCCAGAACCCTTCGGAACTGGGATGCCAAAGGAAATGTATCCCGGCGTCTCGATCGACGGATCGCACATTTTGATGGGGACGAAGCACTGCAACGGGTGCACAGAAGAACACCTCTACATGCGCGTCAAGGATGCGATCACCTACGACATCGCGGGTGGGGCGCCGGTCAACTACTACGGGATGACCTCCGACGGAACCAAGGTGTTCTTCACCTCCGATCAGCAGCTGACCACCGACGACCACGACACGAGCTCCGACCTCTACATGTGGAGTGAACAGGGGGAACTCGAAGAAGAACCACTGACGAGGCTGTCGACAGGCAGCGGCGGCCAGGGCGATACCGATGCATGTTCCGCCTCCTGGACGATTAAGTGCGACGTCGGGATGGTGATCGGGCAGACCGTCACCGACTACCCGATCGCCACCGATAGCGGCGACGTCTACTTCTACTCGCCGGAGGTACTGGACCAGGCCGAAAATGGAGTCGACGGGGGACGCAACCTCTACGTCTATCGCGAAGGCCGAGTCCAGCTCGTCGCCACCCTCAGCGTCAACGGCGCAGGCGCCCTCACGAGGATCCAGGTCTCGCCCAACGGCGCGCACGCGGCATTCGTCACCAAAGCGAAGTTGACCGGCTACGAAAACGGGACCTTCCGCGAGATGTACTCGTTCGATCCGGCCACCGGGGGCGTCGAATGCGTGTCATGCATCCCGACCGGAGAACCGCCCAGCGCCAACGTGGAAGGGAGCGTCTCGGGATTCTTCATGTCGGACGATGGCCGGACCTTCTTCTCAACCACGGATGCGCTGGTGGCCAAAGACACCAATGAAGGTTCGGACGTTTATGAGTTCGTCGAGGGTAGGCCGCAGCTGATCTCGACCGGGACCGGCCAGGCGTATCACCGGGCCAGCGGGGCGATCATCCCGCTCTCGCTGATGGGCGTGAGCCCCAATGGCACCGATGTGTACTTCTCGACGTTCGACACCCTGGTGCCGCAGGACCTCAACGGCGCGTTCCTCAAGTTCTACGACGCCCGGACGGGGGGCGGATTCGATTTCACCCCACCCTCGCCGCCCTGCGAAGCGGCCGACGAGTGCCACGGGGCCGGCAGCTCGCCCCCAGGCTCTGCGGCGATCACGAGCGACGCGAATCTCGGCGTGGCCGGCAACGCGACCAAGGCGCGGAAGGCAAAGCGTCACCCAAAGCGGAGGCGGAAGCGCAAGCGGAAAGCCCATCACCACAGGAAGGCCGCTCACCGGAGGGCGAACCATGGCTGAGCGACGGACGAGCGAGGGGAGAGGGCGGATGAGGAGCGCCATCGGAGTGGCCATCGCGGCGGTGATCGTGCTCGCTGCCCTCGCTGGCGCCGGCTCTGCCGAGGCCAACTCGCCGATCAACTCGTTCTCCATCACCACGAGCTCCACCCAGGCGGGAGGACATCCGGACATCAAGACGCTGATCTGGATGAGCAACTCCGCGACCCAGGTGACGGCGCCCGGAGACTGCGAATGCCATGACGTCAGGAACATCACGGTGGACGCTCCGGAAGGCCTGATCCCCAACGTCTTCGCGACACCCCGGTGCAGTGGGGCGGACTTCGGGCAGGCCCGGTGCCCGATCGACTCGCAGATCGGATATGTGGTCGTCGGGATCGGCGGTGACAACCCGAACAACATCAGCTTCCCGGCCCCACGGCCCGTCTACAACCTCGTCCCGCGTCCCGGACAGGCCGGCCTGATCGGGTTCATCGAACCTCTGCTCAACAGCGCGCCGATCTTCACCGACATCGAGGGCCGGACCGAGAGCGACTACGGACTCGAGTTCACCGTCAGCAACATCAACCATGTCTTCAGCGGCGTCTCCGTCGTCGAAGAGGTGTTCTGGGGAGTGCCCGCGGATCCGGTCAACGACCCATTCCGGCTCAAACCGGTCGGTTGCACGATCTACGGTGTCAACGGAGCCCCGGAGTGCGAAGGGGGCGCCAAATCCAACGCGCCTCTGAAGCCCTTCATCAACGCTCCGACCATATGCGGAGTCGACCTTCACACCGAAGGCCTGGTGGAGTCGTACGACCACGGCTTCGACAGGGCGACCGGGAGCTTCCCGGGCACCACCGGCTGCGATCAGCTCAGCTTCAACCCGAGCCTGTTTGCGCAGCCGACGACGAAGCGAACAGACACCGCCTCGGGACTCGACATCGACCTCAAGGTGCCGGCGGCGGAGAGCCCGATCGCTCCCTCGCCCTCGGCGATCAAAGACGCGGTCGTGACCCTGCCGAAGGGCTTCTCGATCAACTCCAGCGCGGCCGACGGCAAGACCTCCTGCTCTGCCGAGCAGGCGAGAATCGGACTCAGGCACGAGGCCGCCCAATGTCCTGAGGACTCGAAGGTCGGATCACTCTCGATCACGACCTCGTCCTTGCCCGCGCCCCTTCCGGGCTTCGTCTATCTCGCCGATCCGAAGCCAGGCGATCCCTACCGGCTCTACCTGGTCGCGGACGGGTTCGGGGTCCACGTGAAGCTTCCGGCCGCCTCGGTCGAAGCCGATCCGATCACGGGGCAGCTCACCACCCGCCTCGAAGACCTGCCGCAGTTCCCGTTCAACGAGTTCAACCTCCATCTGTTCGGATCCGAACGAGGCCTGCTGGCGACGCCCGACCGCTGCGGCACCTATCCGGTGAAGAGCACATTCACTCCGTGGGACTCCCTGCTGCCAGACCAGACCTCGACGCAGTTCTTCGATCTCAACGAAGGGCCCAATGGGACGGCCTGCCCGGGCACGTCGCGCGGCTTCAGTCCCGGCTTCAGGGCAGGTGTCGCCGACCGAGGCGCCGGGGTCCACTCCCCGTTCACCTTCGACGCAACCCGGACCGACGGCGACCAGGAGGCCGTCGGCCTGAATGTCGACACCCCGCCGGGCTTCACCGCGAGTTTGAAGGGGATCCCGTATTGCCCCGAGGCCGCGATCGCGCAACTGCAGGCTCCGGGCTACACGGGCCGGAGTGAGCTGAACAACCCGACCTGTCCGCAGGCGAGCCAGGTCGGAAGCGTCAATGCCGGCGCGGGGGCCGGCACCCACCAGGTCTACGTCGACGGAAGGGTCTACCTCGCGGGGCCGTACAAAGGGGCTCCGATAAGCCTCGTGACCGTGGTCCCGGCAGTCTCGGGGCCCTATGACCTGGGGAACATCGTCGTCCGCACCGCGGTGCAGGTCGACGAAGAAACCGCAGAGGTCAGGGCGGACACGGATCCGATCCCGACGATAGTCGAAGGCATTCCGCTGCGAACCCGGCATATCCGGCTCAACCTCGACCGGCCGCGCTTCACCCTGAATCCGACGAACTGCGACCCATTCGCGGTCGATTCCGTCCTCTTCGGCAACGAAGGGGCGGCTGCCCGTCGCAGCAGCTCCTTCCAGGCCGCCAACTGCGCCACGCTGAAGTACAGGCCGGCGCTGAGCCTGAAGCTGAGTGGCGGCGTCGACCGCCGCGGGCATCCGGCCATCCACGCCGTCCTGCGGACCAAGCCGGGCGAAGCTAATTCAAAGAAGGTCTCTGTCACCCTGCCGAGGGGAGAGCTTCTCGACAACAGCCACATCAGCACGATCTGCACCCGGGTCAACTTTGCGGCCGACAGCTGCCCACCCGGCTCGAAGATCGGCTCCGTCACAGCGACGACGCCACTGCTCGACCAGCCCTTGAGCGGCGGCGTCTATCTCAGGGCCTCGAGTCACCGCCTTCCCGACATGGTCCTCGACCTGAGGGGGCAGGTCCATATCGTTCTCGACGCGCGAATCGACAGCGTCAAGGGCCGGCTGCGGACGACCTTCACCTCGGTTCCCGATACCCCCGTGAGCACCGTCTCGCTGCATCTCACCGGCGGCAAGAAGGGCCTGCTCGAAAACAGCGAAGGCCTCTGCGGAAGTTCGAAGAGGGCCTCGGTGACCATGACCGGGCAGAACGGGATGGAAATGGACACCGGCGTCAGGTTGAAGACGACCTGCGGCAAGGGGAGGCCAGGCAAATGAGGTCGAATCGGAATCGCCTCCTCGCGCACATCGCCGCGGGTATCTCCCTCATATTGCTCGCCGCACTCTCGTTGTCGGCGACGGCTTCGGCGGAAATTTACGCCCCCTACGCCTACAACGGCACCTATCCCGCCGGATCGTTCATGGGGTCGGACGCGGTCGGGGGCCAGGCGCCATTCGACCAGAGCCTGAAGGGGATCGACGTCAACCAGGCGACCGGAGATGTCTATGTCGGCGCCGAAGGAGGTGGGCTGCTCTACCGGTTCAATTCCGCCGGGGTCGCGCAGCCGTTCAGCTCCGTCGCACCGAACACGGTGCTCAGCGGGATCGTGACCAACGGCTTCGGCGAGACCGTGGTCGACAATTCGGGCGCCGCGACCCAGGGCCGCATTTACCAATGGTCCGAGCAGAGCCCGGTCAAGGCCTTCCTCCCTTCGGGCGAAGAACTGAACTCCTCGAACGGCTTCCCGAAGTTCCCGATGACCGAAACCGGGGACAACTGCGGCGCGGACGTCGCACCCAGCGGCAACATCTGGATCTCGCGGTTCAACCAGGGCGTGCAGGAGTACGACCCCTCCGGGAACCCGACGAACGCGGGCCCGGCCGAAGGTTTCATTCATGCCGAAGGAACCTGCTCGGTCGCGATCGACTCCGAAGAAAACTTCTACACCAGCCAGTACGCAGGCGGGCTGGTTCGCAAATGGAATAAGGCCGGAGAACTCCTGGGCACGGTCGACACGAACCTCGGCGAAGCCGCCAGCCTCGCTGTCGATCGCTCCAACGACAACCTCTTCATCAACTACAGGAACTTCGTCAAGCAGTTCAACCCCGAAGGCAACCTCCTGGGAACCTTCGGATCCCCGGATGCCGGGCGATCGTACCCGGGCTTCAACAACTCCGAAGGCGTCGCCGTCAACGAAAACACCCACGTGGTGTACGTGACCGATCGCTTCCCGGGACGAGTCGACGAGTTTGCGCCAGCGCCGCCGCAGACGATCCCGGACGTGATCACTGAAGCGGCGACGAACATCACGGCGACCGGTGGGACTCTGCACGGAAACGTGGATCCGGATGCCGCTCACGGCGGGACCGAAATCATCGGCTGCGAATTCAGATGGGGCCTGAGCCCGTCGAATTTGAACAACACCGCCACCTGCGATCAGCCGCTTCCGATCAACGGCAACGAGGATGTCACGGCGACGATCGAAGGTTTGACAGCCGGCGCCTCCTACTTCTTCCAGCTGACCGCAAAGAACTCGGAAAATGAAATCGTCGCCAAGGGAAAGACCCTTTCCTTCCAGCCCGCGGGCCCGCCTGTCATCGCCGACGCCTCGGTGTCGAACGTGCACAGCGACGGCGCCGTGTTGTCGGGAACGATCGATCCCCAGGGCGGCAAGACGACCTACCAGATCGAATACGGCGCCACCGAAGCATACGGCGGAATCGTGCCCCAGCCCGAAGGCGAACTTCCCAACAGCCTCGGCAGGCAGAGCTTCAGCTATCAGATCACCGGGCTCGAAGCGGGGACCCTCTACCACTTCCGGGTCACCGCCACCAATGCCAATGACACCACTCACGGCGAGGACCACACCTTCACGACATTCCCCTTCACCGCGATCCTCAACGACCCGTGCCCGAACGCCCACGTCCGACAGCAGGTGGCCGCCGCCCTGCTGCCCGATTGCCGCGCGTATGAGCTCGTTTCGGCGGCGGACACCGGCGGCTACGACGTCGAGTCCGACCTCGTCGCCGGCCAACATCCGTTCGGCGGCTATCCGGAGGCGCATGAAAAGGTCCTCTACGGCATCCACAGCGGAGCGATTCCGGGCCCCTGGAATCCGACCAACCGTGGTGTCGATCCCTACATCGCGAGCCGCGGCAGCAATGGCTGGCGCACCACCTATGCGGGCATTCCCGCCGACAACCCGTTCGCGGCCACGCCGTTCGCTTCCGAACTGGACGAAGCGAGCCCGGGTCTGACGGAGCTCGCCTTCGGCGGTCCGAACATCTGCTCCCCCTGCTTCGCCGACGGCTCGACCGGAATCCCCCTGCGTGAGGAAGACGGCAGCTTGGCACAAGGCATGGCCGGGCCCGAAGAACCGGGTCCGGGCGCGGCCCCGGACGGCCTCGTCGAGAAGCGGTTCTCGGCCGATGGGACGCACCTGATCTTCGGCTCGACCTCGCTCTTCGCCGACGGCGGCAACGATGAAACCGGTGACGTCTCGATCTATGACCGCAACCTGATGACCGGACAGACGCAGGTCGTCTCGACCGACCCCGGCGGGAATGGGCTCGCCTGCCTGCAGGGCTCCGGCCACTGCCACTCCCCGGGCGACAAAGCGGGCATCGCCGAGCTCGACGTCTCCAGGGACGGCTCGCGGATAGTCGTCGGGCAGCTGATGCGAACCGATGCCGCCGGCAACCGCTACTTCCATCTGTACATGCACGTCGGGACCAGCCCCGGAACGATCGACCTGACCCCCGGAACCACGACCGGCGCTCTCTACGACGGGATGACCGCGGACGGATCCAGCATTTACTTCACGACCCGCGACCCGCTCGCCACGGCCTCCGACCCGGATTCCGACACGAGCGCCGACATCTACAGGGCGGACGCCTCCTCCGGCAGCGCAACCCTGACCCGGGTCTCGGTCGGCAGTGGCGCCGGCAACGGCGACTCGTGCGACCCGGTCCCCAATGCGACCAACGAACACTGGAACGCCGTCTCAGGCGGCCCCGACTGCAGTGCGGTCGCGATCGGCGGTGGCGGCGGAGTCGCGTCCGACTCGGGAGCGATCTACTTCCTCAGCCCGGAGCAGCTCGACGGGGGCGGCAATGGCACTCCCAATGCTCCCAACCTCTATGTCGAGGAACCCGGCTCCTCCCCGCGATACGTGGTCACCCTCGAGTCGAGCCTCACCGCACCGGACCCTCCGACTGAATACCACCCCTACGATCACAGCTTCGGCACGGTCCAGAAGCCACAGTTCGTCGCGGTCGATGCCTCCGGCGGACCCTCGGACGGCGACGTCTACGTAGTCGACAACGCCAGTGGCGGCAACGTTGTACGCAAGTACGACCCGGCCGGCAACCTGATCACCAGCTGGGCCGACAACGGGGTTCTGGATGGGTCGACGACGGCGAAGGGCCTGTTCAAACCGATCTCCGGCGTCGCCGTGGGGCCCGACGGCAAACTGTACGTCGGCGTCTATGAACTCTTCAACGGCGAAGACGAGCTCTTCGAGTTCGACGAAGACGGGACATTCTCCTCGGAGCATGGCGTCGAAGGAGCGATCCAGCCTTTCGGGATCTCGGTCGATGGTTCCGGCAACGTGTTCTACGTTGGCTATTCGGAAACGGTCGAGCGGTTCGACGGCAGCACCTCGACCGAAATCTCCGGCCTGACTGAAGGCCAATACGGCGAACCGATCGCAAAGAGCGGCCTCGCGGTCGATCCGAACAGTGGGGATCTATATGTCGGCATCGGCGGCGAGTCCGTGGCCAAGTTCTCATTCGACGGTCTCGGTCGTGTTGTCCAGAACGGTGGCGCCCCCTGCAACAGCCGTTGCCTCCCGACCGCCACCTTCGGCGCGAACGAGGTGTCAGGAGCGAGCGGAATGACGGTCGATCCCTCGAATGGCGACCTCTACGTCGACGAGGGAAGCAAAATCCTGCGTTTCGACTTCACCGGGCTTCCCGTCGCCGGGCCGGCGACGGGGATCGGCCGCCTGAACAACTCGAACAGCATCGCGGTCGGAGGCGACGGCTGGCTCTATGCCAACACGAAAATCCCAGGCGGCGCCAACGTCGCCGCGTTCGCGCCGCTGACCCTCGCTCCCGAACCGCGCACCGACAGCCCCCTGATCGTCGATGCCGTCAACGACGCCGGGACGCGTCATACCGCCGACTTTCAGGTCACGCCCTCCGGCGACGACGCCGCGTTCCCCTCGGCGATTTCGATTACGGGCTTCGACAACGCGGGGAACCCCGAGATCTTCCGCTATGACCTGGCGAGCGGCTCGATCGACTGCGCGTCGTGCAACCCGACCGGCGCTCGGGCCATCGGTGGCGCCTCGATGGCGGTCGAAGGGCTCAGCCTCAGCGATGACGGCCGGGTCTTCTTCAACTCCAATGACGCCTTGGCGCCGCGGGACCTCGACAACCGTCAGGACGCCTATGAGTGGAACGGCGACAACCCGCAGCTGATCTCGACAGGAGGCAGCCCGTTCGACTCCAGCCTGCTGAGCGCCAGTGCCGACGGGACCGACGTCTACTTCTTCACCCGCGACACCCTCGTGCCGCAGGACAAAAACGGGACCCTCGCGAAGATCTACGACGCGCGCGAAGAAGGAGGCTTCCCGTTCCCACCCGACCCCGTCCCATGCAAGGCCTCTGACGAGTGCCACGGGGCGGGCAGCGCCGCGCCTGGGCCGCTTCCGATCGGGACGATCACCGGCAACGGGGGCAATTCGGAACCGCAGGTCAAGACGTGCCGCAAGGGATTCAAGCGCCATGGCAACCGCTGCGTGAAGAAGAAGAAGTCGAAGCGGAAGCACCATCGCACGAGGAGACGGAGCAGACGATGAGCACGACGGCACGTATAGCGGGGATCGCCGCCCTGATCGCAACCGTGGGGGCGATCCAGGCCGCGCCCGCGCTCGGCTCGGAGGGAATCGAATCCTTCTCCTCGACCCTTTCCACGGCGCTCGTCGGCGGCCATCCAGACATCGAAACCACCTTCCGGCTGGCCGAACCGGGGATCGAAGAGGCGGCTCGAAACGTCGCCTTCGAAGCGCCCGAGGGCATCTTCGGCAACCCGCGGGCAATCGACCAGTGCACCTCGCTCGACTTCGCGCTGACCCAGTGCCCTCCGTCATCCCAGGCCGGGCTCATCACGATCCGGGCCAACTACGAAGGCAATCCGGACTACCTGCTCGGGACGGCGCCGCTCTTCGACCTCGATCCGGGCGCCGCGCAACCGGCGCGGTTCGGCTTCATCGTCCCGACCCTGAACATCCCGATCACGATCCCCGTGACGGTGCGCACCGGGACCGACTACGGGCTGCGATTCACCGTCGCCAACATCACCCAGCTGACCCCGTTGGCGGAAGCCCAGATGATCTTCTGGGGCTTCCCCTCGGAAGAAGCCCATGACGTCCAGCGGTTCTCGAAGGGAGCACCCGGCAATCCCGCGGGCTGCCCGGCGGAAGCGGGCACCGGCTGCGTGATCGAACCGACCACGGCCGCGATCCCGGTCCATCCGCTGACCGACAACCCGACGATCTGCACCGGCGAGCCGCTGCCGGTCGAGCTCGAAGTCCAGACCTATCAGGACCCGCAGCACCCGTCACACGCCGAGACGACCTACCCGCCGATCACCGAATGCGAAAAAGAGACCTTCCAGCCGGTCTTTTTCTCGGCGCCTACGACGAAGGAGGCGGATTCGGCTTCCGGCCTCGACATAAGCCTCGCCAATCCGCAGGCGCTGAATCGGGCCACGACTCCGTCGGAGCTCCGAGGGGCGATCGTGACCCTGCCCGAGGGCCTGACGATCAACCCCGACGCCGCCGACGGACAGCGAGCCTGCACCGACTCCGAGGCCAACTTCGGCTCCGAAGGCCCGGCCAACTGTCCGGACAACGCCAAGATCGGCACCGTCACGATCCATTCCGTCGCCCTCGACGGCAACCTCATCGGGTCGATCTACATCGGTGAACCGAAGCCCGGTAACCAGTACCGGCTGTTCCTCGTCGCCGACGGGTTCGGCATGCATGCCAAGCTCGTCGGCTCCTTCCGGCCCGACCCGGAGACCGGGCAGCTGAAGGCCTACTTCGAAGACCTGCCCCAGGTCCCGTTCGACGAATTCGCGGTTCACCTGTTCGCCTCCGACCGCGGGCTGGTCGCGACGCCGACCAGCTGCAGGATCTACAACGCGGAAGCCGAGTTCTTCCCCTGGAACTCGGTTCTCCCCGAAGTCCACTCGAGCCAGATCTTCAGCATCGACTCCGGCCCGCACGGCAGTCAGTGTCCCGGCGAGGTCCGCCCGTTTCAGCCCCGTCTCGCCGCCGGTACCTCGAATTCGGGCGCCGGGACATCCTCCGACTTCAGGCTCCAGCTCGACCGCGAAGACGGCGACCAGTTCCTCGGCGACCTCACCTTCACGATGCCGCCCGGCCTGACCGGGTCGCTGCGCGGGGTCACCTACTGCCCGGATGCGTCGATCGCCGCCGCCGCCCGCAGGCCTGGCCGCACGGAGAAGGCCTCCCCGAGCTGCCCGGCGTCGAGCCAGATCGGAACGACGAACGTCGCTGCCGGCCCCGGCTCTCACCCATTCCACGCCGTCGGGGCGATGTATCTCGCCGGGCCGTTCAAAGGGGCGCCGCTGTCGTTGGTTGCGATCACGCCGGCGCTCGCCGGTCCATACGACTACGGGACCCAGGTCGTCCGGGTGGCGGTCAACGTCGATCCGCTCGACGCACACGTCACCGCCGCGTCGGACAGGGTGCCGCAGATAATCGGCGGCATCCCGCTACGGCTGCGCTCGATCCGGGTCAGCATCGACCGCCCCGGCTTCCTGCGGAACCCGACGAATTGCTCGCCGTTCGACGTCGACTCCCAGGGGATCGGGGACCAAGGCAGCGTCGTCGGCTTCTCCTCCTACTTCCACGTCGACAACTGCGTGACCCTTCCCTTCAAGCCGAGGCTCACGATCCGCCAGCTTGGCGGTCACAAGGGCACCGGACGGACGAAGAACCCCCGGCTCCGGTTCGACCTGCGGACCCGCGAAGGAGACGCCAACCTGAAATGGGTCTCGCTGACGCTGCCGAAAGCATTCGCCATCGACCAGCGCCACCTCGGCAACATCTGCTCACGCGCCCAGCTGGCCTCCGAACGCTGCGCCGGCCGCCAGGCGATCGGGACGGTGATGACGCAGACGCCGCTGCTCGACGCTCCGCTCAGCGGGCCCGCCTATGCCGTCTCGGGGTTCGGCAAGCTGCCGCACGTCGTCTTCATCCTCGAAGGCCAGGTCCGAGTGATGCCGGAGGTCGAATCGTCCTCGGTCCACAACGGCCATCTGAAGTCCGTCGTCCCGGTCATCCCCGACGTCCCGATCGGCCACTTCCGCCTCAACCTCTATGGCGGCGGGAAGGGCTATCTGGTGAATACCCGGGATCTCTGTGGCGGGCGGATCTCCGCCAAGGTCCAGTACATAGCCCAGAACGGCAAGCGGCTTACGCAGCGCCCCCGTATCAAGACATCCTGCGGCGGCTCCAAGTCGAAGAGAAAAGGTCGATGAAAGCGGAGACGAATAGAAACGCACGAATTTCCTAAGAACTCGATACAGGAAGGCCGCTCGCTCCGGACTTTCCCGCCCGGCCAAAGCTGACAGCCACGGCCGACGGATTGTTAAACAGTACAGCTACGTACCACAGCAGAGGCCAAACAAGGTATCCTGCGCGGAGAGGTGCCCGTTCATCGGGCCCCTGATCTGGAACCGAGGGCATCGGATGGGTCACACCGCGGAGGTATTGGTACTGCCACTCCCGGCACCGGGAGGGCCTGCGTGAAGAGGGTCTTCCGTCCTCGCATCGTCCTCGCACTCGCCTGTCTCGCCGCCGCGGCGGTGATCGTCACCCCGTTTGCCGGCGCCGAGCGTTCTCAGGTCGGCAACCTGATCGTTTCCCTCAACGGCGGGATCCACCCCCTGAAGCTGCCCCGGCACGAACCGGCGCCGGTCGGCGTCCACCTCTCGGGCCGTGTGATCACCGCCGACAAGACGCCGGTGCCGCGGGTCAACTGGATCCGCCTCGAACTGGCATGGAGAGGGGTCCTTCACACAAAGGGACTGCCCGTCTGCCCGCAGAAGCGGATCGATGGCCGCCTCAGTGGCCAGGCGATGCGGGCCTGCGGCCCGGCGCTCGTCGGGCGCGGGGGGCTGGACGCCGAGATCTTCGTCCCTTACCAGGAGCCGTTCAAGATCAAAGCCCACCTCCTGGTCTTCAACGGGAAAACGAAGCAGGGACGGCCGAAGGTCCTGGTCCACGCCTTCACAGCGGACCCACCGGTCTCGTTCGTGATCCCCTTCACGGTCCGCCGCGAGGGGCCCTACCGGACGATCCTGATCACGACGATCCGCAAGTCGGTCGGCCCCTGGCCCCACGTCGCCAACTTCCATGTCTTCGTCTCGCGGAAATTCAACTACGACGGACATCGGGTCAGCTACCTCAGCGCCTCCTGCCCGATCCCGAAGGGGTTCACCGCCGGCTTCCTCTCCTTCGCGCGCGCCACCTACACCTTCGAGGGCGGCAAGCAGATGCGAACCGAATCGGTGCGCAGCTGCCGGGCTCGCTAGGGCACGTCGTACAAACTCTCCGAGGCGAGCTCCTGGGCGCGGCGGCTCCAGAGTTTGATCTGCATGAAGATGTCGTCGCCGTAGCCCTTCATCGCGTCGAGGGCGACGATCGTGAAGCGGCCGTCGGAGACCATTTCCTGGTCGACGGTCTCGAGCTCGAGCTCGGCGGTGGCGGCGACCGCGTTGGCGACCAGGGGTCGGCCCCAGACGAGGGTGACGTCGCCGCCGCGGCCGTTCTCCCCGAGCCAGCGGCCGATCACGTCGTCGTTGAGGTCGATCTTCCAGTCGGGATTGTCCTCGGCGAGGACGTCGGTGAAGTCGGCCTTCGCCCGGAAGTCGGTCGGCTCGCCCTCCGCCGGGCGGACATAGGAGACGTGGCCGAAGAGCTCGAGCTCGCCCTCCGGCCCCTCGGCCCTGGTCGTGCAGGGGACCCAGTTGCGGCCGCCCCAGGTGCGCTCCGGGAACCAGACGAGCTCCTCCGTCGCCTCGACTCCTTCGGGCAGTTCCTTGATTCCGTCGCAGGCCTCGCGGAAGGGCACGGCGAGGCGCTCGGCGAAGCGGCCGTGCGGGATTCCCTCCTGGGTGCTGTCGGCGATGAATCTCGGGACGGGGCGCGGATTCGGCGGCATCAATCACACACTCTCGTGCTTCGCTCGCTGCGCGAGGAGTCAGATATGGATGCTTGCTCGCTCCGCACTCGGGGAGGGACCCTAGTCGCCGAGCGCCGCGCGCAGGTCCGACGCGGCGCGCTCGGGCGGGTAGATGTTGATGTCGACGCCGGTTGCGAGCTCGAACGAGGCCCTGATCGTCAGCCGGGGCGCGATGTCGATGTGCCAGTGGAAGTGATCCGTCCCGCGCGGGGCGGTGCGGATCCACATGTTGAGCTCCGGCGAGCCGTCGAACATCTGCGCCAGCGCCCGCAGCGCGATGCGGAGCATCGCCGCGCCCCCGGAGCCGTCCTCGAACCGCGCCTCCTCCTCGCGCGGCACGACCCGCAGCTCGAACGGGGAGCGCGAGGCCCAGGGACAGATCAGAGCCGCCTCGTCGTCGATCGCCACCAGCCGATCCCCGCGCCGGACCTCGGCTACCAGGACGTCGCTGAGAAGCCCGCCGCCGCCTGTCCGTTCGCGGTAGGCACCGAACCGCTCGCGCTCGCGCGCCACCGCCAGCGGCACGAACGGGAGCGCGTAGAGCTGCGCATGGGTGTGGGGGAGGGAGGCCCCGGCCCCGGCACCCTCGTTGACGACGAGCTGCACGTACTGGTAGTCCCGATGGGCCCGCATCCGCTCGCGCCAGGTCGCGACCGCGCCGTCGAACCGCTCGCCGTCGAGCTCCGCCATCGCGGTCACGTGCTCGGGCGCGTTGACGATCACCTCGTGGCTTCCCCGTGCCGGCCGTGAGGAGAACAGGTCCGCTTCGCCCGCCCGGCGCGAGGCCAGCAGCGGGTCGCCGCCCTCGCTGAAGGACCCGGCCTCGGCCGAGGTCGCCGGTTCGCTCTCATCCTCGCCCTCCACCAGCGCCGGATAGAGGTTCGGGACGACGCGGCTCGTCCAGCCGGGCGAGTCGGGGTCGCCGCCGCCCGGGCGCACCGCGTAGACCTCCGGCGGCGTCTTCGCCTCGTTCCCCTCGCAGAACGGGCAGCCCTCCGGCCCCTTCTCCTTGCTCCGCGCCGGGTTGAATCCCTCGGGCCGCTCGGCGCGGCCGGGCGCGAGAATCGTCCGCAGCCCGGTCAGCTGGTCGATTCGTATCTCGGGCGTGCTCAGGGCTTCGTCTTCAGCCGGAGGACGGAGGCAGGTCTTCGGGCTCCTCCGCCGGCGGCTCGGGGGCCGGGCGCGGGCCGGTCGGTTTCGCCTCGCGGTTCGCCCGGGCGACCTCGAGGAACGGCTCCAGCATGTCGATCGGGAGCGGGAAGACGACCGTCGTGTTTTCGTTGCTGCCGATCTCGAGCAGCGTCTGCAGGTAGCGGAGCTGGAGCGAGGCCGGGTTGGTGCTGATGATGTCGGCGGCGTCGGTGAGCTTCTGCGCCGCCTGGTACTCGCCCTCGGAGTTGATGATCTTGGCGCGCCGCTCGCGCTCGGCCTCCGCCTGGCGGGCGATTGCCCGCTGCATCTGTTCGGGAATCTCGACGTCCTTGATCTCGACCGCCGTCACCTTCACCCCCCAGGGCTCGGTCGACTCGTCGATGATCTTCTGCAGCTCTTCGTTGAGCCGCTCGCGCTCGGATAGGAGCTGGTCGAACTCGGCCTTGCCGAGGACGGAGCGCAGCGCCGTCTGGGAGATCTGCGAAGTGGCGAGCAGGAAGTTTTCGACCTC
>DATAOP010000071.1:0-8298 GCA_036265675.1 Solirubrobacterales bacterium
CTCCCCAAAGCTCGAGCAGGTCGCCGCCCTAAGATCGGCCTATGGCCGAGTCACTCGCCTTTCAGGAGCTTGGAGGTGATCTGCACCGTCATGGCGACGGTCTGGTCCATTCACATCACCACCATGGTCCCCACACCCATACGGCGGGCAAGAATGGTCAGGCGCACTCGCATGGTCTGATTGACCCGAGCATCAAACGCTCCCGTGAGGGCCTCATTGCGGTCGGTATTTCTCTTGTCGTCCTGGGGATGACCGCGGCTGCCCAGGTGACGATCTACCTCGTCACCGGTAGCGTCGCCCTCCTCGCCGACCTGATCCATAATTTCGGCGACGCCGCGACGGCGATCCCGCTCGGCATCGCCTTCATGCTCCGCTCCGAGCAGGCCGAGCGCGGCGCCGGTTTATTCGTTGTGCTTGCGATCTTCGTCTCTGCCTGCGTCGCCGGAATCGAGTCCATCGATCGCCTCATCAACCCTCACGAGCCGACCGATCTTCTAGCCCTAGCTGCCGCTGGCGCCATCGGTTTTGGCGGCAACTGGATTGCAGCAATCATTCGCACCCGTGCTGGCAGGCGCCTAGACAGTCCGGCGCTAATCGCGGACGGCAACCATGCCCGAGCCGATTCCTACGTAAGCCTTGCGGTGGTCGCAAGCGCGATCGTCGTCGCCCTAGGTGTGCAGATCGCCGATCCGCTGATCGGCCTCGGCATCACCGCCGTCATCCTCAAGATCACCCGGGACTCGTGGCGGACGATTCGCGGCGAGCCCCACCGCCACTGACCAGGGTGGGCAACACTTGGGCAACACGACATCCGGTGAGGGCCGCAAACGTCGATACCGTAGAAGCAGAGGAAGCCGCGGCGTAGAGCCAAAACACCGAACAGCCGAAAACGATCGTGCCCATCTATGAGTTCGAGTGCGAGGAGTGCGGGAGCCGGTTCGAGGAGCTCGTCCCGAGCGAGGCCGCCGAGGTCGCCTGTCCCAGCTGCGGGTCGACCCGCGCGCGGCGACTGATGTCGGCGGTCTCGCCGCCCGGCCGCCAACCCCGGGGCTCCGCCGTCCGGTCCGACGAATCGAGGCGCCGCGAGCGCGAATCCGCGCATCAGGAGCGGCTCGCCTCCGACAGGCGCAAGCGGGCGAAGGGGGAGCTCCCGGCACCGCGGAAGAAGGGGCCGGCGCAGGGATGAGCGGAGCGGCGGCCGAGGAGCGCAGGGCCGAGCTGGTCGACCTCTATCGGGAGGTCGAGACCTGCACCAGGTGTCCCCTGCATCGGACCCGCACCAAGGCGGTCTTCGGGGCAGGGGATGCCGACGCCGATCTGATGTTCGTCGGCGAGGCGCCCGGGGCGGAAGAGGACCGGCTGGGCCTTCCCTTCGTCGGTCGCGCCGGCCAGCTCCTGAACGAGCTGCTGGAAGGGATCGGGATGACGCGCGAGGACGTCTTCATCGCCAACGTCCTCAAGAGCAGGCCGCCGGGCAACAGGGATCCGCAGCCGGAAGAGATCGAGGCCTGCCGTCCCTACCTGTTCGAGCAGGTGCGGCTGATCGAGCCGAAGATCGTCTGCACCCTGGGGAACTTCTCGACGAAGCTTCTGACCAGGAACCCGACCGGGATCACGCGGGTCCGCGGGACGCCGCAGGTGCATTCCCTGGGCGGCCGCGCCGTATTTCTGCTCCCCCTCTTCCACCCGGCCGCCGCCCTGCGGACGCCGGCGGTGAAGGAGACCCTGCGCGACGACTTCGAGACGATCCCGGCGCTGCTCGCCAGGCCGCCCGCCGGGGTCCCCGAGCCCGAGGAGCAGATCGAGGAGGCGCCGGTTCCCGGCCCGCCGCAGCCGCCCGACGATCAGCTCGACCTCTTCGGCTAGCGCCCCCGGACGGAGATCGATTGATTTCTGGGTCTGCAGCGGAGACGGAGGCGATCGGGGCCCGCCTCGCAGCCGAGCTCGAGCCGGGCGACCTCGTCCTCGTCGTCGGCGAGGTCGGAACCGGGAAGACGACCCTGATCCGGGGCGCCTGCCGGGCGCTCGGCGTCGAGGAGCCGGTGGTCTCGCCGACCTTCACGATCGGCCGCCGCTACCGCGGCAGGGTCCCGGTCTCCCACCTCGACCTCTACCGGCTCGCGGACCTCGACCTCGAGGAACCGGCCCTGCTCGAGGACTACCTGGACGCTGCCACGATCGGCTTCGTCGAGTGGCCGGCGGTCGCAGGCCCGCGCCTGACGGCGCGGGCGAGGCTCGAGGTGCGGCTCGCCCACGAGGGCGGCGATCGGCGACAGATCGAGCTCCTCAGCGCATCCACCCGCAAATAGGCGTGTTTCGTTAGCGGGCGAGGCGTGTAGCATCGCCCTCGCACCGCGAAATTCAAGGAGGAGGAAGGGCTTCAGATGAAGCGAGTCAAGACGCTGGCGGCGATGGCGATGGGGGTTGCGCTGTTGGCGAGCCTGGCGCCCGCGCTGGCCCAGGGCGCCGCCTATCGGCACTACGTGGCGTGCGGCCTGTCAGAGAACGCGAAGCCGGCGCACCTGTGCCAGAAGAAACGCGACAAGGGCGCCTTCTTCCGCAGCACCAAAAACGACGTCTTCTACACGGTCTGCGTCAAATTCCCGACCAAACGCCGGCTCTGCGCGCCGAAACAGGAAGCGAAAGCAGGCACCCTCTACGTCAACAAGATCACCTCGAACATTCCCGGCAGGCACAAGGTGACCTGGTTCGTGGAGGGCAAGAAAGTCGGGAGCTTCGTCTTCAGGGTCAAGGGTTAGCCGGCAGCTGACCACGCTCGGCTTCGACACGGCGACGGAGGACACCGCGGTCGCCGCGTTGCGGGGGGACGAGGTCCTGCACGAGTCGCTGCTGGGGCTTTCCGAGAAGGGGAGCCCGCTGCATACGACGGCATTGCTCGAGGAGATCGAGCACGCGGTCGAGGCTGCGGGGGGCTGGGAGGAGATCGACGCGATCGGTGTCGGCGTCGGCCCGGGGTCGTTCACCGGGTTGCGGGTCGGGATCGCAACGGCGCGGGGAATCGGCCTCAGCCGCGGAATCGAGGTCCGCGGGGTCGGAACCCTCGCCGCCCTCGGGCGCGGGCTCGCCCGCCGCGGCGACCTCATCGGCCTCCCCGTCCTCGACGCCCGCCGCGGCGAGGTCTTTGCGGCCGCCTTCGCGGCTGACGGCGGGGCCCTGCTGGAGCCGTTCGTCTGCCCTCCCGACCTGCTCTCGGAGCGGATCGCGGGCCTCGGCGGCCCCTTCCTGGCCGCCGGATCGGGCGCGGTACGATTTCGCGAGGAGCTGGCGGGCCCGGACGTCGAGATTCCGGATGACGCCGATCCCGCCCACCGGATCGCCGCACGGCACGTGTGCCTGCTGGCGGCGGCCGGGGCTGGAGTTGAGGCCGAGCCCGCCGCCCCGAACTATCTGAGGCCTCCCGACGCGGAACGGTGGCGTGAGCGAGACACTATCCAGACACCCGAATAGCGCCGGCGGGGAACTGCTGGTACGCAGGCTCGCCTACAGCGACCTGCCCTCGGTGATCTCGATCGAGCGGCGCTCGTTCCCCTCACCGTGGTCGCTGGCGATGTTCGTCCTCGAGCTCTCGAAGCCGTCCGGGATCTGCCTCGCGGCAACCGACGGCGAGGAGCTGTTCGGCTATCTGATCTGCTCCCGCTACGATCGCGTCTGGCACCTGATGAACGTCGCGGTCGCGCCCGAGCACCGCCGACTCGGGATTGCCACCCGGCTGATCACGCAGCTGTTTGAGACCTCCGAAAGCGAGCTGCCGATGACCCTCGAGGTGCGGGTCTCGAACCGCGAGGCGATCGCGATGTACGAGGGTCTCGGCTTCCGCTCCGCAGGCGTGCGGCCCCGCTACTACCAGGACAATGGCGAGGACGCGCTGATCATGTGGCTGGACTGATTCTGGCCATCGAGACGTCGTGCGACGACACGTGCGCGGCGGTGCTCGACGGGCCGCGGATCCTCGCCAACACGATCTCCTCGCAGGCCGCCGCCCACGCCCGCTTCGGCGGCGTCGTGCCGGAGGTCGCCTCTCGCCACCATCTCGACCTCGCCGTGCCGGTCGTCGAGGACGCGCTGGCAGAGGCCGATGCCACCCTCGACGAGGTCGAGGCGGTCGCGGTCACGGTCGGCCCGGGGCTGATCGGCGCGCTGCTGGTCGGGGTCAGCACGGCGAAGGCCCTCGCCGCCCCTCGCCGCCTGCCGCTGGTCCCGGTCGACCACCTCCAGGGCCACGTCGCCGCCAACTTCCTCGAGCCCGACCCGCTCGAGCCGCCGTTCCTGTGCCTCGTCGCGAGCGGAGGACACACCCTGCTCGCCGCCGTTCGCGACCATCGCGGCCATGAGGTGCTCGGCCAGACCCTCGACGACGCCGCCGGCGAGGCGTTCGACAAGGTCGCGCGGATGCTCGGGCTCGGCTACCCGGGGGGGCCTGCGATCGAGCGCCTCGCCGCCGAGGGCGACGCCGACGCCTTCCAGCTGCCGGTCGCAATGAGCCGCGACCCGGGCCTCGACTTCAGCTTCAGCGGCCTCAAGACCGCGCTCGCCTATCTCTGCCGCGACCTCGGCGTGGAAGGGGTCGAGGAACGCCGAGCCGACCTCGCGGCGAGCTTTCAGGCGGCGGCGATCGGGCAGCTGACGGCGAAGCTCGATCGGGCCCTGCGCTCGGGAGAGTGGAATGCGGTCGCGCTCGGCGGCGGCGTTGCGGCCAACGGACCCCTCCGCGAGGCGACGGCGGCGATCTGCGAGAAGCACGGCGTCCGCCTCAAGCTGGTCGCGCTGGAGCTCTGCACCGACAACGCCGCGATGATCGGATCGGCGGCCCGCTTCGCCGAAGGGAGGGACTACCCGGAGTACCTCGACTACGACGCCTTTCCCACGAATTGACCGACGTCGTCGTGTACTCCCGCCCAGGCTGCCACCTCTGCGAGGAGGCGATCGCCGCGATCGCCGCGATCCACTCCGAGGGCTATGAGTTCGAGCTGCGCGAGATCGATATCGAGAGCGAGGACTCACTGTTGGCGCGGATGCTGGAGCGGATACCGGTCGTCGAGGTCGAGGGCGAAGTCGTCTCCGAGCTCCGGCTCGACCCGGACGCACTGCGCGCCCGGCTCGATACTGTGGGGTGGATGGAGCGGGCGGTAGAGGGGATCGACGTGCCGGACGACCTGATGGTCGACGGCGAGCGACTTTCGTTGGGCGTCGCGGCGCGCCTGTCGCGCTACCTCCAGGTCCTGACCCAGGCACGGAAGATGGGTCGGGAGACGATCTCCTCGCAGGAACTCTCCGACTACACCCACATCAACCCGACCCAGATCCGGCGCGACCTCTCCGGCTTCGGCAAGTTCGGCAAGCGCGGGGTCGGCTACAACGTCGACTCGCTCGTCGCCCAGATCCGCAAGATCCTGCGCACCGCCGGCCAGCACAACATCGCCCTGTTCGGCGCCGGCAACCTCGGCCAGGCGATCGCCAGCTCCGACATCTTCGCCGATCATGGGTTCCGGATCGTGGCGATGTTCGACGTCGACCCCGACCTGGTCGGGACCCAGGTCGGGGGGCTGCCGGTGCGCGACTTCACCGAGCTCGAGCAGGTCGTCTCCGAGCAGGACGTCGTCGTCGGCGTCCTCGCGGTGCCGGCCGCGGCCGCCCAGGCCGTTGCCGACCGCCTCGTCGACGCCGGGGTCAAGATCATCTTCAACTACTCCGAGCAGCTGCTCCAGGTCCCGCCGGAGGTGACCGTCCACACCTCGAGCCCCGCGGTCGACCTCCTCTATGCGCTCTACTTCTATCTGACCTGAGCCCTCCTGAATCCAATGGACCTCGACCTCGCTAGGGAGAGACTCGAGTCCTCGGTCGATTTCACGATCGGCCTCGAGGAGGAGTTCGCGATCGTCGATCCGCGTACGCTCGAGCTCGAGCACCGATTCGAGGACGTCTACGCCGCCTGCCAGGCGGACGAGGTGCTGGCCGAGTCGGCGGCAGGAGAGCTGATCGCCTCCGAGATCGAGATCCGCTCCGGCCGCGCCGAGAGCTTCGCCGAGGCGGTCGCGATGCAGCGCGAGCGCCGCGACCGGCTCTTCGCCCTGGTCGCAGGAATGGGACTGGCGCTGGGGGCGACCGGCACCCACCCGTGGGCCGACTACCGCGAGCAGCGGATCATCGACACGCCCCACTACAACCGGCTGCGCCGCGAACTCGGCTGGGTCGCCCAGCGCAACAACACCTGGAGCCTTCACCTGCACATGGGTATCCGCGGCGCCGACCGCGCGATCGCCGTCTGCGACCGGCTGCGCCAAGACCTGCCGCTGCTGCTCGCGGTCTCCGCCAACTCGCCCTTTCTCGACCGGCGCGACAGCGGCCTGCACTCGGTCCGGACCGAGATCTTCACTCGGACCTTTCCCCGCTGCGGTATCCCCAGCCCATTCGGCGACTGGGCGACCTACGCCGACTTCGTCGACCTCCTGGTGCGGACGAACACCGTGATCGAGTCGACCCAGCTCTGGTGGAGCGTGCGGCCGCACCACAGGTTCGGGACTGTCGAGGTGCGGATCTGCGACGCCCAGACTCGCGGCGACGAGTCGTTCGGGCTCGCCGCCTTGATCGCCGCCTGCGTGGCCCAGGCGGCGATCGAGTACGACGAGGGGGGAGGGGGCCCGCTGCTCGCCGACCGCGAGATCGAGGAGAACCTCTGGCGGGCGATCCGGCACGGGATGAGCGGGCGCCAGATCGATTTCCGCGCCGAGGCCGAGGTCGAGGCGCGGGCGGCGCTCGAGGCGCTTCTCGCCCGCACCGAGCCGGCGCGCTCCCAGCTCGGGCTCGAGGTCGACCTCCCGGAGCAAAACGGCGCCCAGCGCGCCCGCGAGGCGCTCGACGCCGGGGTCTCGATCGAGGACATCTACCGCGACGCTCTGGCGGAGACGCAGCGCACCTACACCGGGGCCAAGCAGGCGGCGTAACCCGCATTCAGCCGCAGGCTGAGGACCCTTCCGTCCGCGGCCCATATAGACTCCCGCGCCGCTAAACCCAGCCGGAGGACTACGAACTTTGACCGACTTCCTGACCGAATACGGAGTCGTCGTCGCGCTCGTCTGCGCGGGGGCGGCCGTGATTTACGGACTGCTCATCACCAGAAGCCTGCTGTCGCGCTCGCCCGGAAACGAGCGGATGCAGGAAATCTCGAATGCCGTCCAGGAAGGCGCCAGCGCCTACCTGAACCGCCAGTACACGATCATCGCTGCGGTCGCGATCCCGATCGCGATCCTGCTCCTGATCCTCCAGAACTGGCAGACCGCGGTCGGGTTCGTGATCGGCGGCGTCCTCTCGGGCTCGGCCGGCTTCATCGGCATGAACCTCTCGGTCCGCGCCAACGCCCGGGTCGCCGAGGCGGCGCGCGGCGGCGTGCCCCCGGCACTCGACGTCGCCTTCAAAGGCGGCTCGGTCACCGGGCTGCTCGTCGTCGGCCTGGCTCTCTTCGGAGTCGCCGGCTACTTCGGGTTCCTCGTCCTCACCGGTGCCGCCGACACCGACAAGGAGGCGGTCGACGCGCTCGTCGGGCTCGGCTTCGGCGGCTCGCTGATCTCGGTCTTCGCCCGCCTCGGCGGCGGGATCTTCACCAAGGCGGCCGACGTCGGCGCCGACCTCGTCGGAAAGGTCGAGGCCGGGATCCCCGAGGACGATCCCCGCAACCCGGCCGTGATCGCCGACAACGTCGGCGACAACGTCGGCGACTGTGCCGGGATGGCGGCCGACCTGTTCGAGACCTATGCGGTGACCGCCGTCGCGGTGATGCTCCTCGGCGTCATCCAGTTCCCCGACTTCACCCGCGAGGTCGCGATCTATCCGCTGGCGATCGGCGCCGTGGCGATCATCGCCTCGATCATCGGGGCGCTCTCGGTGCGGACGCGGACCGGCAACGTCGAGGCGGCCCTCTACCGGGGTCTGGTCGTCTCGGCGGTGCTCTCCGCCGCGGCGTTCTACCCGATCACCAAGTGGCTGATGGACGACCCGCTGAGCGGCGGGGCGATCGGCAACACGACCGTCACCGATCTCTGGCTCTGCGGCCTGATCGGCGTCGGCGTCACCGCCCTGCTCTTCATCCTCACCGACTTCTACACGTCCACCCGGTTCCGCCCGGTGAGGACGATCGCGCGCGCCTCCGAGACCGGCCACGCGACCAACATCATCCAGGGCCTCGCCCAGGGTCTCCAGTCCACCTCGCTGCCCGTCCTGGTGCTCGCCTTCGCGATCCTCGGCGCCTGGAAGCTGGCCGGCGGCGGGACCGAGGGGATCTAC
>DATAOP010000072.1:0-17299 GCA_036265675.1 Solirubrobacterales bacterium
GCGGGTGAGGACCTTGACCGTTGGGTGCTCTCGAGGCTCCAGGACACAGTCGGCCGGGTGACCGAGCAGATGGACGCGTTCGACTGCACCGCGGCGGGGCGCGAGATAGCGGCCTTCGTCGAGGAGCTCTCGAACTGGTACGTGCGGCTGTCGCGCCGCCGGTTCTGGGACGGCGACCGGGCGGCGTTCTCGACACTCCGCCACTGCCTGCTCGAGACCGCGGCGCTGCTGGCCCCGTTCACGCCGTTCCTCGCCGACGTGATCCACATCAACCTCGCCGGGGGGGAGGCGGAGGAATTCGGAGAGATGCCCGACTCGGTCCACCTTCGCGACTTCCCGGAGGCCGACCCCGCGCTCGCCGACCCCGCGCTCGAGGCGGCGATGGAGGCCGTCCGCCGCACGGTCGAGCTCGGCCGCGCCGCCCGCGCCCAGGCGAAGGCGAAGGTGCGGCAGCCGCTGCGCCGCGCGGTGATCGTCGCCAACGACGCCGAGCGCGAGGCGATCGCGTCCCGCGCCGACCTGGTCAGGGCCGAGCTCAACGTCAAGGAGCTCGACTTCGTCTCCGAGGAGGCGGAGCTGGTCAGCTACTCGGTCAAGCCCAATTACCGCTCGCTCGGTCCGCGGTTCGGGAAGCGGATGCCGCAGGTCGCGGCGGCGATCGAGGCGCTCGACCCCGGCCATGTCGCCGACGTCATGTCGAATGGCGGCGAGATCGGGATCAACATCGACGGCGACGACCACACGATCGCCCCCGACGAGGTGACGCTCGCCCTGCAGCCGCTCGAGGGTTACGAGGTCGAGGCCGAGGCCGGCCATGCGGTCGCGCTCCAACTCGAGCTCGACGAGGAGCTGCTGCGCGAGGGGCTGGCCCGCGAGATCGTCCACGCGGTGCAGAACGCCCGCAAGGAGGCCGGCCTCGAGATCACCGACCGGATCGAGCTCACCCTCGGTGGTGACGCCGTCCTGGTAGAGGCCGCGCGCGAGCACGAGACCTACGTGGCCGGCGAGGTGCTCGCGACATCGGTCGCCTTCGATGGGGCGGACGGCGTCGCGGCTACGATCGACGGGCGCGAGTTGCGGATCGGGCTCCGGGCCCACGGGTAGGCGTGCCTCGCCCCCGCCGCAACCCATCGCCGTTCCGCGCCTTGTTGGGGCGATGAGCCTCCGATTCATCGCCTGCGCGCTCGCCGCCGGACTCCTGTGCTGGGGCGCCCTCGCCGCGCCCGCAGGTGCGGCGCACTCCGTCGACCGCGCCGAGTCGACGGTGCCTCAGCTCCTACTGATCCACGGCGGCTCGTTCCTCTACAACGATCCCGATTTCGAAGCGTTGACCCGGGGGCCGGCGCTCGAGGCGGGATTCGTCCCCCACTACCTGCACTATCCGCTCGGCGACCTGCCGGGGGCCGTCGCGGCGGCGCGGAGGGCGGCGAGGGCGCTCGGCGCTCGCTATCCGGGCCGGGTCTACGCCTACGGATCCTCAGCGGGGGGGACGCTGGCCGCTCTCTTGGCCGGAGACGGCATGGTCGCCGCCGCCGTCGCCAAGGCGCCGGTCTCGGACCTGCTCGACTGGCAATGGCCGCAGACCGCCATCGGGCCCGACTATGCGGAGCGGATCGGCGCCGATTCGGCGATGTTGCGCCGCCTCTCTCCGTTGCGGCGGCCGGCACGGAAACCTCTGCTGGTCGTGCAGGGACGCGACGACCGGATTGTCCCGCCGGCGATGAACGAGGCGTTCGCGGCGAAGTTTCAGCGGGTCCACCTATGGGCCGTCCCCGGAGGCCACTGGACGGAGAGACTCCGACCGCGTGTGATCTCCCGCTCGTTCGGCTGGCTGCGTCGCGTCGGGGCGGCGCTGCTGCCCTGAGCCGGCCGGCCGGGCCGGCCGTGGCGGTCCCCTAAGGTCTTAGAGCTCAGTGCATTCTCCTGAGCGTAGAACTGCCTCGGGCACTTTCCGGCCCGACGTGGAGGGGCTGCGGGCAATCGCGATCGTCGCCGTCCTGCTCTGCCATGCGGGCATCCCGATCGCCTCCGGTGGATACGTCGGGGTCGACATCTTCTTCGTCATCTCCGGCTTTCTGATCACACGCCTGCTGCTGGCGGAGCTCGAGCGGACCGGCACGGTGTCGCTGCTCAACTTCTACGCGCGGCGAGCGAGGCGGCTGCTGCCACTTCTCTTCCTCGTCCTGGCGACGGTCGTGGTCGGCTCCCGGCTGTTCCTCTCGCCCGTCCAGGCAACTGAAGTCTCTGGCGACGTCGTCAGCTCCGCCTTCTTCTCGGTGAACTGGCATTTCGCGGCAGGGTCCGTCGACTACTTCGCCCAGGGAGCCGACCCGAGCCCCGTCCAGCACATCTGGTCGCTGGCGATCGAGGAGCAGTTCTACCTCGTCTGGCCGACCCTGATCCTGCTCGCCACGATGCCGTTCCTGTGGCGCGGCTTCTCGCCGCGACCGGTGTTGTGGGTCGCCGTTCTCCTGATCGCGGCCGCTTCATTCGCGATCGGCCTCGGCCTCACCGCGGATCAGCCCAACGCCGCCTACTTCTCCACCCTCGGCCGGGCATGGGAGCTGGGGTTGGGGGCGGCCGTCGCTCTCCTCGGCGCGGTCCCGCTGCCGCGGCTTGCCGGCGCGGCGCTCGCCTGGGCCGGTGCCGGGGCGATCCTCTACGCGGTGGTTGGATTCGATTCGACGACCCCGTTTCCGGGAAGCGCCGCACTGGCTCCGACGCTGGGGACGGCGGCGCTGATCGTCGCCGGAGGTGTCTCGACCGGGGCCGGACGCCTCCTCTCCCTTCGTCCCGTCCGCTACGTCGGCCGCATCTCCTACTCCTGGTACCTCTGGCATTGGCCGGCGCTGATCTTCGCCGCGGCCGTCTGGGGGGCGCTGTCACAGTCGCTCGCCCTTGCCGTCCTCGGAGCCTCGCTGCTGCCGACCGTCCTCAGCCACCACTGGATCGAGGAGCCTCTTCGCAGGTCGGGGACGGTGATCTCACCGCCGGCGCGCTCCCTGGCCGTCGGAGCGGGCTGCATGGCCGCGGCGGCCCTCGGGGGGCTGGCGCTCATCTGGACCCAGCCGGCGATCCGCACCGCCCCGTCGGATGAAGTCGAGGGCGCGGCGGCGCTCGCGAGCCAGCCGCGTCCCCAGCAGAGGGCGGACGCGGTGCGCCCGAACCCTTTCTCCGCTCGGGACGACCGCTCGCGAATGTACGAAGACGGGTGTCTCGTCGGCACCTCGGGGACGAGGTCGAATCGGTGCGAGTACGGCGACAGGGACGGGCGGCGGACGATGGTCCTGTTCGGGGATTCGCACGCCATGCAGTACTTCCCGGCGATCGAGAAGCTCGCCGAGAAGCACCACTGGCGGCTGATTGCCCTCGCCAAGGCCGAATGCTTCCCGGGGGAGGTCAGTGTGCGCAGCGAAACCACCGGTCGCGAGTACTCGGAGTGCGACTCCTGGCGGGTCAACGCTCTGCGCCGAATCGACTCGATAGAGGGCCCGGCGACCGTGCTCGTCAGCGGTGCCACCGAATACACGCCGGTGCGAGGGGATGGCGAAGCGCTCGATGGGGGGGAAGGCACGGCCCAGCTGGAATCCGGCTACGTGGCGACCCTCGAACAGCTGCGTCGCGCGGGCAAACGGGTCGCCGTGATCAAGGACATCCCGGCGGCGGAAGACGACGTTCCGAGCTGCGTTTCGAAGGAGATGGCGAACCTCCAGGCGTGCTCGTTCCGCCGTCACCGGGATTGGGCGGACGAATTCGACGCAGACGCGGCGAGGCGCGCCCGAGCCGCCCGGCTCGTCGACGTCACCGATGCGGTCTGTCCCCACGACACCTGCCGCGCGGTGATCGGGAACGCGCTCGTCTATCGGGACCGCCAGCACCTCAGCGCCACGTTTGCCCGCACCCTGGCCCCCCGGCTCGAGGCCGGGCTCAGGCGGGCGAAGCTGATCTGAGCCAGGTCAGTCCTCGGCGGGCTCGCCGATGATGAAGTCCGATTTCGCCGAATCGGAGAACTTCACCCAGCAGTGCTCCGGGGGGACCCCGGCGACCTCGATCAGCGCCTCTTCGACGCGCTTGGCGATCTCGGCCTTCTGCTCGTCGCTGCGGCCCTCGTACCAGTGGATGTGGACGAAGGGCATCGGCCCGGCCTAGGCGAGCGCCGGCTCGAGCTCTGCCTCGAGGCGCCGCTTCGGCATCGCTCCGACGATTTTCTTCGCGATCGCCCCGTTCCTGAACAGGAGCAGGGTCGGGATCGAGAGGACTTCGTACTGAGCGGCGGTCTGCTGGTTCTCGTCGACGTTGAGGCTGAGGATCGTCAGGTCATCGCGCTCGGCGTCGATCTCTTCGAGGACGGGATGGACGACGCGGCACGGCCCGCACCACGGGGCCCAGAAGTCGACGAGCACGGGACCGTCGGCCTCCAGCACATCGGACTTGAAGGTGGCGTCTGTCACGTCGGTGAGCTTGCCTGTCACTGAGATCGGTCTCCTGCGGTCGGGGATTTGCCTAAGCCCAAAGTCAATACTTCAAAAAGTATAGCGACGCCCATGATGGTTCCCGGAGGCGGGCCATATCTTGAGGAGCATGACCATGAGGAGTATGACCAATGCCGAGATCGCCGCCGCGCTCGAGGAGCTCGGTGTGCTCTACGAGCTCGACGGCGCGGTCAAATACCGGGTCCTCGCCTACAGCACCGCCGCCAAGGCGATCCGCGAAAGCCCGGTCTCGGTCGCCGACCTCGCCGCCGAGGGCAGGGCGAGCGAGGTGCCGGGGGTCGGGAAAACGCTGGCGGAGAAGATCGACGCCCTGATCGAGACCGGGGAGATCCCGGCCGCGGTGAAATTGAAGGCGAAGTTCCCGCCGACCCTGATCGCGGTCACCCGGGTCCCGGGGCTGGGCGCCAAAACCGCCCGCCGTCTCTACGACGAGCTCGGGATCACGACCCTGGAGGAGCTCAAGCAGGCGGCCGAGGACCAGCGGATCCGCGACGTTCGCGGGCTCGGGCCGAAGGTCGAGGAGAACGTGCTCGCGGCGATGGAGCGCCTCGGCGAGCCTGGCGAGGGGCCGGGCCGGCTTCTGCTGTCCGCGGTCCGCCCGGTCGCCGAAGAGCTGGTGACGGCGCTGCGCGATCACCCGGCGGCCAACCGAGTCGAGGTCGGAGGCTCGGCGCGCCGCTGGGCCGAGACCTGCAAGGACATCGACCTGATCGCGACCGCGACCGAGCCGGCGGCGCTGGCCGAGCATCTCGCCTCGCACCCGCTGATCGCCGCCGCCGGAACGCCTGGGCCGAACGGGGTGCGGGCCCAGACCCACAACGGGGTCGCGGTCGATCTGCGGATCGTCGCCCCGGAGGCGTTCGGCAACCTCCTCCAGCACTTCACCGGCTCCGCCGCCCACAACATCCAGCTGCGCGAAGAGGCGGTCGCGCGCGGGCTCTCGGTCTCAGAGCACGGGATCACCGACACCGAGACCGGGAAGGTCGACCTCTGCGAGACCGAGGAGGCCGTCTACAAGCGCCTCGGCTACTCCTACATCGTCCCCGAGCTGCGTGAGGGGAGGGGTGAGCTGAAGGCGGCTCGCGAGGGCAGGCTGCCGGAGCTGGTCACCGTCGCCGACATCTGCGGCGACCTCCACACCCACACGACCCTCTCCGACGGCCGCAACACGCTCGATGAGATGGGCGAGGCCGGCCGCGAGCGCGGCTACGCCTACATGGCGATCACCGATCACTCGGCGAGCCATGGGTTCGGCGACCACGTCACGGCCGAGCGGCTGTGGGAGCGGATCGAGGAGGTGCGAGCCTGGAACGAGGGCAAACGCGGGTTCCGGCTGCTGGCCGGGTCGGAGATCAACATCGGCCTCGACGGCTCGCTCGACTACCCCGACGACCTCGTCGCCGCCCTCGACTGGGTGGTCGCCAGCGTCCACACCTCCTTCTCGATTCCCGAAAAGGAGATGACCCATCGTGTGCTGGCGGCGATCGAGAATCCGAACGTCGACTGCGTCGGCCACCTGACCGGGCGCTTGATCGGGCGCCGCGAGCCCTACGGGATCGACATCGAGGCCGTCGCCGAGGCCGCCGCCAGGACCGGGACGATGCTCGAGATCAATGGCAACCCCAACCGCCGCGACCTCTCCGAGCACCACGCGCGTCTCGCCGCCGAGGCCGGAGCGACGATCGTCCTCAACACCGACGCGCACGGGGTCGACACGCTCGACAACGTCGCCTACGCGGTCGCTACCGCCCGCCGCGCCTGGCTGACGCCGAAGGACGTCGCCAACACCCGCAGCTGGCGTGAGTTCAAGCGGCTTTTGAGTTGAGGTCGCCGAGCCGGTCGCTGCGCAGTCCCGGCGTTCGGACGAGCTCGATCGGGCGCAGGCCCGAGTTGGGGACGACGTAGAACTTGACGCCGTCGCGCTGCTCGATCCCGAGCACCGCGGCCTCGTGGGTGCGCATCGAGAGCGCGGCCAGCAGCGCGAAACCGGCGCCGATCGCGGCGACGCCCGGGAAGAAGATGCCGAGGACGCCGGCGACGACCGCGGTGACCCCGATCGGCCAGAGGCGGGCAAGGGCGATGCGCGCGGGCGACTCGTCGGGCAGGGAGGTCGCCGTTCTGGCCCGGGCGAGGGCGTCGCGGACACCGTCGGCGGCCCGCTCGGGCCGGCCGAGCCGGAGTCCGATCACGAGCGCGGCCAGCCACCAGACCGCGGCGACGAGAATCGTCCTCGTGTCGGCCTCACGGCCGGCGGTGATCGCGGTGATCGCGCCCAGCACCGTTGCCTCGCCGCCGGCGAGGAAAACGGTGATTCGCAGCAGCTCGGTGAACGCCACGGCGCTCAGTCCGTGAGCGACTCGAGTGCCGCCAGCCAGCCCGCGGGCCCGTCGACGGTCCAGTCCGATTCCTGGGCGAGCTCCGGCGGTGCCTCCGGCGAGGCGACGCCGACGCAGAGGGCAGCCTCGAGCTCGCCGTGGTCGCGCAGCTCGCGCAGGCGGCGAAAGGCGTCGAGGTCGGTGCGGTCGTCGCCGCCGTAGAGCGCCACCGTGATCCCGTCGGTCGCGAGCAGGGCCGCGACGGCGGCGTCCTTGCCGCCGCCCCCCGCCGGACGCAGCTCGAGGACCTTGCGTCCCCAGCGCGGTTCAAGACCGGCGCGGCCGGCCGCGGTGGCCAGCTCGTGCGCCCGCGCCTCGGCGGCGCGCTCGTCCTCGACCGCGCGCCAGTGCAGCGCCTGGATCGGGCCCTTGTCCTCGACCCGTAGGCCGCCGGCCTCGATCAGGGCCGTCTGACCCGCGACGAACTCCGCCGCGGCCCTCTCGCGGTCGCGCATCGAGGGGTCGAGCTGAGGCTCGTCGCTGCCCGGCAGCAGCAGTTCGAGGCCGTGGTTGCCGGCGTAGGCGATCTCATCGACGCCGACCAGCCGGCGCGCCTCCTCCGCCTGGCGTCCGGAGATGCAGCCGACGAGGCCGAAGCTTCGGCTGAGGGAGATCAGGGCGTCCCGCGCCGCCGCCGGGACCGCGGCCTGCTCGGGGCGGTCGACGATCGGCGCCAGTGTCCCATCGACGTCGGTGAGGACCGCCGAGGAGGCAGGCGCGGCTCGCAGCGGGGACAGCCCGTCGACCCCCGCCTCGCCCGCCCCGCTGCCGGTTTCGGGAGACACTCCGCCTAGTATCGCGGCCATGCCGAGCGAGCGCACCCTGAAACTGGCTGCGATCGGGACGGTCGCCGGCGTCTTCAGCGGCCTGTTCGGGGTCGGCGGAGGGACCGTGATCGTTCCCCTGCTGATTCTGTGGTTCGGCTACGGCGAGCGCCTCGCCACCGGCACGAGCCTCGGCGCGATCTTCATCATCGGCCTCCTCGGCACCATCGCCCAGGGGGGGATCTACGGCAACGTCCACGTCGCGACCGGCCTCGTCCTGACCGTCCCCGCGATCCTCGGCGTCGTCCTCGGCACCGAGATCCAGCAGCGGATCCCTCAGCGCGCCGTCTCGTTGCTGTTCGCCGCGCTCCTGATCGCGATCGCGATCGAGCTGATAATTCCGTGAGCGCGGAGCGAGCAAGCGTCGATCTCCGGTTCCTCGCGCCGCGAGCGAAGCGCGAACCATTTATGCGAAGCACGGAGCCGACCCATGAATGAGGTCCTTGCGGCGCTGATCGCGCTCGCGGGCGGCCTTGCCGGCGGCCTCGTCGGCGTCGGTGGCGGCGTCCTCTTCGTCCCGGCGCTGGCGATCTTCATCGGCCTTTCCCAGGTCGAGGCCGAGTCGACCTCGCTGATGATGATCGTCATCGTCGCCGCGGTCGGCGCCTACCGGCAGTACGGCCACGGGAACCTCAAAATCCGCGACGCCCTCCTGATCGGCGTCCTCTCGCCGGTCGGGGTAGTGATCGGGGTGGTGGCCTCGAACGCGGTCTCGCAACGGGTGCTGGAACTCTGCTTCGCCGCGCTGGCGCTGTTCGTCGCGTACACGCTCGTGCGCCGCGCGCTGACAGCCGAGGAGGATTCTCAGCCTTCCCGCGAGTCGGAGTCCCCTCTGTAGTCTCAATCTGTGGAATCGCTCAGCTGGGAGACCGACGTCCCGTCGCTCCGCTCCCCGATCCTCGTCTGCAGCTTCAGGGGCTGGAACGACGCCGCCGGCGCCGCCTCGACCGCCCTCGCCGCCCTCGCATCCGAATTCGAGGCCGAGCTGATCGCCCGCGTCGACCCCGAGGAGTACTTCGACTTCCAGGAGACGCGGCCGACCATCACCCTCAGCGAGGGTCAGGCCCGCCACATCGAGTGGCCGCAGAACAACCTGATCTCGGCGCCGGTCCCAGCTGCCGAGCGCGACCTGGTGCTGCTCGACGGGACCGAGCCCAACCTGCGCTGGCGCACCTTCTCGGAGACGATCGCGACCGCCGCCGACGCGCTCGGAGTCGAGATGGTGGTGACGATGGGGGCGCTGATCGCCGAGGTCTCCCACACCCTGCCGGTGCCGATCACGGGGCTCGCCTCCGACCCGGAGCTGGTCGAGGACCTCGAACTCCAGCGCTCGACCTATGAAGGCCCGACCGGGATCGTCGGCGTGCTGCACGACTGCTGCAACCAGGTCGGGATCACGTCCGCCTCGCTCTGGGCGGCAGTGCCGCACTACGTCGCCGCGGTTCCCAACCCGAAGGCCGGCCTGGCGCTTCTGCGCCGGCTCGAGGGACTGACCGGGATCGCGGTCGAGGCACACGAACTCGAGGAGGAAGCGGACAGCTACGAGGAGCAGATCGGCCGCGCCGTCGCCGCCAACCCGGAGATCGCCGAACTTGTCGAGCGGATCGAGGCCGAGCAGGTCGAGCAGCTCGGCGAGGGCGAGGACCTGCCCTCCGCCGACTCGATCGCGCGCGAGTTCCAGCGCTTCCTGCGCCAGCAGGGCAACTGAGCCGGCGCGCTCAGCTCTCGGCGGCGGGGCAGATCAGCCGGTAGTCGCACCAGCTGCAGACGGCCGGCGAGGGACGCGGCTCGAAGTCCTGGCCGAGGATCCCCTCGCCGACCTCGAGCACGGTGCGCTCGACCCGCTCGGCATCGTCGGGCTTGGTCGGCGCCGCGACCTTCTCGGCGTCGAGCACGTAGTAGTAACTGCCGTGGGCGGCCTCGATCTCCCATGCCTCGCGAGCGGCGAGCCGATAGAGAGCGAGCTGGAGGTCGCTCTCGAGGTCCGACTCCGACTTGCGCTCGCCGGTCTTGTAGTCGATCAGCTCGTGCTCGCCGTCGGGAAGGCGGTCGACCCGGTCGACCCGGCCGCGGACGTGATGGTCGCCGATCCTGATGTCGAACTTGCGCTCGAGCCAGACCGGTTCGCCCTCGGCGCCGCCCTCGCGCTCGCAGTAGAGGCGGAGCGCCTCGCGGGCACGCTCGCGGTACTGGAGCTCGTCGTCGCTGGTCCCGAAACCGCTGCGGCGCCAGCCGGCCTCGAACAGCGCCATCAGCCGCTCGAGGTCGTCCTCGCCCGCGCTCGGCTCCTTGTGGAAGCGCTCGAGGACGTTGTGGATCAGGATCCCGAAGCGCTGGTTGATCGTCGGCTCCTGGGGGATCCCGAAGACGCGCGCGAACTTGTACTTCAGCGGGCAGGTCAGGTAGAGGTCGAGGTCCGACGCCGAGAGGCTGAGGGCGCCGTCGCCGCGGCGCGGGATGAAGGCCTCGAGCGAGGGCTCCTGGCGTGCACCGATCAACTTGCGGCGGCCCCTGCGCCGGCGCTCGGTGTCGAGCAGGTAGGAGTCGAGCGCGGAGGCGTCGAGCTCGGCCTGCTGCTCCGGCGTCGCAACCTGGCGCAGGAGCCCGTTGACGGCGTCCACTGCCTGCTCCGCCAGCTGCTCGTCTCCGGGGCGCTGGGCGAGGGCCGCCAGCTTCAGCAGCTCGAGGAAGCGAGCGACCGCGCGGTTGACGTCGACCGCGGTGTCCAGCCGCGGCTCCGAGAGCTGCCGTCCCGCCTTCCAGGACTCCTCGAGCACCTCCTCGCGCAGGGTCCGGTAGGTGGCGTGGAGGCCCTCGGCGGGCCCGAACAGCTCCTCGGCGTGGCGCTCCTCCTTGCCGCCGGCGGCGGCCAGCGCGCCGGTGTAGAAGGGCGAGGGCCGGACCTCGCCGCCGTCGTCGCGCTCGATTCTGGAGAGGACCAGGCCCGACCGCGCCGGCCGGCCGATCCGGTCGGCCGCGTCGTCCTGCTCGAGCCCGAGGACGAAGGCGTGGTCAAAGCCCATTCCCTTGGCGGCATCGCGGGCGAGGCCCTGGACCGAGTTCGGCGCCGGCGGCTCGGACACCCCGGCCGGCTCGACGCCGGCCTCGGCGACGGCGCTGAGGTGGCGGACGAAGTCGCGGGTCGAGCCGTGCGGCTCGCGGCGGGCCCAGGCGGTGGCGAGCTCGGCCAGCCGCGAGAGTCCGAGCAGCCGCTCCGCGACCTCGGGCTGGGCCGCGTACAGCCGCTGGCGCCTGATCCCGACCCGCTCGATCAGGCGACGGACGAAGACGTCGGCGCGCCGTTCCTCCATCGCCGCCGAGGCTTCACCGTAGAGCTTGAGGAAGTCCTGGATCCGCTCGCGCGCCTCGGGCGGGATACGCGGGCTCTCGAGCGCCGCCTCGCAGGCGGAGACCATGTCGAGCTTGCGGCGCCGGGCGATCGTCGTCAGCCGCGCGAGGTCGGCGGGGGGGAGCTCGATCGGCGGCCGCGTCAGCGCCCGCGCCGCCGCCGCCGAGTCGGCCGGGTCGGCGAGGACCCGCAGCCAAGCGATCGCGTCGCGGACCTCGGGGCGCTGGAAGAGCGCCGCCGGGCCGGAGAGGTGGAACGGGATCCCGCGCTCCTCCATCGCCGCCGCCACCGGCCCGCCCCGCAGCCCGGGGTCGCCGATCAGGACGCAGACGTCGTCGGGCCGGTCCCCACGGGAGAGCAGCGACTCGACCTCGCGGGCGACCGCCTGTGCCTGGGCGCGCTCGTTGGCGCAGCGCCAGAACCGGATCTCCGGATCGCGGAACAGGTGCTCGAGGCGGATCACGTCGCCCTCGGGATGGACCTCGCGGTACCAGCCGCCGAGATCGTCGGCCCGGGTGGGCTCGAGTGCGTAGAGGTGGTTCGCGTTCTCGCCGGCGAGCGCCGCCAGCAGCGCCCGCTGGGCGATGGTCGTGTCCTCGAGCTCGTCGACCATCACGTGGGTGAAGCGCTCGGCGAGCGCGGCGCGGACGTCCTCGCGCTCAGCCTGAATGCGGTTGAGGGTGAGGAAGACGTCGCCGCGGTCGAGATTGCAGGTCGCGGCGATGATCCGGTCGTGGGCGGCGACGAGGTCCGCAAGTTCGGGCCCTGGCGCCTCGGCGCCCGCCTTGAGCGCGTCGATCCGCGCCAGCAGCCGCGCCAGCAGGCCGGCCGGGTTGCCGCGGATCTCGTGGCCGCGGAGCGGCAGCTCGTCGACGCGGTCGAGCAGCATCGCCAGCCGCTCGGCCGGCCCGAGCACGTCGAAGAACGGGTCGAGCCCGGCGGCGTCGGAGTGCTCGCGCAGTAGCCGTTCGCCGATTGCGTCCCAGGTCCCGACCCAGAGCTCGCCGTAGGGGCCCTCGAGCAGCGATTCCGCGCCGCTGCGAAGCCGCTCCGCTCCGGGCCTCGTCGCGGCGATCAGGAGCACCCGGTCCGGTTCGGCCTCGCCGTCGGCGGCGAGCCGCGCCAGGCGCCGGGCGAGGGCCTCGCTCTTGCCGCTGCCGGGCTCGCCCAGAAGCAGCAGCGGCCCCTCGGCATGGCGAATCGCAGCCTCCTGTCCGGACGTCCCGTCCATGCTTCAACGCTAGCGACATAGCATGGGCGCGATGGACGTCCTGTCCGCAGATTGGCGGGGAATCTGCCGCCGGATCGTCGCTGAGCAGCGCCGGATCTTCGACGCGGCGCCCGGAATCGAGGAGCGGACCGTGTACGAGGGGGTCGGCGAGGGCGGCGACCGCGCGCTCGCAATCGACCGCCGCTGCGAGGACGTCGTCTTCGCCGAGCTCGAGCGGCTGGCCGCGGACGGCGCCTCGTTCGTCGCCGTCTCCGAGGAGCGAGGAGAGGTGTCGTTCGGAGAGGGCGGCGAGGATCGGGTCGTGATCGACCCGATCGACGGCTCGCTCAACGCGCGCCGCACCCTCCCGTCGCACAGCCTCAGCATCGCCGTCGCCTCGGGGCCGTCGATGGCCGACGTCGAGTTCGGCTTCGTCCACGACTTCGGCGCCGGCGAGGAGTTCGTCGCCGAGCGCGGGGCGGGCGCGATCCTCGATGGCGAGCCGATTGCAGTCGGCCCCGATCGCGAGAAGCTCGAGGTGCTCGGGATCGAGTCCGCCGCGCCGCGCTGGGCGCTTCCCGCCCTCGAGGCGCTCGACGGGCGGGTATACAGGGTCCGGATCGTCGGCTCGATCGCGATCACCGCGAGCTATGTCGCCGCCGGCCGCTTCGACGCGATGCTGAGCCTCCGCCCCTGCCGGTCGGTCGACATCGCCGCCGCCCAGCTGATCGTCGCCGAGGCGGGCGGGCGCGTCGCGTTCGGCCCGCTCGAGCCAGGGGAGGCCGATCTCGGAATCGACGCCCGCTACCCCGTGGCGCTCGCCGCGGGCGAGGATTCCCTCGCCATGGTCCGCGCCTGCCTGTAACTCCTCGCCGGGCCGCGTTTACAAACGTCTGTTCGCTCAGAACATACGTTCGCTACACTCGCGAACCTCCCAACCCCTGAAATCTCTCCGAAAGGCTCCCACATGCCGACCCAGAGCAAAAGCACCGAATCGAAGTCGACCAAGGCCCGGACGACGGCCAACGGCGCCGTCCAGACTTCTTCCTCCCGCGCCGAGCGCGCCCGGTCCGCTGCCGAAGCCGTCGTCGACGTTCCCGTCGGCGTCGTCCTCGAGGTCAGCGATCGCGTCGCCGACCTGGTCGAACCGTTCACCGGCCGCGACTCCGCCGAGAAACAGCTGAAGTCCTACCGGACCAGCCTCCGCCGCTCGGTCAAGCGCAGTGAGCGCCGCGGCCACACCGCCCGCCGCAAGGCGACGACCGAAGCGCGCAAGACCCGCAACCGGGTCGAGCGCGAGGCCCGCAAGCGGCGCCGCGAGGTCGAGACGAGCCTGAAACAGAACCGCAAGGACGTCGAGCAGCGCGTCCGCAGGGTCAGCGAGCAGCTCTCCTCGCTGCGCTAGTAGTTCCTTCTCAGACCCCGAGCACCGCGACTGGCCCCGAGCTCCCCGGCTCGTAGGGCCAGTCGTTCTGTGCGGAGGCGAACGCCCTGAACTGGAACCGGGCGCCGCGGCTGTCGTCGTCGCTGAACCGGTAGGCGTAACGGAACCGCCCCATCCGGTCGGTCCTCAGGGTTCGGAACTCCGTCCACGGGATCCCCGGCAGCCGGAACTGGAGCGACAGCGCCTTACCGTCGGCGGGCATCTCGCCGGGGCCGCCGACGACCCGGCCGCTGAAGACGATCGGGCGGCCGCCGATCTTCGCCTTTGCGGCGGAGACGTGAAGCCTGATCCTGCTGCGGACGCCGAGCCGCAGCGAGGGCGTCGCCGCCCGGGTCAGTGTCCGGGTGCCCGCGAAGCTGGCGGAGATCTCCCGGCTCGGGCCGGCGGGCAGCCGGATCGAGAACCGGCCGCCGGAGTCGGTGCCCACCGTCGCGATCCTCGTCCTTGCCCCGGGGCCGTGACCGAGGGTCTCGAGGATCCTGACCGGCGTGCTCGGAACCGGCGTCCCCGATGCGCTTCTCAGCAGGCCGCTGACCAGCGTCCCGCGCCCGTAGGGGACGACACGACTCTGCGGCCGGCGCTCGAGCTCAGACACGGCTTCGCGTCTGCAGTGTCTGCCGCTGCCCTTCCGGGTGCAGTTCTGCCAGACGAGCGTCTCGCCACCGAAGCCGATGCTGAGGGTCGTCGGCGTCTTCAACGGGTTCGGGAGGATCATCGGGTCGGCGGTGCCGGCGTTCCCCGCGGCGTCGTAGCCGGTGGCGCGGAACTCGAAGCGGCCCGGCAGGTAAGCCTCGGAGTCCCAGCGGGCCCGGAGGCCATCGGCGAGGACCTGGGTCGGCAGCGGCTGGAACCGGTCGCCGGACCCTGCCGCTCGGACCGCGATCGACCCGCGCGCGGTGCTCGGGCCGGCCAGCGCGTCAGTCACCCGGGCGCGGATCAGCTCCGGGTCGGCGGGGTCGCGGGCGACGAGGAAGGCGACCCGTGGCGGTTCCCTGTCGATCCCCACGGTCGTCACGGCGGGCGCGAGGTTGGGAACTCCGTTTCGCGTCGCGCCATCGTTGACGTTCCCCGCCGCATCCTGTGCATAGCGGGCGATGCGATGGACGCCGTCGCCGATCACGGTCGCGCTCACCGAGTCGCCGTCGGCCACGGTGGGGAGGCCGCCATCGACCCTGATCGCGGTGAACGCGCCACCACCGGCCATCCCCGAGTCCGCGTCCGCCGCCGACGCGGTCGCCGTGAACGAGTGATTGGTCCAGTGGTCCGGGATGCCGCTGAGCCGGGTCACCGGATCGAGCCTGTCGACGCGAATCACCGTGTCGCCGACCTCGGCCGAGCTCATCCCCGATCCCGAGACGGCGACGACGTGGACGTGACTCTCCCCCTGGGGAAGTTCTGCGATGGGGATCGAGTCGTCTCCGATCCCTCCTCGCAGGTCGGTCTCGGTTTCCGTGCACCGGCTCGGGCCTTCGCAGGGCCGCCCCTCGGGTGATCCGTCGACGGAGATCGCATAGCCCCGTATCCCCGAGACGGGCAGCGCCCCCTCGGGGTGTTCGATTTGGATCGGAAAGGGGAAGTCGGCGCGGCCGAGCCAACGGCCCGGCTGCCGGGCGGCGGCCGAGGGCGGGCTGGTGTCGTCGTAGCGGAGGGTGACGGCCGCGTGTGCGCCGGCCCCGAGGAGGTCGTCGAGCCAGACCTCGGCCGTGTACTCACCGGGCGGGCCGGGGACCTTGAAATCGGTTCGCACGACCGGTCCGCCGAAGTGCTGTTCGGCGATGACCGTGCCGGAGTGGTTGCGGATCAGGTAGTCGGTGCCGACGATCGGCAGGCTGAGTCCGGTGTCCGGCAGCCGCCAGCTGAGGTAGAAGCGATTCACCGGGTGCCAGGCTTCCTCGCCGCCGGCCACCTCGAGGCCGACCGGCGCCGGCGGGCGGGCCGAGGCGGAGACGGCTGCGCCGGGTCCGACCAGCGCAAGCGCCGCGATCGCGATCAGGAGCGCGCCACGCCGCCTCATGGCCCGAACTCCCCGGCCGCGCCGGCGCTGCTCGGCGACGAGGATTGTCCGCTGCTCGGAGCGGGCGCCGGCGGAGGCGGAGGCGGGGTGTATTCGACCGCCCCGGCCGAGGTTTCGGGGGCCGGCGGAGGCGGAGGCGCCGGTTCGGGGGGCGGCGCGCGTTCGACCCTTTCCGGCGGCGGCGCCGGCTGCGGTGCGGGCTCGGGCTTGGGCTCCGGGGTCGGTGGGGCCGGTTCGGCGGGCTCGGGGGCCGGGCTCTCGTAGGCGGTCTTCGCGACATGCTCGATCACCGGGGCCTTCGTCTCGTGGTGGGAGAGCATGGGGGCGGGCGTGATCCCGGCCGCGACGCAGGCGGCCGCTCCCCCGGCGGCACCGGCGCAGACCGTCAGCAGTTTCGCCAGCGCGGCCATCCCGGCGCCGCGGGTTCCTCCCGCGGCGGCCACCTGCGAGATCGCCGAGTCGCCGCCACCTCCACCGAATGGGAGCCGCGACTGAACCGCCGCGCCGAGATCCTGGATCCGCTCCAGCAGGGAACGGGCGGGGAGGACCGGCGCCAGGGCGGCGGCGGCGCCGGGGGTGCCCCGGTAGGAGCGCATCGTCGCCCGGCACGCGGCGCAGGCCCGCAGGTGCTCGCGCACGGCGTCGACATCCTTCTCACCGGCCTCGCCATCGCAGAAGGCCGAGATCAGCGGCCGCAGGTCGGCGCAGCGGCCGCCGTCCTCGCTGCGAGCGAAGAGCTTGCGGAAGCTCTCCCGTCCCTCCGCCAGGCAGCGGTTGACTTTTGTCCGCGAGTAGCCGGTGATCTCGCCGATCTCCGCGTACGAGTAGCCCTCCGCGAGCAGGGTCAGCGCGCGGAGCTCGGCCGGCTTCAGGGTCTGGAGCGCCTCGCGGCTGCGAGCGATCTGCTCGCCACGCTCGACCTGCTCGTCGGGGCCGTCGCCGCCGGCCGGGATCAGGGCGACCCAGTCCTCGCGGCCGGGGTCCTCGGCCGACTGCGGAACGCCGCCGAGCATCCGCTCGCGCTTGCGGCGAACGGCCAGCGCCTCGTGCTTGATCACGGTGTGGGTCCAGCGGACGAGTTCGTTCATCCGCAGGTTGGGGGCTTTGGTGAGCAGGATCTCGAGCGAGCGCTGGTAGGCGTCCTCGGCATCCTCCGGGTCGAGCGAGTAGCGACGCGCGGTGCGTCGCAGCGAGCTGCCGTGTTGGGCGATCAGCTCGACCGCGGCACGCTTGCGAGCGGCGACGTCGATTCCCGGCGACCCCGCCGGAGCCGACTGCTGCTCCATCTGAAAACCCACCTCCCCGGTGCACACACCCCCCGGTGCACCGGGACGGCTTCTAGCTTGCACGACCCAGGTCCAAACTCGCGAGTGCCGGTTTTCTCCCCCCAAATGCAACGAATTCGCCAAGAAAAAGCCGGAAATTGCAGCAAATCGTCGAGGATGCCCAACGAGCTCGCTCCCCTGTAGCATCGACCGACGATGAGCACATGCGCCGTCACCGGCGGGGCCGGCTTCCTCGGCTCCCACCTCTGCGAACACCTGCTGGAGCAGGGCCATCAGGTGATCTGCATCGACAACCTCG
The DNA here is from genome assembly GCA_036265675.1 of Solirubrobacterales bacterium. Taxonomy (GTDB): domain Bacteria; phylum Actinomycetota; class Thermoleophilia; order Solirubrobacterales; family 70-9; genus VRUE01. The sequence goes on from DATAOP010000072.1 coordinate 17,294, forward strand.
AGACGG
>DATAOP010000073.1:0-11383 GCA_036265675.1 Solirubrobacterales bacterium
GGTCCTTGCCCAGCCCCCGGCGGCGATCCGCCTCGCCGACATAGACCGAGACGTCGACCGCCCAGCGATAGGCCGCGCGCGAGCGATGCTCACAGGCGTACGCGAAGCCGGCGACCTCGCCATCGCGCTCGGCGACGAGCCAGGGATGCGTGGCGCCGATCCGCTCGATCCGCTCCGCCATCTCCTCGGGGCCCGGCGCCTCGGCCTCGAACGAGGTGGGAGACGCCTCGACATGGGGCGCGTAGATCGCCGCGCAGGCGGCGGAGTCACGGTCGGGCTCGGCGCTGCGGATGGTCATCGAGCGCAAGATATTCTCCGCGCCGCATGCCGGACCCCCAGGCCCAGATCCAGCGAAGGTCGATCGGGATCGTCTTCTCCGACGGCGGGCTGCTGGCGCTCTCCGCGAAGCGTCCCGACGGCGCCGCCGAGCACGGCGACGAGGCGCTCGCCGCGGTGCTCTGCGATCCGGACGGGGCGCCGGTCGAGGTCTCCGAGGCCCTGCTCTCGACCGAGTACGGGCCCGATGGGGTCCAGCGACGGGCAACGCTCGAGCTCTGGGTCGACGGCGAGGAGGGGCAGCCGCTGCGGGGCGCGGGGACGCTTATCAGCACCAGCTCGGTCAAGCGTCCCGGACTCGCCTCGGAGGTCGCCTTCTTCCGCTGGTCGCTCGAGGGCCGCGAGGGGCTGGGCCACTACGAGATCGTCTGGGCCGATGGCTGAGCGGATCGAGGCCATCATCTCCGACTTCGGCGGCGTCCTGACGACCCCGCTGATCCAGTCGTTCATGGCCTTCCAGGACCACACCGGGATCTCACCCGAAGTCCTCGGCAAGGCGATGCACGCGAGCGCCTCCGACGACGGCGAGAACCCGCTGTTCAAGCTCGAGCGCGGCGAGATCACAGAGGCCGCGTTTCTCGAGCGGATCTCCGACGCGCTCGAGCCGCTGCTCGGCCACCGGCCCGAGATGCATCGCTTCAAGGAGATCTACTTCCAGGCACTGAACCCGAACCCGCCGATGATCGACCTGATGGCCGAGCTGAAGAAGTCCGGCTACCGGATGGCGATGCTGACAAACAACGTCCGCGAGTGGGAGCCGCTCTGGCGCTCGATGCTGCCGGTCGACGAGATCTTCGAGACCGTCGTCGACTCGGGATTCGTCGGCTGCCGCAAGCCGGAGTCGCGGATCTACGCGATGACGCTGGAGCGGATCGGGATCGCGCCCGACGCCTGCCTCTTTGTCGACGATGTCGAGGTCAACTGCGAAGGGGCGCGAAAGGCCGGCATCAACGCCGTCCACTTTCGCGACAACGAGCAGGCGATCGGCGAGATCCGCGCGGCTCTGGGCTAGTTTTCGGACCCCGCCCGGTCCCAGACATAGAGCTCAACCGCCTCGACGGCGAGCTCCATCTGGCGCGGCGGCGAGAGCAGGGTGAGGACCAGCTCGAGCGCCGCGTCCTCGGTGACGCCGGCGTCGACCGCCTCCTCGCCGCGGAAGCCGGCGGCGAGCTTCAGCGCCTCGCGCCGGTTCTCGCCGAGCGACCCGAAGGCCCCCATCAGGAAGTCCCGGTTCGGCAGCGGCTGGCCGACCTCGAGCGAGCCGTGCCAGGCGGCCAGCATCGAGAGGTCATGCTCGTCGAGCTCGGAGAGCGCTTTCGCGTAGTGGGTCTCGAGCTCGCTGTCGGGGATCTCGTCGACCCAGGCGCGGACCGCCTCTCCGAGCAGCTGGCGGCGCGCCTCGCGGCCGATCGAGTCGGCGATGGCACGAATCGCGTCAGCTGGGTCGACGAAACAGAGAGACATCGCGGCCCAATGTAGAGAGCGCGGAAGACGTCAAATCGCCCCGTCGGGCGCGCCGGGACCGCACCTATCCTGAACCCTTCCCCGATGCCTCTGAAGCTGATCCACGGACCCCCGAATTCCGGCCGCGCCGGCATCGTCAGGCGTGCCCTGATCGGGGTCCTGGAGCGGGATCCCGTCCTCGTCGTGCCGACCGTCGACGACGTCTACGCCTTCGAGCGCGAGCTCTGCGAGAGCGGCGCTGTCCTCGGCGCCTCGGTGACCACCTTCAACGGGCTGTTCCGCATCGTCGCGACCGCGGCGGGGGCGCCACCGGGCGCCGAGCTCACGCCGGCCCAGCGTCTCGGCGCGATCTCCGCAGCGGTCACGGAGAGCCGCGGCGACCTCGGACCGCTCGCGCGCTCGGCCTCGCGCCCAGGGTTTCCGCGGGCCCTCGGGCGCCTGCTCGACGAGCTCCAGGGGTCCGGGCTCGAGCCGGCCGACGTCGAGGCCGCGGCCGCGACCCTCGAGGGGTCGGCGTACCTCGCCGACATCGCCGCCCTCTTCGCCCGCTACGCCGAGGTCCGCGACCGACTCGGCATGGTCGACGGGTTCGGGATCGCCCGCGAGGCGATCCGCCTGACCGACGAGTCGGGAGACTTCTGGCGGAAACGGCCGGTGTTCCTCTACGGGCTCGACGACCTCACCCCGCTCCAGCTCGGGCTCGTCCGCGCCCTGGCGGCGGCGACCGACGTCACCGTCGCGCTCCCCTACGAGGAGGGCAACCTGGCCCTCGCGGCCCGGCCGGCGCTGCTCGAGAGCCTGCGCGAGATCGGGGTCGAGGAGGAGATCGCGACCGAGCCTGAGCCCGCCAACACCCCCTCTCCCCTCCTCTTCCATCTCGAGCGCAACTTCGGCGCCGTCGCCCCGGAGCGGGCCGAGCCCGATGACAGCCTCAGCATCCTCCGCTCGGCCGGCGAACGCGGCGAGGCCGAGGCGGTCGGCGCCGAGGTCGTCCGCCTGCTCGCGGGCGGCGAGAGGCCGAGCGAGATCGCGATCGTCCTCCGCGATCCGGCCCGCCGCGGCCCGCTGCTCGCGTCGGTGCTCGAGTCATACGGGGTCCCGGTCGCGCTCGAGGCCGAGGTTCCGGTGGCCGCGACCGCGGTCGGCGGCGGACTTATGGCGATGCTCGAGACGATCGCCGGGGCGGGACGGGCGGCCGACATGCTCCGCTACCTGCGGCTCGCGAGCGGGATCGCCCCGGGAGCCATCGACGCATTCGAGCGCTCGATCCGGAAGCGGCGGATCGAGACCGCCACCGGCGCGATCGAGCGCTGGGAGAAGAGCTTCGGCGACCTTCCGGCCGATCTCGCGAGGGCACGCGAGTTGGCCGCCGACCCGGCCGGGCTCGCGGTGGAGATCGGCCGGGCCGCGGCGAGGATCGCCGCCCGCGGCGAGGGGCTCGAGCAGTCGGCCGCGGGATTGATCGCGACCGCGCTGGACGAGCGCGCGCGGCTCGCCGATTTCGTGCCGGCGCCGGACGGCCTCGCGCGCGTCATCGGCGAACTCGAGGTACGTGTCTGGCGCGGGCCGGCCGAGGGCCGGGTGCGAATCGCGGATCCCTACCGGCTGCGGGCCGCTCGCTTCGACCACGTGATCGTCGGCTCGCTTCAGGATGGCGAGTTCCCCCGCCGCGACGGTCGCGCCGATCCCTTCCTCTCCGAGTCCCAGCGCGGCTCGCTCGGCCTCCAGCCGCGGCGCGACACCGACGCCGAGGAGCGCTACCTGTTCGCCGCCTGCCTCGCGCTCCCGCGCCGGCGCCTGGTCCTGTCCTACCGCGACAGCGACGAGAACGGCGTCGCCGAAGCCCGTTCGCCGCTGCTCGACCAGGTGCGCCGGCTGCTCGATCCGCCCCCCGGCGAGGAGCGACCCGACCCGGTCGAGGCGGCGCTGACCCGCGGGCGCGACCTCGCCGACGTCGTCTGCCGTCCCGGCGACGCTCCCTCCGAGGACGAGCTCGCCCGCGCGGTCGCGGCCTCCGGCGCCGGTGCCAGCGCCGAGGGCTCCTCGCTCCTCTCGCTCGCGGCCCCGCCTGAGGCGGTCGCGGAGCGCGTCTCGGCGCGTCTCGAGCGAGCCCGCAGCGCCGAGGCGGCGACGCGAGCACCCGGCCCGCTCACGAATCCGGCCGTGCTCGAGGCGCTCGGGCTGGTCGCCGCCTACGGCGGCACCACGCTCGAGGAGTTCGACGTCTGCTCCTACCGCTGGTTCGTCGGCCATCAGCTCAATCCCGAGCTGCTGGAGCCCGAACCCGAGCCGCTCGCCCAGGGCCGCCTGATGCACGACGCTCTCTTCCGCCTCTACGGCGAGCGTCCCGACGGCGAGCCGCAGCCGACCCAGGCCTCCCTGGCGGCCTGGCGCGAGCGCGCCGTCGAGCTCGTCGATGAGATCGCCGCCGAGCGGCAGATCGGCGCGCACCCGGCCGAGCGGGCGATGGTGCGGCGGGTCGAGGCCCTGCTCGCGAGGTTCCTCGCCGATGAGGCAGGACGCAGCGGCGGCCCCTTCGAGCCCTGGCTGCTCGAGGCGGGGTTCGGCGACGAGGAGGGCCGGGAACGCCCGGCGCTGCAGATCGACGGCTGGGGGCTGCACGGGGCGATCGACCGCGTCGACCGGGCCCCCGACGGGCGGGCCCTCGTCCTCGACTACAAGCTCTCGAGCTCCGTCACCCCGTTCCGCAAGCTCGAGGAGAAGGCGAAACTTCAGCTGCAGCTCTACCTGATCGCCGTCGCCGAGCTCTGGGACGCCCCCACCGTCGGCGGCCTCTACCACCCGCTGCGCGGGACCTCGAGCCGTACGCCGCGCGGCGCCGTGCTGAAGGACGCCGCGGATGAGCTGCCCTACAGGCTGACCGGCACCGACCTCCTCGACGAGGAGGGCTACGAGCAGCTTCTCGAGGAATCGAGGAGCAGGGCGGGGACGATCGTCGCCCGGATGCGGAGCGGCGACATCCGCCGCGACCCCGGGCCGCGGGAGGGGATTCGCGGCCACGGGATCTGCCCGGCCTTCTGCGAGTTCGCGCCGATCTGCCGCCGCGACCGCGCCTTCGAGGAGCCGCGCGAAGACGATGAGGAAGAAGGGTGAGCGAGCGGCTGCCGACGCCCGAGCAGAGCGCCGCGATCGCGGCCGCAGGCCGCGACGTCCTGGTCGAGGCCGGCGCCGGGACGGGAAAGACCGGCGTGATGGTCGACCGCTACTGCCGGCTCGTCCTCGACGAGGGGATCGCACCGGACTCGGTCCTCGCCTTCACCTTCACCGACAAGGCGGCGGCGGAGCTGCGCGAGCGGATCCGCGCCGCGATCGAGGCCCGGGCCGACGCCGGCTCGGAGCGGGCGAGGGAGCTCCTCGACACGCTCGGCGGCGCCTGGGTGATGACGATCCACGGGTTCTGCAACCGGCTGCTCTCCTCGCACCCGGTCGCGGTCGGGATCGACCCGCGGTTCCGGGTGCTGGACGCGGCCGAGGCCGAGCGCGCGGCCGAGGAGGCCTTCGACGAGGCACTCGCCGACTTTCTCGGCGCCGGCGACGAGGAGCGCGAGCGGACGGTCGCGGCGTACGAAATCGCGGGCCTGCGCGGGACGGTGATCGCGGTCCATGCCGAGCTCCGCAGCCGGGGCATCGCCGAGCCCGCGCTCCCCGATGCGCCGGCACCGGACGTCGCCGCTGCGCTCGCCCACGCGGGAGAGGTCACGCAGGAGACGCTGGCCGAGTTGAAGCCGACGAACGGCAGCTTCGAGCTGCTGGAGCGGGCGCAGGAGGTGCTCGCCGGGGCCGGGGAGGCGGCTCCGGACATCGACGAGGTCTGCGCACTCCAGACGAGCAGGGGAGGACAGGCGCTCGCCGGGTACCGGGAGGCGATCGACGCCGCGGTCGCCGCGGTCGCCGAGGCGGGCGAGGGCGGGGTCGCCTACAGGCACCTCGCGGATCTGCTCGGCCTCTTCTCGGCGCGGTTCGTCGCCGCCAAGGAGCGGCGAGCGGGGCTCGACTTCGAGGACCTCCAGATCCTTGCCACCCGCCTGCTCGAGCACTCAGAGCTCGGTGCCGGCTACCGGGCGCGGTTCAGCCACCTCCTGGTCGACGAGTTCCAGGACACCAACCGCTCGCAGCTGCGATTGATCGAGGCGCTGCGCGGGCCGGCGACCGAGGTGATGATGGTCGGCGACGAGCTGCAGTCGATCTACGGGTTCCGCCACGCCGACCTCGACGTCTTCCGCGAGCAGCGCCGCCGGGTCGAGGAGGACCCGGGCTCGCTGGCGATCGAGCTCAGCGGCAACTTCCGCTCGCGCCCGGAGGTGATCGGCGCGGTCAACGAGATCGGCGCCCATCTCCTCGGGCCCGACTACAGGCCGCTGCGGGCCGGGGCGCCGCCGCTGCTGCCGACTCCTCCCGGTGGAGGCCCGGCGGTCGAGATCCTGCTCACCGGCGAGAGCGGCTGGGATGCGCCCGACATCGACCTGCGCCCGGCGACCGACGCCCGCACGCCGCCCAACCAGCTCGCCGAGGCCCGCTTCGTCGCCGCGCGTCTCCGGGCCCTCGCCGATGCCGGAGTCCCGCGCGGAGAGATGGTCGTCCTGCTGCGGGCCTTCACCCACCTCGACGCCTACGAGGACTCGCTCGGGCGGGCCGGCCTGCGCCCGTACGTGGTCGGCGGCCGCGGCTACTGGTCCCAGCAGCAGGTCAGCGACGTCTGCGCGCTGCTGGCGACGATCGCTAACCCGCTCGATGACCGGTCGCTGTTCGGATCGCTCGCCTCACCCGCCTGCGGGGTAGCGCCCGACACGCTCTGGCTGCTGCGCGCGGCGGCCGGCCCACGCGCGACCGTCTGGCCCGCGGTCGAGCACCTGACCGGGCGCCGCGAGTCGGAGCTGTTCGACCCTGAAATGCTCGATCGGATCGACGCCGCCGACCGCGATCTGCTCGGCGCCTTCGCGGCGACCCTCGGCGAGCTGCGCTCGCGGGCGCCGGCGCTGCCGCTCGGCGAGCTGATCGACACCGCGGTCACCGCGACCGGCTACGACCTCGCGGTCCTGATGCGGCCATCCGGCGAGGCCCGCTTCGCCAACGTCCGCAAGCTGATGCGCCTCGCCGCCGAGTTCGAGGCGGCCGAGGGTCGGGACCTGCGCGGGCTGCTCGACTTCCTCGCCGCCCGCGCCGCCGCCGACGCGGATGCGGCCGCCGCGACCGCGATCGAGGGCCACGACGGGGTCCGGATCATGACGATCCACAGCGCCAAGGGACTCGAGTTCGGCGTCGTCGCGATCCCCCAGCTGGCTCGTCGGCTGCTGCGGAGCTGGCCGCCGCCGTTCACGATCGGTCGCGAGCAGGAGAGCCCCCAGGTCGGGCTGCGGCTGCGGCGGCTGGGCGCCGCGGGCATCGAGCTGTTCTCCTACCGCGACCTCTGGGAGGAGGCCAAGGAGCGCGAGGCCGAGGAGGAGCTGCGGCTGTTCCACGTCGCCGCGACCCGCGCCCAGGAGCGGCTGATCCTGAGTGGGATCGTCAGACCGGAGCCCGCCGCCGAGATCACGACCGGGACGCCGGTGATCGAGCGGATCGCGTCGGCCCTGAAGCTCGATCGCGACGCCGATTCGACGGTCGCGGTGCCGGCGCCGCTGCCGCGCGCCGGGCTTGACGCCGTCTTCGAGGCCTCGGAGATCGCAGTCGGGGTCAGCGCCGCCTCGCCGGAGCGCGCCGCGGAGCTCGTCAGGCTCGGCGGCGGTGAGGACGAGCCCGCGGACCCGGGCACCGGCCCCGCGCCCCTGCTGGAGCCGATTCCGGCCGGCCCGCCCAACTGGCCGCTCTCCTACTCGGCGATCGCCGCGGTCGAGGGTCACGTCCCGCTAGAGCCGCTCGAGGAGGAGCCGCGGGCCCCGAGCCCCGAGGCCGGAGCCGCCTGGGGCACCGCGGTGCACTCGCTGCTCGAGTGGAGCCAAGCGAACGACTGGCGCGAGCCGCCGGCCGAGGTGGTCACCAGGTTCGCAGCCGCCGCCGGCGTCGAGCCCGGCGAGGCCGCAGGCCTGATCGGGCCTGTGCGCGCCTGGCTCGGCTCCGCCCTCTTCGCCGACCGGGTCGAGGGCGCCGCGAGAGCGCGCTCGGAGGTCCCGATCCTGCTCGAGGTCGCCGGGACCGTCCTGCGCGGATCGATCGACCTCCTCGTCGATAACGGCGAGCGGCCGCCGTTGATCGTCGACTTCAAGACCGACCGGCTCGGCGGCCACGACCCGAAGGAGGTCTGCGCCCGCTACGAGATCCAGCGCGACATCTACGCGCTCGCCGTCAGCGAGGCGAGTGAGGCGGCCGAGGTCGAGGTCGCCTATGTCTTCCTCGAGCGGCCGGAGGCGCCGGTGACCGCGACGCTCGCAGCGGCGGAGATCGCCGCCGGGCGCGAGCGGCTCGAGGCGGCGATCGGCCGCGTCAGGCAGACCGCCTGACTCTGCAAAGGTCCCAGGTGCCATGAGCACCTCGCTTGCGATCGAAACCAGCGGCCTCGTCAAGGGCTTCGGCGACCTCCGGGCCGTCGACGGCGTCGACCTCTCGGTGCGCCGCGGCTCGGTCTATGGCGTCCTCGGGCCCAATGGCGCCGGCAAGACGACGACGATCCGGATGCTGGCGACGCTGCTGCGACCGGACGGCGGCTCAGCCCGGGTCCTCGGGCACGACGTCGTCGCCGAGGCCGAAGAGGTGCGGTCCAAGGTCAGCCTCACCGGGCAGCTCGCGTCGATGGACGACGACCTGACCGGGAGGGAGAATTTGACCCTGATCGGGCGCCTGCTCGGGCTCAGGCGCGCCGACGCCAGGCGCCGCGCAGCCGAGCTCCTCGAGGCATTCGGGATCGCCGACGCCGCGGGCAGGCTGGTGAAGAACTACTCGGGCGGGATGCGGCGCCGCCTCGATATCGCCGCCAGTCTCGTCGTCACCCCCGAGCTGCTGTTCCTCGATGAGCCGACGACCGGCCTCGACCCGCGCTCGCGCAACCTCGTCTGGGACATCGTCCGGGCGCTCGCCGCCGAGGGCGCGACGGTCCTGCTCTGCACGCAGTACCTCGACGAGGCCGACCAGCTCGCGGACGGGATCGCCGTCATCGACCACGGCCGGGTGATCGCCGAGGGGACGCCGAGCCAGCTCAAGGCTTCGGTCGGCTCCGGCGTCCTGCACGTGCGCCTGCTCGATCCCAAGCAGCGGCCGGAGGCCGAGCGGATCCTGGTCCGCGATCTCGGCGGCGTCCACCTCGAGCCCGACCCGGCGGCGCTCTCCTGCACCTGTCCCGACACCGGACGCGCCTCGGAAGCGGTCGCCGAACTGACCCGCGCAGGGATCGAGATCGCCTCCTTCTCGCTCGGGCAGCCGAGCCTCGACGAGGTCTTCCTGGCGCTCACCGGCCATCCCGCCGAGGAGGAGAGCGTGGAGAGGGTCGCGTGAGCGGCACGCCGTCGACATCCGATCGGCAGGCCGCGCTCGACGAGCGGGCGCTGCGGACCGCGCTCTCCTCGACCGAGCGGCCGCCGCGGGCCGGGCCGGTCTCGGCTGCGATCACGTTCGGCTGGCGCGGGATGCTGAAGGTCAAGCACGTGCCCGAGCAGCTGCTCGACGTGACGATCACGCCGGTGATGTTCGTCCTCCTCTTCACCTACGTCTTCGGCGGCGCGATCTCGGGCTCGACCGGCGAATACCTCGACTACATCCTGCCCGGGGTACTGGTGATGTCGGTGCTGTTCACCACCGGCTACTCGGGCATCGCGATCAACACCGACCTGACCAAGGGCGTGGTCGACCGCTTCCGCTCGCTGCCGATCTGGAGGCCGGCGCCGCTGGTCGGCGCCCTGCTCGGCGACAGTGTCCGCTACGCGGTCGCCGGCACCGTGATCGTCGTCCTCGGCCTGATCCTCGGCTTCAGGCCGAGCGCCGGCGTCCCCGGGGTACTCGGCGCGATGGCGCTGACGATCGTCTTCGCCTTCGCCCTCTCCTGGGTCTTCACGACGATGGGGCTGCTGATGCGCTCGCCGAACGCGGTGATGAACGCCGGCTTCATGGCGATCTTCCCGCTGACCTTCCTCAGCAACGTCTTCGTCGAACCGCACACGCTCCCCAGCGCCCTCGAGGCCTTCGTCAACGCCAACCCGATCTCGGTTCTCGCAACCGCCTCACGCGGGTTGATGGAGGGGAACGCGGCGACCGGCGACGTCCTGATCGTGCTCGCGACCGCCGCCGGCCTGACCGCTGTCTTCGGGCCGCTGACCAATCACCTCTACCGGGTCAAGGGCTGAGCCGCACCCCTAGGAGCGGGCCGGCTCATAGGTGTGAACGGCGACGCCGGTCTCGAACGTCCGGCTGTCGAGGAGTCTGAAGGGGTGTTTCTGCCGGGAATCCGGAAACACTCGCTTGCCGCCGCCGATCATCACCGGGAAGACCATCAAGCGCAGCTCGTCGACGAGGTCGTTCTCGATCAGCGATCTGACCAGCGTCGCGCTGCCGGCGACGAGGATCGGCCCGCCATCGGCCTGCCGCAGCTCCCGGATCCGCTCGATATGCGACTCGGCCGGGATCACGGTCGAGTTCTCCCACTCGAGCGGGTCCGAGAGCGTCGAGCTCACGACGTACTTCGGCATCGAGTTGATCTTGTCCGCGAACGGCCCCTCCCGTTGCGGCCAGGCACCGGCGAAGCTTTCGTACGTCACCCGGCCGAGCAGGTGCGACTCCGCCTCGAGAGCCTCGTCGAGCTTGAACTGCTCCTGCTCCGGCCCCATGTGGTCGATGACCCAGCCCGAGTGGGGATGGCCTTCCTCCCCACCCGGGTCCTCCATCACCCCGTCGAGGGTGATGAACTCGGTGACGATCAGCCTCGCCATGGCCCTACCGCCCCTCGGCGGTCGCGACCCGCTCGACGTCGATCTGGGGCAGGCGCCGCTCGAGCCAGCGGGGGATCCACCAGTTGCGGCGGCCCAGCAGCTGCATCACGGCCGGCACGAGCACCATCCTGACGACGGTGGCGTCGAGGAAGATCGCCGCCGCGAGCCCGATCCCGAACAGCTTCAGGAACACTTCGGGCGAGGCGACGAAGGCGAGGAAGACGACGACCATGATCGCCGCGGCGGCGGTGATCACGCGGGCCGTCTTCGCGAGCCCGTCGGCGACCGCGCGCCGGGTGTCGCCGTCCTTCAGGTACTCCTCGCGGATCCGTGAGATCAGGAAGACCTCGTAGTCCATCGAGAGCCCGAACAGGATCGCGAACATCATCACCGGCATGAACGGCGCGATCGGCACCTCGTGGTCGATTCCAATCAGGCTGCTGAATCCGCCGCCCTTCGCCGCCAGGGTCATCACGCCGTAGGCGGCGCTGACCGACAGCAGGTTCATCACCGCCGCCTTCAGCGAGATCAAGGGCGAGTGGAAGGCCAGCAGGAGCAGCAGGAACGAGAGGCCCACGACGCCCGCGATGAACAGCGGCATGCGGTCCGTCATGTAGGTGCTCTGGTCCTCGAGCGCGGCCGTGACGCCGCCGATCTTCACGTCGATCGGCTTGCCGCCGACGGCGGCGGGGACTGCGTTGTCGCGCAGC
>DATAOP010000074.1:0-46970 GCA_036265675.1 Solirubrobacterales bacterium
GGGATGGCGCTCGTAATCGAGGTCGTGGAGGATCGCGGTCGCCGCCCAAAGCTCCTCGTCCTCGCCGTACCTGCGGGCGTAGGCGCGCATCGCCGCCTCGACCCCGAGCACGTGCTTGCGCAGCGAGTCGGACTCGGTCCACTCGCAGAAGAGCTCCCAGGCCTCGTCGCGGGTCGGCGCGCTCATTCCGGAGAGCCTAGTCGGGAGAGGAATTCCTCAGTCCAGGCTGTTAAGTTTGGCCTGAGGATATGGCCAAGCCGGCGAAGGTTGCACTTGATCTGCGTCTCGCCGTCGGCCTGCTCCGCCGGCGGCTGCGTCAGACCCCCGTCGAGGGCGACCTGACGCTGCCGGAGACGGCGGCTCTCGCCCGGCTCGACCGGGGCGGGCCGAGCACCGCGAGCGCGCTGGCGCGGGAGGAGCAGATCTCGCCGCAGTCGATGGGGACGACGCTGGCCGGGCTCGAGGCGCGCGGCCTCGTCGCGCGGGCGCCCGATCCCGACGACGGGCGCCGCGTCGTGCTCTCGCTCAGCGGCGCCGGGCGCCAGGCGCTCCGCGATCGTCGCGCCGCCCGCACCGAGCAGCTGGCACGGGCCCTCGCCGAGAACTTCACCGAGGCCGAGCTCGAGCAGCTGGACGCCGCCGCGCCGCTGCTCGAACGGCTCGCCGAGAGCGTCTGATGGCCGCCGCGCTGAGCGAGCGCTACCGCCGGGACGCGCTCTCGAACACGACGATGGCCGTGTTCATGTCCGCCCTCGACGGGTCGATCGTGATCATCTCGCTGCCGGCGATATTCCGCGGCATCCACCTCGACCCGCTGGCGCCGGCGAACATCAGCTACCTGCTCTGGATGATCATGGGCTACCGCCTGGTCCAGGCGGTGCTGGTCGTCTCGGTCGGCCGGATCGGCGACATGTACGGCCGGGTCCGCATCTACAACGCCGGCTTCGCGGTCTTCGCCGTCTCCTCGCTGCTGCTCTCCTTCGACCCGTTCATGGGCGGCCGCGGCGCGACCTGGCTGATCGCCTGGCGCTGCGTACAGGCCCTCGGCGGCTCGATGCTGACCGCCAACTCGGCCGCGATCCTGACCGACGCCTTCCCTCCCGACCGGCGCGGCTTCGCGCTCGGCGTCAACCAGATCGCAGCCCTCGCCGGCCAGTTCATCGGCCTGATCGCCGGCGGCGTCCTCGCCGCGATCGATTGGCGCGCGGTCTTCTGGGTCAACGTGCCGGTCGGCATCTTCGGCACGGTCTGGGCCTACCGCCGGCTGCAGGACTCGGGCCGCCGCTCGGGCGGCAGCATCGACTGGTGGGGGAACCTGACCTTCACGGTCGGGCTGAGCGCGATCCTGATCGGGATCACAACCGGCCTCCATCCCTACGGCGGTCACGCGATGGGCTGGACCAACCCCGTCGTCTACGGCTCGATCGCCGCCGGCCTGCTGCTCCTCGTCGCCTTCGTCCTGATTGAGACCCGTGTCGCCGAGCCGATGTTCCAGCTCGCCCTGTTCCGGATCCGCGCCTTCACCGCCGGCAGCATCGCCGGCTTCATCGCCGCGGTCGGTCGCGGCGGGCTGCAGTTCATGCTCGTCATCTGGCTGCAGGGAATCTGGCTGCCGCTGCACGGGTACAGCTACGCCGACACGCCGCTCTGGGCCGGCATCTACATGCTGCCGCTGACCGGGGGCTTCCTCGTCGCCGGGCCGGTCTCGGGGCACCTGTCGGACCGCCACGGAGCGCGCGGCTACGCGACGGCGGGGATGCTGATCTTCGCCGCGAGCTTCATCGGGATGATGTTCCTCCCGGTCGACTTCTCCTACCTCGTGTTCGCGGTCCTGATCGCCGCCAACGGGATCGGGGTCGGGATGTTCAGCTCGCCGAACGCGGCGTCGGTCATGAGCAGCGTCCCCGCCGGCCAGCGCGGCGCCGTCTCGGGGATGCGCTCGACATTCCAGAACACGGGGACGGCGCTCTCGATCGGGATCTTTTTCTCGCTGATGATCCTCGGCCTTTCAAACAGCCTCCCGGGGGCGATGGCGAGCGGGCTGCAGGCGCACGGCGTCGAACCGGCCGCCGCCCACCACGTCGCCTCGCTGCCGCCCGTCTCCTCGCTCTTCGCCGCCGTGCTTGGGATCAACCCGATCGGCCACCTGCTGGCGGCCAACGGAGTCCTCGCCTCTCTCTCGGCATCGAGCAGGGCGGTCCTGACCGGACGCGAGTTCTTCCCGGATCTGATCTCGGGGCCGTTTAACGACGGCCTCTTCATCGTCTTCGCCACCGCTGCGGTGCTGGCGCTGGTCGCCGCCGTCGCCTCGCTGCTGCGCGGCGATCACCGCCACGGCCTCGCGGAACGGCCCGCGCCGTCCTCGCTGCCCGCCAACCCCCAAATCCCGATTGAGGAGTGACCAGAGATGAACGCAACCGAGCAGACCCTCGACCCCGCCCGCACCGCAGTCCTGGTGATGGACTTCCAGCCCGGCATCCTCGCCAACCTTCCCGATCCCGAGACCGCGCTCGCCCGCGCCGCCGCCGCGATCGAGATCGCCCGCGGCAGCGGCGCAACGGTCGGCTACGTCCGCGTCGCCTTCACCCCGGAGGACCTCGAGGGCCTGCCCGAGACCAGTGGGATGGGGGCCCGCGTCGCCGGCGCCGGACTGCGGCTCGACGTCGCCTCCCCGCAGACGGCGGTGCACGAGCGGCTGGCGCCGGTCGATGGCGACATCGTCGTCCGCAAGACGAGGGTCGGCGCCTTCTCGACGACGGACCTCGCCGAGCGGCTCTCGGCCCGTGGCGTCGACACGATCGTCCTCGCCGGGATCAGCACCAGCGGGGTCGTCCTCTCGACCGTCCGCGACGGCTACGACCGCGATTACCGCGTCCTCGTCCTCGCCGACGCCAGCGCCGATCCGAAGGCCGAGGTCCACGAGTTCCTGACGAGCGAGATCTTTCCCCGCCAGGCGGAGGTGATCACGGTCGAGGAGCTCGCCGGCCTGCTCGGCGGGTAGGGATCCCCTGACGAGCGGCTCAGCCGCCGGGGGCGCTCTCGAGAGTCCGCTTCACGGTCTCGATCCCGCGCTCCATCATCGCGTCGGTCGCCGCCGCGGCCTCGTTCGGCAGCAGGTCGGAGGTCCAGACGAAGAGCGTGCCGCTGCCCTCATCGGGGAGGACCTGCGCGGCGCCGTTGTGGTGCGTGTAGGGCCCGTCGACCACCGACCAGACGAGCCGCCGGCGCTCCTCGTCGATGTCGATCAGCACCTCGCGGGCGACCGCCCCGTTGAAGAAGGTCACGATCCTGTCCTCACCGTCGAGCTCAGTCGCGACGACGAAGCCGGGAACGAGGCGCTCGTGCACCGCGCCCCAGTCGCACAGCGCGTCCCAGACCTCCTCAGGGGCGGCGCTGATCTTCCGTTCCTTGCGGATCGAGGCGATGCTCGGAGACTATGCGAGCGCCCAAGCGGCGGTCACGGAAATACGGCGTCTACGCCGGCCGACCACTCGGGCGGCTTCAGGGAAGCGGACGGAGAGCCCGGTGGCGGTGCCGACGACTGATGTCGCGTCCGGGGTTGGGTCAGGACGGAGCCGCGGCGGGAGCCACGACCCCCGCGGGAGCTATGAGGACGGGGCAGGGGCTGTCGGCAAGGATGGCGTTTGAGACGCTCTGATGTAGAGCGCGCCGCAGCGGCCCGCCGGGCCGGCAACCGAGAACGAGCAGGTCGACGCCCAGCTCGATCGCACGGACCAGCTCGACTGCCGGGTCACCCCGAAGGAAGACTGGCAGCGGCCGGGTCTCGGAGGGGAGGTCCGAAACCGCGTCGTGCAGTTCCTCCTGCATGCGCTCGGCTTCGGTCGCCATGCCGGGAGTCCGACCGTTCTGGTCGGCGCCCGGCAGCGAGGCATAGTTCCGCGCGACGGTGTAGACGCGCAGGGCGGCGCCGTTCGCGATCGCCAGGTCGCTGGCGATTTCGAGCGCCTCGCGTGAGGCACGCGAGCCATCGAACCCGACCCCGATGACGCGCAGCCCGGCGTCCTCGGTCTCGACGCTCAGGGGCTTCCAGCCGAGCTCCTTCCCGGCACGC
Organism: Solirubrobacterales bacterium; assembly: GCA_036265675.1. Lineage (GTDB taxonomy): Bacteria > Actinomycetota > Thermoleophilia > Solirubrobacterales > 70-9 > VRUE01. The sequence continues at coordinate 4,073 of DATAOP010000074.1, forward strand.
TGGGCGAAGCCGGGCGGGGCGACCGCCACGGCGCAGGCCGCCTGACCGAGGAGGCGAGCGAGGGTCGTACCTGGGACGATGCGGCCCAACGCCCCTCGCCCGGTGGATCCGAGAACCACCAGGTCGGCTCGCTTCGCTCGGGCGATTCCGGCAAGGCCGCCCTCGTCCTCACCGGTGGCGGTGACGACGATCGGGTCCGCCCCGTTAGCCCGGGAGAGAATGCGGCCCAGCTCGAGGGCGTCTTGACCCGGCTTGCTGTCGATGTAGCCGACCAGGATCCTGCGGAACATGCCGCCCTACTTCCCGTTGGGAACGACGAGGATTGGGCAGGGAGCTTCGGTGATCACGTGCTTGGTCATCGAGCCCACGCGGAAGTGGTCCATCCGATGTCGCCAGCCGATCACGAGAAGATCGATATCGGCTCCGCAGGCGGCGGCGATCGCCGATGCGGTCGTGCCGACGCCGTGCCACCACCCGCCGACGGCCTGCCCTCTGGCAGAGATCGTCTTCAGTTCCGCTCCCGCATCCTGGGCGAGGGCTTCCGCCCGGGTCAGTACAGCCTCCGAACCGCTGGTTCCGTCAACCGCCATGGCGATCTGCGTATATCCGCGGTGGCGTAGCTCGAGGGCATCGCGACCACCGTCGAAACCGTCGAATCCGATCAGCACCGGGCCGGCGGTCGAGGGGAGGTCGGCTGTGGTGGCCTGCTGCGAATCCGCCATGAGTCGAAGCTATGGCAGCGCCCGCCGGCCGCAATCCGATGTACGCCGCACACCTCGGGTGGTGAATTCCCGATGGATCTGGGCTGAACCTCTCGTCGTCGACGGAGAATTGAAAGGGCCGATTAGACCATTTGTCCTGAGAGGCGATCAGCTCACCCTCGGGCAGAAGACGGCGACCGCGGGAAGAAGTTCGTCCGTCCAGGCCGCAAACACGGCGCTTGGCACCGTCCCGAGCTTCCAATAGTCAATGTCGGCCCCGGTAAGCGAGGCGTTCTTAACTTTCGCTCCGGTGACGACCATCGCGGAATTGATGCGGGCTTCATACGGGAAGAGGCTAGGTCGTTCTGCGAACCCGGACATCCGCGATCTGTCCCATCTCGCTGGGTGGCAAAGGACGCGGAACGAACCACTGCCAGGGGGTGTCTGAGCAGTCCCGAGCAGGCGGAGACGGTCGGGCGGGCATCGGCGGCATGGTGTAAGCATGCGCGACATGGCCGTCATCGAGACCGAGGGGCTCACCAAGCGCTACGGGGCCAAGCGCGGTATCGAGGACGTGACGGTCTCGGTCGAGCCGGGTGAGGTATTCGGCTTGCTCGGGCCCAACGGAGCCGGCAAGACGACGACGATCCGGACTCTGCTCGACCTCCTCCACCCGACCGGCGGCAGAGCTCGCATCTTCGGTCTCGACAGCCACCGCGACAGCGTCGCGATCCGTGCCCGGCTCGGCAATCTCCCCGGCGACTTCGGCTATGGAAGGCAGTCCACCGGTCGTGAGGCCCTGCGGCTCCTCGCCCGCCTGCGCGGCGTCGATGGGCTCGGTCGCGCTTCGGAGCTGGCCGAGCGCTTTCAGGCCGACCTTGACCGCCAGCTCGGCCAGCTCTCGCGGGGCAACCGCCAGAAGATCGGCCTGATCCTCGCCACCTTCCACTCGCCCGAGCTGCTGATCCTCGATGAGCCGACCAGCGGTCTCGACCCCCTCATGCAGGAGGAGTTCCTCACCCTCGTCGGCGAGGAGCGAAACCGAGGCTGCACGGTGCTGCTCTCCTCACACGAGCTGGATGAGGTCGAGCGCGTCTGCGACCGTGTCGGAATCGTCCGCGACGGGAGGTTGATAGCTGTCGCGCGGATCCACGACCTACTCGGCAGGGCGCGGCGGACGGCCGCGCTTGAGCTCGCCGAACCGGCGGCGCTCGTTGAGGACCTCCGGTCGCTGCCCGGCGTCACCGACCTCGAGGCGACCGACGGAAAGGTCTCGTTCAAGGTCGCCGGCGATCTCGATCAGGTTCTACGGGCGATCGCGAAGCGGCATGTCACCGATATGGAGTTCACGCACCCCACCCTCGAGGAGGTATTCCTCACCTACTACGGCGGCGAGGGATGACGGCCCAGCTCGGCGAGCTCGTTCTCACCCATCTCTCCGACCGGCGCCGCTCGTTGCTCGCCTGGGGGCTGCCGCTGGGCCTCTGGTCGGCATTCATCGTGATGATCTTTCCCTCTGTTGAAGGTGCGCTCTCCGAAGCGGTGCAGAACTATCCTCCGGCGCTGAAGGAAGCCTTCGGGATCGGTGAGCTGACCAGTGTCGAGCAGTACCTGCACGCCGAGCTCCTCAGCCTGATCGTCCCACTCGCGATCGGCTATCTCGCCGTTCGCGCCGTCGCCAGCGGATTGACCGGCGCCGCTGAAAGCGGCCGCCTCGACGTGTTGCTCTCGGCCCCCGTGTCTCGTCCACAGCTTGCGGCGGCGAGCTTCGCCGCGACCGCGGTCGAGGTCGGGATCGTGCTCGTAATGACGGTCCTACTGACCGGTGTCGGCAGCCTCGTCGCCGGCGCCCATCTCTCGCTTGGCTCCGCGATCGCCGGCTACGCCAACGTCCTGCCGCTCGCCCTGATCTTTGCCGGTTTGGGGATCGTTGCCAGCGGCTTCTCACTGCGCACCAGCGTCGTCACCGGCGCGGTCGCCGGGGTTCTGGTGACGATGTATGTGATCGACCTGGTCGGGCGCCTCGACGCCGACCTCTCCGGCATCCGCTACATCTCGGTCTTCAAGTACTACGGCAACGCGATCGAGGACGGGATCGATCCCGTGGCGTTCGTCGGGGTGACCGCCGTGGCCGTCGCCCTCGCCGTGATCGGTGCCTGGCTATTCGATCGTCGCGACTTGGCCGCATAGACGCAGCTGCATCACCGGCGCTGTCCTCATCGAGCGGGAGAATCTGCGCGCCGATGATCAGATGGGTGGATGATTGGGAAGGTGGACGTGACTGATCAGGCTCAGAGCGGCCCCCAAAGAGATCCTCTCCGGCGACTGATCGAAGTCGGCACCGGTCTTTTCTCGGAGTTGGAGCTCGAGGTCGTCCTCAGGGCGGTGGTGGAGGCCGCGCGGGATCTCACCGACGCCGAGTACGCGGCCCTCGGAGTGCTCGACCCCGCCCGGACCGAGCTCGAGCGATTCATCTACCTCGGCATCGACGAGGAGACCAGAAATCAGATCGGGAACCTACCGCGGGGGCGTGGTGTCCTCGGCGAGCTGATCCGCGAGCCGGCCCCACTGAGGCTGCGGGACGTCAACCGGCATCCTCATGCCTACGGGTTCCCGCCCGGCCACCCGCCGATGCACACGTTCCTCGGAGTTCCGGTCGCGGTTCGGGGCGAGGCCTACGGCAACCTCTACATGACCGAGAAGCGGGGCGGGAAGGAGTTCGACGAGGACGACGAGACGGCAGTGAAGACATTGGCGACCTGGGCCGGGGTCGCGATCGAGAATGCCCGTCTCTACACGACGTTGAGCGAGCGCGAGGAGGAAGTGGAGCGGGCTCTGCGCCGATCTGAGACCTCGGTCGATATCGCCCGGGCGGTAGGGGGAGAGACCGACGTCGAACGTGTTCTCGATCTGATCGTCAAGCGGGCCCGTGCACTGGTCGAGGCGAAAAGCCTCCTGGTGCTGCTGCGGAGCGGTGGCCGCCTCGTCGTCGCCGCTCAGGCTGGTGAAGTCGGTGATGAGGTCCAGCAGCTGACGATCCCGACCGATGACTCGGTTTTCCAGGCCGCGATGCAGGAGCGCGTCGCCCAGCATCTCGAACCCGGCTCTCCACCGTCAGAGGCGCGTCTCCGCGAGCGGCTCGACGCCGAAGCCGCCCTCGTCGTCCCCCTGCTCTTTCGCGGCCGCGCCGTCGGGGCACTCGTCGCGCTCGACCGCGAAGCGGGCGGAAGCGACTTCGACGAGGAGGACCTCCGGCTCCTGCAGGCGTTCGCCAGCAGCGCTGCGACAGCCGTCGCGACTGCACAGGGGGTTGAGGCCGAACGTCTCCAGCAGCAGGTCGAGATCGGAGAGCGCGAGCGCCGTCGCTGGGCGCAGGAGTTGCACGACGATGCGCTCCAGGGATTGGCGGCGATCCGCATCTCGCTGGCGACCGCGGTCCAGGGCGAAGGCAAGGATCGCGCCGACCGAATCGAGGCGGCGGCAAGGGAGACCGTCGATCGCCTCGAGAGCCAGATCAACGATCTCAGCCGCCTGATCAACGACCTCCGTCCCGCGGCACTCGAGCGGCTCGGCCTCTCCGGCGCTCTCAAGGCTCTGACGGAGGAGTCCGCGGAGCGCGGGCAGCTGCGAATCGAGTCGCAGATCGAGATCGACGCGCCCGTCAGCGGAGACGAAGAGCGGATCGCCTACCGGCTCGTGCAGGAGGCGCTGAACAACGTGCTGAAGCACTCCTCGGCGGCCAGCGCCAGGGTGTCCGCCCGCATGGCCAACCATAATCTCGAGATCACCGTCGAAGATGACGGATGCGGGTTCGACCCGAGCTCGGTGGGGGACGGCCGCGGGCTGCTCGGGATGCGCGAGCGGATCGAGCTGCTGGGCGGCGAGATCGACGTTCGTTCCGAGCCACGGGGCGGGACGCGGATCTCGGCCCGTGTTCCGGTGACACCGAGTTAGCTGAACTCGATGATGCCGTTGTCGATCGCGAAACGGACCAGGTCCGGGCGCGACTCGAGGCCGAGTCGCCGCAGCAGCTTCGCCCGGTTGACCTCGATCGCCCGAACGCTGAGGAAGAGCTGCTCGCCGATCTCGCGGTTGGTGTGGCCGAGCGCCAGCAGCCGCAGCAGTTCGCGCTCGCGCTCGCTCAGGTCCTCGAGGGGGTCGTCCTCGAGTCGGGCCAGCGTCCCGCCGAGCTCAGGATCGATATAGGAGCCGCCGGCGGCCGCGGTTCTGATCGCCTCGGTCAGGTTGCGCTCAGCCGCCTGCTTGAGGACATACGCGGCGGCTCCGGCCCGGAGGAGGTCGCGTGCTTTCCGCGCGTCGTTCCTCATCGTCAGGACCACGATTGCGGTGGAGGGAACGTTCTCGCGGAGATCGTCGATATCGCGCAACGGCTCGGAGCCCGGCATCTGCAGATCGAGGACCAGAACGTCGGGGCGGCGGTCGCGGGCCAGCCTCGCAGCCGATGGCGCGTCTTCCGCCTCACCGATCACTCGCAGGTCGCTCTCCCCCTCGAGCATGTTGCGCAGACCGACGCGGATCACGTTGTGATCGTCGGCCAGAACGACCGTTATCTGCCGCTCGTTGTCCACCGCGGCCACCGCGCCACCAGTCTCCCATGCCGGGCACTCGCGTAGCGATCCGCGCGCGGAGTGTGGCTTTGGCCCGATGTTGAAAGGACCGTCGTCCGCGAGCCTGCGGTCATGAGAATTCTCGCCGCCCTGGGCGGCAACGCTCTGCTCCGTCGCGGGGAACCGGCTGAGGCCGCCGCCCAGCAGCGCAACGTGGCCGCAGCGGCGCAGGAGCTGGCTGCGCTGGCCGCCGAGCACGAACTGGTGATCACCCACGGCAATGGCCCACAGGTCGGCCTGCTGGCCCTCCAGAGTGAGGGCTACGAGCGGATCGCGCCCTATCCGCTCGACGTTCTCGGCGCCGAGAGCGAGGGCATGGTCGGCTACATGCTGGAGCTTGCGCTGCGCAATTCGCTTCCCGATCACGATCTGGTGACGGTTCTCTCAGAGGTCGTCGTCAGAGCCGACGACCCGGCCTTCGGCTCCCCATCGAAGCCGATCGGACCGGTCTACCCGGGCGATGAGGCGCGGCGCCTCGTCGCCGAGCGCGGCTGGAGCATAGGCCCTGACGGCTCCGGCTTTCGACGCCTCGTGCCGTCGCCGGAGCCTCAGGCGATCGTCGAGATGAGGAGCCTCCGCACGTTGGTCGAGGCGGGCGTGCTCGTGATTTGCGCCGGCGGCGGCGGGATTCCGGTGGCGCTCAACGGCGACGGCACGATGCATGGCGTCGAGGCGGTCGTCGACAAGGACCTCACCGCCTCCCTTCTCGCCCGTCGCCTCGATGCCGACCTGCTGCTGATGCTGACCGACGTCGACGCCGTGTGCGTCGACTGGGGCGAGGAGGGCGAGCGCGCGCTTGCCGATGTCTCGCCGGCTGAGCTGCGTGAGCACAGCTTCGCCTCCGGGTCAATGGGCCCGAAGGTCGAGGCGGCCTCTCGGTTTGTGGAGGCGACCGGCCGGCGGGCCGCGATCGGCGAGCTCAGGAGGGCTGTCGAGATAGCGCGCGGCGACTCGGGAACCCAGGTTTCCGCTCGCTGCGCCTGACCAGCCAGCGCCGAAGCTCGTCCGCGCCCCAGACGATGAACGGGAAGGGAAGGACGAGAAGGAGGTCCTTCGCCGGCAGCGCGGCGGTGCCGAGCAGGTCCTGAAAGACGGGAACGTAGATCAGGAGCGCGGTCAGTGCCAGCTCGAAGGCGATGCCCCAGAGCAGCAGCCGGTTGCTGAAGACGCCTATCGAACGCAGCGAGGCGCGCTCCGTGCGGGCCGCGAATGCGGTGCCGACCTGGCAGGCGACCATGCTGAGGAAGGTCATCGTCGTCGCCTGCTGGTAGCCGTGGTGAAGAGGGGTCCCGTCGCCGGTCGGATCGCCGGGACTCCATCCGGAGCGGGTCAGCACATAGAAGAAGGCCGCCATTCCGAGCGCCGCGGAGATCAACCCAAGGAATATCCAAGCCCGGAACAGCATCGCGCGGGTGATGATGCTCTCTGAGCGTGAGCGCGGTCGCCTTCGCATGATGCCCGGCTCTGCCTTCTCCTGCCCCAGTGCGAGTGCCGGCAACGTCTCGGTCCCGACGTCGACCGCGAGCAGCTGTAGGACGGTCAGCGGCAGGGGTATGGCACCACCGCCGAGGCCGAAGACGATGAACGGGGTCAGCTCCGGTGTCAGGTGGGCGAAGATGTAGAGGATGAACTTGCGGATGTTGTCGTAGATCCGCCTGCCGGCTTCGACGGCGGCGACGATCGTCGCGAAGTTGTCGTCGGTCAGGACCATCGTCGATGCCTCGCGGGCGACGTCGGTGCCCGATCGGCCCATCGCGACGCCGATGTCGGCGCTGCGCAGGGCCGGGGCGTCGTTGACTCCGTCGCCGGTCATCGCGACGACGTGCTGCTCGGCCCGCAGCGCGTCCGATATCCGGAGCTTGGCCTCGGGCGTGCTGCGGGCGAAGATCAGCTCGCCCCCGCCGCGCAGCTCGGCGTCGAGCTCGGCGTCGCTCATCGCCTCGAGCTCCTCCTCGGTGATCGCCCGCGGGCTCTTTCCGCGGGCGATGCCGATCCGCCTCGCGATTGCGAGCGCGGTGCGCGGGTGGTCGCCGGTGACGACGATGATCCGGATTCCGGCGGCGTGGCAGCGGGCGACGGCTTCCGCAACCCCGGCCCGTGGGGGGTCGATCATCGCGACCAGGCCGAGCAGTGTCATCTCGGCTTCGGCGCTCGCTCGGTCGACCGGCATCGAGCGAAGGGAGCGCCTGGCGACAGCCAGGACCCGGAGGCCCTCGTCGGCATAGCGGCCGACCGCCGTCTCGACATCAGCCCGGCGCTCGGCGTCCAGAGGTGCCGGCCCGGTCGCGGTGGCCACCTTTGTGCACAGGTCGAGGATCGCCTCCGGGGCCCCCTTCGCGTTGACCCAGAGACGGCTCCGGTCCGCGTCGACGGTCGACATCCGCTTCAGGACCGGGTCGAAGCGGAACTCGGCTCGCCGGCTCGTCCCGGTCTCCTCGCTCGCGCCGAGTGTGAGGGCTGTCGTCAGCATCGCTGCCTCGGTCGGGTCGCCCGCCACCCCTCCGTCGCTCTCGACCTCGGCGTTGTTGCATGCCGCCATCGCCGCGGCCAGATCGAGCAGGGCCGATCGACGATTGCCCGGGTGTGGCGCGTCCTCGAGGTTGACCTCACTCCCGGCCGCCCAGATCCGGGTCACCCGCATCCGGTTCTCGGTCAGGGTCCCGGTCTTGTCGGTGCAGATTACGTCCGTCGAGCCGAGCGTCTCGACCGCGCTCAGCCGCTTGACGACCGCTCCCCGGCGGACCAGGGCGCGCACGCCCACGGCGAGCGCGAGGGTGATGACAGGCAGCAGACCCTCGGGGACGTTGCCGACGATCAGCCCGATCGCGAGGACGATCGAGTCGGAGACCGAGAGGCCCGTGACCAGGGTCGCGAGGGGGATGAAGGCGATGCCCATCGCGACCGCCACCGCCGCGATCAGCAGGGCAACTCGCCGGACCTGCCGCTCGAGTGGGCTCTCCTCGCGCTCGACGCGCTGCGAGAGCGCTGCGATCCTGCCCAGCTCTGTCGTCATCCCGGTGGCGAAGACCAAGGCCCGCGCATCGCCACCGGTGCAGCTGGTGCCGCTGAAGACGAGCTCCGTCGCCTGCAGGAGGGAAGCCGAGGAGCCCGCCCCCTCGGCGGACCGGGAGACGGGCACCGACTCGCCGGTGAGTGTCGACAGGTCGACCTCGATAGCACCCTCGACGATGTGGGCGTCGGCCGAGATCCGGTCGCCCTCTCCGATCAGCAGCAGGTCGCCGGGGACGATCCGGGCCGCGTCGATCTGGACCGGCTGCCCATCGCGCAGCACTCTGGCCTGCGGTGGCAGGTAGCCCTGCAGCGCCTCGACCGCTCGCTCCGCCTGCAGCTCTTGGACGAACGCGAACCCGGCATTGAGGGCGATGACGATCACGACAGCGATCGCGACCGGGGTGATCCCGGCGATCGCGGCAAGCGCAGCCGCGCCCCAGAGCAGAAGTGCCAGGGGGTGGGTCACCTGGCGGACGAGCTCCCGCGGCCAGCTCCGGCCTCGTCGACGTTCGAGCTGGTTCGGCCCATGCCTCAGCAGGCGGCGGTCGGCCTCCCGGGAGGAGAGGCCGTCGAGTGAGCTCCGGAGGTCCCGGGCGAGGAGGTCGATCCGCTCGACGGGATCGATCGAGCGGGGGTGCCCGGGCCCGTCCCGTTGCTCCATGTCGGACAGGCTAGAGGCCGAAATAGGCTGCAACATCCGGGGAGCGCCACACTCGCCCGCGCACAGCCCGCCGCGTTACGCTGGAGCCACAATGAGCCCGAGTGGGCAGTTCCGCGCCGCCAGGAGGATCAGCGTTGTCCTGACCGACGATCATGCTGTCGTCCGTGGCGCCCTGAAGGCGCTTCTCGACGCGCAGGACGATCTTGAGGTGGTGGGCGAGGCCAGCGACCTGGCGTCCGCCCGGGCTGCCGTCCGCGACTCGGAGCCCGATGTCCTCGTCCTCGATGTCAATCTGCCGGACGGGCTCGGTGTCGATGCCGTGGCAGGGCTGCGCGAGGAAGGCCCCGGCACCGAGATCGTCCTCCTCACGATGGAGCGCGACCCGACGCTCGCTCGCCGTGCGATCGAGTCCGGAGCGCTGGGCTACCTGTTCAAGGATGCGGCGCACCTGGAGCTGATCGAGGCCGTCCGAAACGCCTCGGAAAGCCGCGAGTACCTTTCGCCGTCGGTCGAGGCGGGCCTCGAGAACGAGGGCGATGGCGAGCGCTCACCGCTCTCGCCACGCGAGACCGAGGTCCTGCGGCTGATAGCGCTGGGCCACACAAACCGCGAGATAGCAGACCAGCTCTCGCTCAGCGTGCGGACGGTGGAGACCCACCGGGCCCATATCCAGCAGAAGCTTCAGCTCGACGGCCGCCCGGAGCTGACCCGCTACGCACTCGCCAACGGACTGATCTAAGACCAGGTTCGAGGCCAGGGGGGCCGTCGCGCCGACCGCGGCTCGGCAATCCTGATCCGGGCATCCACCGCGAGTGAATCGTTGGTTCCTGCGATCACCGGGTTGAGGTCGAGCTCGACGATCTCCCGGTGGGCGTCGGCGAGGGCGCCGATCCGCAGCACCACCTCCTCCAGCGCGTCGAGGTCGACGGGCGGCTGGCCGCGGAAGCCGGTCAGCATCGGGAAGATTGCGAGCGAGCGGATCATCTCCGCAGCGTCGGTCGCGGCGAGCGGGCAGACTCGAACGGCTAGATCGCCGAGCAGCTCGACCGCGGTGCCGCCCGCGCCGCAGGCCACAACCGGTCCGAAGACGGGATCGCTCGCGACCCCGACCAGCAGCTCGACACCGCCCTCGACCATCTGTTGGACGAGGAAGCTCGCTCGAGCCAGGCCCCTCTGCCGCAGGGCTTCGTCCATCTCCCGCGCCGCCCTCTCGACCTCCTCAGCTCCTTCGAGCTTGGTCCGGACCGCACCCAGCTCGCTCTTGTGCAGGATCTGCGGCCCGTGTGCCTTCAGGGCGAGGGGGCCGTCGAGCTGCCTCGCGGCCCGCCCGGCGGCCGCAGGATCGGTGGCGACGATCGCCTCGGGCATCGCGATCCCGTAGCAGCCGAGAAGGCGGAGGCATTCCTCGGCCCCGAGCCACTCCCGTTTCGCCGTCAGCGCTTCGGTGATCACCGCCGCGGCCTCGTCGGGCCGGGCGTCGGAAAAGGTCGGAGGCGGAAGTTCGGGTCGATTGCGCCAGACCGCGTGGCGGTTCACCTTGCCGAGCGCCCTCGCGGCGTCCTCCGGATAGCGGTAGGTCGGCAGCGGCGCGGGACCCGATGCTCCGAGGTCGCCGTCGGCCGCAGACATCAGGACGAGCTGAATCGTTATCTCCCGCGAGAGGGTGGCCGCAGCCGCTCGCATCGCGGCCACCACGTCGTCGGCCTCGCCGACCAGTGGCCGGATGAAGATGGCGATCATCGCGTCGATTCCCTCCCAGGCCCCGATCGCGTCGATTGCCTGCCGGAATTGCTCGCCGCTCGCCGTCGCGATCACGTCGACGGGGTTGCCGAGCGAGGCCTCGGGAGGCAGGAACTCGGCAAGCTCTCGGCGGAGGACGTCGGGGAGCTCGGGCACCTCGAGGCCGGCAGCCTCGCAGGCGTCGGCGCACATGATTCCCGGGCCGCCCGCGTTGGTCAGAATCGCGACCCTGGGCCTCGCGGGCAGCGGCTGGGTTGAGAGGAGCGAGGCGACGTCGAGCAGCTCGGAGAGGCTCTCGGCGCGGATCACCCCCGACTGTTCGAAGAGGGCGTCCGTGGCGCGGTCTGATGCTGCGAGGAGCGCGCCGGTGTGGGAGCCGGCGGCACGTGCTCCCGCCGCGGAGCGGCCGCTCTTCAGGGCAACGATCGGCTTTCGCCTGCCGACTCGCCTGGCCACCCGGGCGAAGCGACGAGGGTCGCTGAAGGACTCGATATAGAGAAGGACCAGCCGCGTGCGCTCGTCCTCCTCCCAGAACTCGAGCAGGTCGTTGCCGCTGACGTCGGCACGGTTGCCGAGCGAGGCAAATGAGGAGACGCCAAGGGATCGCTCCTCTGCGAACTCGATCAGAGCAAGGCCGAGGGCCCCGCTCTGGGTCGCGAAGCCGACATTCCCTGGCTGCGGCGCCGTGGGGGCGAAGGTCGCGTTCAACCCCGAGTCGGGGCGCGTGTCGAGGACACCGAGACAGTTCGGGCCGACGAGCCTCATTCCCGCCTCGCGACAGACCGCGAGCAGCTCGTGCTCGCGGGCCACTCCCTCGGGGCCGTCCTCGGCGAAGCCTGCGGACAGGACGATCAATCCGCGCGCCCCCTTGGCGGCACATTCGCGGGCGACGGAGACGGTCGCCTCGGCGCTCACCGCGAGGACGGCGAGGTCGATCTCCTGCGGCAGCTCCGCGACGCTTGCGAAGGCCGGCAGCGACTGCACGGTCTCGGCCGCCCGGTTCACCGCGAAGGTCGGCCCGGCGAACGGCGAGGCGAGGACGTTGCGAAGGACCTCGGCCCCCACGGTCCCCGATCGACGGGAGGCGCCGACGACGGCGACCGAAGCGGGCTCCAGGAAGCACGCCACCGCGGCAAGCGCGGCGAGCCGGTCACGGTCCTCGAAGCGGGCGATCGCCTCCGCCGAGAGGGAGGTCGGGAACTCGATCTGAAGCACCTCCGGCGTCGACTCGATCTCAACCGGGAATCCGCTCTCGCGGAACATCTCGATCATCCGCCGATTCTGCGGCAGCACCTCGGCCGCAAAGGTCGAAAAGTGGTTGTCGGCTGCAACCTCGGCGAGGTGGGCGAGCAGGATCGTTCCCAGACCCTGGCCCTGAAGGTCATCGGCGACCGCGAAGGCGACTTCGGCCTTGCCTTCGCCGAGGTCGAGGTAGACGCCGTGCCCCACCGGGCGGTGGTCGGGGCCGCGGAAGGCGATCAGCCCGAAGCAGCGCTCGTAATCGACGGCTGCCATCAGCTGCGCTGCCCGCTCGGTATCGACCGCGCCGGAGAAGAAGCGAAACGCCTGCGAGGTCGGGTCGAGCGTCTCGAACAGCTCCTGCAGGAGGCCCTCGTCCTCGGGACGCACCGGCCGAAGATGAACCGTGGACCCGTTGCGGAGGACGACGTCGGCCTCGCGACCGGGTGGGTGGCCGCTGATCATCGCTTCCCGGCCGGAGCGAGGAGCCTGGCAAGGAGCTCGGCATATTCGATGAGCCGGCCGGAGGCAAGGAAGCGCTCGAGGACCCGCCGGTGCGCCTGCTCGCCGACGGCCGCCGCCCGCCCGCGGTCCTCGGCCAGGGAGACCACGGCCCGGGCGAGCGCATCGAGATCGCCTGGGTCGTCGACCAGAAGGCCGCTCTCGCCATCGACGATCTGGTCCTGGATGCCGCCGACGCGGGTGCCGACAACCGGGCGTCGCTTCCACATCGCCTCGGCCACTGTCAGGCCGAACCCCTCGGCGAGGCTCTTCTGCACGACGATGTCGGCGCGGCGCTGCAGGGCGTTCACCATCGCGGCGTTCTCGTCGAGGTCCGCCATCGGCAGGCTGACGAGGTGCACTAGGCGGCGAATCGAGCCGGGCAGCTCGCGCCATGCACCGCCGACCTCACGCCACACCGCGGCGCCCTCTGGGTCGTCGGCCACGGCGGTGGTGTCCGCCCCGGCGAGGACGAGGTGCAGGTCGCGGTCGGCCAGGTATCGCCGAAAGCAGAGGAGGAGGCCGAGGTGGTCCTTGAGACGATCCCAGCGAGAGATCTGCGCCACGACCGTCGCGCCATCGGGTAGAGGCGTCTCCTGCAGGATCTCGGCGCGACGCTCGACCCGGGCCGGCGTGTCATCGGCGCGGACGAAGACGGGAGCACGCGCGGGCGAGGTGGGGCCGAGCCCGATCACGCCGACGATCTCCTCGACGACGCTGCGATCGAGCTCCTGGTTCTTCGGCGAGAAGGGGTCGATCGACGGCGCCATCACCCAGGCACGCTCTCTTTCGAGCCCCTCCCAGATGTATGCACGCCGCGAAAAGACGAAGCCCTCCGCGGCCTCGAGATCTGAGCGAAGGAAGTCCCATGCGCGGCGAACGAGCTCATCGGGGCGATCGGCACCGATATGGCAACGCCAGATCGGTATCGCCCCGACTGCCCGCACCGCCGGCGCGAGACCCGCAGTCTGTGGGTCGTGGAGAAGGACGATGTCCCGGTGCTGCAGAAGTGGAGTGAGGTGACGGGCGCTCGCCGCCAGGGTCCTTGTGTAGAGGTCGCGCTGCTCGGGTTCGAGCGGCCCACCGTCGCCGCGGTCACCATGAAGGTTGTTGTGGAGCCGCTTTGTCAGCTCGAAGAACTCGGCCCGCTCGCGCAGGACGACCCAGCGGGTGTCGATGCCCGCGCCGCGTGCGTAGGGCAGCAGTGAGCGCAGCATCTCCGCGACGCCGCCGCCCCGGAAGGTCGAGCTGACGTTCCATATCGCCCGCCCGCCGAATGCCTCCCGGGCCTGGACGGCCGCCGCCTCGATCCGCGGGTAGTCCTCGCCGAGCAGGGGCTCGAACCGATCGAGCCGATGGGACGGGATCTGGACGAACTTGGGCCTCGCCATCTGTGCTCACAACCGCCAGTGGCGTGAGACTCCGACGGCCGCCCGCGAGGTGAGCAAGGGCTCCGGTGCGGCGCTGATCGCCTCACCCTCTCCGCCGAGCGCCGCCAGCGTCGCGGCGACCGACTCGGCGAGAGCCACCGGTTCGTAGCCGCCCTCCAGCACCACTCCGAGCGGGATGCCGAGCTCGGCGGCGAAATCTCGCAGGTGGCAGCCCATCTGCGCGAACGACCCCGCCTCCAGAGTGCAAGTCGCCAGCGGGTCGGCTCGGTGGGCGTCGAACCCGGCCGAGACGAGGATCAGGCCGGGGGTGAAGGACGATGCGACCGGTAGCACGATGTGCTCGACCAGCGACAGCCACAGCTCCTCGTCCGAGCCGCCCGGCACGGGCAGGTTGATCGTGTAGCCCTCGCCCTCGCCGGAGCCGAAATCGCCGGAGGGCCCGGTGCCAGGGAAGATTCCCGCTTGGTGAATGCTCACGAAGAGGACGTCGGAGCGACGCCGGAATGCCTCCGCCGTTCCGTTGCCGTGGTGGACGTCCCAGTCGAAGATGAAGACTCGCTCGACGCCGAGCTCGCGAATCGCCAGCTCGGCGGCGACCGCGATGTTGTCAAATAGACAGAAGCCCATTCCCCGGTCGCGTTCGGCATGGTGACCGGACGGCCGTAGCGCTGAGAAGCCGACCCGCTGGTCGCCGCCGAGAAGCGATCGGGTCATCGCGCAGGCGCCACCGGCGGCGTGCAGCGCTGCGCGGTAGGAGGCCTCGCCGACGAATGTGTCGGCGTCGATCGGACCGCCGCCCGAGAGGCAGAGCTCGCGGATCGCCTCGACATGGCCGGCGCTATGGATCAGCTCCAGCTCGCGCTCCGCTGCCGCTGGTGCCTCCCGGCGCTCCCAGCCCAGCCAGTCGCGATCCGCGAGGACACGCTCGATTGCCACCAGTCGCTCCGGCGTGTCCGGGTGTCCGGGCATGTGAGCGCGCGGATCGTGCTCGAGGCTGGCGGGATGGCTGAAATAGAGCATCGCTTGAGCCTAAGCGCGACCGGACCCCTTGGCGAGGCGAGTTCCCCGGTCAGTCGTTCGGGCAGATCACGGCCCGACCATCGAGGGCTCCTTCCCGCATGCGGGCGTACGCGTCCTCGACACGCTCGAGCGGGAAGCGCTCGACATGAGCGCGGATCATGCCGGCGCGAGCGAGATCCAGCACCTCCCCGAGCTCAACGGCGGTGCCCCAGTAGGGGATTGTCAGTTGCGCCTCGAAGGGCAGCGCGCCGAAGGCGAACTGGAGCTTGCCGCCGGCCAGCCCGATGACCGTCAGGTGAGCCTCGAAACGGGTGATCGAGCTGGCAAGCGCGAGGGTCTCATCGGCGCCGACGTCGTCGAGGACGAGCTCGGCGCCTCGCCCTCCCGTCAGCTCGCGGATCCGCTCGGAGGCGCCCTCACCCGACTCGACCGTCTCGTCGGCGCCGACCTCGCGGGCGAGGGCGAGCTTCTCGGCCGAGGTGTCGACGGCGATCACCCTGGCCGGGCTGAGGGCGCGGAGGATCTGGACCGCCATGTGGCCGAGCCCGCCGACGCCGATCACGACCGCTGTCGACCCCGGCACCAGCAGGTGCAGCGAGCGCTTGATCGCGTGGTACGGGGTGAGCGCCGCGTCCGAGAGCGGGGCGGCATCGCGAGGGTCGAGGTCGCCGAGCGGCAGGAGCAGACGGGAGTGCGGGATCAGCATGTACTCAGCCATCCCGCCGTCGAGTCCGAGGCCGCCGCCGAAGGCGCCGATCTCCGCCTGACGCTCGCAATAGTTCTCGGCCGAGAGGCGGCAGGCGCGACAGCGTCCGCAGCCCCAGGGGCCGTAGACGGCGACCGCCTCGCCAGGCTCAAGCCCTTCGACGCCGGCTCCGAGCGACTCGACCCAACCTGCGTTCTCGTGCCCGAGCGTGAACGGCAGGTCGAAATCCATCGTCCCCTCCGGCCACTCCATCAGGTGCAGGTCCGAATGGCATGCTCCGGCGCCACCGACCCTGATCACGACCTGTCCCGGGCCCGGCTCTGGGGTCGGCACTTCGCGCATCTCGGGCGGCGACTGCCAGCCGGTCAGCTGGTAGGCCTTCATCTCGCTCCTCCTTCGTCTCGGCGCTCCTCGTCCCCACCCTGGTTCAGGCGCAGGCGCGTCTCGGCGGCAGGGCGACCGTTCCGTCCCTGTGGATGACGTCCACCGACGGTGCCCAGGCGCCGTCGCCACCGATCCCACCCTGTCGGAACAACTCGTCCATTCGCTGGCGCAACTCGCCGAAGTAGGCGAACGGACGCCACACACTCATCTGGGATGCCATTGCAGAGCCTCCTTGAGTCTGGGTTGCCTGCTCTGAACCTACGCTTGGGGTCTTTGGCCGCCATCCGGGGAACGCCACAGCAATCGGGGGCGGGACCCCGATGTCGCACCAGCCTGGCGCGGGGACGATTGATGGGCACTTCGCCCACTTCAAGGACTCTGCCGGCGCCCTCGAGGTCGGGGAGGCTCGCGATCTCCTCGGGGTAACCTGAAAAACCGATCTGCCGCATCAGTGACAGGCCGCATGCGAGGCGACGGATCTCTGCGGATGGCCAGGCGCCGGCTCCGGTCGAGACTGTGGCCATGGCAACCAGGCAGACAAGTCTTCGAAAGGCGATGGGAGGAACGATGAAGGCTCTGCACAGCAGGCGACAGGATCCTGATCGGCGAGCGCGGGCCCGGACCGCGCGGGCGAAGCTCGAGGCGAGGGTCCGCGCGCACCTGTACGGAGGCCGGCAGTGAGCGCCAGGGTCGTGATCGCGGGTGGCGGCGTCGCTGCGCTCGAGGCCGCGATCGCTCTGCACGAGACGGCGGGCGATCGGGCCGAGGTGGCGATGTACTCGCCGCGCGAGGACTTCATCTACCGCCCATTCGCGGTGGTCGAGCCGTACGGGGCGTCGCGGCCGATGCGATACGACCTGAGCGAGCTGGCCGCGCGCTGCGGCGCCACCTACCATCGCGCGACGATCGCTTCGGCCGACGGTGAGTCCCGGCGGGTCCACACGCACGACGGCGAGGAGGTCGCTTACGACTATCTGATCGTCGCCAGCGGGACACGGCTGATCGGCGGAGTCTCCGGGGCGGTCACCTTCTGGGGTGTTGCCGACGATCCAAAGGTCCAGGATGTGATCCGCGACCTGCGTGAGGGGAGGGTGCATCGAATCGCTTTCACGATGCCCGCTGGCGGCACCTGGGCGCTGCCGCTCTACGAGTTGGCCCTGCTCGCGGACGCCGAGCTCGCGAAGCGGGGAGTGAAGGGGGGAAGCCTTGTCATCGTCACGCCCGAGGATTCGCCGTTGGGCGTCTTTGGACGAGCCGCGAGCGCGCGGGTGGGTGAGTTGCTCGCCGAGCGCGGCGTCGAGGTCGTGACCGGCGCGATGCCGATCCATTTTGACCATGGCCAGCTCGCGGTTTCGCCACATGGGACGGTCGATGCCGACGCGGTTCTCAGCCTGCCCCGGATGGAAGGTCGCAGGATTGAGGGGGTTCCTCACGACGTCGCCGGCTTCGTTCCGGTCGACGAGCACGGCCGGGTGCACGGGATGGAGCACGCATACGCTGCCGGAGACGTGACGACCTTTCCTGTCAAGCAGGGCGGCGTCGCCACACAACAGGCCGACGTGGTAGCGGAGGCGATCGCAGCGAGGCTCGGCTGCGACATCGTCGCCAAGCCGCTCGATCCGATCCTGCGCGGGGTGCTCTGGACCGGGGCGAAGCCTCTGTACCTCTCGGGGTACCTGACCGGCGGACATGGCGAAACGTCATATGCCGGCGAGGTTGCTCCGTGGGAGAGCGGTGCGCAGGACAAGCTCGTCGCCCGCTATCTGACGCCGTTCCTCGCCGGGCTCGGCGCGCCGGCCTAAGCCTCCGTGTCGGCTGGACCTATGAGCCTGTCTCAGCCAGCTTTTCGTCCAACTGCCTCCGCAACGAGTCGCAGACCGACTCCACGTCGGCGTTGTAGCGCTCAGATGAAAGGACCCCGAGCAGCACCTCAGCCTCGGCCTTCGACATCGTGAGCGTGACTTGGTCTTTCGCCATCGGATCCTCCGATCTGGTTGCACGTCGTGTCAAATGAGTTCATCTTCCTGGCGGCCCGGTACCCGAAGCGGTGGCTTGCGCGCGAGCCGCCTCGAAAGTCTGAAGGCAGGCCTCGGAGCAAAAGTAGAAGGTCTCCCCGTCGAGGTCTCTGCGGATCGCCCGCGACGGGTCGACCCGCATCCCGCAGACCGGGTCGGTGGTGCCGCGCCTGGCCGTCAGCCAGAACAACGCTGCGAAGATCAGCAGCCCGGCGATGTTGAGGATCAGCTTGTAGTCGAGCTCGATCGATCCGAAGATGTCGGAGCGGGTGGGCCGCGGCCCGGTCGGGATCAGGTTCAGGGCGCTGAAGATCCCGTCGACGAGCAGCGCCGCGATCACCATCGTCACGAACATCAGCGCGGTGATCCGCAGGGCGAAGGCGGTGCCGTAGTACTTGCGGTAGGCGGCGATGATCGGCAGCACGATCAGGTCGGCGAAGATGAAGGCCATCACCCCGGCGAAGCTGATCCCGCCCGACCAGAGGACCGCGGCAAGGGGGACGTTGCCGACCGAGCAGACGAAGCTGAGCATGGCGATGATCGGGCCGACTATCACGTTCTCGATCGCGACGATCGCCGGCGGCGCGTCCTTGATGAAGAGGGCGTTGAAGAAGTCGTCGCCGAGCAGGCCGATGAAGCCGGCGAGGAGGAAGCCGATCGAGATCTCCTTCCAGAGCATCTGCCAGTCGCCGCGGAAGTTGAGGGCGACGTCGGTCCAGGCGTCGCCTGATGTCAGGCGGCGGCGCCAGGACATTGCCTCGCCGGCGGCGTGGTGCTGGTGGCCGGCGTCGGCCTCCTGCGCGTTGCGGCGGGCCGCCTGCTCGAGGTGCGGCGAGACGAACCGCCGCAGGAGTACCGCCATCAGCACGATCATCACGATGCCGCCGACGTACTCGGCGAGGGTGAACTGCCACCCGAGCAGGATCCAGAGGACGAGCCCGAGCTCCCAGACGAGGTTCGTCGAGGCGAACTGGAAGGCGAGCGCGGTCGCCGCCGAGGCGCCCTTCTGGAAGAGGGACTTGGCGATCGCAATCGCCGCGTAGGAGCACGAGGAGGAGGCGGCGCCGAGACCGGTCGCCCTGGCGATCGCCCCGGGGCCCCTGCCGGAGAGACTCGCCTCGATCCGCTCGCGCGGCACCCAGGCCTGGACCACGGCGGATATCGCGAAGCCGAGCACCAGAGCCCACCAGACCTCGTAGGCCATCAGGAAGGACTGTTCAAATCCCTCCCAGACCTTGCTCAGGACGTCGCCCACATCACCTCCGGCGGGTCGATTGACGATCCATACCCTGGGGGGGTATCCTAGCAACGTGACCGAGAAACCGGCCGAGAAACCGGGCTACAGCGCATCGAAGGACCAGGTGTTGAAGCGCCTGGCGAGGATCGAGGGCCAGGTCCGCGGTCTGACCAGGATGGTCGAGGAGGATCGATACTGCATCGACGTCCTGACCCAGATCCAGGCGATCGATGCCGCCCTCAGGGGCGTCGCGCTGGGATTGCTGGACGACCACGTCCGCCACTGCATGAACTCCGGCGCCGCCGAGCGGGCGGAGCAGGCTGACGAGCTGATGAGCGCCGTCGGCCGCATCGTCCGCGGTTAGTGAACGACGTCCTCGAGATCTTCCTGCTGGCCCTGTTCGCTGCGTGTTACCCGACGCTGCTGGTTGCGGTCACCGTGATGCTCTTCCTGCCGAATCCGAAACGGCTGATGCTCGGGTATCTGCTCGGCGCCTACACGGTGGGGATCGGGCTCGGGCTGGTGATCGTCTACACGCTTCAGGACTCCGGCTTCGAGCACGCCTCCCACCGCACCGTCAGCCCTGGCCAGGACATCGCGATCGGCGTCGTCCTCCTGATCGTCGCCACGGTTCTCCGCGGCGGATATGACGAGCGGCTGGCGGAGCGCCGCCGCCGGCGCAAGGAGGAGAAGCGGGATCCGTCCGAGGCACCCGAGCCGTGGGCCCAGCGCATGCTCGGGCGCGGGTCGGCGCGGATCACGTACGCCGTCGGCGTGGCCCTCAGTTTCCCCGGGGTCGCCTACCTGACGGCGCTGAACCGCATCTCGTCCCTCGAAGCGGCGGTCGCGCCGACCGTCGCGCTGGTGGTCGCGATCTGCGTGATTCAGCAACTGCTCCTCGAGCTTCCGCTCCTCGGCTACGTCTTCGCGCCGGACCGGACCCAGGATCGGGTCCAGCGGTTCCGTGCCTGGCTGACTCGCAACGGCAGACGGGGCGCGATGTACGGCGCAGGCATCCTCGGGGCGATCCTGATCGCCCGCGGCGTGATCGAGCTGCTCTAGGAGCTCACCTTGCGGCGAATGGGCGCCGGTACCGAATTCGTATCCGATTGGGTGCTGGTCGTTGACGCGAGGGCTCGCGCCCCCTAAACACCCGTCGATGTCGCCGAGAACGGTTTTGCCGGTCCTCTGCGTCGGATTCATGCTCATTCTCGGATCCGGCTCGGCGTCCGCGGCGGTCGCAGTCGACAAGACGGTGAGCACCCATCAGACGAGCTCATCGGCGACGATCAAATCACCCACCTTCTCGACCACCGCCCCGGGGGAGCTGCTGCTTGCATTCATCACCTCCGATGGCCCCTCGACCGGCGGAACCCAATCCTTCTCGAGCGTGACGGGAGGGGGCGTCACCTGGCGCCTGCGTCGCCGCGCGAACAGCCAGGCCGGCACAGCAGAGATCTGGGCCGCGAACGCCCCGACGGTCCTGACCAATGCTGCCGTCACGGCCACCCGGTCCAATGGCTCCTACCTGGGGTCGATCACGGTGGTGACGTTCAGCGGGGCCGATCAGGTCGTCGACGGGTCGACCGCCGCGGCCAGTGCAGCCACCGGTGCTCCCTCGGTCTCGCTGACTACCGCCCGTGCCGGTGCATGGGTCTGGGGCGTCGGCAACGACTGGGACAGAGCGACCGCGCGCACCGTCGGCGCCAACCAGACGAAGGTCGACGAGTTCCTGGCCTCGGTCGGCGACACGATGTGGGTGCAGCGCCAAACCGCGCCGACCCCACTCGCCGGGACCAACGTCACCCTCAACGACTCGGCGCCGACGACCGACCGCTGGAACATGGCCTCGATCGAGGTCCTGCCGGCGGTGGCGGACAGCCAGCCTCCGTCCGCTCCGACCAAACTCGCGGCCGGAACGGTCACCCCGACACAGGTCCCGCTCTCGTGGACGGCGAGCACAGACGATCAGGGGGTGGCCGGCTACCGGGTCTTCCGCGGGGCTGGCCAGGTCGGCGAACCGAGCGGCACGAGCTTCACCGACACCACCGTCGCGGCGAACACGACCTACACCTATACGGTGAAAGCCTTCGACGCGGCGGGGAATGTCTCCGAACCGTCCGAACCGGTGATGGTGACGACCCCGACGGGGGACACGACACCGCCGACGGTATCGATGACGGCGCCGGAAGACGGGGCGACCGTCTCGGGAGCGAGCGTGTCAATGGCGGCGACGGCTTCGGACGCCAGCGGCATCGCGGGCGTGCAGTTCCTGCTCGACGGCAGCCCGCTCGGCGCCGAGGACACCTCGTCCCCCTACGGCATGACCTGGAACTCGACGACGGTCGCCAACGGATCGCACACCCTTGCCGCGCGGGCGCGGGATGGCAGCGGGCTCCTCGCAACCTCCTCCTCGGTGACCGTGAAAGTCGAAAACGGGGGTTCGGGGCCGGCCCAGGTCGGGCAGTGGGGCCCGCTGATCCCGCTGCCGGCGGTTGCGATCCACTCGGCTCTCCTCTCGACGACGGGCAAAATCCTGCTCTGGCAAGGCGACTTCTCGACCGGCGGCCAGCAGTACGTCCTCGACCCCCCGACCGGAAACGTGACCCACGTGCCCGACGCCAAAGCGGACCTCTTCTGCGCCGGCCAGGCGGTGCTCGCCGACGGCCGCGTGCTGGTGATCGGCGGAACGAAAACCGACGGAGGCCTCGGAGTCAACAACATCACCGTCTTCAACGGGGAATCGGAAACCTGGAGCGAACTCGCGCCGATGAACTTCCGTCGCTGGTACGCGACCGGGACGACGCTGGCGGACGGCAAGGTGCTGGTCACATCGGGCGATGACCAAGGCATCGGAGACGTGGTGCAGATCCCCGAGCTCTACTCGCCCGCCACCAACACCTGGCAGAGCCTGACCTCGGCGAAAAACAACATCCCCATCTACCCCTTTATCTACCAGCTGCCGGACGGGCGCATTGCCTGGCTCGGAGCCTCCGAGGGCCCGACACAGAGCCAGGTGCTCGACCTCTCGACGAACCAGTGGAGCTCGATCGACAGCAGGGTGATCGACGGCGGCAGCATCGCCAACTATGCGCCGGGCAAATTCATCAAGGCCGGATCGGCAGCCGACGACGGCTTTTCGGGGAACTCGCTGAAGACGGCCTACACGCTGAACATGAACTCGCCCGGGGCGACCTGGCAGCCGACCGCGAGCATGGCGTTCCCACGCAGCTTCCTCAACCTCACCAACCTGCCGGACGGGACCGTCCTCGCCACCGGCGGCGGGACCGACAAATCGGGTTTCATCGACTCCAACGCGGTGATGCAGGCCGAGGATTGGGACCCGTCGACCGGAAACTGGACGACCTATGCCTCGATGAGCGCCCCGCGCCTGTATCACTCGGTCGCGGTGCTTCTCCCTGACGGCCGCGTCTACGTGGCCGGCGGCGGCGGCGACCCCGGTGTGAGCGACCAGCGCAGCGCCCAGATCTTCTCGCCGCCGTATCTGTTCAAGGGATCGCGGCCGAGCATCGCGTCGGCGCCATCGACGGTCGCCTACGGCAAAACGGAATTCGTCGGTACGCCCGACGCTGCGTCGGTCTCGAGGGTTTCGCTGATCCGGACAGGCTCCGTCACCCATGCCTTCGATGAGAACGCCCGAGCGACGTCGCTCAACTTCACCCAAACGGCCGGCGGCCTGAACATCTCGATGCCGTCGAATCGCAACGACGTCCCGCCCGGCTACTACATGCTGTTCATCGTCAACAACCAGGGCGTCCCCTCGGTCGCGTCGTTCGTCCGCTTCCCCGCCCCATACGAAGACAGCGCACCGCCGACCGCGCCGACGAACCTGAAAGCGAGCGGCGGCGTCGGCTCCGCTTCGCTCGCCTGGACGGCGGCGACGGACGACACCGGCGTCTCCCGCTACAACGTCCACCGATCGAGCCAACCGGGCTTCACCCCCACCGTCGCCAATCGGGTCGGGCAGGTCACGACGACATCGTTCACCGAGACCGGAGTCGTCGCCGGCACCTGGTACTACAAGGTGACGGCGGAAGATGCCGCCGGAAACGTCGGCCCGCCATCCGAAGAGGCTGCGGCGGTCGTGAGCGTCGACGGGTCGCCGCCGACCACCCCGACCGGGCTCAAAGTCACGCCCGGCGACACCTCGGCGAGCCTGGCCTGGACGGCATCGGCAGACAACGTCGCCGTGGCCGGCTACCGGGTGTTCCGGGACGGGACCCAGGTCGGGACGCCGACCTCGTCCAGCTTCACCGACACCGGCCTGACGCCGGGAACCTCTTATACGTACACGGTCAGGGCGTACGACGCCGCCGAAAACGAAAGCCAACCCTCGGAACCGGTGACCGTGACCACGCTCTCGGCACCGACCCTGACGCTGGACAAAACGGTCACCACCCGTCAGAGCTCCGCCGGCTCGACGATCGCCTCGCCGGCGCTGACGACCTCGAAACCGGGGGAGCTCCTGCTCGCCTTCGTCGCCTCCGACGGCCCCAATTCAGGGTCTTCGCAGACGATCAAAGGCGTCAGCGGCGGCAGCCTCACCTGGACCCTCCGGGCGCGCGCCAACGGGCAGGCCGGCACGGCTGAGATCTGGCAGGCGGTGGCCCCCGCGGTGCTCACGAATGTGAAAGTCACGGCGACGCGCGGCACCGGCAGCTATCAGGGCGCGATCACTGTTGCGGCGTTCATCGGCGCCGACACCGCGGTGAACGGCGCTGTGGCCTCGAGCTCGGCGGCGTCGGGCGCGGCCTCGGTCTCGCTCGTGACGACTCGCTCCGGCAGCTGGGTCTGGGGCGTCGGGGAGGACTGGGACAGGGCGACGGCGCGGACGGTCGGGCCGGGCCAGACTCTCGTCGACCAGTTCCTCAGTCCCAGCGGCGACACCTTCTGGAGCCAGCGGCAATCGACGACGACTCCCGCGGCGGGAACCACCGTCGCGATCAACGACACCGCGCCGACCGCCGATCGCTGGGACCTGGCGATCGTCGAGGTGTTGGCCGCGAGTCCCTGAACGGACGAACGATTGCTCGACGGCTCATGGAGCTAGCCGGACTCGAACCGGCGACCTCCTGGGTGCGATCCAGGCGCTCTTCCAACTGAGCTATAGCCCCGCGATTTGAGGGTGGGAGGATCGTCCCAATGCCCTCGCAACGCCAAGGATAACCCCATAGTGTTTAGGTTCTCGGGGTCGCAATGGGAATTCTCGACGAGGCAATTCGCGAGCATCTGGAACTGAAGCGTCAGCACGGCGCCGACCAGTCGGAGCTGCAAAAGCTCGAGGACGAGGCGTTCGGTCCCCCCGGCCGCCCGGGCGAGGAGGGCTCCGACAGCCTCGCCGAGGCCCCGACCGAGTTCATGGCGCAGCCGGACGTGGCGGCGCCTGATGACGAGCAGGCCGAGGCGCCGGTCGAGGGCTCGCAGGCGACGTCGGGGCGGAGCGAGTCCGCGGCGCGGATCGCCGACCTTCAGGAGGCGCCGGAGCCGCCGCCGGATGCGGATGAATCGGATGAGGAGCCGGCCGACGAGGTGGCCGACGAGGAGCCCTCGGCGACCGAACACGAGATCGTCTCCGAGCCGGCGCCGTCGGGCCCGACCACCGAGGAACGCGAGGTGATCGCCGAACAGCCGACCGAGATGCACGACGTCGAGGAGGAACTCGCCGAGGAGGGGGAGGTCGAAGGCGAGGCCGACGTGGTCGATCTCGAGGAGGACGAGGACGACGAGTTCTGGGACGAGAAGCGGCTGTCGGACGAGCTCGACCAGGCGCTCGAAGCGCCGCTCGACTCCGAGGAGGAGCAGGGGGAGCTCGCCGGGGAGCCCGAGGTCGAGGAGCCCGAGGCCGAAGCCCCGTCCGCCACCAGCGAGGATGAGGACGTCCTCGAGGAGACCCCCGAGTTCCTCGAGCAGAGCCCCGAGGACGACGAGCTCTGGTTCGAGCAGAAACCGCCGAAGGACTTCGACTTCGACGACTGACGGGCGCGGCCGTTACACAACTGACACATCCTGCACTGGATCGTGTCGAGCCGGGAGAACTACGCTCGGAGGACTTGGCACCTCTGAAGCGGAAAGGCGATCTGGCGGAGCTCAATGTTGCCGCCGACCTCTTGGCCCGTGGGTGCCGGTTGTCGTTCCGTTTGGATAGGACTGCGACTACGACCTGATCGCTGACTTCGAGGGAATCCTCCATCGCGTTCAGGTCAAGTACACCGAGTCCGACGTCACCTCAGATTGCTGCTACTACATTGACGCTGGTGAACTCGGCAGCGGCCGGAGCTATCTAACGCTCAGACTTAGGCCCGCCAGAAATGGTCAGCATGTCGGGGTCCGGGACGCAAAAAACTACGTGGATCCCGATCTCGGGCCGACGCGGGCGTCGATCATGGAGCCAGCGGGACTCGAACCCGCGCCCTCGGCGTTGCAAACGCCGCGCTCTTCCAACTGAGCTATGGCCCCGTCTGAGGGATTTTAGGCGCGATGGCCGCGCCTCCTGTGCGCTAGCCGGCGACCGCGCGCTCGGGCAGGTTCTGATCGGCGTGGTAGGAGCTGCGGACGAGTGGACCCGAGGCGACCGACTCGAATCCAAGGTCGTAGGCGGCCCGCTCGAGCGCCTCGAACTCGTCCGGGTGCCAGTAGCGGTCGACCGGGAGGTGGTTCTCGGTCGGGCGCAGGTACTGGCCGACGGTCAGGACCTGGACCCCGTGCTCGCTGAGGATCCCGAACGCGTCGACCATCTCCTCGAAGGACTCGCCGAGCCCGACCATCAGGCCGGACTTGGTGACGACGTCGGGCCCGCCCATCTCCTTCGCCAGCCGCAGCACCCGCGCCGAGCGCATGAACTGCGAGCCGCGGCGCGCCTTCGGGTAGAGCCGCGGCACGGTCTCGACGTTGTGGTTGAAGACGTCGGGCCGCTCGTGGATCACCTTCGCCAGCGGCATCTCCTGGCCGCGGAAGTCCGGGGTCAGGACCTCGACCTTGCAACCCGGTGCCTGCATCCGGATCGACCTGATCGTCGCCACGAACGCGCCGGCGCCGTAGTCGGGCAGGTCGTCGCGGTCGACCGAGGTCACCACCGCGTGGCGCAGCCCCATCCGCTTCACCTGGTTGGCGACGCGGAGCGGCTCGAGCGGGTCGCTCCAGGTCGGAACCCCCGTCTTCACGTTGCAGAAGCCGCAGCGGCGGGTGCAGACGTCGCCGAGGATCATGAAGGTCGCCGTCCCGCGCTCCCAGCACTCGCCGACGTTCGGGCAGTTCGCCTCCTCGCAGACGGTGTGCAGGCCCTGCCCGCCGATCTCGGCCTTGAGCCGGCGGTAGGTCGGGCCACCGGGCGCCGGCACCTTCAGCCAGGGCGGCTTGCGGGCGCGCCGGAACGGGACCGCGCCGTCGCGGTCCGGCTCGGTCCCGCCGGGTCGGGCGCGCGAGCGGGTCACGTGGACCCGCGCCGAGGCTCCTGTCGCGATCTCACTCATGCAATCCCCAACCTAGCGCTGTCGAGCCCCAGGGCCGCCGGCTCGGCCCTCACCGGGCGGCGTTCGTAGACCTCGGCGAACCGGGCCACCAGCGACCGCCCGAACGCGGCGAGGTCCTGCTCGCCCCCGAGCTCGCGGCCGAGCGAGGTCACCCGGCACCCCTCGATCCCGCACGGCACGATCCACTCGAACGGCTGCAGGTCGTTGTTGACGTTGACGGCGAGGCCGTGGGTGGTGACGCCGCGGCTGACGTGGACGCCGATCGAGCCGATCTTGCGCGCCTCCTCGCCCGGGTCGCCGCCGCTGCCCGGAACACTCCCCTTCGTCCAGATCCCGGTCAGGCCGTCGATCGTCCGGCCCTCGACTCCGTGGTCGGCGAGCGCGGCGATCGCGACCCGCTCGAGCCGCCGCACGTACTCGTGGACGTCGTCGCCGTAGGGCCGCAGCGAGACGATCGGGTAGACAACCAGCTGGCCCGGCCCGTGGTAGGTGACCCGGCCGCCTCGGTTCGTGTCATGGACCTCGATTCCCTGCGCCTCGTACCACTCGGGCGCCATCGGCAGCTCCTCGGGGCCGGAGCGGCGGCCGCGGGTGTAGGTCGGCGGATGCTCGAGCAGCAGCAGCACGTCGGGCAGCTCGCCCTCCTGGCGCGCCTCGAGCAGCCATCGCTGCGCAACCGCCGCCTCCTCGTAGGGGAGGAGGCCGCACTCGATTACGAGGATTTCCTCGGTCACACTTGAAATCGTTGCAGGCCGCAGTTGGAATCCCCTTTCAGGCGATGAACCAGCCCAAAGTAATCAGACTCGACTGGCTCCCGGCCGTCGCCTTGAGCACGGCTCTGGCCGCGGCGATGCTCGCCTGGAACCCCCAGGTCGGCGACCTCGCGGCTCAGGTCTTCAGAACCGAGCTGTTTCAGGACGGCGGCCTCGGGATCTGGAACGGAACCTGGTACGGCGGCCACTACACCCTGACCTACAGCGTCCTCTTCCCGCCCCTTGCGGCCCTGCTCGGACCGCGCACGGTCGGCGTTCTCGCGGTGATCGTCTCCGCCCACCTCTTCGATCGCCTCGTCCGCGATCGCTGGGGGGACTCGGCCCGCTGGGCGACCCTCTGGTTCGCGGCCGGCGTGGTCACCCTGCTCGCCGACGGCCAGCTCACCTTCTCGCTCGGAGTCGCCTTCGGGCTGGCGACGATGCGGGCGATGCAGCGGCGCCGGCCCGCCGCCGCCCTCGCCCTCGCCGCCGGGTGCGCGCTCTCGAGCCCGGTCGCCGCCGTCTTCCTCGCCGGCGTACTCGTCGCCGCCGCGGTCGAGCTTCCGCGCCGGCCGGCCCGCCTCTGGGCGCACCCCCACGCGATCCAGGTCGCCTGCGTCGCGTTCGGCCTGGTCCTGATCCCCAACATCCTCTTCCCCGGGGCGGGCCAGTTCCCCTTCGTCTTCTCCTCCTACGTCGCCGTCCCGCTCTGGTGCGGATCCGCCCTCTACCTCACCCGCCACCTCCGCGACGAGGAGCGCGAGCTGCGCCAGGTGCTGTTCGGCTACATCCTCGCGGCGACCGCCCTCTGGCTCATGCCCAACGCGATGGGCGGGAACGCGGTCCGGCTCGGCGCCCTCTTCGGCGGCCCCGTCCTGGCGGCCGTCCTTCTCGCCCGCCGCCCCCGGGCCCCGATCTGGTTTCTCGCGATCTTCCTCGCCGGCAGCCTCTACTGGCAGCTGAACGCGAGCGTCGCGCAGATCGCCCGCAGCGTCGGCGACCCGTCGACGACGGCCACCTACTTCAAACCGCTCGCCGATTGGCTGCAAGCCAACGGCGGTGAGGGAGCGAGGGTCGAGGTTCCGCCGACCGCCAACCACTGGGAGTCGGCCTACCTCTCGCCCGAGGTCGAACTCGCGCGCGGCTGGCTGCGCCAGATCGACACCACCAGGGACGACGTCTTCTACGACGACGACGGCGAACTGACCAACTCCCAGTACCGGGCCTGGCTTCACGACAACGCGGTCAGGTTCGTCGCCCTTCCCGACGCGCCGCTCGACTACTCCTCGGTCGCCGAGCGGAGGCTGATCCTGCGCGAACCGCCCTACCTGCGGCTGCGCTGGCGGAGCCCGCACTGGCGCGTGTACACGGTCCTCGACCACGCCCACCTGGTCCAGCCCGAGGGCGGCGCCGCGGCGCGCGTGCTCGCGGTCGGACGCCAGGGCTTCACCCTCGACGTCCTCCGCCCCGGCGACTTCCTGATCAGGGTCAACTTCACGCCCTACTGGTCGATCGGCCGCGGCCACGGCTGCCTGCTGCGCCGCGGCGAGTGGACCCTGGCGCGGGCCGAAAGCCCCGGCCTCTTCCACGTCGGCGCCGACTTCTCGCTGGCGCGCGCCTGGAACGCGGTCACCGGCGCCCGCAAGACCTGCTGAGCCGGCTGGTCGCTCCGCGCGGCTCAGAGGGCGAGCAGCAGCGGCTCTTCGAGCAGTGTCCGCACCCGCGCCAGGAACTCGGCGCCCTCGGCGCCGTAGAGGATGCGGTGGTCGCAGGCGAGGTTGACCGACATCAGATGCGCGGTGCCGAGCTCGCCGTCGCGGACGACCGCCCGCTCGACGATCGCGCCGACCGCGAGGATCGCCGCCTGCGGCGGGTTGATGACGGCCGAGAAGCTGTCGATCCCGTACATCCCCAGGTTGGAGACGGTGAAGGTCGCGCCGGAGAGCTCGGGCGGGGTGATCGAGCCGTCGCGGACCCGTTCGGCCAGCGCCCGCGAATCGGAGGCGATCTGCCGCAGCCCCTTGCGGTCCGCGTCGAACACGGTCGGGACGACGAGGGCGTCGCGTGCGGCGACCGCGATCCCCACGTTGACCCGCGAGTAGAGCTCGAAGCGACCGTCACGGTAGGCGCCGTTGGCCCGCGGGTGCTCGCGGAGGGCGATCGCGCAGGCCTTCACCACCATGTCGTTGAACGAGGGCACCGCCTCGCCCTCCCGCGCCGCCGATTTCAGCCGCGACCGGGCCTCGACCGCGTGGCTCATGTCGACGTCGGCCTGGAGGTAGAAGTGCGGCGCGGTCGCCTTCGACTCCGCCATCCGGCGTGCGACCGTGGTCTGGAGCTTCGAGAGATCCTCGTAGGCCACCTGCCCCTTGGCCGTTTCCGGGCCCGAATATTCCGGCATCTGCTCTGCCGCCGCGGGTCCTGTCACGGGGGAGGGCGCGTCGTCCTCGCGGGACGACGCTGCGGGCGACGCCCCCTCCCCCGTGCCACCCGCGGCAGCTGCCTGTTCCACGTCCGCCTTCACGATTCGGCCACCGGGCCCGGAGCCAACGAGCTGCCCCAGCTCCACGCCACGCTCTTTCGCCAGCCTGCGGGCGAGCGGCGACGCTTTGGGGCGCCCATCAGCTTGGTCAGCCGGAAGCTCGCTGGGCGCGGCGGTCGCTCCCGCGGGTGGTGTCGGGGAGGGCTCCTCCCCCGCAGCCTGCGAGGAGGAGGGGTCCTCTCCGGCGACAGGACCCGCGGGCCGGGACGCCGTCTCCTCAGCGACAGGACCCGCGGCCTTGGCGGTTGGTGAACCATCCGAATCCCCGACCACCGCAATCGGGGTCCCGATCTCGACCGTGTCCCCCTCCTGCACGAGGATCTCGGTGAGCGTCCCGGCAACGTCGGCTTCGTACGCCATGTTCGCCTTGTCGGTCTCGATCTCGACCAGCTCGTCGCCGACCGCAACCTCCTCGCCGACCTGCTTCAGCCACTGCAGGATCGTCCCCTCCTCCATCGAGTCGGAGAGCCGGGGCATGACGACGTCGGCCATCAGATCGAGCCCTCCAGCGCGGCGAGCGCTGCCTGCACCACGTGCTCGGTGTGCGGGATCGCCGCCTGCTCGAGTCGCCTCGAGTACGGCATGTGGACGTCGGCGCCGGTCACCCGCTGAACCGGCGCGTCGAGGTGGTCGAAGGCCTGCTCCGTGATCAGGGTCGAGATGTTGGCGCCGACCCCGCCGTGCGGCCAGCCCTCCTCGACGATCACCGCCCGGTTGGTCTTGCGAACCGACTCGAGGATCGTGTCGAGGTCGAGCGGGCGCAGCGTGCGCGGGTCGATCACCTCGGCCTCGACGCCGTGCTCGTTCGCCAGCGTCTTCGCCGCGTCCTCGGCGACGTGGGCCATCTTGAGGATGCCGACGATCGTCACGTCGCCGCCCTCGCGCCGGATCGCCGCCTCGCCGAAGCCGAGCAGCTCATCGCCGTTCTCGCCGACGTCGCCGCGGCGCCCGTAGAGGCTCTCGTGCTCGATGAAGACGACCGGGTTGTCGTTGCGGATCGCCGCCTTCAACAGCGCCTTGCCGTCGGCCGGCGTCGACGGGCACGCGACCAGCAGACCCGGGACCTGGAGGAAGAGCGCCTCGAAGCTGTGCGAGTGAGTGGGGCCGAGCTGATGCCCGCCGCCGCCCGGCATCCGGATCACCATCGGGACCCGCGTCTGACCGTTGAACATGTAGGGGATCGCGGCGGCGTGGTTGACGATCTGGTCGAGCGCGAGCAGCGCGAAGTTGACCGTCATCAGCTCGACGATCGGCCGCAGGCCGGCCATCGCAGCCCCGACCCCGGTCCCGACGATCGAGTTCTCCGAGATCGGCGTGTCGCGCACCCGCCGTTCGCCGAACTCGTCGAGCAGGCCCTCGGTGACCTTGAACGCGCCCTGGAAGACGCCGACGTCCTCGCCCATCACGAAGACCGACTCGTCGCGTCGCATCTCCTCGGCCATCGCGTCCCGCAGCGCCTCCCGCATCCGCAGCGTCGCCATCAGCCGGCCTCCTCGCGCTCGGCGGCTACCTCCGGCTCGGTCCCCTCCTGGGCATCGCCCTGCTCGGCCGGATTCGGCCGCGGCCCGTCCGGCTGGCCGGCGTAGGCGGCGCCGGCCTCCGCCAGTTCACGCGCGGCCTCGGGCATCGACTCCTCCTCGCGCTCGCCGCGGTGCGGCTCGGGGCTGCGCTCGTCGACCGCGTACCAGCCTTCGCCTTCGAGGACGTAGAGGCTCTCGTAGAGGGTGTCGAGGGGCGGTTCGGGGGATGCGTCGGCGAACTCGACCGCCGCCAGCACCTCCTGCTCGGCCTTGTCGCGCACCTCCTGCACCTCGCGTTCGCCGAGCACGCCCTCCTCGATGCAGCGCTTCGCAAAGGTCTCGATCGGGTCCTTCTCGCGCCACTCCTCGACCTCCTCGCGCTCGCGGTAGACCTCCGGGTCGGCCGCGGAGTGGCCGCGGTAGCGATAGGTGAACGCCTCGAGCAGAGTCGGGCGGCGTTCCTCGCGCGCCTTGCGGATCCCCTCGGCGACGCCCTCGCGGACCGCGATCACATCCATCCCGTCGACCCGCTCGCCGCTGACGCCGTAGCCCTCCGCCTTCTTCGAGAGGTCGGTCTGCGCCGAGTGCCGCTCGACCGACGTCCCCATTCCGTAGAGGTTGTTCTCGACGAGGAAGAACACCGGCAGCTTCCATAGCGCCGCCAGGTTCATCGTCTCGCCGAAGTTGCCGGTGTTGGAGGCGCCGTCGCCGAACATGGCGACCGTGACGCTGTCTTCGCTGCGGTAGTCGGAGGCGAGGGCGATTCCGGCGGCGATCGGGAGGCTGCCGCCGACGATCCCGTAGCCGCCCATGAACCGCCGCTCGTGGTCGAAGACGTGCATCGAGCCGCCGCGGCCGCCGCTGGTCCCGTCGACCCGCCCGAACAGCTCCGCCATCACCCGTTTCGGGTCGGTGCCGCGGGCGATCGCGTGCCCGTGGGTGCGGTAGGCCCCGATCAGGTAGTCCTCCTCGCGCATCACCGATGTGGTGCCGACGATCGTCGCCTCCTCGCCGATCGCGAGATGGAGGAAGCCCCCGGCCTTGGCACGCTGGTACTGACGGCCCGCCTCCTCCTCGAAGCGGCGGATCAGCGCCATCTGGCGGAGCAGCTCGTAACAGGTCGAAGCGTCGGGCAACTTGGCCACGCCCTGACCTTAGCTTGCTGCCGCGACCGCCTCCTCGAGTCTGTCGTCGCCCCAGAAGACCTCATCGCCGACGACCAGCGAGGGAACGCCGAAGACGCCGAGCTCGGCGGCCTCCTCGGTCGCCTCGCGGAGCGCGCCCTTGACGCCGTCCGTTCTGGCGGCCTTCTCGACAGCCCGGGGGTGCAGCTCGCAGGCGGCGGCGGCGATCAGGACGTTGTCGGGCTCGGTCAGGTCGCGGCCGGCGGCGAACGCCTGGCGGAATCCGGCGAGGGCGAAGGAGACGGTGCGGCCGGTCTGCTTGGCAAAGGTCGCCGCCCGCATCGCGAACAGGGTGTTGCCGGGGAAGGGGTCGGGCCAGACGAGCGGCGGCAGCCCGTACTCCGACGCTCGCCGCTCGACCTCGGCGACCCCCTCGGCCCGACCATCACCATTCGCCCAGGAGTCGCGGTCGAAGCGCTGGAACAGGCCGCCGAGCAGGATCGGCTTCCACTCCGGTTGAGCCAAATTCGCATCGGCGAAGACGCCGCTGATCCGCTCCGCGGTCAGATACGCATAGGGGCTCCCCAGATCGAAGTAGAAGACACAGCGGCGGCTCCTCTGCTCTCGCTCGCTCGCACTCATATTCACCGCAAGCCTTGCTCGCTAGCTTCCGCGTCCGCGCCGCCTATGCGTGAATTGCCCAGTCGTCGACGGCGCGGGCGGCGTCGAGGATCGCCTCGGAGATCGTCGGGTGGGGGTGGGGCATCTCGGCCAGCTCCTGGTAGCCGCCCTCGAGCGCCATCACCGCGACCAGCTCGGCGATCATGTCGCAGGCGCGGTTGCCGACGATGTGGGCGCCGAGGACCTCGCCGTACTTCGAGTCGACGACGAGCTTGACCAGGCCGAGTTTGTCGTCGTAGACGGTGGCTCCGCCGACGCCGCCGAGCTTCTGTTTGCCGATCTTGACGTCGTGGCCGGCCTCCTTGGCCGCAGCCTCAGTGAGTCCGACGCTGGCGACCTGCGGGTGGCAGAAGGTCGCTCCCGCGACCAGCCTCTGGTCGACCGGGTCCGTCTTCTGGCCGGCGGCATGTTCGACCGCGACCACGCCCTCCTCCGATGCCTTGTGGGCGAGCGCCTTGGCGTGGACCAGGTCGCCGATCGCATAGACCTTGGAATTCGTCGTCAGGCCGAACTCGTCGACCTTGACCTTGCCGTTCTCCTCGAGCTCGATCCCCGCCTCCTTCAGCCCCAGCCCCTCGACGTCGGGCCCGCGGCCGCCGGCGATGCAGAGATGGTCGACCTCGGCGCTCTCGCCGCCGTAGCTGAACTTGACCGAGCTCTTACCGGCCTCGACGTTCTCGACGGGGGTGCCGGTCGAGATCGTGATGTTCTGTTTTTTGAAAGCCCGTTCAACGATTTTCGCCATGTCCTTGTCCTCGGCCGGGAGGATCTGATCGAGCATCTCGATCAGCAGCACCTCGGTCCCGAACCGGCCGTAGGCGGAGGCGATCTCCGACCCGGAAGCGCCGGCACCGACAACCGCGATCCTCTGCGGCTGCTCGGGCAGCGACCAGGCTCCCCAGGTGTCGACTACGCGGCCGCCGAACTCGGTTCCGGGGATCGGCAGTGCCACCGAGCCAGTCGCCAGGATCACCGTTTCCGCCTCGAGGACGTCGTCCCCGACGCGGACGTTGGCGTCGCCGTCGAGCGTGCCATCGCCCTCGATCATCGTCACCTTGTCCTTGTCCCAGAGCATCTTCACGCCGTTGGAGAGCGATTCGGAGACCGCGGCGCGGCGCTTGCCGAGCGCCTCCCAATCGAGCGAGACGTCCTTCGCCTCGATCCCGAGCTCGGCGCCGCTGTTGCGGACCTCGTCATAGAGCTCGGCTGTGCGGAGCAGGGTCTTGGCCGGGATGCAGGCGTAATTGAGGCAGCGGCCGCCCGCTTTGTCGCGCTCGACCACGGCCGTCTTCTTGCCGAGCTGCGCTGCCCGGATCGCCGCGACGTAGCCGCCGGGCCCGCCGCCGATCACGACTACGTCGTAGGAATCAGCCACCGGGCGAGCCTATAGAACCTGCCTAGTCTGGGTGCCGTGTCGGCATCTGGATCCGGGCCATCGCCTTCACCATCAGCCAGAAGAAGGTGCCGGCGACAGCAAGCAGGCCCAGCGTCGCCGCGATCTGGGCGAGGCTCGCCGCCTGCGCCGCGAGGCCGAAGACGGCGCTGAAGATCAGCAGGACGAGGATCATCTGGAACCCGAGCACGGCCCAGTACCGGGCCCGCCACATGCCCCAGGCCATCGTCCCCATCAGCAGCGCCGGGACGAGGATCTGGCCGAGCTCCGGTTTGGAGCCATTGACCTTGGTCCCGGTCAGGTAGCCGACGACGATCGAGATCGCGATCAGCGCCGAGATCACGGCCGCCACCGTCACCACCCGCGGCCGGTCTCCCTCGGCGAGCGGCTCGAGCGCCTCGCGCGCTTCGCGGTTGCGCTCCTCGGCCCGGGCGTAGCCTGCTTCCATCCGCTCCCGCGTCGAGGAGCGGGCGCCGCGCTCCTTGCGCTTGTGCCTAGCCACCGGGCGGCACCTTCCGCAGCGCTTCGGCCGCCGCCTGCGGCTGGGCCGCGTCGCGGATCGCCCGTACCGCGCCGAGCCGGGTGGCGCCGGCGGCGACGACCTCGGCCGCGTTCTCTGCGTCGATGCCGCCGATCGCGAAGAATGGGTGGGCGGAGCCGGCCGCCGCGTACTCGACGAGGCCGACCCCGACACCGGGACGGCCCTCTTTGGTCGGCGTCTCCCAGATCGGGCCGACGCTGATGTAGTCGGCCGGCTCCGAGGCGGCCGCGTCGATCTGCTCCTCGGAGTGCGTCGAGAGGCCGATTATCGCCTCCGGCCCGAGCACCTCGCGGGCCGCGGCGACCGGCATGTCGTCCTGGCCGAGGTGAACGCCGTCGGCGTCGCAGCGGCGGGCTAGATGGGGGTCGTCGTTGACGATGAAGAGTGTGCTGAAGGTGTCGCAGAGGCGGCGGAACGTCCGCGCCGAGCGGATGATCACGTCCTCGTCGAGCTTCTTCTCGCGCAGCTGGACGATGTCGACCCCTCCGGTGAGCGCCGCCTGCAGCAGCGGCTCCGGCTCCTCCCCCCGCGGCAGCGCCTCGCAGACGAGGTAGAGCCGCGCGGTGCGCAGCCGCTCCCTTCGCAGGGGTCCGATCGTCTCCGGTGCCGCCAGGCTCATGGTTCGAATTATGGCTTGACAGAGTCGCCGGAGGGGTAGCATCGGAGATGAGAACGGGAGCCGGTGGGGCGCAATCTTGGCGCCCCGAGGCTGAGAGGGTGGCATCGAGGCCACCGACCGTGTGACCTGATCCGGGTAATGCCGGCGGAGGCAAGTTGAGCGAAAAGCGGAGTTTTGATTTGGTTGTCGTCGGGGCCGGCGCGATCGGCCTCAGCTGCGCGTGGCGCGCGGCGCGGGGTGGCGCCAGCGTCGCGGTGATCGAGCGCTCGCGGCCGCCGGCCGGGGCGACCCGGGTCGCGGCCGGGATGCTGGCCCCGATCGGCGAGCTGCCCTTCGGCGAGCCCGAGCTGCTGCAGATGACCCTCGCCGCGGCCGAGCTCTACCCGGACTTCGTCGCCGAGCTCGAGTCGGCGACCGGCGTCGCGACGGGGTTCCGGCAGACCGGAGCCCTGCACGTGGCGCTCGACCGCGACGAGGCGGCGGAACTGCGGCGGGTCCACGACCTGCAGCGCACCCTCGGCCTCGAGGCCGAGTGGCTCTCGCCGCGGCGCTGCCGCGAGCTCGAGCCGGGCCTCACCCCGTCCTTCCACAGTGGCGTCCTCGCTCCGGGCGAGGCCTCGATCGACCCGCGGGCGCTGACCGCGGCGCTGCTGGCAGCGCTGGCAGCCGAGGGCGCGGAGCTGCGCACCGGGGTGGAGGTCGAGGCGGCGATGGCCGACGACGACGGCAGGGTCACCGGGGTCCGGAGCTCGGACGGGGCCGAGCTCGCGGCCGGCTCCGTCCTCCTCGCAACCGGGGCGCACGCCGGTGAGACCGGCTGGCTCCCCGAGGCCGCCCGTCCTCCGGTCCGCCCGGTCAAGGGCCAGATCCTCGAGCTCCGGACCCGAGCCGGCGATCCGCCGCCATGCGAGCGGATCCTCGCCTCCGAGCGCGTCTACCTGGTGCCGCGCGGGGACGGCCGCCTGATCATCGGCGCCACGGTCGAGGAGCAGGGCTTCGACACCACGGTCACTGCCGGTGGCGTCCACGAGCTGCTCCGGGAGGCCTACCGGCTGCTGCCCGACGTCGCCGAGATGGAGCTGCTCGAAGCGACCGCCGGGCTGCGCCCGGGGACTCCGGACAACCTGCCGCGGATCGGCCCCAGCCCGCTCGAGGGCCTGCTCTGGGCGACGGGCCACTTCCGCAACGGGATCCTGATGGCGCCGCTCGCCGCGGAGACGATCACCGGCCTGCTCGCCGCCGAGGTGGTCGGGAGCCCACGATGAGGATCGAGCTGAATGGGAGCCTTTGCGAGCTCGCCTCGGGTGCGACGCTCGCCGACGCCGTCCGCGAGACGGGCGCCGAGCCGGACGCCCGCGGGCTCGCCGTGGCCGTCGACGGCGAGGTGGTCCCGCGCGGCGGCTGGTCCGATACAGCTCTCAGCGACGGCCAGCAGGTCGAGGTGTTGGCGGCGATCCAGGGCGGGGCCGAAACCTGGGAGCTGGCCGGGCGCGAGTGGGGCTCGCGCCTGATCGCGGGGACCGGTGGGTTCCGCTCGCTCGAGCAGATGGAGTCGGCGCTGGTCGCCTCGGGGGCGGAGATCGTGACCGTCGCTCTGCGCCGGATCGACCCCGACGCCAGGGGCTCGGTCCTCGATGTTCTCGACCGGCTGGGCCTCGAGGCGCTGCCGAACACGGCCGGGTGCTTCACCGCCCGCGACGCCGTCCGCACCGCGAGGCTCGCGCGCGAGGCCTTCGACACCGACTGGATCAAGCTCGAGGTGATCGGCGACGACCGCACCCTCTATCCCGACGCGGTCGAGCTGCTCGACGCGGCCGAGACCCTGGTCGGCGAGGGCTTCACCGTCCTCCCCTACACCAACGACGACCCGATCCTCGCCCGCCGCCTCGAGGAGGCCGGCTGCGCGGCGGTGATGCCGCTCGGCTCGCCGATCGGCTCCGGGGCCGGGATCCGCAACCCGTACAACATCGCGATCATCGCCGAACATGCCGAGGTGCCGGTCGTGCTCGATGCCGGCATCGGCACCGCCTCCGACGCAGCCCTCGCGATGGAGTTGGGCTGCGACGCAGTGATGGCCGCGAGCTCGATCTTCGGCGCCGAGGACCCCGAGGCAATGGCCACCGCCCTTCGCGCCGCGGTCGAGGCCGGCCACGCCGCCCGGCGGGCCGGACGGATCCCGCGCCGCACCCACGCCGAGGCCTCGACCCCCGAGGAGGGCCTGCCGGACCTCTCCTGAGCGCGGAGCGAGCAAGCGTCCATCTCTGTCTCCTCGCGCCGCGAGCGAAGCGCGAAGCATTATTAGAGCGCGGGTACCATGAGCCCCTCGCCCCTGTAGCTCAGTTGGTTAGAGCGGCGGCCTTTTAAGCCGCGCGGCGCGGGTTCGAATCCCGCCGGGGGCACTTGCCGAGGGACGACCAGGAGCTGCTGCGCTGCCCCGGAGACGTCGAGGAGGAAGACGAGAGGCGCCTCGACCGGATCCGCAAGGAGGTCGACATGGGGTTCGACGCTCTGCGCGAGATCGAGGACGGCGTCTCGGTCTTCGGCTCGGCCCGCGTCCCCGAGGGACATCGCTGGTACGAGCTCTGCCGCGAGACCGGCCGCTGCCTCGCCGATCATGGCCTGACCGTGATCACCGGCGGCGGGCCGGGGCTGATGGAGGCCGCCAACCGGGGCGCCGCCGAGGCCGGCGGGCTCTCGGTCGGCCTCAACATCGAGCTGCCGCACGAGCAGCATCCCAACCCGTACTCGAACCTCTCGCTCAGCTTCCACTACTTCTTCGCCCGCAAGCTGATGTTCGTCCGCTACGCCCGCGCCTTCGTCATCTTCCCGGGCGGCTTCGGAACCCTCGACGAGATGTTCGAGAGCCTCAACCTGATCGAGACCGATCGGGTCGCGCAATTCCCGACGATCCTGGTCGAAACGGACTACTGGCGACCGCTGCTCGACTGGGTCGACGACACCCTCGAGGACGACGGCCTGATCTCGACCGCGGACAAGGAAATGCTGGTCCCGGTCGACACGCCGCAGGAAGTCTGCGACCAGGTGCTGCGCGCCCGCGCGGCGCAGCGCGAGGCGTTCGCCTAAGTGGGTTCCGAGCCGCTCCGCTACGCGTCCGGGCAGGGCCGCTGGGCGCTGGTGGCGGTGATCCTCGGCTCGGGAGCGGCCTTCCTCGAGTCGAGCGTGGTCACGGTCGCGCTGCCGGCGATCGGCAAAGACCTCGACCTCGAGCTCGGCGGATTGCAATGGGTGATGAACGGCTACCTGCTGTCGTTGAGCGCGCTGATCATCACCGGCGGATCGCTCGGCGACCTCTACGGACGGCGCCGGGTGTTCAACCTCGGGCTGATCGGGTTCGCCGCCACCTCGCTTCTCTGCGCGATCGCGCCCAGCGGCGAGGCGCTGATCGGAGCGCGCGTCCTCCAGGGCGCCTCGGCCGCGCTCGTGGTTCCCGCCAGCCTGGCGATCGTCGAGGCGAGCTTCGCCCCCGAGGATCGCTCCCAGGCAATCGGGGCCTGGGCGGGATGGTCCGGCGTCTCCAGCCTGATCGGCCCATTCGTTGGCGGCTGGCTCGTCGACGCCGCCTCCTGGCGCTGGGTCTTCGGGGTGGTCGTCGCTGCGGCGCTGGTCGCCGCCTGGATCGGGGTCCGGCACCTGCCGGAGAGCCGGATGAGCGAGGAAGGCTCGCAGCAGCGGCCAGACTGGATCGGGTCGGTCCTCGTCGCGCTCGGCCTCGCGGGCGTCACCTACGCGCTGGTCGAGGCGGGGGGTGGCGGGCTGCTCGACCCTGGTGTCGCCGCCGCAGGGCTGGCCGGATGCCTCCTGCTGGTTGGCTTCATCCTCTTCGAGCGGCGCACGGCCGAGCCGATGCTCCCGCTCACGATCTTCCGCTCGCGGCAGTTCTCGGGCGCCAACGCCGCCACCGTCGCCAACTACCTGGCGATCGGGGCCGTCTTCTTCTTCCTCTCCCTGCAGCTCCAGGATGTCCTCGGCTACAGTGCGCTCGCCGCCGGCGCAGCCTCCTTCCCCGCGACCCTGATCATGCTGCTCTTCTCACCCCAGGCGGGCAAGTTCGGAGAGCGGATCGGCCCGCGCATCCCGATGACCGTCGGCCCGCTCGTGCTCGCGGTCGGGACGGCGATGCTGTCCGGCGTCGACCGCGGCGACGCCTACCTGGCGTCCGTGCTTCCGGGGGTCGTCGTCTTCGGTGTCGGGATGACGATCTTCGTCGCCCCGCTGACCGCCGCCGTGCTCGCCGCCCTTCCCGATGAACGGGCCGGAATCGCCTCGGCCGTCAACAACGCAGCCGCTCGCCTGGCCCAGCTTCTCGCCAGCGCGGTGCTGCCGGTGGCGGCGGGTCTGAGTGCGTCGACCGCCGTCGCGCCGGGCACCTTCTCCGATGGCTACAGCAGGGCGATGCTGATCGCCGCCGCGGTGGCGGCCTGCGGTGGGCTGGTCTCCTGGGCCACGATCCGCACTAGCGACGGCCGCCGCTCGCCCCGCCATCCGAGCCCGAGCCAGGCCTGCACCGAGTGCCTGCCCGAGCAAGCGGCTGTGGCCGACTAAGGCTGACCGGAGCGCTCGGCGAGGCGTTCGGACAGCCGCCGCAGTGCCTTCGCGTTGGCGCTCTTGGTGACCGCCCTGGTGATCGGGCCGATCAGGCGCTCGCTCCTCGGCGCCTCGAGCCAGGCCAGCTCGAAGCTGATCGCGGTTCCGCCGCCGTCTATCGGCGCGAGCTCGTAGCTCCCCTGGGTCAGACGCCGGCCGTTTGCGCCGGTCGCCCGCTCGATATTCCTCTGCGGACGCTCGGACTCGATCACCTCCATGTCCAGCCAGTCCTCCCGCCCCGGCTTCTTGACCCGCATCCGCGCCCTGGCGCCGACCCCGCGCTCCGGTCCCGACGTCTCCCAATCAACGAGGAAGTGATCGGTGAACGCCTCGTGGTTGGCGAGGACGTCGAGGTAGTCGAAGACCTCCTCGGGAGACTGAGGCACCTCGACGGATACGGTGACCGGCTTCACACTCGTCAGAGGCAGGGGTCGACGCCGTGGCGCTCGACCAGATTCGAGTCTTCGTTGCCCGCTGTGTCGCGGGCGCGGACGACGAAGTAGAAGCTGCCGTGCGAGGCGAGGCCCGGCGTGCGGAAGCTGGTCGCGCCCGGTTCCGCCGTCCAGCTCGGGTGCGCGAAGTTCTCACCGCCCGGCGTCGTCGCGAGGTAGATCTCGTAGATGACGAGGGCAGGAGGCGTGACGTCGTCGGTGGCTGCTTCCCAGCTCAGGTTGAACGGCGTCGTCTGCCCCGGTCGCTGTGGCCCCGGAGTGCAGGCGAATGCCGACTGCAGGCCGCCGAACTTCGGGGCCGTGTGATCTCCGGGGTCGGGAGCGGGCCCGGGCGCCGCAGCGACGCTCACGCTCGGCGCCACGTATCCGATCGCGGGGAGCTGGTGCTGTGCTCGCCGACAGCGATGGTGGTGGCGTCGGGCCCGCGCCTCGCATGCCGATCGGTGCGCCGGGTGGGCGGAAAGCGGGTGCGCCGTTCCGAGCCGGACACCGTGGTGGTTCGCGGCAGCCGTGGACGGGACCGCGGTGGCCCCGGCGATCACGAACGCGACCAGCGCAACCTTGCGAGCCATAGCCACCAGCCTACCCCCGATGCCGCAGGCGCTAGTGCCGGAAGTGGCGGTGCTTGGTGAAGACCATCGCTACGCCTGCGGCGTCGCAGGCCTCGATCACCTCGGCGTCGCGTTTCGATCCGCCGGGCTGGATCACGGCGGTCGCGCCGGCCTCGATCGCCAGCTCGGGCCCGTCGGCGAACGGGAAGAAGGCGTCGGAGGCGGCGACCGAGCCGGCGAGCAGAGCGTCGGCCTCCTCGCCGCGGGCGTCGCGGCACTTCTCGACCGCAAGCCGGACCGAGTCGACGCGGCTCATCTGGCCCGCACCGATCCCGAGCGTGGCTCCGTCACGGCCGAGGACGATCGCGTTCGAACGGACCTGGCGGACCACCGTCCAGGCGAAGAGCATGTCCTCCCACTGCTGCTCGGTCGGCTCGGCCCTGGTCACCACCTCCATCAGCTCGCGCGGCTCCGGGTTCCCGTCGCGGTCTTGGATCAGGAGGCCGCCGCGAATCCGTTTGATGTCCCGTTCGCCCGGATTCGTCTGCCGCCGCTCCTCTTCGCAGAGGATCCTGATCGCCTCCTTTTGCTGCAACACCTCGAGCGCGCCGTCCTCGAAGCCGGGCGCGATCAGGACCTCGACGAAGTTCTCGTGCAGCGCCTCGGCCAGCTCGAGCCCGATCGGGCGGTTGATCGCGATCACTCCTCCGAAGGCGGAGAGCGGGTCGCAGGCGAGCGCCCGCCGGTAGGCGTCGAGCGCGTCCTCGCCGGTCGCCGCCCCGCAGGGGTTGTTGTGCTTGACGATCGTGCAGGCCGGGCCATCGAGGTCGTCGGTCAGCGCCCGTGCCGAGTCGAGGTCGAGGACGTTGTTGAAGGAGAGCGCGCGGCCGTGCAGCTTCGAGATCCCGGACAGGGCGCCGCTGCGGGCGCCGACCTCCGAGTAGAGCGCCGCCCGCTGGTGCGGGTTCTCGCCGTAGGCGAGGTCGAGCTCCTTCTCGAAGGCGAGCGCGAGGTGCTCGGGGAAGTCCTCGTAGGAGAGCGAGAACCACTGGCTGATCGCGGCGTCGTAGCGGGCGGTCTGGGCGAAGGCCTCGTTGGCGAGCCAGTGCCGGGTCGAGGCAGAGATCTCGCCCCCGGTCTCCTCGAGCTCGGCGCAGACGGCGTCGTAGGACTCGGGCTTGACGACGACCGCGACGCCGGCGTGGTTCTTGGCGGCGGCGCGGATCATCGTCGGGCCGCCGATGTCGATGTTCTCGATCGCCAGGTCGTGCTCGACCTCGCGGCCCTTGATCGTCTCCTCGAACGGGTAGAGGTTGACGCAGACCAGGTCGATCGGCTCGATTCCCTCGCGCTCCAGGGTCGCCATGTGCTCCTGGTCGCCGCGCCGCGCCAG